>PXRX01000008.1:250670-306160 GCA_003023195.1 Halobacteriales archaeon QS_8_69_26
AGATTTGAAGCAGGGAGAGCGCAGTCTCGCGAGCACCGCGAGCGAGGAAGCGATCGACCGTGGTTCGAATCTCCTCCTCGGTGCTTCTCCGCAACCACCCCGCGAGCACCGCGTAGCGCCGCGAGTATCCGCTTCTCCGCCACCAAGTGCGATCGACGTGGGGGTCGGCGGCCACAGAAAGCACTTACCCGACTCGTCGGATCGTCCGGCCATGGGGAGCGTTCGGTCCCCGGAGGGGACGACCCGCCGCCGGATCCTCCGGTCGGGTGCCGCCCCGTCGGTCCTGGTACCAGGTATCGCGAGTCTGGGGTCGAGTCCACGTGACGACTCCGGGATCGTCTGGTCCCGGCGGTCCGGGCGCACTGCCACCCAGGGGTTCCTCGACGTGACCCGGGGCCCGGGGAAGCCGTTCGTCTTCTGTGGGTACGCCGAGTCCGGGGACGGAAGCAACGGGGTCGTCGCGCCGTTCGACTGGGGTGGCCGTCCGGGGCGGCGCCACCGCGGATCCCAGTGGGGTGACCGCGCCGACGACCTCGTCGCCCGCGAGGACGGCTACCTGCTCGCCGGCGTCGACGACGGGGATCCGATGCTCGCCGTCGTGGTCGACCGCGGCGTCGAGGGCACCGACGGCCCGTTCGACCAGGACTGGCGCGGGCCTACGACGGGACGCCGGACGGGCCGGTCCACGCGGCCGCGGTCGGCGACGGGTACGCCGTCGGCTGGACGGAGGCGGGCGATCCGCCAGGTGCGGTGGTGGTCGGGACCGACCGGCAGGCGGACGAGCGGTAGTCGGACCGGCCCGGTGAGGGTCGGAGCCTGACAGATCTCGTCGTTACGGGCCCGTCGCCGTCGCTGGTCGCGGTCGGACCCCGCGACGACGCGTCCACCGGGGTCTGGGTCGCCACCTGGAAGCCTGACGGGACGCGTCCGGGACGCGACGTTTGACCTCCCGGACGACGGGCCGGCGGCCGCCGTCGCCGACGGATCCGGCGTCGGCCTGGCCGGAACGACCGCCGACGGGTGGTGGATCCAGCGGCGCGGGCCGGACTGGCGCGTCGACTGGACGCGGACCCACGACGCCGGGGACGGGCGGGGCGTCGACGACCTCGTGGTCCGGTCGGACGGGTTCGGACTGTTCGGCCACGACGCCGACGGGACCGTCGTCGTCCGGACCGACCTGCAGGGGCACGAGCGATGGCGCGGGCGGTACGCCCCCTACGACGAGGGGGCCGACGACGGACCGCCCGACCGCGGGCACTCGATGATCCCCGTCGACGGCGACCAGTTCGTGACCGACGGGGACGTTCGCACAGAGTGAAGGTGCCGGGGAACTAACTCCCAGCCATGCTACCACCCATCCGCGGGGTGATCGACCGCCGGATCCTCGTCAACTACCGGGTCGACCCGGGGGTCCTCGACGACGCCCTGCCCGGGGAGTTCGCGCCACGGACCGTCGACGGGTGGGGGATCGGGGGGACCTGTTGCATCCGGCTCCGGGACGTCCGGCCCCGCGGGGTCCCGGCCCGACTCGGGACGAGTTCGGAGAACGCGGCCCACCGGATCGCGGTCGAGGTGCCCGGGGAGTCGGGGCCGGAGCCGGCAGTGTTCGTCCCGCGCCGGGACACCGACTCGGCGCTCAACCGGTGTCTCGGCGGGCGGGTGTTCCCCGGCGTCCACCACCCCGCGACCTTCGAGGTCCACGAGTCGGGGGACCGGTACGAACTCCGGATGGAGAGCCGGGACGGGGAGTGTCGGATCGAGGTCGCCGGGGAGCGGGCGTCGTCGCTGCCCGACGATTCGGTGTTCGACTCCGTCGCGGCGGCGTCGTCGTTCCTCCGGGACGGGTCGCTCGGCTACTCGCCCGCCGACGAGGGGTACGACGCCCTGGAGGTCCGGCCCTTCGAGTGGAACGTCTCCGCGCTGTCGGTCGAGGCGGCGTCGGCGAGCTACTTCGAGTCGTTCCCAGACGACGCCGTCGAGTTCGACCACGCCCTCCTGGTGTGGGACGTCGAACACGAGTGGCACGAGGGCGAGTCGCTGTGTGCGACCCCGAGGACCCGCTCGGGGCGCTGACGAGCACCGTCCACGAGTTCGGCCACGCCTCCTACACCCTGGGGCTGCCCGACGAGCACTACGGGACGCCGCTGGGGGAGTCGCGGGACATGACCGTCCACGAG
Source organism: Halobacteriales archaeon QS_8_69_26 (assembly GCA_003023195.1). GTDB lineage: Archaea > Halobacteriota > Halobacteria > Halobacteriales > SW-7-71-33 > PXRX01. The sequence continues at coordinate 252,848 of PXRX01000008.1, forward strand.
TCCCAGTCGCGGTTCTGGGAGAACCACGTCGCCCGGACCGAGCCGTTCTGGGAGCTGTTCCTGCCGGCGGTCGAGGACCGGTTCCCGGGCCTCTCGACGACCCCGCGGGCGGCCTTCGAGGCCGCGAACCGGATCCGACCCGACAACCTCGCCGGGTGGAGGCCGACGAACTCACCTACCACCTCCACATCGCGGTCCGCTACGAGATAGAGCGGGCGCTGGTGGCCGGCGACCTCGACGTTTCCGAGGTCCCGGCGGTCTGGAACGACAAGTACGAGGAGTACCTCGGGGTCCGCCCCGAGGACGACGGCGAGGGCTGTCTCCAGGACATCCACTGGAGCCACGGCTCGTTCGGCTACTTCCCGACCTACTCGCTCGGGAGCGTGCTGGCCGCGCAACTCGACGCCGCCCTCCGGCGGGAGCTCGACGACGCCGACGGCCTGATCCGTGACGGGGAGTTCGACCCCATCATGGAGTGGCTGACCGGGAACGTCCACCGGCACGGCTGTCGCTACCGGACCGACGAACTGATCCGGCGGGCGACGGGCGAGGACCTCACCGCCGACTACTACCTCGACTACGCCCGCGAGAAGTTCGGGGGCATCTACGACCTCGACCTGTAGGTCGGGCGCCGTGCATACGCGACGATCTCTCGGGCCGGGGTCCACAGCCTCTTGTGCGAACGCCCCCAAGGACCGGTAATGACCCTCGACCTGGACCCCGAGCAACTGGACCGGTACTCCCGGCACGTGATCATGGACGAGATCGGACCGGCGGGACAGGCGGCGCTCCTCGATGCGTCGGTCCTGGTGGTCGGCGCGGGGGGCCTGGGGTCGCCCGCGATCCAGTACCTCGCCGCCGCCGGCGTCGGGCGCCTGTCGATCGCCGACGGCGACGTCGTCGAGCGCTCGAACCTCCAGCGCCAGGTGATCCACGCCGACGCCGACGTGGGGCGACCGAAGGCCGACAGTGCCGCCGAGTTCGTCCGCGACCTGAACCCGGACGTCGACGTCGACCCCCGCGACGTGACGGTGACCGCCGACAACGTCCGGGACCTGATCGACGGCCACGACGTGGTCGTCGACTGCAGCGACAACTTCCGGACGCGCTTCCTCCTCAACGACGCCTGCGTGTTCGCCGACCTGCCGCTCTCCCACGGCGCGGTCTACCGCTTCGAGGGCCAGGTCACCACCTTCACCCGGGAGGGGCCGTGCTACCGGTGTCTCTTCCCGGAGGCCCCCGAACCCGGGACGGTCCCGGACTGCGCCGAGGTCGGCGTCCTCGGCGCCCTGCCCGGGACGGTGGGTGCGATCCAGGCCACAGAGGTCGTCAAGCACCTGATCGGGGTCGGAGAGACGCTGGACGGCCGCCTGCTGATGTACGACGCGGCCGGGATGAGCTTCGAGACGGTGCCGGTCCGGCGGAACCCGGAGTGCCCGGTCTGTGGCGACGATCCGGCCATCGAGTCGGTCGCGGACGTCGAGTACGCCGACACCTGTGCGATCCCGGCGGACTGAGGCGAGTCGGCCCCGACGATCCGTCGAGTGAGGCCGAACGATCAGGCGAGTGAGACCCGCCGATCAGGGTGATTCGGGGGTCGTGGGAACCGCCGACGGGGCGGGGGCGAAAGGGGATGCTTAAGTGGCTCCGTGGGGAACGAAGGCGTACTATGGCAAACGGCAAATACGCCGCGCGCAAGCTCAAGAAGGACCGCCAGAACCACCGGTGGTCCGACTCCGAGTACGCGCGCCGGGAGCGGGGACTTCGCGAGAAGTCCGACCCCCTGGAGGGCGCCCCCCAGGGTCGAGGCATCGTACTGGAGAAGGTCGGCATCGAGGCCAAGCAGCCCAACTCGGCCATCCGCAAGTGCGTGCGGGTCCAGCTGATCAAGAACGGGAAGCAGGTCACCGCCTTCTGCCCGGGCGACGGCGCCATCTCCTTCATCGACGAGCACGACGAGGTCACCATCGCGGGCATCGGTGGGGCAAAGGGCCGCGCGATGGGCGACCTCTCGGGCGTGAACTACAAGGTCGAGAAGGTCAACGGCGTCAGCCTGATCGAACTTGTGCGCGGGAACGCGGAAAAGCCGGTGCGCTAACATGAGCGCAGAGAGCGAGAGCGACGTCCAGGCCAAACTCTTCGGCAAGTGGGACGTCACCGGCATCGAGTACAGCGACCCGAGCACCGAGCGCTACATCACGGTCACGCCCATCGCGCACACGATGGGCCGCCACGCCGGCAAGCAGTTCCAGAAGTCCGAGGTGTCCATCGTCGAGCGGCTCATCACCCGCCTGATGCAGACCGACGAGAACACCGGCAAGAAGCAGATGGCGACGAACATCGTCAAGGACGCCTTCGAACTGGTCCACGACCGCACCGGCGAGAACCCGGTCCAGGTGCTGGTCGAGGCCGTCGAGAACGCCGCCCCGCGCGAGGAGACCGTCCGCCTGAAGTACGGTGGCATCTCCGTCCCCCAGGCCGTCGACGTGGCCCCCCAGCGCCGGGTCGACCAGGCGCTGATGTTCATCGCCGAGGGCGTCTACTCGGCGACGTTCAAGTCCCCGGTCGCCGCCCACGAGGCCCTCGCCGACGAACTGGTCGGGGCCGCCAACTACGACGTCTCCACCTCCGCCATCAACAAGAAGGAGGAGAAGGAGCGCGTCGCCGCCGCCGCCCGCTAACACCCCGCTTCTCGTTCCGGGGAACGCGTCCTGCGGCCCGTCCGAACCGGTCGGGGTGACTCCCGTCCCGTCGAACCAGTTCGGGAGAACCGCCTCCCGTCCCCGGGTGCAACTGCCGCCCATGGAGAGTGACGACTCCGCCGACTGGGGGGCCGGTCCCGGATCCGGCCCGGAGACCGGCGGCCGCGGGATCGGACCCGGATCCGACCGCGGGATCGGCGGACGGGGAGTCGAACCCGGATCGGATCCCGGGTTCGACGGCAGTGCGGTCGACGTCGCCGTCGTCGATGCCGGGATCTCGGGACTGGCGCTCACCCACTTCTGTGAACGGCGGGGCCTCGACGTCGCGACGTTCGAGGCCGGGTCCGAACCGGGCGGGGTGGTCCGAACCCGGACGGTCGACGGCCGACCGCTCGCCGTCGGGCGGGAGGGGATGGGCTGTCTCGTCCCGGACGACGGGTACGCGCTGCTGGGATCGACCTGGAACGCCGACGCCTTCGGGCGGGACCGGCTCTACACCTGCTACCTCGGCGGGGCGGCGAACCCCGGGGCAGTCGGGTGGTCCGACGACCGCCTCGGGAGAGTCGCCGCGCGGGAGTTCGCCGACGTGACCGGAGCCGAGGACCCGCGGGTCCTGTCCGTCGCGCGAGTGCGACCGGGGATGCCGGCCTACGACCGGTCGTGGGCGGCACTGGAGGGCCTCGAACTCCCCGGCGGGATCGCGGTCTGTGCGAACTACGCGGCACGGGCGGGGATCCCGGGCCGGGTCAGGGAGGCACGGGCGACCGCCGAACGGCTCTCGGAAGGGGGACCGGGCGGGCCGAAGCGGGTACGGGCCGACACGGCGTAAAAAACGGCGGTAGGGCGAACCGGCGATCGGACCCCCGGCCGCCCTCGGGCGGGGACGGTCGGGGGTCGTACTGGTCGGGGCATCGGTGCCCCGGTCGCCGACACGGCGGGTGGCAGGCACCCGGCGTCCCCCAGTGCATCGGCGACCGGGACGGATACCCCCCGTCGACAGGGCGGCGGACCGGGACGGTTCCTGGCAGGCGGGACCGGAACCGCCCCGGAGTGTCCCTGTCGACACACCACCGTAGAACCCGGTTGGTATAAAAAGTGCCGGAGGGTAAAACAACGGTTGAAGTCACCCCCGGACGCCACGGTGTCCCCCGATCCGCGGCGGTCGACGTTCCCTCCGCAACGACGAGCGACGTCCTCGCTCCACGGCGGTCGGGGTCCCTACTCCACGGCGTTCCGGTGGGCCCCCCGGACCGCCCGCGCCAGCCGATCCCGGTCCGGACAGTGGACGAGGTGGGTCCCACAGTCGCAGTCGGAGGCGCCGACGCCCCGGACGGGGGTCGCGGCGTCGGCGAGGCGGCGGGCCACGGCACACTCCACGTCCGCGCCCTCGGTTCGCTCGACGGCTCCGACGTCGCTCCCGGGGTGTCCGAGCAGGTAGTCGACGTGCCAGTGGCGGGCGTCGTGGTCCCCGCTGGCGACCCGGCGGTGTCGGTCCACCCTGGCGAACCCGCCGGGGCCGAACGCCGACCCGGTGTAGGCGTACCACCCCGCCGGCAGGTCCCGGTCCCCCACGGCGCCGAACCCGACGGTGGCGGGGTCGGGCAGTTCCACCAGCAGGGTGTAGGTCCCGGACATTCCGGCGACCCTCGGGACGCCGTCGGCCTGTGTCTTGCGGTTTCGCTCCCCGGAGTGGCCCGGGGGATCAGTCCCGGTACGGGTAGCGGTCGTGGTGGCCGCAGTCACAGGTAACGACCACGTGGCCGTCGGCCAGTCGGACGGTGGCGTTTGCGCCGGGCCGGAGGTAGGCGTCGCACCGGTCGCACGTGAATCGCCTGAACTCCCGCGGCAGTTCCAGGCGGTTGCGCTCGGCGATCCGTCTGGCGAGGCGGACGTACTCGCGGGCGTGGTCGTGGCGCCCCTCCGCGACCGCCCGCCGGGCGAGTGTCTGCAAACGGTCGATCCGCTCTTCGGCTATCGTCATCGGAAACGGGGGGTGGGGGGGTTCCGGGGCCACCCAGGAATAGAGAAAGGTCCTCGGTCGCCCCATGCGGCGGAGGGGGCTTCTGGCGGAAATACCTTTCCATCTGTGACCGGTGATCGCCACGCCGCCCGTCGAAACGCGCGCCTCGCTACCACGATCCACCCCGCAATATCGGGGGTCCGACCCGGGCGGACGCGCCCGATCCCGGGAGGTCCGTGGGGGAACCGCCCCGACCGGCCGCCCGCCGAGTCCGGAAGATAGATTGTCGTCGGTAGAAAACCGCCAGGGAGCGATGGATCCGGACGGCCGGGGAGGCGACGCCTCCCGCGCACTGTGGGGTGAGTCGGGGTGTACGTGAGCCACTACTTCGAGTGGGAGCGACACATCACGGGAGGACAGGCCCAGTCCGTCCAGAACCAGCGGACGGTGCTGGACCACCACGGCGTCGAGTACACCACCTCGCCGACGCTTTCCGCCGACCTGCTCCACCTCAACAACATGGGGCCGCGGTCGGTCTACTACGCCAAGCGGGCCCGCCGCCGTGGGATCCCGGTCGTGGCCCACACCCACCAGACCGCGGAGGACTTCCGGGAGAGCTTCGCCCTCTCGAACGTCATCTCGCGCCCGATGCGGCCGTACCTGGAGTACGCCTACTCGCTCGCCGACCACCTGGTCTGTCCCTCCGAGTACACCGACCGGGTGATCGCCGACTACTGCGACACGCCGCGGACGGTGATCAGCAACGGGTTCGACCCGGAGAAACTGGCGGGGCACGACGACCGGGCGGTCCGCGAGGAGTACATCGACCGGTACGACCTGGAGCCGCCGGTGGTGTTCATGGTCGGCCACGTCATCGAGCGCAAGGGCCTGTCGGCGTTCGTCGAGACGGCCCGGGCGATGCCCGACGTCGACTTCGCGTGGTTCGGCTACCTGAACCCCGGTGGCGGCCGGGTCGACCGGGTCCTGCGGAGTCGCACGACGACGAAACTCGTCACGTCTTCGCCCGACAACTGCACGTTCACCGGGTACGTCGAGGACATCCACGGCGCGTTCGCCGCCGGTGACGTCTTCTTCTTCCCGACGAAGAACGAGAACGAGGGGATGGCGCTCCTGGAGGCGATGGCCTGTGGCAAACCCCCCGTCGTCCGGGACATCCCGACGTTCGACTGGCTGACCGACGGGACCGACTGCCTGAAGGCCGACGACGAGTTCACCGACCCGATCCGCAGGGTGGTCGAGGACCCCGAGTTGCGCGAGCGACTGGGGCGGGCGGCCGCAGCGGCGACCGAGGCGTACACGCTGGACGCCGTCGGCGAGGACCTGGTCTCGCTGTACCGGTCGCTGCTCTGATCGAGGGGTTCGATCCGTCCCCTCACCGCTCCGAGGGACGGCGTCCCCGGCGCCGGACCCCCTCGCGGCGGTTCCGGGTAATTTAACCCGATCCCGGTCCCCTTCCCGCCTGTATGGACTACAGGGTGACGGCGTTTACCGACACGTACCTCCCGACGGTGAACGGCGTGACCTACACGCTGAAGTGCTGGCGCGACCGCTGGAACGGCAACGGCGGGTGCATGGACGTCGTCTTCCCCCGGGCCAACGGCTACGACCCCGGCCGGGGGGAACACCCCGTCAGGAGCCTCCCGTTTCCCTTCTACGACGGGTTCCGACTCGGGGTTCCGAGCGTGCCGAAGGGGGCCAGGGACGCGGACCTGGTCCACGCCCACACCCCCTTCGCGCTGGGACTCTCCGGATTGCGCCTTGCGCGCAAGCGGGACGTCCCACTGGTGTCCTCCTACCACACGCCCGCCGGGGAGTACGCCGGCTACCTCGGGCCGACGCCGTGGGCCGAGGACAAGATCCGCGGGGCGGCCGAGACCTACGAACGGCTCTTCTTCGACCGCTCGGACGTACTGATCGTCCCCTCGAAGGCCGCCATGCGCCACGTCAAGAGCCAGGTCGGGGTCGCCGCGGACGTCCGGGTGGTCTCGAACGGCGTCGACACCGACCGGTTCCGCCCGGTCGACCACGGCGAGTTCCTGGTCCGTCACGACCTCCCGACCGACCGGCCCATCGTCGGCTACACCGGCCGGCAGGGGTACGAGAAGCGCGTCCGTGACCTGGTCGACGCCGCCGAGGGCCTGGACGCCACCGTCGTCCTGGGCGGCGACGGTCCCGCCCGCGAGGACCTCGAAGCGCGGGCCGCCGACGTCGACGGCGACGTGCGCTTCCTGGGCTTCCTCGACCGGGAGGAACTCCCGGCCTTCTACTCCGCGATGGACGTCTTCGCGTTCCCCAGCCCCGTCGAGACCCAGGGGCTGGTCGCCATGGAGGCCAACGCCTGTGGCACGCCGGTCGTCGGCGCCGACGCCGGGGCGCTGGCCGACACCGTCGAGGAGGGGGTCACCGGCTACCGGTTCCCGGAGGGGGACGTCGAGACCGTCCGGGAGCGGATCCGCCGCGCGCTCGACGAACGGGACCGGCTCTCGGAGCACTGCCTGGACCGCCGAGAGGCGCACAGTGTCGAGCGCTCGCTCGAACGCCTCCGGGGGATCTACCGGGAACTGATCTGAGAGCCGTCGGGCGACCGGCCGGTCGCGTCGGCAGTCGGATCACGGCACGGATCGCGGAACACTTGGACGGCCGGCTCACGGCACGGATCCCGGTCCGGAGACGTGGGAGTGGTCGGAGCGCAGCACGGATCGCGGTCCGGAGACGTGGGAGTGGTCGGAGCGCAGCACGGATCCCGGTCCGGAGACGCGGGGGTGGTCGAGGGAAGAGAGCCGGAGAGGAGAGTCGGGGATCAGTCGTCGTCTTCGAGCGCGTCGGCGATCCGCTGGAGCTGTCGGGTGGTGTCGCGGACCTCGTCGCGGAGCTGGCGGACCTCGCGGACGAGTTCCTCGTTGCCGACGCCCTCGCCACCGCCGCCGGGGCCGCCCGGGCCGGCGCCGGGACCGCCGCCCATCATGCCGCCCATCATCTGTGCGAAGGGGTTCCCGCCGCCGCCCATGCCGCCGGGACCGCCGCCGCCCATGCCGCCCATCGGCGGGCGCTCCTCGCCCTCGCCTTCCTCGGCCTCCTGGGCTCGCTGCTCGCGGATCTCCTGGACCCGCTCGCGGAAGGACTTCTCCCCGCCGTCCCCGTCGCCCTCTGCCTCGCTGTCGCCGTTATCGTCCGCTGGCTGGTCGTCGGACATACGCCCGCTTTCCGTCCGCGGCCCGAAAAGGGTTTTCTCTCGGGGGGCGGGTCGACCAGTGATCCCGCCCGAAGCCACACGCCTCCCCAGCCGACTCCCTCTCTCGCTCCCTGCGGTCGCTCGTTCGGTCGTCCCTCGCGCGGGAATCGTCGCAGTCGCCGCGCGTTGCGTGGCGACTGCGACCGCGCACGCCGTGTGTCCGGTCCCGCCAAACTCGACACCGTCCGGTCCCGCCAAACTCGACACCCGTCCGGCCCCGCCAAACTCGACACCCGTCCAGCCCCGCCAAACTCGACACCCGTCCGGCCCCGCCAAACTCGACACCCGTCCGACCCCGTCGGAACGGGCTATTTACAGTATATTTACCGTAAACCGTCGTGCCGGAGTTCAGGTCCGATGAACAACGACTAAACCCCGTCCGCGAGAACGGGCGGGCATGATCGTGCTCCAGGAGACCGAAACGGCGCTGCCCTACGAGGTCGTCGGCTGGGTCGTGCTGGTCGCGGGACTGCTGGTGACCGTCGCGTGGGTCTGGTACCTGTTCCGGTAACTGCGGCGACTGGGCCCCGGGCGGCGGCCCCGCGAATAGGTCAGTCGAGGTCGGCGGCGTCGGGGTCGTCCGCCCCGGTCGCCTCGGGGTGATCCGCATCGGGTGCCTCCACCCGGTCGGCCAGCCACGTCGCGGCCCGGTCGACCTCGTCGGGGTCCTCCCCGACGATCCGGACCCGGACGAACTCGCCGGGGTAGGAGCCGACGGAGACGTCGAACCGCTCCTGGAGGCCGCCCAACCTGTCCAGGAGGGCGCTCTCGGGTTCGTCGGCGACCACCTCCCGGCGGTGGCGTTCGACGCCGGCGAACTCCCCGGCCACGTCCTCGAACATCGCCTTCATCTCGTCGGGGACCCCCGGGAGGACGTAGACCGATCCGACGACCGCCCCGGGCGCGACCCCCACCTCGTTGTGCAGGGCGCGGGCGCCGGCCGGCAGGTCGGCGGTGCCCTCGGCGAGGTCCTCGCGGGCGTACCCGCCCTCCTCGACCAGCCACGAGAGCGCCTCCGGGTGTTCGACCACCTCCCGCCCGAAGGCGGCGGCGACCCCCTCCATCGTCAGGTCGTCGTGGGTCGGCCCCAGGCCGCCCGTGACGACGACGGCGTCGTACTCGGCGCGGTACTCGTTGACCACGCGGGCGACGTCGCCGACGCGGTCGGGCACGACGGTCACCCGCTCGACGGTCACCCCCCGCTCGTCGAGTCGCCGGCAGATCCAGGTGGCGTTCGTGTTCTCGGTGTCCCCCGACAGGAGTTCGTCGCCGACGGTCACCACCGCGGCGTCCATACCCCGGGTTGCGGTCGGGGCGTCAAAAGCCCGGCGGGAGATCAGGACGCCTCGTCCGCGGTCCCCCGGCCCCACCGGAACCACGCGGCGCCGGCCAGGAGTGCGAGGCCGACGACCCCGGTCGCCAGGGGTCGGGTCGTCACCGCCCGGTCGGCCAGCGCCAGGGCGACGTCTACGGGTGCCCGGTCGTCGCTCCCCCCGTACACGAGCCAGACCAGCACGGCGTTGTAGCAGAACCACCCGCCTGCGGAGTAGACGGTGAACCGGCGGCGGTCCATCCTGGCGAATCCGGCGGGGATCGAAACCGGGGTCCGGAGGACCGGGACCAGCCGCCCCCAGAACACCAGCCACTCGCCGTGCCTGCGGAACCAGTCCTTGCTGCGCTCCACCTCGGACTCGGGGACGTAGACGTAGTCACCGTAGCGCCGGAGGACGGCGTCGCCGTTGACCCCGAACAGCAGGTAGCACAGGTGGCTGCCGAAGACCCCACCGACGGTGCCCAGCAGGACGAACAGTGCGAACTCGGCGGGCGTTTGAACCAGTTGAGCCGCGGCGACGGGGATGATCACTTCCGAGGGAGCGAAGTGGAGGATGAACGCCGTCTCCAGGACGATGAACACGAAGAAGGCGGCGTAGCCGTACGCCTCGACGACCCCGAGGACGGCGTCGGTCAGCCACTCGAACACGGTCGATCCGACGTGTGGGCCGGCCGACTATAGCTCTTTCATTTCGGGTGAGTTCATCCGGATCGGTCCGGCCGGGCGGGTCACTTCATCCCCGGCGGCGGGTCCCGGTCGAACTCGTCGTCCTCGTCGGACTCGACGTCGAGACCGATCTCCTCCCGTCGGCGCTTGAGCGTCCGGATCTTCCGCAGGTAGTAGGCCACGCCCGCGCCCGCGACCACCACGAGCACGGCAACGCCCCCGCGGAAGATGAGGAGGTCGCGCAGCAGGTAGTAGCGGACGTAGATGGGGCTGTTCACCTCCTCCCAGGTGACGTGGAGGCGGTTCTGGTCGTCGACGCTGGTGGAGTAGCCGTTCGGACTGACGCGGCCGAACAGGAAGCTCCCCACCCGACGGCCCGGCGGGAGAACGAGCTCGTAGGAGCCGTCGACCGGCGTCCGGAACCCGAACTGCTTGATGTCGGAGGGGCCGGTGAACGCGAGTTTCCCCTCGGCGCGGGGGGCCTCGACGACCCGCCGGCTCCCCTCCAGGCGGACGTCGACCGTCGGGTGCGAGCCGTTGACCTCGGTGCCGTTGGGGTAGCGGTACCGGACCGAGCGGACCCACTCCGGGCGGTCCGTCGAGAGGCCGCGCTCGTAGAGGACGAACTTCGTGGTGTTCGCCTCCGAGAGGTCGAACACCGCCTGGTACCTGTCGCCCCCGTCGACGACGTATATCTTCGCCGTGCCGTTGGTTTCCCAGTCGTAGGGCTGGGGCGGTTCCTTGTCCAGGGAGTCGTCCGGGACCTCCGAGGCGAACAGGCCGCCACAGCCGGCACTGGCGGCGAGCAGGCACACCAGGGCGGCCGCGGCGAGGGTTCGGCGTCCGGGCATCGGTTTCGTGTCGGTGTGGGCTGAACCGTGGTCAGTCCGGGATCACGCAGCGCATCTCCGCGGGGAGGTGCTCCCCGATGCTCGCCAGCAGCCCCGGCGGGTCGGTGCCGGCCTTGCAGACGACGGACTGTTCGAGCAGGCCGAGTCGCTCGACGGTGACGATGTCCTGGGCGTGGCCGGCACGGTTGACCGTCGCGCGGACCTCGCTCCTGGTGGCGCTGTTGACGTTGACGCGGCCGTCGCCGCGGCGCCACCCGTACAGGCGGTCACGCTCGTCGTCGGCCAGGCGGCCGGATCGCGGTGCGTCCTCGCCGCCCTCGTCGGCCCCGCTCGCGTCCTCGTCGACGACGACCCGGAGCGGGAGGTGCTGGACGAGGCCGAACCGCTCGCGGACCTGGGCGGGCGAGCCCGGTCCCAGGCCCAACTGGTCGGCCGGCACCCGGACCTCGACGCCGGCGTCCAGTACGACCCCGTCGTCGTCCCACGACTCCAGGGTGCCGACGGCGACCGATCCCGGCTCCGGGCCGTGGGGTTCGATCGCGCCGAACTCCTCGGCCAGGAGGTTCCGCGCGGCCGCGGCGTCGGGCCCCTCGACGGTCACCGAGGGGAACCCGTCGTGGCGCAGGCCGAGGTCCCACTCGACGTCGAGGGCGCCGACGCGGTCGGCGACCAGCGACCCGAGGCCGTCCAGCGCCCGGTCGCGGGCCTCGCCCTCGACGTACACCTTCGTGGCGAGCACTACCATTCGTCCCGACTGGGGCCCGGACGTTGATGGGGCTGTCGGATCCGGACCGGTATCCCCTGGGCCGGCCACCGACGTCCCGGGACCGGTGTTCCGTTCGGCCGTCGACGGGGCGAGTCCGACCCGATACCCGTCCCGGATCAGTTCCCGGCCCAGGCGGCGATTATCGCCCCGAGTTCGTCGCTGGTGTACTCGCCCTGGATCCCGCCTGGCGTCGCCACTGGTGGATCGGTCGGCGGAGAGAAGTGGCCGCGGGGCGGCGTTCGAGCGATCCCCGGCCCGTCAGGCCTCGGCCTCGGCCTCGTGGTCGACGTCGAGTTCGTCCCGGAGTTCGGCGATGCGCTCCTCCATCGCCTCGATGAGCGGCGCGTTGTCGTGGGGCTGGAGCGGTTCGTCGGTCTGGGGGCACCGGAAGTTGTAGTCCATGGCCTCGCCGAACTCGAAGCGCAGGCCCGCGGCCTCCGAGAGGTAGAACTCGTGGTTGCGCTCGTACTCCACCCGGTCCTCCAGGGCCTCCAGGAGCCGGTGCATCTCCTCCGCCAGGTTGCCCGGTATCTTCTCGTACTCGAAGGTCCAGAGGTACGTGAGCCACCCCGAGTCCTCGTCGCGGAGGCGCCGGTAGCTGGCCAGGTCGTTCTCGTAGAGGATGAACAGGGCCCGCCTGACGTCGTTGAGCTCCATGTCCAGTTCCTCTGCCAGCTCCTCGTCGGTTACCTCGCCGTCCGGGGGCGCCGCCGCGACGGGCATCCCCTTCGGGCCGACGAGTTCGTGGAGGTACTTCTGGATGACCGGATCCTCCAGCAGGTCCTCAAAAGCCATTGCCATGAACCCGGGTCGTGAGCCGTTTAAAACCTCCGGATGGGGAGCCGGGAGGGGGACCGGATCGCGAGAGGACGCCGGTTAGCGGTTCCGGGCGGCCGCCCGCCTGCCGGTCAGGTCGGCCGCGAGCACGAAGTCCGGTCCGTCGGAGAGTTCGACCCGGAGGCGGGCGGCGTCGGAGACTGGGCGGGGGTCCTCGGGGACCAGTACCCGGGTCCGGTCGGCCCCGACCTCGGCGGCGTCGCGTGCGATCCCGGAGAGGAGTGCCCGGGCGGCCGGGAGGTCGGCCCAGGCGGCGACGCCGTACTCGGCGTGGGTCGTCGGGCCGTCCTCGCCGTCGCGCTCGAAGGTCCGGGTGCGGTAGGCACAGCCCCGGGCTTCGCGGGGGCTCTCGACGGCCAGCACCCGGGTTTCGTCGGCCGCCCGGCGCAGGATCCCGGGCGCGAGTTCCGACAGCGCCCAGGACTCGTCGAGTGACAGCGCCAGGCCCCGCAGGCCCTCCCGGGCCGCGCTGTCGGCCCAGAACCGGTAGGCGACGTCGGGGTCGTCGGTGATTTCCAGGGCGTCGTCTTCGGCGAACGCCACGGAGAGCCCCTCCGGATCCGGTTCGGGGTGGACCCAGCGGAACTCCGTCGCGGGATCGTACCCCATCGCCCGTGCCTGGCCGAGACCGGCAACGTTCCAGGAGAACACCATCGCACGGATCACGGTCGCCCCTCGCTCGCGGGCCCAGTCGAACACGCCGCGGGTGACGGCGGCCGAGACGCCCCGGCCGCGGTGCTCCGGATCCACCCGGAGGCCCTGGGCCCAGGCCTCGGTGTCCGAGAGGAGGACGCCCTGGCCGACGCCGGCCACCTCGCCGTCGACCGTCGCGACGACCGTTCGCTGGTCGTCGCCGTCGGTCCGGACCCACTCGCCGAAGACGCCCGGGAGGTAGTCCCCGGCGTCCCGGTCGCTCCAGGTGTCCTCGGTGAACGCGACGACCGCGTCCTCGTCCGACGGCCGGGCCTGGCGGACTTCGATCCCACTGCCGGCCGCGTCGGGTGCGGCGTCGGACATCAGGTCCACGGTGCCGACCGCTCGGTCAGTTCGCCGGCCATCGGTTCCCGCATCGTCGACGCGGGATCCTCGCCGTTCGCGAGCGCCCACATCAGCTTCACCGTCGCGGTGCCGGGGAGGGTGTCCTCGCCCTCGATCACGCCGGCGTCCAGCAGGTCACGGCCGGTGTCGTACACACGGTCGCAGACCCGCCCCTCGATGCACTGGCTGGTCATCACGACCGTCGTCCCGTCCTCGATTAGCTCCTCGATCCGGGGGATCAGGTCGGTGTGGACGTGGCCCAGGCCGGTGCCCTCCAGGACGAGGCCGGCCTTGTCCTCGGCGACGTCGAGGAACGCTGGATCCATCCCCGGCGCGAACTTCAGGAGTTCGACGGAGGGTTCCAGGTCGGGCGCCAGGTCGAGGTCGACGCTCCCCCGCTCGCGGTAGTCCCGGCGGAACGAGACCGCTTCGGACCGGTAGTCGACCCGACCCAGTGGCTCGCGCCCGACGGTTTCGAAGGCGTCCCGCCTGGAGGTGTGGTTCTTCCGGGCGCGCGTGCCGCGGTGGAGCGCGCAGTACCGGTCGGACTCGTCGGCGTGCATGCAGATCAGCACCTCGGCGGCGTCCGACTTGGCGGCCTCGACGGCACAGACGGCGTTCATCACGTTGTCCGAGGACGGGCGGTCAGCGGAGCGCTGGCTCCCGGTGAACACCACCGGGACGGGCGTCTCCAGCATGAACGAGAGCGCGGAGGCGGTGTACTGCATCGTGTCGGTGCCGTGCATCACCACCACGCCGTCGGCGCCGGCCTCGATCTCCTCGTGGACGGCGTGAGCGAGGTCCTGCCATATCGACGGTTCCATGTTCTCGCTGAGGATGTTCGCCACCACGCGGCCGCGGTAGTTGGCCCGCCCGGCCAGGTCCGGCACCGCGCGCAGGACGTCCTCGGCGTCGAAGCGGGCGGTGACCGCGCCGGTCCGGTAGTCGACCGTCGAGGCGATGGTGCCGCCCGTCGAGATGAGTGACACCGTCGGGAGGTCCTCGTCGAACTCGACCCGCGAGGTGGTCGCCTCCTCGCCGGCGACGTCCACCTCGTAGGCGCCCGACTCCAGGACGTCCACGTCGGCGTCCGCGCGGTCGATCCCGACGTTGTACCCGCCCTCCAGTTTCACCACCAGGTGGTCGGGGGTGCTGGAGGGCAGGAGGACGCCCTCGTACTCGGTGTCGGCCCGCTCGACGCGGACCCGGTCTCCGGGGTTCATGGCCTCCCCTTTCCGGCGGTGGGACTTGAACCCATCCGATCGGGACGGCAGTTTCCCCGACCCCACGAACCGCCCAACTGGTTGTGTACAAGAACGAATAGCAGACCGGCAGTAGGGAGGGGTACGCACTCGGCGGTCGACCGACCGCCGGAGCCTCGAACGATGTCGCGGGACCTCGCGGCCAGGGACGGGGACGCCGTCGACCTCGAACCGGGGACGGCCCGCCTCGACGCGGGATCGATGGCGGACCTGTCCGTCGAGGAGGGCGGCTTCCTCTCGGTGCGGGGGAGCGACGCGACCGCCGTCCGGGTCGGCCCCCCGGTCGACGGCGACCCCGGGATCTACCTGGATGCAGAGACCCGGAGCAACGCGGGGGTCGATGTCGAGGGGTCGGCGACCGTCGCGGCGGCGGCGCCGGTGCCGGCGGAGTCGCTGGTCGTCGCGCCCACCCGGCGGATCCGGTTCGAGGGCGACGCCCTGCCGGTGGCGAGCGACCTGCGGGGCCGCCCGGTGACCGAGGGGGACGCCGTGCGGCTCTCGCTGTTCGGGGACACGGTCACGGTCACCTTCGTCGTCGCCGACGTCGAGCCCTCCGGCCCGGCCGTCGTCGCGGAGGGTACGTCGGTCACCGCCCGGACGGAGCCGGTCGAGGACCCCGGGTTCGCGGACGCGGCAGGGGTCACCTTCGACGACGTGGGGGGACTGGACGAGGAGCGCCGTCGGCTCCGCCAGCTGGTCGAACTCCCGCTGGAACGCCCGGACCTGTTCGACCGACTGGGGGACACCCCCGCGTCCGGCGTCCTCCTCCACGGTCCGACCGGGACGGGCAAGACCCTGCTCGCCCACGCGCTGGGCAACGAGTCCGACGCCCACTTCGTCCCGGTCGCACCCGGATCGGACGGGTACGAGGAGGGGCTGGACGCGGTCCTCGAGGAGGCCCGGTCGAACGCCCCGGCCATCGTCTTCCTCGACGACCTCGACGCGGTCGCACCGTCTCGCGAGGAGGCCGGGGGGACCGACCGCCGGACGGTCGGGGAACTGTTCTCGTTCCTGGACGCCGCCGGGCGGGAGGACGACGTCGCGGTCGTCGGGGCGACCAGCCGGGTCGACGCGATAGACGAGGGGCTCCGGCGCGGCGGCCGCTTCGACCACGAGATAGCGGTGGAGGTCCCGGACCGGGACGACCGGGCAGAGATCCTCGCGGTGTTGACCCGCGACCTGCGGCTGGACGCGGGGGTCGACCTCGGGACGGTGGCCGACCGGACCCACGGCTACGTCGGCGCGGACCTGGCGACGCTGGTCGGGGAGGCCCTCAGGCGGGCCGTCGACCGTCTCCCGGAGGGGGTCCAGTTCGGGGACGAACCGCTCCCGGACGACGCGCGGGTCGCGGTGACCGCCGAGGACATCGATGGCGCGATGGAGGCAGTCACGCCGACCGGCGTCCGGACGGCCGCCATCGAGCGTCCCGACGTCACCTACCGGGACGTCGGCGGCCTGGACGTCGCCAAGCGGGAGGTGATCCGTGCGGTCGAGTGGCCCCTGCGGTTCCCCGACCTGTTCGAGCGACTCTCGACGGATCCCCCGACGGGCGTGCTCCTGTACGGGCCCCCGGGGACGGGGAAGACGATGCTGGCGCGGGCGGTGGCGAACTCGACGGACGCCAACTTCCTGTCGGTCGATGGCCCGGAGTTACTGAACAAGTACGTCGGCGAGAGCGAGCGGGGGGTCCGCGACGTGTTCGAACGCGCCCGCCGGAGCGCCCCCGCAGTCGTCTTCTTCGACGAGGTGGACGCCCTGGCGCCCCAGCGCGGGGGCGAGAGCGACACCGGCGCGGTCGACCGGGTGGTCTCGCAACTGCTGACCGAACTCGACGGCGTCGAACCCGGCGGCGAGGTGGTCGTCGTCGCGGCGACCAACCGGCCGGACATGGTCGACCGGGCGCTCCTCCGCCCCGGCCGCCTCGAACGCGTCGTCGAGGTGCCGATGCCCGACCGCGAGGCCCGCCGCGAGATATTCCGGACCCACCTCCGCGGGGTCCCCGCCGAGTCCCTCGACGTCGACGCGCTTGCGGCACAGACCGACGGCTACACCGGCAGCGACATCGAGGCGGTGGTGCGGGAGGCCAAACTCCTCGCGATGGAGGACCACGTGCGCGAGCGCACGACCGACCGCGCCGACCCCGACCCGTCGACCCTCCGGGTCGCCCGGAGCCACTTCGGGCGTGCACTCAAGCGCGTCGACCCGTCGGTGACCGAGGAGATGCACCGCCGGTACGCCCGGGTGGCCGAGGAGTTCGACCGGTAGCACCCGGGACAGCCGGGGGAGGTCGACCGGTAGCGCCGTCCGGATCCGGTCGCCGCACTAGAGGCCGCCGTCGTCGTAGAGGTTCAGCGTCGAGACGACGACGCCCACGGCGGCCCCCACCTCGGCGGTGGCGACGGCCACGAACGCGACGGTGAACGACAGGCCCATGTCCATCAGCGGCGGGACGGCGAACATCCCGGCGAGGGCGAGGAGGACGGATCCCGCCAGTCCCCCCACCGCCAGGAGGTTCAGGGCCGGCGGCGGTTCGACGCCGTCGCTCATGGCACCCCTGGCGGCCACTGCCGGTCGACCGGTCGGCGATCCCCGCCTGCGAGCGGGCAACCGCCGGATCGTCGGTACGCGACTGTGGACCGACCGGCTGACGACGGGCCGCCGTCGGGGCCGGTCCGGGGAGCGAGAACGGGAACCAGTCCGGCGTCCCGGCGGGTGGAGCGGTCGCCGGGCGTCCGTTCACGTGGCGGCTGCGACAGCATGTGCTCTCGCCTCGGACGGTTCCGTTCAAAAAACGAGCGGTCGTGAGTGGCTACGCTGTCCGGTCAGTCGGCCGTCGCCGGCTCGCCGGCCCCCGAGGGTTCGGGCGCCTCCATCTCCCCGAAGATGGCGCGACTCCGGAGCAGGATGAACCCGAACAGGACCTTCGCGCTCACGTCGAGCACCATGAACCCGAGGGTCTCGACGAACAGGCCGAAGACCTGCGCGCCCTCGGTGCCCAGCAGCCACCACACCGGGTAGACCGACCAGAGCACGAGCACGATGTTGCGCAGGACCCTGAACGTCCCGGCGCGCTCCTCGTCTATGTCCTCCAGCTTCGCGGTGAAGCCGAAGTACAGGACGTAGAGGATGTACAGCAGCGCGGCCGTGCTGACGGTCCACCACACGAACCGGAACGAGAACACGGTCGTGATAGCGCCCACCAGGCCGGTGATGATCATGAACGCGTCGGCCAGGATGAGGCCGATGATGGTCGACCTATCGGCGTCGACCAGCAGTGCCAGGTCCAGCAACAGCAGCGGCGTCGTGAACAGCCAGTCCGCGTACCGCGCCCAGTAGATGTCGAGCGTCGTCTCGAGTCCGCTGGGCGCCGTGACGAGTTCGACCCGCGTCAGGCCGAACCCGAATAGCATCGATATGTACGAGGCGAACGCGATGGCCGGGATGAGTGTCGTTACGACGAAGAACATCCGGGCCTCGGGGTCCTCGACGCCGGCCCCCTTCACCATGAAGTAGACGGTGCCGAGGAACATCAGGGCGCTCCCGAGCGCCAGCCATATCCACTCCGGTCGTTCGGTTATCTGTTCGGCCGCCGACTGCAACAGGATCGATTCCCCTGCCATACGCTACGAACCAGGGGAAGAATGACAATATAAATCATGCCCAACTAGTTTGAGGCGTTGACGCCCTGCGGTTTTCCGCCATCCTCGCCCCCCGGCCGTGGCCCGATCCCGGTTTCGGAACGAAGATACCCCGTGACGGCGGTGGGATCGTCCGGGATCGGCCGCGAACCCCAGGTGATCGGTCGCGGGGTAGCCCTCGCGGCGGTCCCGGTCGGGGTCGCGCTGGGTGGTACCAACATAGTTACCGTCCGTTTTGATACCCGAATGGGCCGTATCAGCCCAACACATGCGACCCGTCACCGCCGACCGGAGTGAGGTGCGATGAGCGACGAGACCGAGACCGAGGAACGGGAGACCGAGGCCGAGGTCGGGTCCCCGGCGACGGAGGAGGGGGACCTCGACGAGGAAATCGTCGTCGACCTGGACTCCGCCGGCGACTACGAGGACCGGATCGCACAGCTAGAGGAAACCGTCCGGGAGCAAACCGAGGAGATAGAGGAACTCCAGGACCTGTTGCTCGACCTCTCGGTCCGGGCGGCCGACGGCAGAGGGATGGGCGTCTGTCCCGAGTGCCACGGCCCCGTCGTGAAGGTCGATCCCTGGTTCCGGTCCGCCCGGATCGAGTGCAAGCGGTGCGGCGAGGTCTTCCACGAGTACTGACGCCGGCCCCGCCGGCGGAGGGGTCGATTCCTCGCGGTGATCCACGTCTCGTCAGGGGGTCGTGCGTTCGGACGCCCGCAAGGCGGTACGTTCCTCCACCCGGATCCCCGCCGGCCTGACGGACTCGTCGCCCGTCGTGGGCGACACAATCGCCGGTTCAGCGCCCGTCGTGGACGACCCGGCCGTCGACGACGGTCAGGGCCACGTCGATGTCCGCGATGGACTCCGGGTGCTCCCAGGGCGAGCGCTCCAGGACGACCAGGTCCGCCCGCTTGCCGGCCTCGACGGTGCCGAGGCGGTCCTCGTCGAAGCCGGCCCGGGCAGCCCCGAGGGTGTAGGCCCGGAGCGCCTCGGTGACGGTGAGTCGCTGGGCCTCGCTTGGCGCGTTCACGGCGTGGTCGACCCCCAGCAGGGGGTCCAGCGGCATGCAGTCACTCCCGAACGCCAGGTCCACGCCGGCGTCGCGCATTTCGCGGTAGCGGTTCGACCCCTCCCGGCGCCGGCGGCCCAGACATCGGTCGTACATGCCCCCGTCGTCGGCCCACCGGAGGAAGTTCGGCTGGACCGAGGCGACGACGCCGGCCTCGGCCATCCGCGCTATCTGGTCGTCGGTGGCGAGTTCGACGTGTTCGATCCGGTGGCGGGGGTCCGACTGGACGCGGGAGGTGTCCCCGGACTCGCCGTCGAGGACCGCCTCGTAGGCCGACAGCGCCGCCTCGATGGCCTCGTCGCCGATGGCGTGGGCGACGACCTGGAACCCCTCGGCGTGGGCCCGGTCGACGAGGTCCCGTAGTTCCCCGGGGTCGACGACCCACTGGCCGGTCGGGTCCTCGTCCGCCTCTGGATCCGCGTCCTCGTACGGTTCCGAGAGCTTCGCGGTCCGCGAGCCGATGCTCCCGTCGGTGAACGTCTTGATGCCGCCGACCCGGACCATCCCGCCGCCGTGGTTGGTGCGCAGTCCCGTCTCGACGGCGGCGTCCAGGTGGTCGCTCCAGTAGTTGATCCGCACGCGCACGTCGAGTTCGCCCTCCTGGGCCAGGTCGCGGTAGACCCGCGGGGCGTGGGAGTCCCGGACCAGGTCGTGGACGCCCGTCACGCCCAGTTCGGTGGCCCGGTCGACGGCCGCGGTCACGAGTTGCCGGGCCTCGCGGTGGTCCGGCCAGACGGTCTTGCGGACGGCCGTCGCCGCGTCCTCGACCACCACGCCGGTCGGCTCTCCCCCTTCGGTGCGGACATCGTCGTCGGGCATCTCCCCGCGCAGGCGGTCGAGGGCGACGGAGTTCAGCGACGCCGTGTGCATGTCCACCCGGATGGCGGCCACCGGCCGGTCGGTCGAGACGGCGTCGAGGTCCTCCCGGGTCAGGTACCGGTCGACCGGCCAGTCGCTCTCGTCGTAGCCGAACCCGAGGATCCACTCCAGGTCGTCGCGGGCGCCCGCCCGGAGTCGCTCGACGGCGTCCTCCCGGTCGTCGGCGTCCGAGAGGTCGGCGTGGACGATGTACTGTCCGGTGCTCTCCACGTGGGTGTGGGCGTCGATAAAGCCCGGGAGCAGGACCCGTCCCTCCAGGTCGACGACCCGGGTGTCGACGCCCGTCAGGAACTGCATCTCGTAGTCCCGGTCGACGCGGACGATCCGACCGTCCCGGACGGCGACGGCCTCGTGGGTCTCGTCGCCGTCCGGGGCGAGGGTGTGTACCTCCCCGTTCTTCAGGACGAGGTCGGCGGCGTCGGTCATACCTCCGGACCGGAGGGCGAGGGACAAAACGGTTCGGGAGGCGGTCGAATCCGGCCCGATCCGGCCACCCTCCGGATCGACAGGACGACCGTCGGCGTGGCGACCGAGGCTCCAGTGGATCGCCATCCTCAACTCCCCGCCGCTCCCGCTTCCGGATCGATGTCGGACGAGTCCGGGGACTCCGAGGCGTTCGTCGGGAAGATAACCCAGAAGGCGATACTGTTCGGGCCGGACGAGGACGTCCTCGTCACCCGGGTCGACGACCACTGGGAACCGCCCGGCGGGGCCTACGAGTTCGACGAAACGATGATCGGCGGCCTCCGCCGGGAGTTGCGCGAGGAACTGGACCTGGACGCCCGGGTCGGGCCGCCGGTCGACGCGGGCTACGGCGGGTGGATCGACGGGACGACCGGCAACCCGATGGTGACGCTCGTCTACCGGTGCGTGACCGAGGAGACGGACGTGGTGCTGAACGAGGAACACGACGACTACGAGTGGATCGACCCGGAGACGGCCGCCGACCGCCTCTCGGAGTCGTTCGGCCCACGGATCGCCACTGCCGTCGAGCGAGCGGCCGCCCTGGGGGACGACGGCCCGTTCGAGCACGTCCGGGACCCATACGCCGACGCCGAGGCCTCGACCGAGGAGATTCTGGACGCCCTCGCCGAGGCCCGGGCGTCGGACCCGCCGGATCTCGACGGGTAGCGGTCGCGGAGTCGCCGCGAAACCCGTCGGCCCGGAGGTTCAAGTACGGGGACGCGACCAGCCCGGTCCGTGACCTGATCGGTCGCCGCGGGCCGGCCACGGCGGGAGTACGGCACACCGCCCGCGGAGGGGCGCGTGCCGTCTGTTCGCCATCGTTCTTCCGCTGACCCAGGGATCGCCCGGCCCCGAAGGGCAACGGTTAGGGGCCGACGCATCCGAGAGGTCGGGCATGGACGAGGACGAACTCATCGAGGGGCTCCGGTCGGGCGAGTTGCGTCTCTACGAACTGGAGGACAAGGCGGACGCCGGGACCGCGGCGACCGCCCGCCGCCGGTTCGTCGAGGAGGAAACCGGGGCGGATCTGTCGGCCGTCGGCGACTACACCTTCCCCGCCGAGGCCGCCGACGCGAACGTCGAGAACATGGTCGGGGCCGCGCAGGTGCCGATGGGCGTCGCGGGGCCGGTCACGGTCCACGGCGGCGCGGCCGAGGGCGAGTACCACCTCCCCCTGGCGACCACCGAGGGCGCACTGGTCGCGAGCGTCAACCGCGGCCTCTCGACGGTCGACCGCGCCGGCGGTACCGACGCCCGCGTGACCGACCACGGGATGACCCGCGCGCCGGTCTTCCGGGTGTCGGGGATCGCGGAGGCGAGCGAGGTGGTCGAGTGGGTCGACGACAACCAGGCGGCCCTCGCGGAGGCCGCCGAGTCGACCACCAGCCACGGGGAACTGCTCGCGGCCGACCCCTACGTCGTCGGGGACAACGTCTTCGTCCGGTTCGTCTACGACACCAAGGACGCGATGGGGATGAACATGGCCACCATCGCCAGCGAGGCGGCCTGCGAGGTCGTCGAGAGGGAGACGCCCGCCGAACAGGTCGCGCTCTCGGGCAACCTCTGTACCGACAAGAAGCCCGCCGCGATCAACGCCGTCGAGGGGCGGGGCCGCACCGTCACGGCCGACGTCGAGGTGCCCCGCGAGACGGTCCGGGAGCGCCTGAACACCACCCCGGAGGCCATCGCCGAGGCCAACACCCGCAAGAACCTGACCGGCAGCGCCAAGGCCGCCAGCCTCGGCTTCAACGCCCAGGCGGCCAACGTCGTCGCCGCGGCCTTCCTCGCGACCGGCCAGGACGCCGCCCAGGTCGTCGAGGGGGCCAACGCGATAACGACCGTCGAGGCCCGCGAGGACGCCCTCTACGCCGCGATATCCCTTGCCTCGCTCGAAGTCGGCACCGTCGGCGGCGGCACGAAACTCCCCACCCAGTCGGCCGGCCTGGACGTCGTCGGCCACCGCGGCGGCGGCGATCCCCCCGGGAACAACGCCGACGCACTCGCGGAGGTGATCGCGACCGGCGCGCTGGCCGGCGAACTGTCCCTGCTGGCGGCGCTGGCCTCCCGGCACCTCGCCAGTGCCCACGAGTCCCTCGGGCGGTGACGCCCGACCGGGATCACGGGGGCGGGAGGCTATCCCCGGGATTTACTGTAAATTTACTGTAAACCGGGGCCTGCGTTCCCGGGGAGCGTTTCCCATCGATCACCCGGTCGTTCCCGGTCGCTCGTGCGGCCGGTTCCGCGGTCCGACGCTCCGACGGAGGAGGGACTGCCCGGGTCGCTACCGCGTCGCCGTCTTCCAGTCCCGGAGGGTGAGCACCTCGCCGTCCAGTTCCTCGGCGTCGACCCCGTACGCCCACAGGAACATCTCCGCGACGTCCCCGGGGTCGCGCCCGCCGGGGCCGGAGAGGTCGGTGTCGACGCTCCCCGGATCCAGACAGCCCACCGTCCGGTCGACGTCGGCGGCGAACTGGCGGGCGACGGCCTCTGCGGCGGCCTTCGAGACGGCGTAGGATCCCATCCCGTCGACCGCGTCCCGCGCCACCGACCCCGTCGGGACCACCGCCCGGCCGTCGGCGGGCATGTGGGGCAGGGCCTCGCGGATGGCGGCGAAGACGCCCCGTGCGTTGGTCCGGAGGTGGTCGTCGAACGCCGAGTACGACTCCCGGTCGATGGGCGTCTCGGTCGGCTTGCCGTGGTAGACGCCGGCGTTGGCGACCACGTAGTCCACCCCGTCCCCGAACCGGGCGGCGGTCTCCATCAGTCGCTCGACGTCGTACTCGTCGCGGACGTCGGCCCGCATCGCGCGGGCCTCGCCCCCGGCCTCGGTTATCGACTCGGCGACGGACTCCACGGCGTCGGCCTCCCGGGCCGCGACCATCACTCGCGCACCCTCCGCGCCCAGCGCGCGGGCGACTGCGGCACCGATCCCCCGGCTCGCGCCGGTGACGACTGCGGTTGCGTCCATGGGATCCCGTCGGGTCGGCCGGGACAAAAGGGCGGCCATTCCGGAACGCTGCCGTCAGCGGTCACCGTCACACCCGAAGTAGAGGTGGTAGTGCTCCCGGCAGCCGGGGTTGAACCCGGCGTCGCATTCGGGACACCTGTCGCCGGCGTCGAGGTACGCCCGGACCGGTAGGTCCGCGCCACAGACCCCACAGAGGACGCCCGGCCGGTCGAACGCCCCGGGCGGCAGGCGCTGGCGCGGGTGGTCGGCGAGGGCGTCGTGGCACCGGAAGCAGGGGTAGTACCGGCCACAGCAGGCGAAGCGGATCGCTATCACGTCCCGGTTGCTCGCGTAGTGGGCACACCGCGTTTCGGGGCCGACCCCGACGCCGTACACCGGTGTCCCGTGGACGATCCGTTCCACGCGGAGCGGTAGGACCCCGTGGATTATCCGCGTTGTGCCCGCCCGGTGCCGCTGGCGACGTCGTTCCGGAGTCGAACGGATCGTTCCGGCTCCCGACACGCGCCGCCGGATCCCCCGCTTTGAGGGGGATCGAACCCCTCGCCCGGGGCGTGAGCGGCGATCCGTCCCGCCTCTGTCGGACCTGGACGCTGGTCTCCGTGCTGGTCGCGATGAGTCGGCCCTCCCAGTTGCTGTTGATCGGGGTCGTCTACGCGACGGGCGTTGCCGCGGCGCTGGCCCGGGGCGTGCCCGCCGCGGCCGACCGGATCTGGGGTGGACTGGCCGCCGTCGTGCTGGTGGCCGCGGGCGTCCACTACGCCAACGAGTACGCCGACTACGGGACCGACCGGCTGACCGACCCGACGCCGTTCTCCGGCGGGAGCCAGGCGCTCGTCGGGACGGACCTACACCCCCGGATCGCGCTCCGTGCGGCGGTCGCCTCGCTGGTCCTCGGGGCCGTCTTCGCGGCCTGGCGTGCGCTCCAGGGGCACCTCGGGGCCGCCGCTGGGACGACGCTCGGCCTGATAGCGGTCTTCGGGTGGACGTACTCGCTGCCGCCGCTGGAACTGGCCTGGCGGGGGTGGGGCGAACTCGACAATGCCGCGCTCGGGGGCCTGGCGCTGCCCGTCTACGGGTTCGCCGCGACCGCCGGACGGGTCGACGCGGCGGCGGTCCTCGCGTTCGTCCCCTTTTCCTGCCTCGTCTTCCTGAACCTGCTGGAGACCCAGTGGCCCGACCGCGAGGCCGACGCCGCCGTCGGCAAGTACACGCTGGCGACGCGGTGGGATCCCCGGCGACTGCGACGGGTCTACGCGGCCGGCACCCTGTTCGTCTTCGGATCGCTGGCCGCTCTCCTCGCGGCAGGGGTCATCCCCCTCCTCGTGGGGGTCGCGACCCTCCCCGCCGCTCCGCTCGTGGCCTGGGGGTACCTGCGGTACACGCGCCGGGAGTTCCCGTTTCCCGCCGTGGCGGCGATGGTCCTGACCGCCGTCGGACAGCTGGCGGCCTGGCCCGCCGTCGCCGGCCTGGTACCCTGATCCGGACGGTCGCCGGCGTGCTCTCCCGGGATCAGTGGCTCTCCCGGTTCGGGGTCCCCCTTCTCCCCGCGACCCCGGGAAATTGATTGCCCGGGCGGCCGGATCCCCGGCCATGCCGACGGTCTACGTCACCGTCCCGCCCGAGTCCGCACCGGAGATAGCGACCGAACTGGTCGAGGACCGTCTGGCGGCCTGCGTCAACCGGGTCGCCTGCCGGTCGACCTACCGGTGGGAGGGACAGATCCACGACGACGACGAGGAGGTACTGCTCTGCAAGACCACCGAGGACGCCTACGACGACCTGGTCGCCCGGGTCGAGGAGGTCCACCCCTACGACGTGCCCTGCATCGAGCGCTTCGACGAGGACGACGTCGCCCCCGAGTTCGGGGCGTGGATCGACCGGGCGACGGAGTGAGTCGACCCCGAGGACTCCCGGCCGGTCACGCCCCGTTCGTCGCGGATTCTTTGCGGTCCGCGACCGCTTCCGGGGCGAGACACTCCTCCATGTGGGCGACGAACCGGTCCCTGATCCCCGACTCCTCGGCGGTGGTCTTGATCCGTAGCTGGAAGGTAGCCTCGTCGAGGTTGCCGGTGACGACGAAGCCGGGTTCGTCCATCTTGAACAGGGGGTTGCCGGCGATGGGCTGTTCGACCGCCCCCAGGTCGGAGAGACAGTCCCGGAGGCGGTCCGGGGGGACCTCGGGGAGGTCGTACCGGTAGAGGTCCTCGTGCATGCAGTTCTCCAGGGCCAGTTCGTCGAACATCGGGGCGGGCCGTCAGCGGGTGACCTCGACCCGGACGTAGTCGTCGCCCGCCGCGATGCTGTGGGTGAACTCGGCGTCGAAGCCACCCTTCTCCTTGAAGAGCTTGTAGTACAGTTCCTTCGAGGTGCTGTCGCGCTCGGCGATGTCCCCGTAATAGACGAGGTTCATCAGCGCGCTGGCGCCGCCCTGGACGAGGAACTCGACGGGGTCCTCGGACTCGCCGAACCACCTGAGGTGGCCGGTGGACTCGTAGGCGTTGTACGCGCGGACCACCAGTCGGTCGTCGGGCACCAGTTCCTCGACCCGCCAGACGCCCCAGCCGAGGGCGTTGATAATCGCGACCATCCCGTGGACCCACCCCTGCAGGCTGTCGATCTGTGGTTCGACCACTGCCTCCCACTCGGGGCTGGTCATGATCCCGCCGAAGGTGTGGAACCCGCAGATGTGGCCCGTCTCCTTCAGCAGGGTTTCGGCGGGCCCGAGCGACCCCATCTCCCGCTCGACGGCCTTCATGAACCGGAACGAGGACTTGTTGTAGTAGTCGGCGTAGTTGCGGGTGAGGTAGAGGCCGAACCGCGGGATCAGGCCGTCCTCGTTGCCCGAGAGGTCGAGGTCGGCGACGGCCTCGATTATCGCCTTCTCGTCCACCTCGAGGTCCTCGGCCGGGACGAACTCCTCGGGCCCGGGTGCCGTCGGGAGGGATCGAACCGGGTCGGGCCGGAGTTTCTCCAGCCAGCCGTAGTCGGCCCGGGGGTCGACCTCGAACCGGCAACGCTCGTCGCCCATCGATATCGACTTGGTCTGGTGGATCTCGAACCCGTCGGCGAGCGGGAGGTCGAGGTGGTGGCTCGCCGCCAGGAGGACGCCCGCGACGAACCCCTGGTCGAGGTACTCGCCCGGGACGTCCCGGTCGCCCACGTTCAACCGGAGCGCCCGCCCGAAGTGGGACTCCTCGCCCACGACCGCGCCGCCGTCCTCCGAGATGCCGGAGAAGTCGAGTTTCCCGAACCCCGAGAACTGGAACAGGTCGCTCGCTACCCGGAGGATCCCCTCGAAGTCGGCCTGGGGGTACTGCTTGAGGAACTCCCGCATCTGGAGGTAGACGGTCTCGGCCGAGGACATCCGGAAGATCCGCTCGGAGTCGACGTAGTCCGGGTCCTCGATGAACTGCTGGAGAGTCCTGTTGTAGTGGTTGCAGTGAAAGACCATCGGCTGGCCGAACACCGTCGCTTTCCCGCTCTCGAGGTCGACTTTTACCTGATTTCCTGGTTGTGCCGCTTGGTTTGACATGGTTCGGTGTCGTATCGTGGCTTCGTCGTCGGTTGGTGGGTTCGTCGCGTCGCCGGATCGGGGTCCCGAGCGTCGGTCCTCACGCCGTGGTGAACTCCCCGACGATGTCCCTCGCCGCGTCCATCAGTTCGTCCACCTCGTCCTCGGAGAGGCGTTCCCGGTCGGGCCTGTCGTCCAGGTTGATCCCCGTCTTCAGGAAGAGCCTGTTGTAGAGGTGCCAGGGGAGTTCGTCGTCCGGGTAGGCGCCGGCCACGATCCCCTTGACCTCCGCGACGGTCTTGCCGGGCTGGCTCTCCTCCTCGGATGGTTCCGGCGGCGTTATCGTGAACTGGTCGGTGCCCTCCTCGGCGGTCGCGGACTCGGACGGAGAGGATTCGGCGGTCGCGGACCCGGTGGGAGCCTCGGTCCGCCCCTCGACGTCCTCCAGCAGGGAGTTGAACGCCCGGGTGTGGCGGTCCAACTGGGGGACCGTGTCGTCCGGATCCATCCGGGGCGAGAGGTCCTCGGGGGACGCGTCCTCGATGGTGCCGGTGTAGTCGGTGATCCGGTCGAGGAGGTAGTCGTTCAGCCGCTTCTGCTTCCGGTAGTCGGACGTACGCTCCTCGAGTTCCGACTCCAGTTCGTCGCGCTCGGTCCTGTACTCGACGACCTGGGACTGGAGGGAACTCGACATCTCGTCGATGGCCTCGGACAGTTCGGCGACCTCGCCGCTCCCGTCCGTCTCGAAGTCGACGTTCGGGTGTCCCTGCTCGACCTTCCGGACCTTCTCCGTCAACCCTCCGAGGGAAGCGGTGGTGGTGTCCTGGAGGGGCTGTCCGACCAGGACGAGGAGGAGGGCGACGGCGGACGCCCCGCCAGCCAGGAGGACGTACAGCCCCTCGGTCCCGGCGTCCACCTGGGTGAAGACGAACCCCCAGATGGCACCCAGTGCGACGACCACGGGGAGACCGACCTTGATCAGGTAACCGTTTCGGAGTTCTGATGGAATGCCTGCCATACTTTGGTGCGGTGTTCAGTAGCTCGGTATTTGTTTTTTGTTCTTGAACTCACGATAATTGTATATTCGTACCTAGTACTCGACTCTGGCAGTCTGTACCGTTGTTGAGTCCCGTAAAAAGAGTTTGCGGCCATCGACGAATTGAATATTTGTTCTATTGACGTGATAGTGAATAATTCCGTTCGCCTCCGTGCGGCACCGAACCCCTGGGTGGACGGTCCGGCACCCGCGACCGGGGGACCGACGAGGATCCGACCCACACGACGGACCGAGGGGGTCGACCGCGGGGAAAAGACAATTCTTAACAGCGCAGGCGGGTTTCCTCGGGACATGGCTGGAACGATCGAGGTACTGGTTCCCGGCGGGCAGGCCGACCCCGGCCCGCCCCTGGGACCGGAACTGGGGCCGACCCCCGTGAACGTACAGGACGTCGTGAACGAAATCAACGACCAGACCGCCGCATTCGACGGGACGGAGGTCCCAGTAACCGTCGAGTGGGAGGACGACGGCTCCTTCACCATCGACGTCGGCGTCCCGCCGACCGCGTCCCTCGTCAAGGACGAGGCGGGGTTCGAAACCGGGAGTGGCAAGCCCCACGAGGAGTTCGTCGCCGACCTCACGGTCGAACAGGTCAAACAGATCGCCGAACAGAAGCACCCTGACCTCCTGTCCTACGACCTCAAGAACGCCGCCAAGGAGGTCGTCGGCACCTGCACCTCCCTCGGCGTCACCATCGAGGGCAACAACCCGCGCGAGTTCAAGGAACGGATCGACGAGGGCGAGTACGACGACGTGTTCGCCGAGGAAGCCGAGGCGTAGCGAGGCTCCGAGGCGAGGGCCAGAAAACCGACCGAAGCGGGTTTTTCGGCACCGTCGCCGCGTGATCCGCGGATCCAACTTACCGGTAGGACTTTCTACCGGGCGAACGAACCCGCCGGGACAGAGTGGGGGACCGGAACGTGGCGACGCTTCTGGGGGTGATCGGGACGTGGTGACACCGGAGGCGGTGACCCTCGGGGTCCACGTCGCCGCCGGCGTCGTCGCCGTCCTCGCGGGCGTCGTCGCCCTGGTGACGACGAAGGGCGGGCACCGGCACCGCCGGGCGGGACGGGTCTTCGTCGGATCGATGGCGGTCGTCGTCGGGACCGTCCCGCCGTTGCTGGCGTTCGACCCGACCCCGTTCCGGGCGTTCCTGACGCTCGTGGCGGTGTTCAGCGGCTACCTCGCGTTCTCCGGCTACCGTGCGCTCTCGCGGCGACGGCCCGACCGCGGCGCGGCGGCCGTCGACTGGGCGGCCGCCGTCGGGGTCGTCCTCGCGTGTCTGGCCCTCGGGGGCTGGGGCGTCGTTCGCCTCCTCGACGGCGACGGCTTCGGCGTCGTCATGGCGGTCTTCGGGGGGATCGGGATCGGCTTCGGCGGCCTCGACCTCCGGGCGTTCGGGGCGAGCGACCGCGGGGGATCGCGGACGGTCGCACACCTCCAGCGCATGATCGGCGCGTTCATCGCCACGGTCAGCGCCGTCTCGGCGGTCAACCTCACCGACGCCCTGGGGGTCGCCGCCTGGCTCTGGCCGACGGTCGTGCTGGTGCCACTCATCGTCTACTGGTCGCGAAAGTACGAGTGAGATCGGGCGTATCGGAGCGGACGAGGTTCCCCAGTGGGAGGACGTCAGCGCCAGTCGTAGGTTTCGACCGCGCGATCGAACCGTGCCGACAGTCCGTGGGGGTTCCGGACCGGTCGACGATCCCGGACGCGGGTCGTCAGGCCGTCCTTCACGCCGGCGAACAGGCCGCCGCCGCCCTCCCGGATCCGCCCGGGGCAGGCCGACGGGTCGAGGTCACCGACGGCAACGGACTTGACGCCGCCGACGGCGTCGGCGACGACGCGGCCGGCGATCCGTCGGGCGACGGACGGCCGGACGCCGTAGGTCTTCGTCAGGCGGTAGGCGAACGAGCGGTACTCCCGGCCACGGTCGCGTTCGGTGTGGCCCCCGTCGGTCTCGAACTCGCCGCGGGCGCACATCCGGCCGTTCCAGGCCACCTCCCGGTCCATCGTCGCCAGGCGGTGGGAGCCGTCGCGGGCCGCTCCCGTCTCCAGGTACTCGTCGAACCCGTCGATGGCGCGGATGGCCTCGCCGGTGAACGCGACGTTGTCGCCGTCGAAGTAGGTGACTTCCTGCCCGGCGACCGTGCGGGTCTCCTCCCGTTCGGTGGCGGTCCCGACTGCCATCGACTGGTGGACCGGGCCCGTGACGACGTCGGCGCCGTCGTCGAGCGACGAGGCTATCGCCTCGGACCAGCCCTCCTCGACGCACAGGTCGTACCCGAGCAGTGCGACGACGTCACCGGAGGCCGCCGCGATGCCGGCGTTGCGGGCGGCGTTGCGGTTCCGGTCGGCGATCTCCAGGAGTACGTCGACGTCGTCGCGCTCTCGCACCATCCCGGTGGTCCCGTCCGCCGAGGGGCCGTTGACCACGACCACCTCGGCCCCCGGCGCGTGCTCGGACAGCGAGTCGAGACACGCCCCGAGTTCCTCGCGGCCGTTCAGTGTGGGTACCACCACCGAGAGGTCCATAGAGAGGGATAGAACGTTATCCCGCTTCAAAGGTGCGGTTCGGAGTTCACCCCGTGAGCCGTCCAGACGCTCTCCGCGATCCGCCCGACTGAAACGGGTCACTCCCCGATCGAGGTGTTCCACCAGGACACTGTGGCGAGGCGGTCCCCGCCGGGGGCACGGCCCACGCCGGTGCCCAGCCCGCGGAAGGTACTGGCCAGTTCGTTGGGGATCCGCCGGTAGAAGCCGTAGGGGAGGACGAAGTCGTGTTCCTCGCCGACCAGTTCGAGGCCGGTTCGCTGGAGGAGTCGCTCGACCTCGCCCCGCGAGTAGAGCCGCGACCCCATCGGCAACAGCCAGTTGTAGACCGACCGCGCCGAGAACCGGTTGAACGTGTCGAAGACGACCTGGTCGCGGGTGACCCGACGCATCTCGCTCAGGAACGACGCCGGGGTGTCCGCCAGGTGGAAGAAGCGCATGGCGAGCACCGCGTCGAAGTGGTCGTCGGGGAACGGCAGGCGGGCGGCGTCGCCCCGGAGGAAGTCGAGGTGGTCGGCGACCCCCGCCTTCTGGGCCTTCGCACGGCCCTGCTGGAGCATCGGTCCGGAGATGTCCAGGCCGACCACGTTGGCGTCGTACTCCGCGAGCATCACGGTGAACCGGCCCGTCCCGCAGGCGATCTCCAGGATGTCGCGGTCCTCGACGGGCCCGAGAGCGTTCAGGGCCGCCCGCTTCTCGCGGCGGTTTATCAGCCGACCGCCGCGCGAGAACCGCTTCTGTTCGTACTCCTGGGCGACGTCGGTCGCCTGGTACCACTCCCGACCCTTCACGCCACGGCGTATCGGGGCCCCCCGGTAAAACGGTATTGAATCGAAACGCCGACCGCGGCGGGGTGCCGGTCGTGGCTGTCCTCCCGGATCGCTCCCCGTCGCTCGGATCTCGGGCGTGATCGCCCCGCTTTCCCAGGCTCAGCCGTACACTTCGCCGAGGAACTCGCGGACGGCGGCGTTGACGGGTTCCGGGCGCTCCAGGTTCGAGGAGTGGCCCGCCCCCACGACCGGCACCAGCCGCGCGTCCGGGAGTCCCTCGACGGTCCGCTCGCCGCGTTCGATCTCGATGGCGTCGTCCTCCTCGCCGTGGACCGCGA
The DNA here is from genome assembly GCA_003023195.1 of Halobacteriales archaeon QS_8_69_26. Taxonomy (GTDB): domain Archaea; phylum Halobacteriota; class Halobacteria; order Halobacteriales; family SW-7-71-33; genus PXRX01. Next base: position 284,767 of record PXRX01000008.1, read on the forward strand.
GTACCGGGACCTCGATTTCGTCGAGCCGGTCGGTCAGGTCCGGACGGTCGAGCCAGGAGTCGACCTCGCCGTAGACCGCCTCGCCCGGGTAGGTCCGCCACCGGTCGATCCACTCCTCGACCAGGTCGGGGCGTTCCGCCCGGGTGGTCTCGCCGAACAGCAGGTACGAGACGGCGTCGGCTAGCTGGTCGGGCGGCCGCCCGAACTCGCGGGTCGTCTCGGTCATCTCGGAGTACCGCTCCCGCTCCGTGTCGGTGTGGGCCTCGGCCATGCTGTCTATCAGCACCAGGCCGTCCAGCCGGTCGGGATGCTCCAGCGCGAACCGCAGGGCCATGAACCCGCCCATCGACATCCCTGCCAGCACGCACGATTCTATTCCCAGGGCGTCCAGGGTCGTCCGGCAGTCCTCCACCAGGTCGTCCAGGTCGTAGGGGCCGTGGTAGTTGTCCGTACGGGCCCGCAGGTCGTAGGCGACCACCCGGTAGTCGTCGGCCAGCGCGAACTGCGGGGCGAACATCGTCCGGTCCATCAGCGTGCCGTGGGCACAGACCAGCGCCGGACCCTCCCCGCGGTCCGTCGCCAGGACCTCGGGCCGGTGACGGTACATCTCCCGGGCCGGATCCCACTCGTCAGGTGGCATGGATCGGGATCCGGCGGGCGAGGACAAAAGGGTAGGTGCCGGCGCCGATCGGTGTGAACGGTTCGGGAGGTTACCCGCTCGTCGTCACCCGGTCCGGTCGGATCCTGATGACGACGCGGGGACCGGACTCCTCGCCGTGGTGGGGGTACTCCTCGACGTCCATGTACCGGCGGGCCAGTCGGTCGATGTGCTCGACCGCGCCGTCCTCGGTCACCTCGGTGACCTCGCCGCGGACCGAGACGTAGCGGTAGGGGTCGTCGGGGTCCATCACGCAGACGCCGACCTTCGGGTCGCTGGTGACGTTGCGCTCCTTCTGTCGACCCCGGGCGGTGTTGACCAGTACCCGGTCCTCGCCGTCGACGGACTCGCGGTCGATCCACACCGGGGTCAACTGGGGCGTACCGGCCGGCATCAGCGTTCCGAAGACCGCGAACGTCTCTCGCTCGAACAGGTCGTGGAACGACTCCGGGATGGTCGCCATGCCGGCCGTTCGCACGACCGGCCGAAATCCGTTGGGATGCCTGCAATCCAGGCGGCGACTTCTCACGACGGCCGGCGGATCCCCGGTGCCGTCGTCACCTCGACCGCGGCCCGTACCGCGGCCTTATATCTCCTAATATTATTGGATTTGTTTGCATTACCATATAGACAAGCTTTACCTCCGTCCACCGCCCGGACCGGGACATGGGAACTACCGACACGGAGCGTGCAGTCGACGGAGAGTTGGACGGGGCCGGAGGGTTCTCCGATCCCGAGTTCCGGAGTGAACTGCGTGACCTGCCGCCGAGCGCGAAACTCGTCGCGAAGGTGCTGGAAACCAACCACGCCCTCTCGCAGGGCGAGATCGCCGAAGCGACCCTGCTGCCCGACCGGACGGTTCGCTACGCCCTGAACCGCCTCCAGGAGGTCGAACTGGTCGGGGCGCGTCACAGCTTCCAGGACGCGCGCAAGCAGGTCTACTTCATCGACGGCTGAGGTCACCCGGGACTCGCTCCGCTTCGTTCTTCCCGGACTGCCCGGATCCGCCCGCTATCCATCCGGAACAGTGGCGAGGATCCGCCCGACATCTCCGCCGAGCACTCGCCGGGATCCGCCCGCCATCTCCGCCTGGTACTCGCCGGGATCCGCCCGACATTTGTGCGGGGCGCTCGAAGGCGAGCGCATGGATCGGATCGCGCGCGTCCCCGTCGACGCCGAGACTCGCGCGCCCGACGGGCGGACGGCGGCCTACGTCGTCGGCCGCGAGGACGCCGTCCTCGTCGACCCCGCCGGGCGGACCGACGCACTCGACGAGGAGTACGAGCGTCGCGACGTGGCCCACCTGGTCCTCACGCACACGCACCCGGACCACGTCGGTGGGGTCGCCGACTACGCCGAGGGGACGACGGTCCACGCTCTCGCCGGTCACGAGGACCGGTTCCGGGCGGCGACCGGCGTCGACCCCGACCGCACCGTCGAGGACGGGGACCGGGTCGGGGGACTGACGGTCCTGGCGACGCCGGGCCACGCGCCCGACCACGCCGCCTTCGCAGTCGAGGAACCGGACGGAGAGGCGGTCCTCGTCGGCGACCTCGCGGTCGCGGAGGGGAGCGTCGTCGTCGGGGCGCCCGAGGGCGACATGGCCGCCTACCTCGACAGTCTCCGGCGGATCCGGGACCGCGACCCCGACCGACTCCTGCCCGCACACGGCCCCGTGATCGATGACCCCCGGGAGACCCTGACGCGACTGATCGAACACCGCCTCGACCGCGAAGGTCGGGTGCTCCGGGCGGTCGAGGCGGGCGCCCGCGACCCGGACGCCGTCACGGACGCCGCCTACGAGAAGGACCTGACCGGCGTCCGCGACCTCGCCCGGGCCACCGTCGTCGCGCACCTGGAGAAACTCGCCGCTGACGGCGACGTCGAGTGGGACGGCGAACGGGCCCGTCCCGCGTAGCACCGCTCCGGTCGCCCGCGGTGGCGATCCGATCGATCCCGGCGCGGTCCCTGCACCTCCTCGACGTACTCCTCTATCTCCGACACGGAGAAGTCGAGGTGTGGACGCGGTAAAGATGGGCCCACGCGACCTCGATTATTTCCTCGTCCCTACCCGAGCGCACCTCGAAACCACAGTCGGGGCAGTTGAACTCTCGCATGATCGATCCGCCTCTCGTTGAACCAACAGTACGAATGATAAAAATTTTGGACACGTGCGGCGGGAGAACTTCGGATCTCCGACGCCACCGGTGCGGGCGGCGATCCCCGGACTTTTCGCCGTCGGTCCCCACGATCCACCGTGGACTCCCTGGAGTCGGAACTGGCCCGCGCCCGCGACCTGGACGTCGGCGACCTGGCCGACGCCATCGAGTCGATCGGTTTCGAGTGCACGAGGTGTGGCGCGTGCTGCAAGGGGCACCCCGCCGACGGCGGGGCGGACGACAGCGACCCCGGCCACCCCGAGGGATCGGACGCGGAGGCCGGGGAGGAGGCCCACGAACCCCATACGGCGACGGTGTTCCCCGACGAGGTGCGCCGCCTGCAGGCGGCCACCGGTGGGGAGGGCGACGGAGCGGGCGGCGGGAGCGAGGAGTACGACTGGCGGGACGTCGCCCGCCCGATGCCCTACGGCCTGCGGGAGGGCCCCGACGGGCCGGAGGGCGAGACCTTCGAGTGGGCACTCCAGGTCGACGACTGCGGCGACTGCACGTTCTACGCGGAGGACGACGGCGGCGGCCGGTGTACCGTCCATCCCGACCGGCCGCTGATCTGCCGGACCTACCCCTTCAGCGTCGCCCTCGGCGGGACAAGCCAGCCGATGGGCGAGGCGGTCGACCGCGAGGGGATGGTGCGGGCCCACGAGTGCGAGGGCCTGGGCCGGGACATCTCGCGGTCCGAGGCGGAGGACCTGGCCGCCGCCCTCAAGGAGCGGGCGGTCCGCGAACTGGAGGAGGCCGTGGCCGTCCGCAACGCCTACGACCCCGTCGAGACCGGCCCGGGGGAGGTCGTGGTCCACGACTCCGAGGGGGCCAAGCGGCCCGACGGGCGACCGGTCGGGGACGGGGACCGGTAGGGACCGGGGATCATCCGGACTGCGCCGTGGCTGGTCGGCGGTGGTCGACCGGTCAGAAACTGCCCTCCGGCCGGCTCAGATCCGCGTGACGCCCTCGACGCTGACCCGCTGGACGCCCTCCAGGTCGGCGAAGGCCTCCTCGACGGCGTCGGTCCCGCCGGCGTCGTCGGGCACCACGACGGTCGCGACCAGGGCGACCAGTCCGAAGGCGACATCTTGGCGTTCGACGTTGTTCACCTTCGCTCCCTCCGGGATCGACGCCTCGACGCGCTCCTGCAGGTCGTCGAGGTCCACGTCGTCACCGGTCGGCATGACCTTGATCTCGGCAGCTACCTTTCCCATGGTAGTTCGGGGTACCCCCGGCGAGCGTTTAACGGTTGTCTTTCGGCCGCTCCGCCGCGTGAGCGAGTGTCGAACGGGGTCCCTCCGGCGACCGCGCTGCCGGATCGGACCCCGCTCGCACTCGTCCGGTTCGGCGACCGACCACCGACGAGGCCGACCCGAAAAGCAACCGTTATGTCCCGCCCGTTCCCAGCCCCGGGCATGCAGCGACGAGCGGCGGCGGCGTACGTGGTTTTCTTCCTCGTCCTAGCCGCGGGGGCGTACGCGATGATCGCGACGACCCATGCACCCGAGGTGACCCTCGGAACGCCCGACCAGGAGCTTTCGGAGAATGACACGGTGACCGTCGAGGGCCGGACCTACACGGTCGCGGAGATAGAGGCGACCCAGTCCTCGGGCGGCGGCCACGGCGGGGGCGGTGGCATCGAGCGCACGGCGACCTTCGAGTGGACCGACGAGTCGGCGTCCTTCTCGGAGGAGTGGACGGCGGGCGAGACGGCCGTCGAGAACGCGACCGTCGTGGCCGACGACGGGGCCGTCACCGTCGACTTCCCCGAGCCCCGGACCCGCAACTTCACCTTCGAGGAGGAGTCGGTCAACACCTCCACGCGGGGTGACAGCGACGACTCGGTCCGGATCACCTTCGAGAACGGGAGTACCCAGGAGTTCCAGGTCGAGGAGGGTGCGTTCGTGGCGGGCACCTCGCTGGCGGCCAGTAACTCCACGGTCGTCGTCGAGTACCACCCGGCCGACGTCCGCACCTGGGACGTGCTGGTCGAGGACGACTCGACCGTGTTGCTCCGCGAACAGCCCACGGCCGAGACCATCGATCGCGACGGACGACTGCACGTCCTGGTCGACCGCGACGGCGACGGGACCGACGAGGCCGTCCCCATCGAGGAGTACGACGGCATCGAGCGGGCACGGTTCACCTCCGACGACGACCTCACCTACCGGGGCAACGAGACCTCGGTTGCCGTCGACAACGAGTCCATCACGCTGGAGTGGACCGCAACGGCCGTCAAGCAGGTCGAGGCCGACCACGAGACCAACGTCACCCTCAACGGTCAGCGGTACTTCGCGTTCTTCCCCGACAACGACACCGTCCAGCTGAAGCGGTCGGACGACCTCGGCGAGTACCGCGCGAGCGTCGACGCGTCGAACGAGTACCACGAGCGCGAGAACGGCTTCTGGGGCGTGGTCTTCGTCTCGATGATCGCCGCCGTCCTCCTGATCGTCCTGGCGTACCTCCCGCGCAAGGAGGTCTGACCGGCCACACCTCCCGTGGTCACCGGCGTTCCAGCCGGGGCGACTCCCCGACGTTTACTGTATTCTTACTGTAACTCGACGGTCCGCACCCCTCCGGGCGCAGTCCGGCCGCGAGCGGTGAGCGATCGGACTCCACCACGACCGGCCCCATTCGTGGACCGGGATCCGTCACCCGTCGTCGCGGATCGATGCTCGTGGCAGGTGGCCGGGAGGGATTTGAACCTCGCCGTCGGCTCGCTCCGCTCGCCGCCGTCTGGTTCAAATCCCCCAGGCGTTCCTGTCGCTCGCGAGTGTGCTCGCGACAGGAACGGGCCGGGAGGGATTTGAACCCCCGTCCATCTGGTTAAAAGCCAGACGCTCTGCCTAACTGAGCTACCGGCCCGCGGATCGCCATTCGGGGGGATCCGATTAAACCCTTGTCCCTCGGGGTCAGGGATCCCCGAGGTACTCGCGGAGCGCGTCGACCGCCACCGCGTCCGGGTCGCGGTCGGTCAGGGCGGCCCGCCGGCGGAGTTCGCGGTAGACGTCGGACGGCAGGTCGAGTTCGACCCGACCGTAGTCGACGCCGGCCGCGGCGAGGGCCTCCTCGATTGGCGTTCCGTCGTCCACCTGGCTGGCGATCCGCCGGACCTCGCGCACCGTCAGGTCGGCTTCGAGGGTCGCCCACGCCATCGCGAACCGGTCCTCGCCCTCCAGGCGGGCGACGTGTTTGGCGGCCGACGGTGCGATCTCGCCGGCCGCGACCCGCCGGCGGACCGACCGGGGCAGGTCGTGGACCCGTGCCCACTTGCGGATGAGCGGGACCGACGCTCCGGTGCGGTCGGCGGCAGCCCGGTAGGACCCCTCCCCGCGGGCCAGCGCCGCCGCGGCGGCCGCGCCCCGCAGGACGTGGACGCTGTCGAGGTCGGCGGTCTCGTCCTCGGCGAACCGCTCGACCGTGGTGGCCGCTCGCTCCAGGCTCTCCGGGTCCTCCGGGTCGAACTCGACGGCGTCGCTGGCCTCCCGGCCGAGGACGGCGGCGTCTCCGCGCACCACCGGCTCACCCACCGGTGACTCGCGGTCGGTCGGCGGGTCGCGGCCGGGGCTCATCGACGACCCCTACGACCGGTTCCGGGAAAAACCCCACCGGCGCGAGTCCCCTGTCGCGGTGGTTCGTGTCCGCCGACCGTCCCGGTGGAGGCGGGATCGCACCCCGCCCCGTCGCGCGGCAGGACGGGGTCCCGGGGGAACGACGAACCGGTCGGACCGACGACGAACGAAGCGATTTTGAGGTTCGGTTGCTCACCCGTCCCCCGTGCAACGCCACTACGACATCGTCGTGGCCGGGGGCGGCCCCTCCGGGTTGCAGTTCGCCCGGACGGTCGCCGCCCGGTCGGACTACTCCGTGGCGGTCCTGGAAGCGAACGACGACCTCTCGGAAAACGACACGTCCACCGGCGGGACATTCCGCCAGATCGTCGAGGGATACGACCTCCCGGAGTCGGTGGTGATGGACACGACGGACGCCGTCGAGTTCGAGGGTTCCGGGTCGTGGGCGTGCCTCCCGGTGGAGGCGTACGTCCTCGACTTCCCCGCGTTCCTGGAGTTCCTCGGCGAGGACGCCGAACGGGAGGGGGCAGAGATCCACACGTGAACGCTCGTCACCGGTCCGGTGACCGAGGACGGCCGCGTGACGGGCGTCCACCACCGGGGCGGCGAGGTGTCGGCGTCGCTGGTCGTCGACGCGACCGGTCCCCGGCGGGTGCTGACCGATCCCCTCGGGCTGTTCGAGGAGCGGAGAGCCGACCGCGTCGTCGGCAAGGAGTACGTCGTCGAGGGCGACCACGAGGTGGACTCGATGCTGTTCCGCCTCGACCACGACGACGCGCCCGGCGGGTACGCCTGGACGTTCCCCGCCGGCGACGGGGTGTACAAGGCCGGCGTCTGCTGGTTCGGCGACGCCCACGAGCGACGCGCCGGCGACGAGGACCGCACCATCGACGACTACGTCCGGCAGTGGGTCGAGGGGGATCCCCGCTGGGAGTCGGGACCGGTCCGTGCGGTCCACGCCGGCGACGCGGTCGTGAACAACTCCGTCAACGAACGGGCGACCGACGGCCTGGTCGCCGTGGGCGACGCCGTCTCCAGCATCAACCCCCTGCTCGGGGAGGGGATCAGGCCGGGGATGGAGTCGGCGGAGATGGCCGCAGACGTCGCCATCGAGGCCCTCGACGCGGGTGACACCACCCGGGAGCGACTGGCGGCCTCCGAGCGCCGCTGGAACGACCGGAAGGGCCCCTACTGGAAGCTCCACCGTGCATTCGCGGGACTCCTCTACGACTTCGACGCGGACCAGCAGGACCGGTTCGTCCGGCGGATGGGGTCGCTCTCCCCCGCGACCGCCGAGCGGTTCCAGCGCTATGACCTCACCCTGCGGGACGTAGTCGGACTCTACCCGTTCAAGCCGGGGGACCTCCGGAAGGTGCCCGCAGTTGTGCGACACCTCTGAGGAGGCGTCGTACCGACGTCGCCGCCTTTTTGTCCGCCGGGACCCTTCGACGGGCGATGACAGCCGCCGACCCAGTGGTGCTGGTTCACGGCTACGGCGACAGCCGCCGGGCTCCCTGGTGGGACGCGACGACCGACCGACTGGTCTCGGCCGGCTACGACCGCGACCGGATCCACCTGCTGGACCAGGGGCCGGTCGGGACGACGGTCCGCTCCCCCCGCGAGTACGCCCGGCGGGTCCTGGAGACCTGTCGGTCGGTCGCCACAGAGGAGGGTCCGGTCGACGTACTGGCCCACTCGATGGGCGGACTCTCGGCGCGGTGGGCCGTCGAGCACCTCGACGGCGACGACTACGTCGACGACCTGGTCACGCTGGGAACGCCCCACCAGGGGACCTACCTCGCCTACGTCGGCCTCGCGACCGCCGGCGCCCGGGCGATGGTCCCCGGGAGTCCCTTCCTCCGGGAACTCAACGACACGCCGCTCTCGCCGGACGTCGACTACACGGCGGTCTGGAGCGACCGCGACGGGGCGATAACCCCCGAGGACAACGCCGCCATCCCCCCGGAACTGTTCGCCTCGACCCGGCGAACCCGCAACGTCCGGGTCGGGGGCACCTCCCACATCGGCCTCGTCGCCGACCCGGGCGTCTTCGATTCGTACGTGGAGTACCTTGGCTGAGTGCGCCCGGCAACGTCTCGCGGATTCGGACGGACCCTCGGGGATCGACTCCGACCCCCCAGACGGCGGGTCCGGACGGATCACGCCGCGGCCCACCCGACCGCCGTCCGGGTCGGTCGTTCCGGGGGGACCGACCGGGCTTATATGTCCGGGGACGCCCACCCGGGGGACATGAACGAACTGCGCCGCCGGACGCTGTACTTCTCGGTCGGCGTGGCCGGGATCATGCTGGCGTTCGCGGTCGCGTACGACTACGGCATGTGGGCCTACGAGGGCAGTCGGATATCCTTCCTCCACGCCGTTCAGATCGTCGTCGAGACGTTCACGACGACCGGGTACGGCTCCGATGCGCCGTGGACCAGCCCACAGATGAACGTGCTGGTCATCGTCATGGACCTGACCGGGACCCTCCTCATCTTCCTCGCGCTACCGGTCGTGTTCTTCCCGCTGCTGGAGGACGTCCTCACCACGACGGCGCCCGAGGTAGCGGAGGACGTCTCCGACCACGTCGTGATCGCGACCCACTCGCCCCGGGCGAGCGCGCTGGTCTCGGAACTGGACTCCCAGGGGGTCGACTACGTCGTCGTCGAACCCGACGACGACCGGGCCGACGACCTCTTCCAGGACGGCTACGACGTCATCAACGCCGATCCCGACTCGGTCGCCGGCCTCGAGGCGGCCCGGCTCCCCCGGGCGCGGGCGCTGGTCGCCGACGTCTCCGACCGGATGGACGTGAGCATCGTCCTGACCGCCCGCGAGGTGGCCGACGACGTCCGGGTCGTCAGCGTCCTCGAACACCCCGAACGGGCCAGCTACCACCGCCTCGCCGGTTCCGACGCCGTCCTCTCGCCCCGGTCGCTGCTGGGCGAGAGCCTCGCCCGGAAGGTGCTGGCCGACCTGACGACGGACCTCGGCGAGGCGATAGAGGTCGGCGAGGACTTCGACGTCGCGGAGGTCCCGGTTCCGCGCGGGAGCGACCTGGTCGGCCGGACCATCGCGGAGGCCGGCCTCCGGGAGCGGGCGGGCATCAACGTCGTCGGCGCGTGGTTCGCCGGCGAGTTCGTCAGTCCCCCCTCGCCCGACGCGGTGATCGAACCGGGGACGGTCCTCCTGGTGACCGGCCGGCCGGAGAGCATCGAGTCGCTGGCGGCACCGATCCGTTCGGAGGCCCACCGCTCGGGCCGCCGCGAGGCGGTCGTCGTCGGCCACGGCGAGGTCGGGCGGGCGGTCACCGACCGCCTGGCCGAGGCGGGCCTCCCGTACACGGTCGTCGACCGGGAGGACCGGCCGGCCGTCGACGTCGTCGGGGACGGGACCGACCCCGCCGTCCTCCAGGAGGCCGGCGTCGAGTCCGCGGGGTCGGTCGTCCTCGCCCTCCCCGACGATACCGAGACGGAGTTCGCCACCCTCGTCATCCGGGACCTCAGCGACGACGTGGAGGTGATCGCCCGCGCCGAGGACCCCGAGTCGGTCACCAAGACCTACCGTGCCGGCGCGGACTACGTCCTCTCGCTGGCGACGGTCACGGGTCGGATCACCGCCTCGGCGGTTCTTGATGGGGGGTCGGTCCTCTCGCCGGACACACAGGTGCAGGTGATAAAGACGCAAGCCCCGGGGCTGGCCGGCCGGACGCTCGGCGAGGCACAGGTCCGGTCTCGCACCGGGTGTACCGTCGTCGCCGTCGAGCGCAACGGCCAGGTGTTCACCGACGTCGGCCCCCGGTTCCGGGTCGAGACCGGCGACGAGGTGGTCGTCGCCGGCACCGACGAGGGGACCAACCGGTTCGTCGAACTCCTCGGTCCCGGGTAGCGGCTCCCGTTGCCCGGACGTGCCGCCAGTTCCCTCCCCAGTCACCACCCGGATCACCCGAAGCCCGGCGTGGATCCGGCCACCCGAAGACCCGAGTGGATCGGCCCCGGAGGTCAGGACGTGACCCCCGAGGAACGCGCGTTCCTGGAACGCGCCCGCGTCGGCCGCCTGGCGACCGCCGACGGCGAGGGGAACCCCCACGCGGTCCCGGTCTGCTACGCGCTGGTGGGCGACCCCGGAGAGTCGCCAGGGATCGCCACCCCGGTCGACGAGAAGCCCAAGTCCACCCGGGACCTCCGGCGGGTCCGGGACGTGCGGGCGAACCCCCGGGTCGCGCTGATAGTCGACCGGTACGCCGAGGACTGGTCCCGCCTGGCCTGGGTGCAGGTGCGGGGCCGGGCCGAACTCCTCGACCCCGGGGACGCGGGCCACGACCGGGCCGTCCGGGCACTGGAAGCCAGGTACGACCAGTACTCCGACCACGCACTCGACGAACGGGTAGCGATCCGCATCGAGGTCGACCGGACGCTCTCGTGGGGGGCGCTCGACCCCGGGGCGTGAGGTGGATCGCGGCCCGGGGGCGCGCCGACCCCGGCACCGGCCCCTACCCCTCGCCGGGATCCAGCCCGACGGTCCGCCCCTCGACGACGTGGGCGTACCCCGAGAGCGAGAGCTTCAGGACGGGGACCCCGGGGAACGAGAGGGTCTGGAGGCCGAGGATCGCCCCGGCGTCCTCGCCGTGGGCCCGGGGTGCGCCGGGATCCGGCGTGCCCCCGAGGTCGGCCAGCGCACGGTCGACCGCCCGGTAGCCTTCGGCCACCTCGTCCCGGGAGCCGTCCGAGAGGGCGCCCGCGATGGGCATCGGTATCTCGGCGAGGATGGACGTGTCCCGGTCCGATCCCCCCTTCCCCCCGTGGGCGTCCCCGGGGTCGGGCCCGGCGACCGCCCACCCGCCGCCGTTCTCCGCGACGCGGGCGGCCGCCCGGCGCATCGACCGGTCGTCCGCCCCGACGACCAGCAACCCGGGGAGCTCCCAGGTGAGAGTGGTCGCGGCCGCGCCGGCGTCGAGACCGATCCCGAGGACGAAGCCGGCGAAGGCGGCGTCGCGGCCGGGCCGGCGGTCGAACAGGGCGGCCTTCAGCAGGTCACGGTCGGGGTCGGCGACGAACGCCCCGTCCTCGACCGGCGGTTCGACGGTCGTCTCGCGGGTCACCAGCCCCGCCGAGCGGTCGATGGCCCGCACGGCCCCGTCCCGGCCCGCCGTCGCGGGGATCCGGAGGCGGTCGCCGGCGTCGTCGGGGAGGGCGACCGACTCCCGGAACTCGGCCGGGTAGTCGTGGGGCCGGGGACCGACGAGGGCGTCCCCGTCCTCGACGACCACCTCGCCGCCCGCGAGGACCGTGTCGACCTCGACCGCCCGGAGGTCGTCCAGGACCACCAGGTCGGCCCGGTTCCCGGGGGCGATCGTTCCCCGGTCGTCCAGGCCGAAGTGTGCGGCGGGGTTGCGGGTCGCCATCTCGACGGCCTCGACGGGGTCGATGCCCGCCGCGACGGCACCGCGGAGGACGTCGTCCATCCCACAGCCGTCGCCGGGCCAGGTCCCGTCGGTACACAGCGAGACGTCCCCGCGCGGGCGGTCGGCGGTCGCGATGGCGTCGAGGTCGTCGCGGATCGACCCACGGCGCCCGACGACGTGGAGGCCGGCCGCCAGGCGTTCCTCGACGCCCCCCGGATCGGTCGCCTCGTGGTCGTCGTCGACCGCGCCGGCGACGGCCCGGAGCTTCGGCCCCCGACAGCCAGCGCCGTGCCCGACGACGCGGGCGCCCTCCCGGCGGGCGCGGTCGAACAGGTCGTCCAGGGCGGGGGTGTCCCGCCCGACGACGTGGATCCAGTCGGTCTCGCCGACGGCGACCACCCGGTCGCGGGCGAGGAGGTCCCGGAGCCGTCGGGCCTCCTCGGGGCCGGCGTCGGCGGGTTCGAAGGTGTCGACCAGCGGTTGCGGGGAGACGCAGGCCAGGGTCGCGACGGGGAGGTCGGCGGTGGCCGCCAGGAACTCCTCGATGCCCCCGACGCCGACCCCCACGAACGACGAGGTTTCGGTGACGACGGCGGTGGTCCCTCGCTCCAGGCGGCGGTGGTACCCCCGCTCGAACGTGTGGTGGACGTCGACGTGGTCGTGGGCGTCGACGAAGCCCGGGACGACGGTCCGGTCCGTGGCGTCGACGGTCCGGGTGTCGGGGCCGACGGCGTCCGGGACCTCGGCCGCCGGGAGGAGGCCGGCGACACGGTCGCCGACGACCGCGACCGCTCGCTCCCGTACCTGCCCGTCGGGACAGAGGACCTCGCCGCCGCGGACGACCAGGTCGGCCGGGCGCTCGCCACGGGCGACCGCGTCGAGGGTCGTCCGGTCGACGGTCATGCGGGTTCGTAGACGACCATCCCGCCCCGGTCGTGGCTCGTGACCTCGTCTCGCTCCTCCAAGACGTCGAGGTGGCCGACGGCCTCGCTCATCCCCGGGAAGTACTCGGTCACCGGGAGGTCGCCGAACAGCCCCTCCATGACCTCCAGGGCGGTCGTGGGGCCGTCGACCAGCTCGCGGACGTTCGCCGTACGCTCCTCGTGTGCGTCGAGCACCTCGTCGATCCGTCCGGCGGGGTCGGCGACGACCTCGCGGTGGCCGGGGAGCAGGGTCTCGAACTCCCCGTCGCGGAGTCGCTCCAGCGAGCGGTTGAACGCCGGGAGGACCCGCGGACGGTCGGCCCCGGGTTCGGGCGGGGGCTGGAGCAGCGGGTTGGGCGTGATGTCCGGGAGGAGGTGGTCGCCGACGGCGGCGTGGCGGCCGTCGTCCTCGTAGGCGAACGCGAGTTCGCCGGGGGCGTGACCGGCCAGGTCGAGGGCCTCGACGGCCCGGTCCCGGACGGTCACCGTGTCGCCGGGTTCGAGGATCCGGTCGGTCTCGACCCCCGGCGCGTAGTCGAGGAAGACCTGGGGCAACTCGGTGACCGTCTTCGCCGTCTCGGCGCTCATCCCGTGGCGCTCGAAGAACGGCTGGAAGTACTCTTTCTCGTACTCGTAGCGGGCCCCGAAGTCGGCGATGACGTCGGCACAGGCCGCGCTCGCACGGACCTCGGCACCGGTTTCCCGGAGCCAGTGCGCCAGTCCGAAGTGGTCCGGATGGGGGTGGGTGACCAGTATCCGGTCCAGGTCACCCGGTGCCAGCCCTCGTTCCTCTAGCTTCTCCAGGAGGGCCGCCCGCGCCTCCTCGCTGGCCGGTCCCGGGTCGATCAGGGTGCGCCCGGCGAGGTAGGCGTTCACCGGCCCTACCTGGAACGGCGTCGAGATGGAGAGGCGTTCGAACACGTCACCCCAACCGGCGGCCAGGGCTAAACCGCTTGCGGACGGCCCGGCAGTGGGGATCGGAAGGCGGAACACCGACCCGGGATCGCCGGGGGCGTCAGCCACACGGCGTGCGGGCCGCGCCGCCAGGCGCGGCCTCGCGCGAGGGATGAGCATCGGAGGGAAGCGAGGGAGCACCGCGACCGAGCGAACCGAGAAGCGCAATCGGTTGGGGAGGATCGTGGCTGCGGGGCGGGAATGGAAGGGGCCGACCCGCTCGCGCCGATCCGACGAACGGCGACCGGGGGGAGCCGTGAGTCGAGGGGAGTCGCTGCGTGGGCCACTATCGCGAGCGGAGCGAGCGATATCCCTCGCAGCGGCCGCGAGCGGGTCGGGGGCTTTCCCGGTCTCGTCGATCCGATCCGTCCGTTACCGGATCGATCCGATCCCGATCGGGCGACGGAGTCTACCACCCGATCCCGACGACGTCCTCGGGCGGGTCCAGGGGGGAGGAGGGCAGGTCCCCGGAGATTTCGGGGTCGTTGTAGGCCGACGGGGCGACGTCGTTGGGGGCGTCCGGGTAGAAGAGGGCGGCAAGGGCCTGGATCTGGTCGCGGCCGGGACCGAGTTCGAACTGGCCGCCGCCGTAGGTCCTGATCCCACGCTCCTCGCAGTACGAGATGGTCGCGAGCAGCGACTCGACGGTGCCGAAGCGGGAGGGCTTGACGTTGAGCCAGGACGGTTCGAAGGGCAACGACTCGACGCTCTCGACCCCGGTGATGGGGTGGTCCCAGGCGACCCGGTCGCGGTGGCCGTCGAACAGCGGCCGGGTGTCGTCGGTCAGGGCGGGATCCTCGACGACGGCGTCGGGGAAGCCCGCGAGCACCCGGCCGTAGAGGTCCGGGTCCGGCGGGTTGTCGACGCTGGTGCCCTCGTAGGCCCCCTTCAGGTCGAGGACGCGCACCCGCCCGGTGTCGGCCAGGCGGTCGATCAGGTCGGGAGTCCACCCGGGCGTGGGGTCGAGTTTGAACTCCAGCGTGGGGTCGACCGAGAGGAACTCCTCGACCCGGTCGATCGTGGGGGGATCCCCGAGACGGGTGCTCGCGACGAACCGCACCGGGTCGTAGGTCCGGTCCAGGACGGATCCCAGGCTCTCGCCCGCCTGCCGGAGGGCCAGGTCCAGCGCCGCGCTCTCGACGCCCCACCGGCGGTAGTGCCGCGCGGTCTCCGACTCCGGCGGTTCGGGGAAGAGGTCCACGTCGTCGAGGTGCGCCGAGAACTCGTCGAACGTCCACTCGCCGGTCAGTCCCCAGTCCGGGTCGGCCGCCACGAGCGTCCGGTGGTCCCCGGCGTCGTAGGTCACGTCCTCCCCGCGACCGGTCGCCCCGTCGCCGTGGAACTCGATCACCGTGGACACGCGCGTGAAGTCGCTGGAGGTCTCCCGCTCCAGGGTCGATAGCTCGACCGAGTCGATGCGGACCGGGAGGTCCGCGATGCCGTCGTACATAGCTCTCCTCTCGGGAGCCAGGGGGGAACGGTTTTCGGTCGGAGGTTCTCGACCGGTCGCGAAAGCGTTAAGGCCGGCGCAGGGGTATCGACGCCTGCGGGTTGGTGGTCTAGCCCGGTTATGACACCTCCTTCACACGGAGGAAGCCGGCGGTTCGAATCCGCCCCAACCCATCCGATCCTCTCGATTCCACTCCCCGCCGGTCACTCCCTCAGCGATCGAACGGGAAATCCGGCCCCCCACTCCGGAATGTTACTGGGTTCAGGGCGACGTCCGTGGGTTGACGCTGGCGCCTCACGGGCGGAGTCTACTCCGGGCCGTCCCTTACCCGATATCAGTTTACGGTAGGGTTACTGTAACGATACCTGGTCGGAACGGTGCACGAACGATCACCCGGTACGCCTTTATGCGGCCCGTCGGTAGCTCCGGAAGTTACCGATGAGTACCGAGGAGACCGGCCGGGAGACGGCCCCGGCCACGGCGGAGCCCTCCGATCCACGCTCGCTGGTCGCCGAGTACGCGGTCGACACCGAGGAACACGTCAACGCGCCCGGGGTTGTGATCCGGCCGGACGACGTCCAGGCGACCCTCCGGACCCTCCGGGACGAGGCCGGCCTCGACCACTGTTCCTGCGTCACCGCCCAGGAGTACGACGACCGGTTCGAGACCATCTACCACCTCAAGAGCTACGACGACGCCACCCGGGAGCTCAGCGTCGTGGTCCCCACCTCGAAGGACGACCCCCGGAGCGAGTCGGCCGAACCGGTCTACCGCACCGCCGACTGGCACGAACGGGAGGCCTACGACCTGGTGGGCATCGAGTACGACGACCACCCGGACCTGCGGCGGATCCTCCTGCCCGAGACCTGGCAGGGCCACCCGCTCTCGCAGGACTACGACCAGGACCGCCCACAGGTCGTCGCCTTCGACGAGAACGCGAACCCGCTGGCGCCCGACGACCAGGCGGAGAGCGACACGATGTTGCTGAACGTCGGTCCCCACCACCCGGCGACCCACGGGGTGCTCCACCTGGAGGTGACCCTGGACGGCGAACAGGTGGTCGACATCGACCCCGACATCGGCTACATCCACCGCTGCGAGGAGCAGATGTGCCAGTCGGGGACCTACCGCCACCAGATCATGCCCTACCCGGACCGGTGGGACTGGGGCGGCGGCGGCCTCCTCAACGAGTGGGCCTACGCCCGGGCGGCCGAGTCCCTGGCGGACATCGAGGTGCCCGACTACGCCCAGGTCGTCCGGACGATGGCGGCCGAACTCAGCCGGATCCTCTCGCACCTGCTCGCCACGGGGGCCTACGCGCTGGACGTCGTCGGGGACTTCACCGCCACCTTCATGTACGCGATCCAGGACCGCGAGAAGGTCCAGAACATCCTGGAGGAACTGACGGGCCAGCGGCTGATGTTCAACTACTTCCGGCTCGGCGGGGTCGTCTGGGACCTGCCCGAGCCCCGCGAGGACTTCTTCGAGCTGATCCGGGAGTTCCTCGACGGCCTCCCGGAGCGGGTCCAGGAGTACCACGACCTCCTGACGACCAACGAGATCCTCCAGTTACGGACCGTCGACGTCGGCGTCCTCGAACCCGAGACGGCCAAGTCCTACGGCTGTACCGGCCCCGTCGCCCGGGGCTCGGGGGTCGACTACGACCTGCGGCGCGACGACCCCTACGGCTACTACGATGAACTCGACTGGGACGTGGTCACCGAGGACGGCTGTGACAACTTCGCCCGTCTGCAGGTGCGCCTCCGCGAGGTCGAGGAGAGCGCGAAGATAATCGAGCAGTGCGTCGACCTGCTGGAGAACTGGCCCGAGGACGACCGCGAGATCCAGGCCAACGTCCCCCGGACCCTCAAACCCGAACCGGATACCGAGGTGTACCGGGCCGTCGAGGCCGCCAAGGGCGAACTCGGGATCTACATCCGCTCGGACGGCACCGACTCGCCCGCACGGTTCAAGATCCGCGGCGGGTCGTTCTCGAACCTCCAGTCCCTCCCTGAGATGGCCGAGGGCGAGTACATCCCCGACATGATCGCGGCTCTCGGGAGCCTGGACACGATCATGGGCGAAGTGGACCGGTAACGTCGGCCGCGTTCGTCGGTCCAGCCTCCGGGGTGTTCCCTTTTCCGTCCGGTCGTCTCCTCGGGTACCGTCGCACCGGCCCGGTAGCGTCCACGGAAAACCACGTTCGGAGACAGAAGCAGGTTTCACCAAAGAAATACCTTCCTGGCAGGGGCATCAAACGGCGATGCGATATCACGGTCGACTGAGGCCAGTCGGTGTGTGGGTGAACGGGCGGATCGGGGGGGAAACGGACCGATGCTAGCTCGCGGGGTCGAACGCGTCGTCGGGGTCGTCACGGACTACAGCAAGACCACCATCGCGGTGATGCTGGTGCTCAGCCTCGTCGTGGGCTACGGCGCCACGTCCATTCCCGGACCGGACCAGGAGGAACTGGGCAGCGACTCCACCGAACAGCAGAAACTCGACTACGTCAACGAGCACTACCGGACCGGTGCCGAGAACGTCACGGCGGTGTCGGTGTACGTCCGGGATCCCGGGGGGAACGTCCTCTCGAAGGAGTCGTTGCTGGCGACGTTGCGCTTCCAGCGCGAGGTGGTCGGCGAGGAGTCCGTCGGGTCGACCCTCGCGGACCGGCGCCCGTACCTCGACGTCTCGAACCTCGTGGCGCTCCGCCTCGCCGGCGACCCCAGTGCGGGCCTCGACGAACAGATCGCCGCCCTGGAGGCGGCCGACGAGGAACGGGTCCGGGAGACGGTCGCGACGGTCCTCTCGCCCGGGTCCGAGGCACTCCAGTTGCTGCCCGCGAGCTACGAACCGGGATCGACCGAGGCCGAGGCCCGGCAGATGGTGTTCACCCTGCGGACCGACGGTGGGTCGGAGTCGGTCGCCGACGCCGAGGCGGCCATCTACGACCACACGGAGGAGCGGTCCGACGGCGGGGACGAGTACTTCACCCTCTCCGGCCCCGCCGTCCAGGAGGTCAACCAGCAGGCGATCACCGACACCGGGGAGCTGATCGGTCCGATCGCCCTCCTCTTTATCGTCGTCGCGCTCGCGTTCGCCTACCGGGACGTCGCCGACGTCGTCGTCGGCATGGTCGGGGTCGTCCTCACGCTGGTGTGGATGTTCGGGTTCATCGGGTGGCTCGACGTCCCGTTCGGGACCGCCGCCATCATCGCACCGATCCTGCTGATCGGGCTGAGCATCGACTACGGGATCCACGTGTTCATGCGCTACCGGGAGGAACGCGGGCCGGACGAGGGGATCCGCGCCCCGATGCGCCGGGGACTCGGGGCGCTGGGGGTCGCGCTGACCCTGGTGACGGTGACGACGGGCATCGGGTTCCTCTCGAACCTCTCCAACCCGCTCTCCGCGATCCGGAGCCTCGGCGTCGCGACGGCCCTGGGCGTGACGGCGGCGCTGGTCGTCTTCGTGACGTTCGTCCCCGCACTGAAGATAGAGGTCGACGGCGTGCTCGAGCGGGTGGGCTTCGACCGCCGCAAGCGGGCGCTCGGGACCGGCGGCGGCCGGGTCGGGCGCTTCCTGGCCGGCGGCGTGACCGCGGCCCGGGTCTCCGCGGCCGGGGTGCTCGTCGTCGCTCTCGTCCTCGGCGCCGGGGGCGCGGCGGCGTGGACGGGTCTCGACCAGGAACTGGGCAGCCAGCCGGACCAGCCCCCGGAGTGGCAACAGAACCTCCCCGAACCGTTCGCGATGCAGGAGTACGAGTTCCTCGACCGGCTGGAGTACGTCCAGGACAACTTCCAGCGCTCGGGGACCGACTTCACGCCCGCCCAGGTGCTGGTCGAGGGCGACGTGACCGACCCCGCCACCCTCCAGCGGATGGACCGGGCAACGACCACCCTGACCGAGAGCGACGTCGTCTATCGTCGCGGTGACGGCTCCGTACCGATCATCACCCCGCTGACGGTCATGCGGTCGGTGGCCGGGGAGGACCCCGAGTTCGCGGAGACGTTCAGGGAGGCCGACACCGACGGCGACGGGGTCCCCGACCGGAACGTCCGGGAGGTTTACGACGCGCTCTACGAGGCCGCGCCGGACCAGGCCGCCCAGGTGATAGAGCGCCGGGACGGCGAGTACCGGTCGCTCCGCATGGCGGTCCCGGCGAAACAGAGCGCCGACTTCAGGGAGGTTACCCGGACGATGCGCGACGCCGCCGGGACCGTCGAGGGCGACGACGAGGACGTCACCGCGACGGCCACCGGCACCAACGTCATCATCACGGTCCAGGTCGACATCCTCACCGACAACGTCCTCCTGACGCTCGCGGTGTCGCTGCTCGCCATCCTCGTCCTGCTGTCGGCCGTCTACCGGCTCGCGGAGGGCAGCGCCACCCTGGGGGCGGTCACGGTGTTACCGATCGCGCTGGTCGTGACGTGGGTGTTCCTCGCGATGTACCTGCTCGACGTGCCGCTGACGCTGTTCACCGCGCTGATGTTGAGCCTCGCGATCGGACTCGGCGTCGACTACTCCATCCACGTCAGCGAGCGGTTCGCCCAGGAACTGCCCGAGGCGGCCACGCCGGCGGACGCCCTCGAGACGACGGTCACCGGGACCGGCGGCGCGTTGCTCGGGAGCACCACCACCACCGTCGGTGCCTTTTCCACGCTGGCGCTGTCGTCGTTCCCGGAGCTCCGCCAGCTCGGGACCATGGTCGCCGTCTCGCTGGTGTTCTCGTTCGTCGCGAGCGTGTTCGTCCTCCCGAGCCTGCTCACGCTGTGGGCGCGGTACGTGGGTCCCGGGGCGCTCGACGCCGTCGAGGTCTCCCCCGGAGAGGGCACCGGCGAGTAGGATCCACCGCCGGAGCCCGCCCGGGGATCGGCCCATGCAGGCGATCACACTCCCAGCGCCAGGGGGACGAGCAACACCCCCATCAGGTGGACCCGGCGACAGCCGACCCGGACCGGGACCAGACCGAGGAGGGTGGCGACCGCGAAGATAGCGATCCCGGGAACTCCCGCGAACAGCCCCGAGAGGACGACGAGGAGGCCGAGGACGACGACGGAGAGGCGGGTGTAGTCGGCGGTGCCGACCGCCAGCAGGTACCGGTCGCCGGCCAGCAACACGAGACAGAAACCGACGCAGGCCGCCACGCCCGCCGCCGCGAGCAACAGCGGGAGGTACAGCGGCGCCCGGGCCCGCTCGACGGCGACCAGCACGCCGGTCCGGGGGGTCCCGAGCGCGACGAGTGCGAACAGCGCGAACACGGTGTTCGCGGTGTTCACCCCGCTGGTGGCGACGACGTACCCACGGTCCCCGGTTCCGGGGACGAGCGCGAGGACGGCGACGGCGGCGACGGCCGCCGAGACGCCGGGGAGGTAGCCGACCACGGCGCCGCCGACGGTGCCCGCGAGCGCCGTCGCCACGACAGCGCGGCGGGTGGTGGCGATCCCTGCCCCTGCTTGCTCGGGGACGCCGTCCCCGCCCATCGCGTCGAGCATGAACGGGGCACCGAAGAGGCCGGCGAACAGCGGCGTCAGCACCCCGCCGGCCGCGAGGGGTGCCGCCGGCGAGAGGTCGAGCGTCGCGGCACCCAGGGCACCCGCCCCCGCAGTACAGGCCAGGCCGCCGGCCCGCGCCCGCCAGGTCGGTTCGGCGGCGACAAGCCCGAGGACCACCGCGCCGAGAACGACCGGGAGGTACGCCCGCACCAGCGGGTAGGCGGCGGTCATCACCCGCGTCACCGGGACGGCGAGGGGGACCGCGATGGCCACCGCCAGCCCGCTCCCGAGCGCCGACAGCCGGATCGCCTCCCGGCCACGTCCCTCGATCACCAGCCTGTGACCCGGGAGCGCGGTGGCGGCCATCGAGGCGTCGGGGACCCCCAGCGCCAGGGCCGGCACCGCGTCGAGGAAGGTGTGGACCACTCCCGCGGCGATCATCGCGGCCGCCACCATCGCCGGGGGCCCCGGCACGTCGGCGGCGACGGCCGCCAGCAGGAACGCCATGTTGTTGGCGTGCAGGCCGGGCACCAGCCCGGAACAGGTCCCCAGTGCCGCGCCGCCGAGGACGAACGCCGCCGCCACCAGGGCCGTCTCCGGCTCCACGGCCACCCGCACGCCCGCCAGCCCGATCATCGCCCCGGGCTGGCCGCCCGATCCGACTTAAACTCCGGGCGGGGATCGCTCCGTCACCCCAGGTGGCCAGCCCCACGGCGCGCGGGCCGCGCCGCCAGGCGCGGCCTCGTGCGAGGGATGAGCACCGCAGGGGAGCGACC
>PXRX01000009.1 GCA_003023195.1 Halobacteriales archaeon QS_8_69_26
AGCAGATTCAGCGAGGGCTCGAAACAGTTGATGAACCGAATATTTGGAACTATCTCTGTCCCTAATTACCAGCAAAAACATACGCACGACCGTATGAAAGGGGCCGACCCGGTCGCCGGGCGTGACGACACCAGCACCACAGCGAGGGAACGAGCGGAGTGAGTGACCGAGCGAGGAGCGCAGCGAGTCAGGAACAGCGACCGGGTCGGGGGCTTTCGGGGCGGTTACCGTCGGTACGTCTGTCGACCCGTCCGATCCGAACACTCCCGCGACCTCCTGAAACGTTAACACGGCGGGCCACGTAGGATCGTCCGATGTCCCACGAAGAACCTACCCCTCTGTCACGGTGTCACAACTGCGGGTTCGAGGCGCCGGCGAGGAACGACGAGTGGGGATCGACCGACCACCCGCCGTTCGGGACGCTCACCAGCTGTCCCGAGTGCGGCAGCACCGACGTCCACGGGCGGGACTGAGGCGGGCCGCCCGCGACCGGATCCGGACGCCACGTCCCGGGCGGGATCCGGACGCCACGACCCGGGCGGGATCCGGACGCCACGACCCGGGCGGATCCGGACCCGCAGGTCCACGACCGGATCCGGACGCCACGACCCGGGCGGATCCGGGTCCGGGGATCCACGGCGCGAGCGGTGCCGGGGCGTCCACGACCGGGGGAGTCAGTACAGCTCCCCGCCCAGCGGAACGTCCCCGTCGGGGACGACCAGCACGGGGTTGCCGTCCTCGTCCGGCACCCCGACGGTCAGCGCCTGGGACTCGAAGCCGGCGATGTTGACCGTCCCCAGGTCCACCACACAGAGCACCTGCCGCCCGACGAGTTCCTCGACGTCGTGGTTGTAGCCTAGCTGGGCCGCCGACTGGCGCTCCTCGTCGCCCAGGTCGATCCACAGCTTCACGAGTTCGGGCTTTCGCGCCTCGGGGAAGGGTTCTGCGTCCGTGACCTCGCCGACGCGGATGGTGACGTCGAAGGGACTGCTCATGGGGTGTCCGAGGCGGGTCGGGGGAATATAGCTGACGACCCGGCGGCGGGGTCCGGGTGATCCGGCGGGGATCCGTTCGAGCGATCCGGCGGGGATCCGTTCGAGCGATCCGGCGGAGCTTACAGTAACATTACTGTATGATGCGTGCAGTCGTCGCCCGGGACGGCCGGAGCGGCCGCTGTCGGAGCGGGGAGTCGCGGAACAACGGTGGACGCCGGCGCGGTCAGGAACTCTTGTCGGGCCGGGACTCCTCGGCACCCTTGCCGCGGTTGTGCAGGCCGCGGTTGCGCTGGCCCGCGGAGGTGAGCCCGCGGTACGCCCGCCCGTCGTGAGTGTCGTCACAGATCCACGAGAGGTCGTCGTCGTTCTGGATGGCGGGGTGCTCGGGGTCGACGAGGACGACCTCGAACCACTTCCGGGAGCCGTCCTCGCCCACCCAGTAGCTGTTGAGTACCCGGAGGTTCGGGTACTTCCGGGCGACGCGCTCCTCGCCGATGCGCTGGATGTTCTTGTTGCGCGTCAGCCTGTTGACGCCCTGGCGCTTGCTGCGCCGGCCGGCCTTGTGGCGGCGCTTGCGGGCCGAGCCCTTCCGGACGCTGACGCGGGCCAGCACCACGCCCTGCTTGGCCTTGTAGCCGAGCGACCGGGCGCGGTCCAGGCGGGTGGGGCGCTCGATGCGCTCGATGGCGCCCTCCTCCCGCCAGCGCTGTTTTCGCTCCCACTGGAGCTGTTCGTGCATCTCGTTCTCGGAGTCCTGCCAGGCCTCCCTGATGTGCGAGTAGACGCTTCGTGCCATGGGTATCACCACGGGCGTCGGGTGGTTCGGCCGTCTCGAACGGCGTCGAGCGCCGCCGTACCGCGACCGGAGTCGCGCTGGCCACATGCCGACCTGCCGGAGCAGGTGCCCGCTGGTGCCCGCCGCCCAGCGAGTCACCCACGCTACCCCGCGTTCTCGCTTTAAGGCTTCGAATTCCGTCGGTGGTCGCCCCCGTCGGATCCGCGGGGCGGAGACTCCTCACGGGAGTCGGATCGACGGGCGGAGACTCCTCACGGGAGTCGGATCGACGGGCGGAGACTCCTCACGGGACCACCCGGTCGAAGTACGCCTCGGCGACGGTCCGGACGAGGTCGTGGTCGGTCGCCAGCGGATCCCCGTCCACGCTCCGGACCGGCCGCACGCCCCAGGTGGTGTTGGTGAGAACGGCCGCTTCGGCCGCGTCGAGGTCGACGGGTGCCAGGCGGGTATCGATCCCGAGGTCCGCCGCGACGTCGAGGACTGCCTCGCGGGTGACCCCCGGCCTGACGTTCCGGTCGGGGGTGACCAGCGTCCCGTCCTGGACGGCGACGACGTTCGAGGCCGCCCCGGAGGCGACGGCGCCCCGGTCGTCGCGCATCAGAGCCTCGTCGGCGTTCGTCTCGCCCTTGGCGAGGACCCCGGGGAGGTAGTTGTGGGTCTTCAGCCGCGAGAGCGGTCCGCCGCGGCGGCGCGTCTCGACCGTCTCGACGGTCGCCGGGTCGTACCGGCGGGTGGTGAGGGGCTTCGCGATGGCGACCAGGGTCGGGTCGGTCTCGGTCGGCGAGAGCACCCCCGAGCGATCGCCCCGCGTGACGCTGACCCGGACGTAGGCGTCGTTGTCGGCCGGGTCCTCGAACAGCCAGTCCCGGAGGCGGTCGACCCGGGCCGTCAGCCCCTCGACTCCGAACTCCGCGGGGATCGACAGTTCCGCCAGGGCGGCGTCGAGGCGGTCGACGTGGGCCGGGAGAAATGCGGGATCGTCGCCGTACCACCGCACCGTCTCGAAGGCGGCGTCGCCGTAGAGAAAGCCCCGGTCCAGCGGCGAGATCCGGGCGTCGCCGGGGCCTGTCACCCGGCCGTTCGACGGGTCGTCCGGGTCCGTCTGGACCAGGACCGCGGTTTCGTCGGCGAGGTCGTCCCGGCTCATCCCCGGCCGCCGCCGACGGTCCCGGTCGCCTCCCCGTCCAGGTCGGTTCCGGGATCGACCCCCGGTTCCCACTCGCCCCGGCGGTGCCGGTCGACGACGTCGACGAAGTTGCGCACGAGGTCCGTCCCGGCGGGTGTCAGGATGCTCTCGGGGTGGAACTGGACGCCGTAGACGGGTCGATCGGGGTGGGCGAGGCCCATCACCTCGCCGGCACCCCTGGCGGTGACCCCGAGTTCGTCGGGGACCTCCGAGACCACCAGCGAGTGGTACCGGCCGGCCGCCATCGGGGAGGGAAGGCCCGCGAAGACCCCCGTCGAATCGTGCCGGACGTCGGACTGCTTGCCGTGAACCACCCGGTCGGCGTAGCCGATCGCCCCGCCGAAGTAGTCGGCGACGGCCTGGTGGCCGAGACACACGCCGAGGACGGGAACGTCGGCCCGGTCGAGCACGTCGTACATCACGGGGAATTCCTCCGGTCGTCCCGGGCCGGGCGAGAAGACGACGCCGTCGGCCTCCGGGACCGACCGGTAGCGGGCGACCTCGACCCGGGCGAACTCGCCGACGTACTGCTCGAGGTTGTTCGCGAACGAGTCGTAGTTGTCGACGATCGCGACCTCGACGTCGCGTCTGGCGTCGCGGCCGGTCATCGTCCGCCCTCCCTTCCCCCCGGCCCTCCGGTCCGGGCCGCGCTCGGCTGGTCCCCCTCGTCCCCTCGCCCGGACGTCTCCAGGGCGTTGAGGACCCCCTCGGCCTTCTGGAGGGTCTCCTCGTACTCCGCGACGGGCTCGGAGTCGTGGACGACGCCACCGCCGACCTGCAGGTAGAACTGGTCGCCCTCGTTGACAACCGTCCGGATGAGGATGTTCATCGTCGCGTCGCCGTCGAGACCGATCCGCCCCATCGACCCCGTGTACGGTCCGCGCTCGGTCGGTTCGACCTCCTCGATGATCTCCAGGGTCCGGGGCTTGGGCGCGCCGGTCACCGTCCCGCCGGGGAAGACCGCACGGATCGCGTCGACGAGGTCCTTCCCGTCGCGCAGTTCGCCGGCCACCACCGATTCGAGGTGCTGGACCTCGGCGTAGGGGACCACGTCCATGAACCGGTCGACGGTCACGCTCCCGTGTGTCGAGACCGTCCCGAGGTCGTTCCGGGTCAGGTCGACCAGGATCGAGTGCTCGGCGCGCTCCTTCTCGCTCGCGGTCAGTTCCGACCGGAGGTCGTCGTCGTCGCGGTCGGTCTCGCCGCGCGGACGGGTCCCGGCGATCGGCCGGGCCTTGAGGTCCCGGCCCTCCGTTCGCACGAGCAGTTCGGGGCTGGACGAGACGATCGCGGCCCCGTCGTACTCGAGCAGGCCCATGTACGGTCCGGGGTTCGTCTCGCGCAGGGCGGCGTACAGTTCCAGGGGCGACGCGTCGGACGTGAACCCGAGGCGCTGGGAGATGTTCGCCTGGAAGGTGTCGCCCTCGCGGATGTACTCCTTGACCGTCTCGACCGCCGCCAGGTAGTCCGCCCGGTCGAAGTTCGACCCGACCTCCGAACTCCGGACGGCGGAACGGGACCGCCCGTCCCGCTCTGCCTCGTGCCCGCCGTCGTCCGACCGGAGTCGCTCCGCCAGTTCCCGCACTCGCTCGCCGGGCGACCCATCGCGGCCCCCGTGGTCGACGGCCTCTATCAGGACGGATCCCTCGCGGACCTTCAGGACCGCGTCGTAGCAGTCGAACGCGATGTCCGGCAGGTCGAAGTCCCGGACGGTGTCGTCGGGCAGGTCCTCGATCTCCTTGGCCACGTCGTAGCCGACGTAGCCGAAGGCGCCCGCCTCGGTGTCGTAGGTCCCGGTCCCGACCGAGTCGAGCCACGCCCTGAGCCGTTCGAGACCGTCGCCGTCGTCCGTCCGCCGGTACCTGAACGACGCGACCGGGTCGGTGGCGACGTAGGTCTCCCGCCAGCCCCGTTCTCCCCGTTCGAGCAACGCTCGCCCGTCGACCCGCCGGTAGACCTCCACCGGCGAGAGGTCGACCGCGACCGATTCCGTTTCGACGTCCGACATTCGGATCTTCCCCGGTTACGCCCTCCGAGCGAGTAATACTGTCGGTGTCCCGGCCGGCGACCCGGTATCGCCGGGCCGCGGGAGCGACGACGGAGCCCTCGGTGGCGCCCCGTCCGCGACGGGTCACTCCCGGGTGTGCTGCCAGATCCGCTCGACGATCCCCTGTCTGGAGACGTTCCGCTCCTCCTCGGTGGCCAGGCGTCCGACGACGAGGTTGAGGAGGCCGAGGTCCCGTAACGTCTCGCGGGCCTCGGGGCGGTCGATCCCGAGCCGCCGCTGGACGTCGTACATGGTGCGTGCGTCCTCGACGGCCGCGACCAGTTCGTCGAGGGGCACCCCGTCCGGGAGACCGATGCCGTCGGTGAGGGCGATCTCCTCGACCGGGTCGGTACCGTCGAACCCCTGGTCCGGCGGCGACCCCCCGGCGGCCGGATCCGCTGTCCCCTCCGACTCCCGGTCGGGTCCCGCGGATCCGTCGGCGTCGTCGACTCCGGCCCCACCGGCGTCGGGCTCGTCGTCGGCCCGGTCCTCGTCGGCGTCGGGTTCCTCGTCGACCCGCGCCTCGTCGTCGTCGGGTTCCTCGTTGGCCCGCGCCTCGTTGTCGTCCCGCGCCTCGTCGTCGTCGGGGTCGCCGGCGTCGACTTCGTCGTCGGCCGCCTCCTCGCCGGTTCCGTCGGTGTCGTAGGAGGCGGGTTCGTGGACGCCGGCGTCGATCATGTAACGTCGCACGGTTTCGGACGTGACCGCCACGTCGAGTTCCTCGGCCATCCCGTCGAACGTGTCGTAGGCGTCGTACACCTGCTGGAGGTACGTCTCGTCCTCGAACGGCGGGACGTCGGGGTCGCGGTCGAAGTCGGTTCCGTCCGACCCCTCGTCCGGGTCGTGGACGGTGGCGTCGGTCGGGTCGTGGACGGTGGCGTCGGTCGGGTCGCCCACGGTGGCGTCGGTCGGGTTGTGGACGGTGGCGTCGGTCGGGTCGTCCACGGTTGCCGCCGGATCGTCGCTTCCGTTCTCCTCGTCGTGCTCGCCGACGACCGGTCCCGGCGGACTGGCCGGCGGATCACTCGCCGTCCCACCCACCTCGACGGACGCCCCGCCGTCGGCGGACACGTCGGCGTAACTGGAAACGGCGGCCCCCGCCGGCTCCTCCGACCCGACGGGTACCCGTGTGACGAGCCACACCGAAACGGTACCGTCGTCGTTCACCACCAGTTCGTCCACCGTCATCGTCGTATCGGAATCGGAGCAGTCCTCCGGCCGGAGGGACACCTCCGACGACGCTTCGAGCGTGAGTGTTCCGTCGTCCATCCCCGAGGAAACCTCGCCGTGCAAGAGCAGGGGGAACCGGAGCTGGACGTCGACGACCAGCTCGCCCGCCGACACTGCTCCCACCTCGCGGGGCTTGAGCTGAACGACCTGGATTCCCCACCTCTCCCAGTGGTCGACCACCCGGGAGAGCTTCGAGAGGGAGCTGCTGATAGACACGGTAGCTAGTGGCACGGTTAGGAGTCACGGCCTGATAAACGTGCGCCGCAAATGTTGCAGACATTAATAACGGGAGCCTCACAGCCGGGGGACGCGGTCGGTAGCGGGGAGGGCGGTCGACCCCGGGGATGGTCGCGGTCCTCGCCGCCACTCACCCGTCGACCCGCGGGCCGGGGAGGTCCGCCCGGCACGCGGCGCGAACGACGTTCCGGAGGAACGACGCGAGGGTCACCGGCCCGACGCCCCCGGGAACGGGGGTGATCGCGGACGCCACCTCGACGGCGCTCTCGAACTCGACGTCGCCGACGGTCTCGGTCCCGCCGGCGGACTCGACGCGGTTCGTGCTGACGTCGACGACGACGGCGCCCGCCGAGAGCATCGACCCGTCGACGAGTTCGGGCACGCCACACGCCGTGACGACCAGGTCGGCGGCCCGCGTCTTGGCGCCGAGGTCCGCCGTCCGGGAGTGACACACCGTCACCGTGGCGTTTCCCCCCGCCCGGTCGGCCAGCAGGGCGTTCGAGAGCTGGATCCCGATCGCGCCCCGCCCGACGACGGCGACGTCCATCCCCGCGGGGTCGACGTCGTAGGCGGCCAGGAGCCGCTGGACCGCGTGCGTGGTGACCGGCGGGAGGAACGGCCGTCCCGAGACCAGGCAGCCGAGGTTCTCCGGGTGGAAGCAGTCGACGTCCTTTCGGGGCGGGATCCGCTCGCGAACCGCCGCCAGGTCGACGCGGTCGGGGACGGGCACCTGGACGAACACGGCGTGGACCGAGGGGTCGTCCCCCACGCGTTCGACTGCCCGGTACAGGTCGGCCGCCGGGGCCTCCGGGTCGACGTCCACGACGGTCGGGTCGATCCCCCGGTCCTCGCAGGCACTGCGCTTCAACTCCACGAACCGCCGGTCGGCGGGGGCGTCGCTCATCGACACGACGGCCACCCCCGGCGTAACGCCCGCCGCGGAGAGGTCACGCAGGTCGCGGTCCACCTCGGCCTCTATCTCCGTCGCGACGGGATCGCCCTCGAGGATCCGCGTCATCCCGTCGCCTCACCCCCCTTCGACGCTCCCGCCGGGTCGGTCCATCGGTTCATGCCGGGGACTGGTCGCCGGGGGCATGTGAAACGTGCCCCGAACCGGCGGTCCCGGCAACCGACCGGTGGCGACGGTCGTCCGGTCCGGGCGGTGGGCACGCCGGGACTACCCCTCGCGGATCGCCTCGGTGATCGCGGGCACTACCTCGTGGAGGTCGCCGACGACGGCGTACTCGCCGTTCTCCATGATGGCCGCCTCGGGGTCGGTGTTGATGGCGAGGATGTTCTTCGCGCCCTTGCAGCCGACCATGTGCTGGACGGCGCCGCTGATACCGCAGGCGATGTAGACGTCGGGGCTGATCTTCGCGCCGGTGAGACCGACCTGGTCGTCGTGGGGCCGCCACCCCTCGTTGACCGCGGCCCGGGAGGCCCCGACGGTGCCGCCGAGCAGGTCCGCCAGTTCCTCCAGTTTGTCGTAGTCCTCCGGCCCGCCGACGCCGCGACCGCCGCCGACGACGACGCGGGCCTCTTCCAGGGGCACCCCCTCCTCGTCGGATTCCTCGATGCGGTCGATCCCGACCAGCAGGTCCGAGTCCGCCAGGGTCGGGGTGAACGAGTGCTCGGTGAGGCTCCCACCGTCCTCGGCCTCCTCGGCGGCGACCTCGTGTTGCGCGACCGAGAGCAGGGCCGGGCTGCCGTCGATCCGGGCGTGTTCGAGGAGGCTCCCGCCCCAGCGGTGTCGGGTCACCTCGTAGCCGTCCCCTGCGGTGACCTCGACGCAGTTCGCGGCCATCGGGACCCCGAGCCTGGCTGCCGCCCGGCCGAGTACGTCGTGGCCGCGGTCGCTCCCCGGCGCCACCACCGCCTCGGGGTCGTGCTCGTCGACGAGCTGGTGGACCGTCGCCGCCCTGGCGTCGGGGGCGTAGCGGTCCAGGCGGTCGTGCTCGACGCGGTACAGCTCCGTGACCCCGTAGGACGCGAGTTCGAACCCCACCTGCTCGTCGTCGTCCTCGAAGACGACGGCCGCCAGCGGGGCGTCCTCCTGGTCGGCGAGGTCGCGCGCCAGGGTCAGCGCCTGCTGGGAGGTCTCCGCGAGGCGTCCCTCCTCGTGTTCGACGAGTGCCAGCACCATCGTCATAGCACCCCGATGTCCTCGAGGACGTCGACGACGGCCGGCGCGGCCTCGGGCCCTTCGCCCAGGACCTCAGCGGCGCCCTCGTCGGTCTCCGGCGCTTCGAGCCGGATCCGCTCGAAGGTGGGGCCGTCGACACGCTCCGGGTCCATCCGGGTCAGTTCCTGGCGCTTCGCCCGCATCCGGCTCCGCATCGACGGGTACCGCGGCGAGTTGATCCCCTCCTTGACCGCGACGACTGCGGGGAGGGGAACCTCGTAGACCTCGCTCCCGCCGGTGACCTCCCGCTTCGCGACGGCCGACCCGTCCGTGACCTCGAGGTCCTTGATCCCCGTCACGCAGGGGACGTCGAGTTCGTTGGCGACGCGCGGACCGACCTGGTAGTTCTCCGTGTCGGCCGACTCGTTACCGAACAGCAACAGGTCGAACTTCCGCTCCAGTTCCTCGATGGCGTCGGCGATGGCCCGGGCGGTCGCGGTCGGTCGCCACTCCTCGTCGCCGGCCTCCAGCAGGACCCCCTCGTCGGCCCCGCGAGCGATCGCGGTGTAGAGCTGTTCGCTGGCCTCCTCCGGCCCCAGCGTCAGGGCGGTCGTGCTCCCGCCGTGGGTCTCGACCTGCTGGACGGCCTCCTCTACTGCACACTCCTCGTGGGGACTGACGGTGAACCCCAGGGTCGTGGTGTCTATCGACTGCTGGTCGTCGGTCAGTGGGATCTTTGCTCCGGTGTCGGGTACGCGCTTGATACAGGCGAGTGCTTCCATTGTGGTTGTTTGTACGTTCGTGAGCCCGGGTACATCGCCGTTTCCGTCCGTCGGGGTCGTCCCCGCTGGCAGGTCCCGGGTGGTTCTCCGGTTCGATGGCGGTCCCGGCCGGGGTTCCGTCGGGGGTCCCGGGCCGTTCCCCGCCCGGGTCCTCGGCCCGTTTCCCGCCGGGACGGCGGGTCGGTCGGGACCGGGCGACGCCGGAACGGACACCCCGGTGGACGGGGGTCGTTCGCCTAGCTCCGGATCCGCTCGTTCTTCGGGTCGAACAGCGGACGGCTCCCGACGACCTCGACGGTCACCGGGTAGTGTTCGCCCATGTACTCGACCTGCAGGCTGTGGCCCTCCTCGGCGTGCTCCGGCGGGAGGTAGGCCATGAGGAGGTGCTTGCCGACCGTCGGACCGGTGCCGGCACTGGTGACGTAGGACCGGCGGCCCTCCTCGTCGACGATGACCTCGCCCTCCCCGTCCAGGATCGGCTCGTTGCCCAGCATGAACCGCCGCTCACCTTCCGAGGAGACGTGGTCGTCGACCGAGAGGGTACACAGCGTCGCCGCGTTGTCCTCCTCGATGGCCCGGGCGTAGGCCTCCTTGCCGTTGAAGTCGGCGTCCTTGACGCCGTGGAAGGTGAGTCCGGCCTCGGCGGGGGTGTACTCCAGTTCGAGTTCGTGGCCGAACAGGCGGTAGCCCTTCTCCATGCGGCCGGTGGTGCCGTAGACGCCCATGCCGACCGGCCGGATGTCGTACTCCTCGCCGGCCTCCGCGACGACGTCCCAGAGCCGCTGGCCCTGGCCCATCGGCGCGTATATCTCCCACCCGAGTTCGCCGACGTACGACAGCCGCATCGCCCAGGCGTCGACCCCGCCGACCGTGATCTCCTGGGCGGTGTACGGCGGGAACGCCTCGTGGGACATGTCCTCCTCGGCGACCTCCTGGAGGACCTCCCGGGCGTCGGGGCCCCAGACCCCGAGCGTGCACAGCGATTCGGAGCGGTCGACGAGGGTGACCTCCTCGTCGTCGCCGATGCGGCCCTCGAACCACGCGCGGTCGGAGCCGGCGACCGCACCGCCGGTGACCACCCGGTAGTGCTCCGGGCCCAGGCGGGCGACCGTCAGGTCCGAGACGAAGCCGCCGTTGTCCGCCAGCACCGGCGTGTACACCGTCTTGCCGACGTCGACGTCCGTCCGACCGACGACCATCCGCTCCATGTAGTCGGCGACGTCCGAGCCGACGAAGTCGAAGATGCCGAAGCCCATGTCGCCGATCATGGCGACGTGGTCGCGCATGTGGAGGTGCTCGCCGAGGATGATCGGCGACCACCACCGCGAGTCCCACTCGTTGGCGCGGAGTAGCCCCTCCAGTTCCTCGTTGTAGGTCCGGACCAGGTCCTCGTTCGACCAGAACCACTGCGGGCGCTCCCAGCCGCCGGCCTCGAAGAACCGGGCGTCCAGCTCGTCCTGACGGTTGTAGAACGCGCTCGTGCGCAACGGGCGCGAGGACTGCCACTGCTCGCTCGGGTGGACGATCCCGTAGATCTTCTGGTAGCCCTCGTGGGCACGGTTCTTGACGAACTTCCTGGAGGTGCCGTACTCGTAGAAGCGGTTGACGTTCGAGGCGTGGAGGTCGATGTCCGACCAGCCCCGGGTCATCCACTGGGCGACCGCCTCGCCGATGGCCGGCGCCTCCTTGATCCAGACCGCCGACACCGACCACAGCCCCTCGACGTCCTGGAGCGGCCCCAGGAGCGGCGCGCCGTCGGGGGTCACCGACAGCAGGCCGTCGATCTCGTAGCGGATACCGGCGTCGGGGTCGTCGAGCACCTCCGGCATCAGCTCCAGGGAGTCCTCCATGGACTTCTGGAAGGCGTCCTCGGTGAGCGGCGGCTGGGTCGGCGAGAGCGGCGCCTCGTCTATCGACATGATCTCGTCGACGTCCCAGAGGATCGGCCGGTGCTGGTAGGACCCGACCTCCATGTCGTTGCCGCTCGGGCGCTCGTACATCTGGGTGTCCATGTCCCGGACGACCGGGTGGTTGATCTCCCCCTCGAACTGCTCGAAGAAGGAGATCGGTCCCACGCTTATCAGCTGGTGGACCGCGGGCGTCAGCGGGATGTCGACCCCCGCCATCGCGGCGATCTTCGGGCTCCAGAGCCCGGCGGCGATGGCGACCTCGTCGGCCTCGACGGTCCCGCGGTCGGTCTCGACGGCCGCGATGGACCCGTCCTCGACGTGCAGGTCCAGCACCTCGGTGTTCGGCGAGACGGTGAGGCTGTCCTCGGCCCGCTCGCGCATTATCTCGCCGGCCCGGAGGGGGTCACAGGTGCCCGCTCCCTCGCTGTAGAACCCGGCCTTGATCAGGTCGGTGTTGATGTAGGGGACGTGCTCCTCGACCTCCTCGGGGGTGAGCAGTTCGCCCGCCTCGCCCCAGGCCTTCGCCGACTGGACGCGGCGTTTCAGCTCCTCGACCCGCTCCTCGGTGCGGGCCACCTCGATCCCGCCGCTGTTGGTGAACATGTCCATCTCGTCGTACTGCTCGATGCTCCGGCGGGTGAGGTGGGTCATCTCCTTCGAGTGCTCGACGGGCATCAGGAAGTTCGACGCGTGGCCCGTCGAGCCGCCCGGGTCGGGGAGCGGCCCCTTGTCCATGAGCACGATGTCGTCCCGGCCCATCCGTGCGAGGTGGTAGGCCAGGCTGTTCCCGACGATCCCGGCTCCGATGATCACCGTTCCGGCCGACGACGGCAGTTCCCGGGAACTCATCGGCTACCACCGCTTCCCCCGGTCGTCCGACCATGCGGGGATGGATTTCCCGGTCGCGATACCCGTACAGGAGTAGCTGACCACATACATCCACGGGTCGACCGCCACGTACTTATATTCCAGTCCGGACGCGGACGGATCGCCGAGACGATCGCCCGACTACGCCGCGATACCGGCATCAGTTTCCGGGAACGTACCATTCCACGAATAATGTACGGTATCGTATACGTCGTGGAGCGTGGACCGGAAACGACCCGGTTCGGAACGACCGGTCCGCGATCTGGAACGTCGAGGGCGAGAAACTGTCCGGATCCAGGTACGTCGTGGTGCGCCCTCACCCGGCGACGGGCGGGCGCTGCGGCCGCGACGACGACCTCACTCCTCGGACCTGGCGTTGAGCTTTGCCTGCTCGCGGGCGCTCGGGTTCACGGAGGGCTTGAACGGCACCTCCGAGACCTTCGCGTAGACCGGTTCGCCCGCCTCCTCGGCGTGCTCGTCGGGGAGGTGGATCCGGAACTCCCTGTCGAGTTCGACGTCGTATATCTCGTCGTTGAGCGGGACGTCGGTCTCGGCCTGGAGGGTTTCCGCCGGCACGAACGCCAGCCCGAGGTTGGTCTCCAGCTCGGGGTTGTACCACGGCGAGGTGACGTAGCCACACTCCTCGCCCGTCTGCGGGTCGGACACGATCCAGAAGTCGGGCGCGTAGTCGGTGACCGGCTCGCCAGCGAACTTCAGCCCGATCATCTTGTGCGTGAACGGGTACTCGCCGTTCTCGACGAGTTCCTTCTGGCGTTCGAGTTCCTCCTTCCCGATGTAGTCGGCGTCCTTGTCGTCGGGCACCTGGTAGGCGAGGTTGACCTGGAACGGCGAGGTCTCGTGGTCCATGTCCTGGCCCCACGAGAGGATCCCCGCCGCGATCCTGCGGTGGTGGCCCGGGGCGATCTGCATCCCGCCGTACTCCACGACGGTGTCGTGGACGGGGTCCCAGACCCGTTCGGCGTACTTGGTCGCGTCCGTGACGTAGACCTCGAAGCCCTTCTCGCCGGAGAAGCCGGTCTGGCTCACCAGGCACTCGACCCCGTTTATCTCGGTCTCCATCAGCCCGTAGTAGGGGATGTCGCTGACCTCCTCGCCGACCACGTCTATCATCACGTCCTCCGACAGCGGGCCCTGTATCTGCATGGGGGCGACGTCGATCTCGTCGATCTCGACGTCGTAGCCCATCCCGACGTTGACCCCCTGGATCCACTGCATCAGCGTCGAGTCCGAGATGGAGAACCAGAATTCGTCCTCCTCGGGGCGCAACAGGACCGGGTCGTTCAGGATACCGCCGTCCTCGTTGCAGAGGATGACGTACTTGCCCTTCATCACGCCGATCTCCGTCGCGTCCCGGGTGATGACGTAGTTGACCAGGTCTTCGGCGTCCGGCCCCTTCACGCGGATCTGGCGCTCGACGGCGACGTCCCAGATCGTCACCTTGTTGACCAGCGGGTCGTACTCGGCCATCGGACCGCCGTCTTCGGGTTCGACGAACCCTCTCGGGTGGTAGATCCGGTTGTAGACGGTACAGCGCCAGGCGTCGTTCTCGACGAAGGACTTGTGGAAGAACGGCGACTTCCGCACGCGCGTGGACACTAGCATTTCGATTCCCGGGTCGCCACTCTGACGCAGGTTCCGCGGGAGTACCCGATCGGACTGGTCGACGCTGGGGTGATTGGGGTGTGGCTCCGACTCGGCGGCCGGTGTTTCGTGGTCTGACATCTCCTTGGAACATCACACCTGGAGGGCATAAAAGTGCCGAGTATGGGGGTACGGCGCCGTGACAGGTCGGGGATCACCGCGTGGCTCGCGGCCGAATTCTCGGGTCGGCCGGGCGGACGACGGACGTATCACCTTGGAGAGCCGAGGTGACGAGGAACGGCGGCCCGGCCCGCCCCGGTCCCGCGACCGCCGGACGCCGGGGACGACGACGCCGGACGTCTCCGGCGGGACCGGACGGGGGCGCGGGTCCGGGATACCGGCACCCTCCTCGACTGCCTGGTACCGAAGATTCATGCATCGTGACGGCCTACGTTCACGATATGGATCGTCGAGGCGTTCGCCCGGGACCGGACGCCAGCAGGGCGTTCGACCTCGGCGTTCGATCGGCGCTCGTGGTGGCCATCGGGGCGGTCGCGGGGCTGTACTGGGTCGGGGCGCTCCGGCTCTTAGAGGTCGCGTTCGCGCTGTTCATGCTCCCGGTCTACTACATCGTCGTCGCCTGTCTTTTCAGCGTCTGGCTGGGGTACCACGAGCACGCCAGCACCAGGGTCTACCGGGCCGCGTCGCGCGACCGGTAGGGACGGCCACCCCCTTCGTCCGGTCGCCGCGTCGGTTCCGGTTTCCGGCCATCCCCCGCCAGCACCGCCGACTCGTGTGATCACGCTAACAATTATCGGCGTGGCGGTCGATACTCCGATCGGCGCTTCCGACGAGTACGAGCGGGCGGATCGGCCGTCGGCCGCGGCGCTCGACCGAGGTGAGACCATGTCATCACGACAAACGAACACGGACATCGTCCGGCGGTATCTGCGCGCGTTCAACGACAGGGACCGGGAGACCATGTCGGAACTCCTGGCCGACGGCGTCGTCGAGCACGGGATCCACGAGGAGTTACACGGCGTCGACGAGGTCCTCGAATTCCTCGACGCGCACTTCGAGATGTTCCCCGACTACTCCGGCTCCACGGAGGCCATCGTCGCCGAGGACGACACCGTCACGGTTCGGTACACCGTCAGCGGAACCCACACCGGCGAGTACCGCGACGTCGAACCGACCGGTAACACGGTCGAGTGGACCGGCATGGCAATGTACCGCATCGAGGACGACCGGATCGCGGAGGTCTGGATCGAGGAGGACCGGTTCGGACTGCTCGAACAGCTCGAGGCCGTCGAACCACAGGCACACCTCCGGGTGTAGCGGGTCCTGCCGACGGCGGCGTCCCCCCGCCCCACGGAGTATCGGGCTACTCCGGGCGGACCCGCCCCGCCGCCGGTCCCGGCTCTCGCGCCGTCCCCGGGGCAGTCCCGCCCTCGCGACCGACCCTATCGGTCGTCGAAGAGGTCGAGCGACGGGACGACGTCGAGTGCCCGGGCCATCGCCAGCGTGTCCCAGGCCGACCACACCTCCGTTATCTTCCCGTCGGATCCGGGACTGAGGCTCCCGGGGCCGTGGTAGTCGACGTCCGCCGCGAGGACCTCGTGGGCAACCGACAGGTCGCCCCGGCCGAACAGGTCCTCGAACCAGGCGTGGACGATGGCGTCCGGGTCGTCCATATCGTGTCACCGATCCAACGATCCGAGGCCTCGCACGTAGTGCTCCCGACCGCTGGGACGGGGCGACGACGCCGGAACCACGTTCGGGGACCGCCGACCGGCACCCGCGTGTCCCCCCGGATCCGCGAGCAGGGCCCGGAGGCCAGTCGCCACGTCCGGGGACCGCCGACCGGCACCCGCGTGTCCGGGGGCGGCATCCCCGGCTCCGCACTCTTATACGGGTCGCCGTCGTAGGGGGTAGCCGTGACCGGGATCCTCGCCCACGTGGGTCGTCACGGCGACCCCACGTTCCCCGGGCGAGGGTGAACGACGGTCGACCGGTGCCGGGTCCACGCTCGACGCCGGTCGACCGTCCCCGTTGCAGTTCGGGAAAGGAGCCATGTCAGTCAAACCAGGTTCGACCACGACGGACGAGGGCGTAACGGCACTGCTCACCGATCCGCGCTTCGAGTTGATGCCCTTCGACAGTTTCGGGGAACAGATGGGGCACCTGCCCGACGGCGCGAGTATCGCGATCACCACTTCCCCGACGCTGGGGCTGGACGCGACGCTGGAGTGGACCGAGAAGGCCGCCGCGGAGGGGTACGAGATCGTCCCCCACATCGCGGCCCGGTACGTGCGCGACGAGGACCACGTCGAGGAGATCGCGGGCCGTCTGACGGAGGCGGGGGTGACCGACGTCTTCGTCCCGGGGGGCGAACGCGACGAACCGGCCGGGGAGTTCGACTCGGCGTACGCCCTGCTCTCGACGATGGAGGAACTGGGCTACGAGTTCGAGGAGGTCGGGATCACCGGCTATCCCGAGGGACACGCCTTCCTCGACGAGGAAACGCTCGCCGAGGCGATGGCCAAGAAGGAGCCCTACGCCACCTACATCGTCACCCAGATCTGCTACGACCCCGACGAGGTGATCGACTGGACCGGGGCGATCCGGGACAGGGGCGTCGAACTCCCGGTCGAGGTGGGGATCCCCGGCGTCCTGAAGTACCAGCGACTGCTGAGCATCTCCCAGCGGGTCGGCGTCGGGGACTCGGTGAACTTCCTCCGGAAGACGACCGGGATCATCGACTTCGTCCGCCAGCTCGTGGGCTCGCGCGGGAAGTACACCCCCGACGCCCTCGTGGACGGACTCGCGCCGTACGCTCACGACCCCGAGATCGGGTTCCGGGGCGTCCACCTCTACACGTTCAACCAGGTGCCCGACACCGAGGAGTGGCGGAAGGGACGCCTCGGCGAGTAGCCCGACGGGGCGGTCCGGCCGCCCGGGCGCCGTTTCCCGTCCAGGGTGACCCCGATATTGATTACCCTGGCCTGCCCCTTTCCGGTACCAGCGGTCGCCCCCTGGCGACCGGATGTATCACATGACCGACCACACGAACCCTTCGCCCCACGTACCCGATTCCACAGCCACTCGCCACCCGTCCGGGGGTGACCGGGGGTGACCCGCGTTCTGGACGGCAACGCCATCGGTGACCGGATCCGCGAGGACCTGCGCGGGTGCGTCGAGACGCTGGCCGACGCGGACGTGCGACCGGGCCTGGCGACGGTGCTCATAAGCGAGGACCCCGCCAGCGCGACCTACGTCAGCATGAAACAGGACGCCTGCGAGGACCTGGGGATCGAGAGCTTCCATCACGAACTCGACACCGACGCGCCGGCCCAGCGCCTGTACGACCGGATCGACGAACTGAACGACGACCCTTCGGTCCACGGGATCCTCGTCCAGATGCCGGTGCCGGACCACGTCGACGACCGGACGGTGCTCGAACGGGTGGCCCCCGAGAAGGACGTCGACGGCTTCCACCCCGAGAACGTCGGCCGCCTGGTCGCCGGCAACGCCCGCTACAAGCCGGCCACCCCCCACGGGATACAGAAGCTCCTGGCCGCGGCCGACGTCGACACCGAGGGCAAGGACGCCGTCGTCGTCGGGCGCTCGGACATCGTCGGCAAGCCGATGGCGAACCTCCTGATCCAGAAGGACGAGGGCGGCAACGCTACCGTTACCGTCTGTCACTCCCGGACGAAAGACCTGTCCGAGAAGACCCGGGGCGCCGACGTCCTGATCGCGGCCGCCGGGGTGCCCGAGATGATCGACGGGTCGATGCTCTCGGAGGGGGTCGCCGTCGTCGACGTCGGGGTCAACCGCGTCGACGCCGACACCGAGAAGGGGTACGAACTCGTCGGCGACGTCGAGTTCGAGAGCGCCAGGGAGAAGGCCTCGGTGATCACCCCGGTCCCCGGCGGCGTCGGCCCGATGACGATCACGATGCTGCTGTACAACACGGTGAAGGCTGCGAGTCGCCGCTCCGGCGTCGAGGTGGACCTGCCCTGACCGTGGATCGCTGCACCGATCGCGGGGGCCGGTCACGATGATACGCAACCGCGAGGCCCTCGGCGGCACGCCCCCGCGGGACCTGGCGCTGGACTGTCTCGCGGCCGGCATCGAGGCCGCACACCCGCGGCGCGTGATCGACGCCTCGGTCGCCGTGGCGGACGGGACCCTGACCGTCGGGGAGGGGACCTACGACCTCGACGCCTACGGGGAGGTGTTCGTCCTCGGCGGGGGGAAGGCCGCGAACGTCGTCGCCGGCGCCCTCGTCGACCGCCTGGGCGACCGCGTCACGGGCGGCGCGGTCGTGACCGACGACCCGGCCGGGATCCCGGGGGTCGAGGTGTTCGAGGGTGGGCATCCTGTCCCCACGGAGGAGGGCGTCGAGGGCGCCCGACGCGTCCTGGAACTGGCCGGCCGGGCCGGCGAGGACGCCCTCGTGCTGGCGGTCGTCACCGGGGGCGGGAGCGCGCTGATGACCGCGCCGGCCGAGGGGGTCGCGCTCGGGGACGTCCGGGCGGTGACCGACGCGATGCTCGACGCCGGCATGGAGATCCACGAGATCAACGCCGTCCGCAAGCACTGCTCGCGGATCAAGGGGGGCCACCTCGCCCGGGCGGCGGCACCGGCGACGGTCGTGAACCTGGTGTTCAGCGACGTGGTCGGCAACGACCCCGGCGTGGTCGCCAGCGGCCCGACGTCGCCCGACGACTCCACGTTCGGGGACGCGCTCGCGGCCCTCGACCGCTACGGCGTCGAGCCCCCGGCGGCGGTGCGCGACCGCCTGCGGGCCGGCGCGGCCGGGACCCTCCCCGAGACCCCCGACCGGGACGACCCGGCGTTCGACCGCGTCCACACCCACGTCCTCGCCGACGGGATGACCGCGCTTGCGGCCGCCCGCGAGGTCGCCCGCGAGGCGGGGTACGCGACGCTCGTCCTCTCATCGCGGATCCGCGGCGAGGCCGGCGAGGTCGCGACGGTCCACGTCGGCGTCGCCGAGGAGTGCCGGGCCACCGGGAACCCCCTCGACCCGCCCGCGGTGATCCTCTCGGGCGGGGAACTGACCGTCACGGTCCGCGGGGACGGCTCCGGCGGGCCGAGCACCGAGTTCGCGACGCGGGCCGGCCTGGAGCTAGCCGGCGGGACCGGCACGACCGTCGCGGCGGTGGACACCGACGGGATCGACGGCCGGTCGGACGTCGCCGGCGGGGTCGTCGACGGCGACACCGTCACCGACCGCGACGCGGCCCGCGAGGCCCTGGCGGACAGCGACGCGGCGACCTACCTGGCCGCGAACGACGCCGCCGTCCGCACCGGTCCCACCGGGACGAACGTCAACGACCTCCGGGTCGTCGTCGTCGAGGAGGAGTAGCGGGTCCGGCCGGCTACCGGCGGTCCTC
The DNA here is from genome assembly GCA_003023195.1 of Halobacteriales archaeon QS_8_69_26. Classification (GTDB taxonomy): domain Archaea; phylum Halobacteriota; class Halobacteria; order Halobacteriales; family SW-7-71-33; genus PXRX01. Next base: position 19,198 of record PXRX01000009.1, read on the forward strand.
GACCGCCGAGTTGGGCAACGACTCCCCGCGGAGTCCCGCCAGCATGTTCTCGGCGGCCATCCGCGCCATCCTGTCGCGGGTCCCGATGCTGGCGCTGGCGATGTGGGGTGCCAGCACCAGCTTCTCGGGGACGTGACGGGTGACCGGGTGGTCGCCCGGGAGGGGTTCGGGGTCGGTCACGTCGAGGGCCGCCCGCTTGATCGACCCGTCCGCCAGGGCCCGGTCGAGGGCGTCGGTGTCGACGACCGGGCCGCGACTCGTGTTCACGAGGACGGCGTCGTCGGGCATCGCCTCGAACTCCTCGTCCCCGATGAGTCCCTCGGTCGCCTCGTTCAGGGGGACGTGCAGGGTCACGAAGTCGCTTCGCGCCAGGAGTTCGTCCAGTTCGACGTAGGTCGCCTCGACGCCGAACTCCCGGAGTCGCTGTTCGGCCGCCCCGTCGCGTTCGGTGTTGGCGTACAGGACCTCCATCTCGAAGCCGGCGGCGCGGCGGGCGACGGTGGCCCCGATGTTCCCCAGCCCGACGACGCCCAGGGTCGCGTGGTGGACGTCCGGCCCGGTGAGGAGCTTCGGCCCCCAGGTTTCCCACTCGTCGGCCAGGACGTACTCGTTGCCCTCGACGGTCCGCCGGGCCGCCGTCATCAGCAACGCCCAGGTGAAGTCGGCCGTCGTCTCCGAGAGGACGCCGGGCGTGTGACCGACGGCGATCCCCCGGCGTTCGGCCTCGTCGACGTCCACGTGGTCGTACCCGACCGAGAAGGTGCTGACGACGCGGAGGTTCGGGGAGGCGTCCATTACCTCGCCGTCGACGTCGTCGGTGAGCAGGCAGAGCAGCCCGTCGGCCTCGAGTTCCGCCAGCCGACGGAGGATCCGGTCGTGCCCCGGCGGGAGCTTCCAGTCGTGGACGTGCACCTCGCACTCGTCCGCCAGGGGGTCCAGCCCCGCGTCGGGGATCTCGCGGGTGACGTAGACGACGGGACGGGCGGTCACTGGCGACCACCCCGCGCCCGGAACCGGCGGGTGTCGTGCGTCGCTCCCCGGTCCTCCCGAAGGGCGTGGGCCGTGGGGATTATACGAACCCCTCCGTCGCGAGGCGGTCGACGGCCGCCTCGATCCGTTCCTCGGTGTCGACCAGGGACGCGCGGACCCACCCGGGCGTGCCGAAGGCCCGGCCGGGAACCAGCCCGACCCCGGCCTCCCGGACGGCGTCCTTGCACCACTGCATGTCGTCGTCGCTCTCGATGGGGATCATCACGTAGAAGGCGCCCTCCGGGACGGGGATGTCGACGCCGCGCTCGGCGAACAGGTCGACGAGGGTGTCCCGGCGGCGCCGGAACGTCTCTTTCATGTCCCCGGCGATGGCGTCGACGTCGGTCTCCGAGAGCGCGTAGGCGGCGGCGTGCTGGACGAAGTTCGTCGCACACGACACCGAGTGGCTGTGGACCTTGCCCGCCTGGGTCGTGTGGTCGGTCGGGGCGGCCATGAACCCGAGGCGGTACCCCGTCATCGAGAACGTCTTCGAGACCCCGTTGATGGTCACCGTCCGGTCGAACATCCCGTCGTAGTTGGCGAGGCTCGGCTGGTCCTTCTCGAAGATCAGTTCCTTGTATATCTCGTCGGAGACGACCGCGAGGTCGTGGTCGACCGCGAGGTCCCTCACGCCCCGGAAGGCCGCCTCGGAGAACACCATCCCGCTCGGGTTGACCGGCGAGTTGAGTATCACCAGTGCAGTGTCCTCGGAGACGGCCTCCTGGAGGTCGTCGAGTGCCGGTTCGAGGTGGAAGTCGTGGGGCGCGAGATCAACGCGAACCGCCTCGCCGCCGGCGAGTTTCACCATCGGTTCGTACGACGACCACGTCGGTTCGAAGACGATCACCTCGTCGCCCGGGTCGACGATCGTCTGGACGGTCTCGAACAGCGCCTGCTTGCCGCCCGGCGTGGCGACGACGTTCTCGGGTCCGTAGTCGAGGCCGTGGCGGTCGTTCAGGTAGTCCGCCGCCGCCCGCCGGAGCTTCGGGATGCCGTCCGACGGGGTGTAGGTCGTGTGCCCCCCGTCCAGGGCGTCCTTGGTCGCCTCGACGATCGGCGTCGGCGTCTCGACGTCGGGTTGGCCGACGCTCAGGTCGATGATGTCGTGGCCCGCCGCCGTCAGCTCCGACACCAGGTTCGAGATGACGAAGGGTGCGGCCGGTTCGACCGCGTCGACCCGTTCGGCGAAGTCGATCATCGTCCCGTTCTCCCGTCGCGGTTCGTGGCCCGGTCGGCGTGAACCCGGTCGCGGTTCGTGGCCCGGTCGGCGCGGGGCCCGTCGCCCTTCGCGGGGGACCCGGACCGGGCTCCGTCGGCAGACTGACCGTCGGTCTGGTCGGTAGCTCGTATCACACTCGTTCTGTTTCACGGCCACGTTACGGGCCGTTAATAACGGTTTCCGAACTGGTAATAGATGGGCCGATCGAAACGGAGTAGGACAGTTGCCAATTATCGAAACACAATATATAGTGGATCCGTCGTTTCGTGTGATCCCCCGTCGACCCGGCGGGTCGGAAGCGGTCGGGGTCCGGACGGGGCCGCCGTTTCGCTCCCCTGGTCCGGACCGAACCCACTGTTTTAGCCGCGAGAGCACGTCATCTAGGGCCGTGACTACGACACGAGTGTGGCCCGTCCCGAACTCCCTCCGCCAGGCACGCAGTTCCCCGGCCGGTGGCGTTCCCAGGCGAGGAGCGATCCAGTTCCACCGACTGGAACGACCATGACGGACGGCGAACTCCAGGAGACGGTCGAGGTCGAGGACGTCGAGCGAGCGATGGAACGACTCGACGACCCGGACGTCGTGAGACACACCCCGACCGAGCCCAGCACCTCCTTCGCGAGGATGACGGGCGCGGAGTCGGTCGTCCTGAAACTCGAACACCTCCAGTGGACGGGCTCGTTCAAGACCCGGGGTGCGTACAACAAGATAAAGCGAGCCCACGACGAGGAGGGGGTGGACGAAGTCGTCGCCGCCAGCGCGGGCAACCACGCCCAGGGGGTCGCGCTCGCGGCCACGACGCTCGGCGTCGACGCGACCATCGTGATGCCCAGGACTGCACCGCAGGCGAAGGTCGAAGCCACCCGGGGGTACGGGGCGACGGTCGAACTCGTCGGCCAGGACTTCCAGGAGGTGATGGGCCACGCCACGGAGCTGGCCGAGGACGAGGGGATGACGCTGGTCCACGCGTTCGACGACCCCGACGTCGTCGCCGGACAGGGGACGCTCGGCGTGGAGATGTACGAGGACCTCCCGTCGGTCGACACCGTCGTCGTTCCCATCGGCGGGGGCGGCCTGATAGGCGGCGTCGCGACGGTCTTCGCGGAACTGTCCCCCGAGACCCGCATCGTCGGCGTCCAGGCCGCCGACGCGGCGACGGTACCGGACAGCCTCGACAAGGGCGTCCCCCAGACCCTCGACGAGGTCGATACCATCGCCGACGGGATCGCCACGGGCGGTATCTCGGACCTGACCTTCGGGTTGATCCGCGACCACGTCGACGAGGTGGTCACCGTCGGCGACGACGAGATCGCCCGGAGCGTGCTGTTGCTCCTGGAGCGAGCGAAGCAGGTGGTCGAAGGCGCGGGTGCCGCGACGGTCGCCGCGATCCTCGGCGACGCCGTCGACGTGACCGACGAGACGGTCATGCCGGTGCTCTCGGGGGGGAACCTCGACATGACAATGCTCCAGACTACACTTGTTCACGCGCTGACCGCCCGACGACAACTCCTCCACCTCGAGGTGTTGATCGACGACGTTCCGGGCCGGATGGCCGAGATTTCCGGGGTAATCGCCGAGCACGGCGCGAACATCCGGACGGTCCGACACGACCGGGCCGTCGAGGACCTGGACGTCGGCGAGGCCTACCTCGTCTTCGAGATAGAGACCAGCGGCGCCACTCACGCCCGGCGGATCGTCACGAGTATCGCCGACCGCGGCTACAACGTCACCCGCGTGAACCGGGAACGACTGTAGTCCAACGTCCGTCGGTCTCTCCCCGGAAAGATAAAAAATATGGTATTTCGTGGAATTCGATCTCCGGTGAATTGCGGGCGTGATACACTACCACGGGTAACTTTATACCGCAACTGTGTCAACAATTCACAGGTGGTTCGCGAAACGGGATGCACACGACGAGTACGTTCACCGGATCGGAGATAGCACGGAAACGGGTGGCCGTCGTCGTAACGCCCGCTTCCGACCCTGTCGGGGAATGCGAAGCCACCGACATCCCACAGACCGTCGAGATACCACACGACCAACCACGAACCACGACCCAATACGAACAATGACCGATTCACCGGAAACGACCGAGGGACACGCAACGGAGGGAAAACATGGCTGACGGTGCGGGGGACGAGGATACGGTCGGCGAGATGAGCGACGGGCTCCAGGTAGAGCTGTTCCACCCGGACTCGGACCGGGAACCAGGCGACACCAACATCCAGGCGCTCGGATTCGACGTCCATCCGGTCGTCTTCCCCGTCGCACTGGTCCTCATCGCGCTGTTCATTGTCGTAACCGTCTTCTACCGGACCATCGCGAGCGTCCTCGGTTGGACGATGGTGGTCAGCCAGAGTAAAGCTGAAGAAGAGGGCTGGGAGGTGCTGGGCCAGGCCGCGGACGGCGTCCTGGTCCACCAGACCGCCAACAACGCCTACAGCATCATCTTCGACTTCATCGGCGCCAACTTCGGCTGGTTCTACCTACTGGTGGTGAACGTCTTCATCCTCGTGTTGCTGTACTTCGCGCTGGGCAAGTTCGGCGACATCAAGATCGGCGGCGTCGAGGCCGAGAAGGAGTTCAGCGACCTCGCCTGGATGGCGATGCTGTTCAGCGCCGGCATGGGGATCGGCCTCATGTTCTTCAGCGTCACGGAGCCCATCATCTACTTCCAGAGCGTTCCGGGCTTCTGGGGCGCCGAGTCCGGGACGGGCGCGGCGGCGAGCGCCGCGATGGCCCAGACGTTCTTCCACTGGGGCTTCCACCCGTGGGCGATCTACGGGCTGGTCGGTCTCGGACTGGCGTTCTTCTCGTTCAACCGCGGACTCCCGCTCACGTTCCGGTCGATCTTCTGGCCCCTGCTCGGCGAGCGTATCTACGGGTGGCCGGGCCACGTCATCGACCTCGTGACGGTGTTCGCGACGATATTCGGCCTGTCCACCTCGCTGGGCCTCGGCGTCGCGCAGGTGAACAAGGGACTGCAGTACGTGAGCGTCAACATCCTCGGGATCCTCGGTAGCTTCCCGAACAACACGACCATCCAGATCCTCCTCATCGCAGGGATCACCGGCATCGCGACCCTCTCGGTCGCGGCCGGCCTGGACGGCGGCGTGAAGCGCCTGAGCACGCTCAACCTGTACCTCATGCTGGCGTTGCTGGGGTTCATTCTGTTAATGGGTCCCACGGTGTTCATCTTCGGCGCGTGGGTCGAGGGCCTGGGCGCGTACTTCGACAACATCCTCGCGCTCGGCTTCTTCCGTGGCACCATGGGCCCCGGCGAAAGCACCGTCACTGCCTGGACGGTGTTCTACTGGGGCTGGTGGATCGCCTGGTCGCCGTTCGTCGGGATGTTCATCGCACGAATCTCCAAGGGACGGACCGTCCGGGAGTTCGTCCTGGGCGTGCTGTTCCTCCCTTCGATGTTCTCGACGCTCTGGCTGTCGACCTTCGGCGGGAGCGCGCTGCAGAACTCCATCAAGGGGAACGGCGAAGTCGTGGGCGTGTTCAACTCCCTGCCCTACAACGAGGCCCAGACCGTCGGGATGTTCGCCCTGATGGAGCAGTTCCCCCTGGGCGTCTTGACGGCCTCGCTGGCGACGCTGCTGGTGATCACCTTCTTCGTCACGTCGTCGGACTCGGGGTCGCTGGTCATCGACCACCTGACCTCGGGCGGCAAGCACGACGTGCCGAAGGTCCAGCGCATCTTCTGGGCGATCACCGAGGGTGCCGTCGCGGCCATCCTGCTGTGGGGCGGCGGCCTGACCGCCCTGCGGACGGCATCGGTCTCCACCGGGTTACCCTTCGCGGTGATCCTGACGCTGATGTGTTACACGGTCTATCTCGGACTCAACAACGAGTACGAGATCCTCGAATCCCAGGAGTTCGCCCAGACGATCGAGGAACTCTCCGAGGAGGAAGACGTCGAAGTGATCACCACCGGCGACGAGGTGGTGACCGACGTCTCGGAGACCGACGAAACCGCGGGCGGCGACTGACGCCCGGTTCCTGACGGGACCACTCCTCGATTTTTTCGCGACGGACGGGCACCCAGGAGCGTGCCGACCGTTCCGATCCCCGTCGGGGTGAGCGCCCCGGGTCACACGCCGGTCCCGCCTGCCGGCGGTCCCGGGATCTCAGTAGTACTTCCACTCGTCGTCCTCGTCACCGCGGCCGAGGTCGTCGTCGTCCAGCTCCTCCTCGTCGGGCCACCGGATCCCGTCGCCCCGCAGGGCCTTGTAGGCGAACCCGCCGAGGGCGACGACCATCAGCAACAGGATAATCGACCCGCCGAGGGCCGCGATCCCCCCGAGCTGAGCGCCGAACGTCGCGGTTTCCCCGGCCCACCCGCCGAGGGCCGCTCCGCCGAGGTTCGACCCGGCCGCGGCGGGGAGCAGTGCGAGGGTCATACCGGCCGTATGGCCTCCGGACGAATGAGTGTGACCTCCTCCCACCCCTGACGGGGGGCTTCCGCTGACACCGTGTCAGGACCCGACCTCGGTGCTCCGGTCGGCGTGCACCCACTCCCGCGTCGAGCCACCGATGCCGAACGCGGGGATCAGGATCCACGCCAGGGTCCCCGGCAAGAGCGGGAGCACGACCCACGGGACCGCGCTGATGACCGCCCCGACGAGAACCCCCCACCAGGGGCGTCGTCGACCGTAGACGCCGGTGAGAAGCGTCCCAACGACGGCGAACCCGAGGGCACCAAGCCCCAGAACGCCGCCCGCCAGTATCGCGGCGGGGATGTACGTGGCGGGGGTGTCCGAGACTCCGGCCTGGCCGACGAGATTGACGGCGAGGACCCCGAGCAAGCCGACCAGGCCGTACGCCACCAGTCCATATGGGCCCGAGACGGCGGGTCGGTCCAACAGCGAATCGACCGAGTGGTCGACCAACCCGCGGCGCAGGTGCAGGATCGTCCCGCCGAACAGCAACACCAGCACGAACGATCCCCCGACCCTGACCGGGGCCGACGCCGTGACAGCGGACGGGTCGAGCGGTTGTGCGGCGGCGGTTTCCGGGACCGCCCCCAGGGCACCCGTCACGCCCGACAGCACTGCCACCGCCGTCGGCCGACTCCCGGACCGGGGATCCATACGTCGGTCGACAGTGGGGCGGCGGGAAAACCTGTCGACCCGCGCCTGGGTCGGCGACCGGTGCCCGAACCGACGTGGAATTTATGTCCGTCGCTCCACTACCACACGTAGTGCCACATTTCGTACAATCTGTGTTTGAGAAGCTCCTCTGGGCAGGGGAGAAACTGGTCAAACCCCTCCGGAGGGGGGAGGGACCGAACAAGTTCCGCCTCTCCCGGGCCGACGCGGCGACGACGACCTACGACGGGTCGGAGGGATGGCGCAACCGTCCCCCGGCGATAGTGCAGTGCGCGCAGTGCGACGAGGAGATATACCAGAACAACGCCCGGGACGACATCGACTGTCCCCGGTGTGTCGCTCGGTACGACTACGACGAGTTCGCCGACCTCGAACTGCTCCGCATGGAGTGTCCGGTCTGTCGGACCCGGATGCAACACGGCCAGCGGCACCCGGAGCAGTTCGACTTCCCGGAGTGGGCCACGTGTGACAGTTGCCGGTACCACTGGGAGTTCAAACACTCCTACTGACCGGTCCCGGGATCCGACCCCGACTACGGGGATACACTATTGGTCTTCCCAGTCGACGTTCCGGAACGGCTCCGGGTACCATGGTGAACGCTCTCGCCCTCGCGCTGGCTGTGCTGGCGGCCGTACTGATACTCGTCGCCCTACTGGCGATGACCGCGGGGGAGGTCTTGATCGCCGGGCTCTGCTTTTTCAGCGCCAGCCTGGTCATCTTCCTGCGGGAGACGAGAGCCCTCCCCGACGAGGACGGGACGAGCGAGTAGCGGGTCGGGCGCGGGCGGCCGGACGAGTACCGGATCGCCCGGGAGAGGCCGGACGAGTACCGGATCGCCCGGGAGAGGCCGGACGAGTACCGGATCGCGAGGAAGGGATGGGTGAGTCGTGGACCGCGGGTCCGGGGCTACTCGTCGACCTGCATCCGGGTCGTGATCACGGGGGCGGGAGCGGTCCGGACCACCCTGTCCGTGGTCCCTCCCAGGAACGCGCCGATCTTGCCCCGGTAGGCCGCGCCCATGACGATCGCGTCGACGTCCTCGGCCTCGGCGTAGGAGACGATCTCCTCGGCGGGCGACCCGCTCCGCATCACCGAGGTGCATTCGACGCCGGCCTCGGCCGCGTCCGCACAGAGGTCGCCGGTGACCTCCTCGCCGTACTCGCGGTACTCCTCGCGCATTTCCTCCTCGTCGTCCCTGACGTACACCGTGCGGGGCGCTCCCGGGAGGTCGATCACGTACAGTGCGTGGATCGACGCGCCGACCGCCGCCGCGATGCCGATGCCGTGTTCGGCCGCCTTCATTGCCTCCTCGGTCCCGTCGAACGGTATCAGAATAGTATCGTACACGTTCTACACCAGGTCAACGTTCTCTTATCGGAATGAAATAACTTTGGGAGCACGACACGACGGCCACCCGTCGCCGATCCCCCTGGCGAGAGACGGGACCCCCGTCACTGGCTGCGGTCGTCGACGCCGTCGGCGGTCTCGCGTCCGAGCGCCGAGCGGATCCGGTCGGCGATCGTCGGCCGCTCGCGCTCGTTCCGGTGTAACGCGACCGTCAGGCCGGCCAGTGCGACCAGCGTGATGACGGAGAAGGGGCCACCGGTCAACACCGCGGCGGTCTGGAGGACTTCCTCGCCACCGGTGAGCAACACCGCCAGGGCGACCAGCCCCTGGAACAGTCCCCAGAAGACGATCGTCGCGGTCGTGGGTGCGCGCCCCCGCTTCGAGACCAGTATCGAGACCACCAGCGTCGACGTGTCCGCGGAGGTCACCATGAACACGATGATGAGCGCGAGAAAGAGGAACATCAGAAGCTGGCTGAGCGGGAGTGCGCTGAACACGGGGAACCCGGCGACCGCCCGGGAGTTGCCGTAGGCCTCGATCGACGCCATGATGGCGGCGGTGCCGGTGTGCTGGAGGTGGAGCGACGTCGTCCCGAGGATGATGAACCAGACCATCGTCGCGGCCGAGGTCGCGACGAGCCCCGTCAGGACGACGGTCCGTATCTTCCGTCCCCGCGAGAGGGCCGCCAGGAACAGCCCTGCGAACGGTGCCCAGGAGAACCACCACGACCAGTTGGACGCCGTCCAGGTCCAGCCGTCCCCCAGGTAGAGGCTCATCGGAACGAAGTTGACGGCGTAGCTACCGACGGCCCGGGTGCCCAGGTCGACCATCGCGCCCCGCGGGCCGATGGCGACCAGGAGTACCGCGAAGAACCCGAACAGGACGATGTTGATCGCCGCGATCCGCCTGATACCGCGGTGGATCCCGCTCTGTGCCGAGATGACGACGATCACCGTCAGACCGACCACGAACACCACCGGTCCGAGCCAGCCGAAGGTCACGTCCCACTGGAAGCTGCTCCCGGTGAGAAACTGCTGACTGACCAGGGCGACGGAGGTGGCGATGCCGCCGATCGTCGCGAAGACCGCGAGCAGGTCGACGAGGCGACACCACGGCGAGTCGAGGTTCTCGACCCCGAGAAAGGGCGTCAGGATCGTCGACACCCGCAGGGGCGCGCCCCGCTCGTAGACGAAGTACGCGATGGGAACGCCGACGACGATGTACGCGCTCCAGGCCGAGAACCCCCAGTGAAACAGCGCGTAGGTGAGCGCGCCGGTGATGGCCGCTCCCGACTGCGGTTCGGCCCCGAAGAACGGTGGGGGATCCTTGTAGTGAAACAGGGCCTCGGCCGGGCCCCAGAACACGATCCCGGCCGCGATCCCGGCGGTGAAAAACATCGTGAAATATACCGGATAGGTGTAGGTTGGCTCGGTGTCCGGCCCGCCGAGCTTGATCTCGCCCCACGGGCCGACCAGCAGGGCGAGACAGTACACCAGCGACAGCAGCATGACGGCGACGAACAGCCACCCCATGTCGCCGGTGACGAACCCGTCGGCTGCCTTGACGGCCTCCAGGGTCCTGGACGGGGCCACCAGCGTGGCGGCGATGAACAGGACGATCGCCAGGACGGGCACCCCGAACGTGACCGGGTCGTGGCGTCCGAAGAAGTTCCGGAGGGTGGCGACCGGCCCCATCCGTCGAATGCGGAACAGGTACCCGATGTCGAACTGGTCGTCGTCGTCGTCGGCCTCGCCGGGCAACAGCGCGAGGTAACTCAGCCCCGAGCCGAAAAAGAGGAGCGAGACGACCAGCCAGGCCCGTCCGGAGACGATCCCCCCCACGATGTCCCCGAAGAAGAACCCGGAGACGACGACCATTCCCGCGAGCGCACAGACCGGGAGGGTCACCTTCCGGAGGCCCCGTTCGACGGCGCTGACTTCCCGCATGTGTACCCGTAGGTTTCGCCCGGGTCGTTATTAGTACCCGCCCCACCCGAGGAACGGAACGGACGCCTGCGTTTAATCACTAGCGGGCGGTGGACTGCGTCGTGAGATCAAAGGCGTTGAAGCGGGAGAGTGGTGATTGTGCAAACCCTAATTTCCCGCTTC
>PXRX01000011.1 GCA_003023195.1 Halobacteriales archaeon QS_8_69_26
CTCGTCGAACTGGAATTCGACCGCAAGCGAGGATCCTGCAAGAGCGCAACCCAGACCTTCCGGTTGGTTGGATTGCTCAACGAAGCCGAGAACGAGTACCACCTCTATTTCACGAATTTGCCGAAGGAGGACTACAGCGCGCCCGATATCGCGCAGCTCTATCGGGCGCGCTGGGAGATCGAACTGCTGTTCAAGGAACTCAAATCGCGGTTCGGCTTGGACGAGATCAGAACGACTGACGCCTACATCATCGAGGCGCTGATCATCATGGCGGCGATCTCGCTGCTGATGAGTCGTGTGATCGTCGACGAACTGCGGAAGCTAGACGCCCGACAGCGTGAGGTGGAGGCCGCCGACGCCGACGCGTCGGCGTCACGGCTCCCTCGTCGCCGGTGTTCACTGGCCGTCGAACGCCACGCTCATCTGATCCAGTTGTACCTGATGCTGGAGCTGGGCTACGAACTGCCGGATTTGGACGCGTTGTTGCTGTGGGTGGCGAGGAGCCCAAATCCACACAGAGAACGGTTACGCGAGCAGGTTGAACGGGGTGAGTTCGCTTTTGCTCCCCACTAAACTAGAACGTATGGTGTGGCGACGGTCGTGGTCGAACACACGAACATGGACGACGACCACGAGACGGGCTTGGTCGTGGATCCACCGGCCCCACAGCCCGGTGAGATCGTCAACTACCGGGACTTCCTGGGGGATCGTTCTGGAGACGCTGGAAGAGCGATTCCTCGTCGGTGAACCGCCGAGTCAAGCGGACCTAGAGGAACTGGCAAGCCTCCAATACCGGTTGAACCAGCGAGTTTTGGAAGTCGCCCACCAGGGCTACCTGACCGCCGAAGACCTGGGCGACGGTGCAGTCGACCCGGAGCAATTGGCGGAACTCGGGGAGGCACTGGACGGCGTCGGAGCAATCGCGGACGAGATCGAGACGGAACATTTGGAGTGACGATCCTCCGCAATAGTCGGGGTTGCCTACTCACGGAAACAGCCGGTCGTCGTCGATCGGAACGGACTCGAAGACGCCGTAGCGGTCGGCCGCGGCGGTCCACTCCCGGACGTTCCGGCGCTGGTCCGCCCCGAGTTCGAAGGGGCAGTCCACGCCGTCGGTCGCCCGGCGGAGGGCCTCGACCGTCTCCTCGCCGGTCCACTCGCCGCCCTCCTCCTCTAAGAAGGTCGCCAGGATGTCGTCGCGGTGGTCGTTCCGGTAGGCCCGGGACTCCCGGAGCGTTGCGACGAGGCGGTCGATCCGGTCGGGGTCCGCATCGTGGGCGGCGCGGTCGACGGCAACCAGGTGGATCAGCGGGTAGTAGCCGTGGAGTCCGTGCCACTCCTGGCCCACGTCGTAGAGCATCCTGTACGCGGGGTCCTCGCGCATGGCCCAGTACATGTCGTTGATCCGCTCGACGGCGTCCAGGTCGCCGGCCTCGAACCGCTCGCCCAGCGAGTGGTGGTCGTCGACGACCCACTCGATCCGGTCCGGTGGCAGGTCGAACCGCTCTTCCAGGACGGCCTTGTGGTAGGTCATCGCCAGGGTGGTGTCGTGGATGCCGACCCGTCGGTCCGCGAGGTCCGCCGGGTCGTCGAGGTCCGCGTCGGCGCCGACGAACAGTCCGTTGCCCTCGCGGTAGGTGAGGCCGGCGGCGACGGCCAGGGGGTCGACGGGGACGGCGTCGGTGTGGCTCACCAGTTTCACGGTGACGTACTTCCCCATCGACATGGTGGTGGCGTCCAGGTCGCCACAGACCAGTTTCTGGTCCTTGACCGGGGAGTGGTGGTGCTCGACGGTCAGGGGGAACCCCGGGTCCACCGCCCCGGTCTCCAGGGCGTAGTAGAACTGCCGGGTGTTGGAGAAGGGCGTCGTGCCGAACCGGAACTCGTCCATGGGTCGGATCCCGGCCACGCGGCCATAAATCGGCGGGGTGGAATCCGGTCGGCGGAGTGGATGGGCCGGGTGCGGTTCGTCGGCCGGGACGACAGGGAGTGGGACCACGACCGGCGAGCGGTGATCGAACCTGGCGGGAAACGGACGGACGTGACGCGAGTGGATTTATGATGCCAGGCGGCGAAGTTTGCCCCCGTATGTCAGTAGATCTCGTCGTGGAGAACTGTACCATCGTGACGCCCGAGGGCCGGGTCGGTCCCGGCGCCGGGGTCGCGGTGGAGGACGGCACGATCGTCGCCGTGGGCGAGGCCGACCAGTTGCCCGAGGCCGACGAGACCTTCGACGCCGGCGGCGACTACCTCGCGCCGGGGATCATCGACTGCCACATCCACAACCGGACGCCGGGCCTGGAGTACAAGGAGGACTGGGAGACGGCGACCCGGGCGGCGGCCGCGGGCGGCGTGACGACCGTCCACGGGATGCCCAACACGGACCCGATCATCGACGGTCCCGGGCCCATCGAGACCAAGACCGAGATGGGCGAGGAGAACGCCCTGGTGGACTTCCAGTTCTACGCCGTGGTCACCTCGGACAACTACGACCGGATCCACGCCCTCGACGAGGCCGGCGTCGTCGGCTACAAGGTCTTCCTCGGGACGACCATCGGCGCGATCCCCCCGCCGACCAACGGCGAACTCCTGACGGCCCTCGAACAGGTCGCCGAGACCGGCAAGCGCATGGGCTTCCACGAGGACTGGCAGGTCGAACCCCTCGTCGAGAAGTACGAGGCCGAGGGCAAGACCGACCCCATCTACCACTCCTGGTCGCGCCCGCCGGTCACCGAACGCGAGTGCGTCAGCCGGACCATCCTCTTCGCCGAGGAGACGGGGGCGAAGATCCACATGTTCCACCTCTCGGTCGGCACCGGGGCACGCATCGTCTCGGAGGGCAAGGACAGGGGCGTCGACGTCACCGCCGAGACGATGCCCCACTACCTCTGGTTCACCGAGGACGTCATGCGCGAGAAGGGCAACGTCGCCCGGATCCAGCCCCCCATCCGCGACCAGGAGGAACAGGACGTCCTCTGGGCGGAGGGGATCCACGGCGACGGGATCGACTGCATCGCCACCGACCACTCGCCCCACACCGACGAGGAGAAGGGGATGGCCGACCCCTTCGGGAACACCTGGGAGGCCATCTCCGGGTTCGTCGGCCTCGAGACCGAGGTACCCGCGATGCTCACCTTCGTGAACCAGGGGCGGCTCTCGATGGAGCAGTGGGTCCGCATGCACTCGACCCGGCCCGCCCAGATCTGGGGGATGTACCCCGAGAAGGGCAGCCTCCAGGTCGGGACCGACGCCGACTTCACGCTCTTCGACCCCGACCGCGAGTGGACCCTCGAAGATCGGCACACGCTCCACTCCAAGAACACGGTCACCCCCTTCGAGGGCGAGTCCTTCACCGGGAAGGTCACCGGCACGGTCGTCCGCGGCGACGTCGTCTACACCGAGGACGACGGCGTGGTCGGAGCGCCCGGCCACGGCCGGATGATCGACGTCGAGGCCATCGACAACGACTACGGCGAACCCCCCGAGTAACCCGGACCGGCACCTGAGGGTTCGAACCCCCGATCCGCCGACCCCGGACTCCTCGTTTTCGCGCCTGACTGGATCGGACACACGGCGTGCGCGGTCGCGGTCACCGAGCGCGAGGCGCGTAGCGCCTCGGAACGGCGAGTAGCGAGGGACTCGCCGAGTCCCTCGGACCGTGCGAGCGGGCCGCTGGCCCGCGAGCAGACGGCGACGCCGCGAGCCCCGCGAGACGGCCGCGACGACCTCCGCGCGAGTCGCGGCTCCGGCGCTCCCACGCGCGCCCTGTGGCCCGTCGTGCCGAACTCGACACCCTCACGATCGCCGGGGACCAGAACTAAGCGGGCGAGGGCCGTAGCCCGGCCCACGCATGACCGACCACCACTACCGCGCCGGGCGGGAGCGCGGCCGTCGACTGCGCGACGCGATCCGACACAACCTCGCCGGGTTCCGGCGGGCGCTGGACCGCCAGGGGATCGACCCCGGGACCGTCCGATCGGCCGCCGCGGACTGCGAGGAGCGACTGCCGGGGTGGGCCCTGGCCGAGACTCGCGGGAAGGCCGAGGCTGCCGGCGTCGAGTACCGGGACCTGCTGGCGTTCGACTGCTTCGAGGGACTGGTCCAGCCGGACGGCTGTACCGTCGGGATAGCGGCGGGCGACGCCGCGGCGTCGGGGGACACCGTCTTCTTCAAGCAGAGCGACAAGAAGGGCGCCGACGAGTTCGAGGGCGGGGACTACCACCAGCACCAGCAGATCAACGTCGTCCGGGTGATAGAGCCCGAGGACCCGGACCGCAATCGCGTGCTGGGCGTGACGGCCGCGGGGTCGACCGCGGTGAAGATGGGCATCAACGAGGAAGGGGTCGCCATCGGGAGCAACATCTCCCGGACGGTCACCTTCGACGAGGCGGGATCCGATTCGCGGGACTGGGCGGCCGCCTCGCGGGGCGCGTACATGCGCGAGGGGCTCCACCACGGCGACACCGCCGTCGAGGTCGCCCAGCACATCACCCCGAGGCTGTTCTCGGACCCGATGTCCTCGCCGGGCAACATCGACGTCGCCGACGCCGACCGCGCGGTCGTCCTGGAGGGCGAGTTCACCCACCTCGCGGGCGAGTGGGTCGAGGACGGCGTCGTCGCTCGCGCCAACAAGTTCGAGGTGCTCGACGACCTCGCCCGATCCGAGGACGAGATCCCGTCCAGCTACCGCCGGTACGAGCGCGTCTCCGGGACCCTCGATTCGGAGGCGGGCGACGTCGACGTGGCGACGATGCGGGACCTCTCGGTCGACCACGCGAACGGCCCGGGCCTGCAGTCGATCTGTCGCCACCAGGAGGGCGACTACACCGACGAGACCTCGCTCTCGGCGGCCGTCTTCGACATCGACGGCGACGACCCCGCCGACAGCGACGTCTACGTCGCGCTGGGCAAGCCCTGTCACGCCTGGCGGACCGACGAGGGCGAGGGGTGGATCCACCTGACCGCCGGCGCGACCGCCGAGGACGTGCCCGAGGACTTCCGCACGGGCGATGCCTGGCTGGAGCACTACACCGAAGAACCGTACGCCGGCGAGCGAGAGGTGGCGGCGCTGGACGACTGACGGGAGAACTATTCGGATCGCGACTCCTTGACCCGCCCCCGGCTACTCGGATCGTAGCTCCTCGGCCAGGTCCCGCCACTCCCGGCCGGACTCGGCGGCCATCTCGACGAGGTCGTCGGGCGCGACGTGGTATGGCGGGCGGGGCGGGCCGGGGTCGATGTAGCCCGCGCCGCCGATCCGTGCCTTCTGGAGGGCGATGGTGTAGAGGCCGTAGAGGTCGTCGTGCCGGACGTTCATCGCCTCCGGGTAGGTGGCCTCCGGCCCGACCTGCGGGTAGAACTTCTCGTTGGTGGCGTTGATCCGCCGGTTCAACTCGCGGGCACGCTCCGCGTCGCCGGCCTCGATGGCCGCCTTCAGGCGGAGCGCGGGCAGGGGACCACAGGCGGCGCTGCCCGACCACGCCGCCCGGGCCAGGTCGGGCGCGAGTTCGTGGGCGAGGTACCACTTGCGCTCGATGGGCATCAACTGGACGCGGTCGCCGACCTGCCGGACGGCGTCGCGCCACATCACGTCCACTGCGCCGTACTTGGCGGCGACCACCTGGTCGATCTCCGCCAGTTCGCGCCACATCGCCGGGGTGATCCGGTTCTTGAACGCCGGCGGGTTGTGGTAGACGACGATCCCTAGCTCGGGGACGGCCTCGGCGACGTGGCGGTAGAACTCGACGGTCGCCTCCTCGCTGAGTTCCAGCCACATCGGTCGCCCGAGGAGCACCCCGTCGGCCCCGACCCCGCGGGCGTACTGCATCCGGTCGATGGTCGACCGCGTGTTCAGCGTCGTCGGCCCCGCGATGGCGTGGACCGAGGGGTCGACCTCCTCTATCGTTTCGACGACGATCCGGGTGAACTCCTTCCACTCCCGCTCCGTGAGGGTCGCCGCCTCGCCGAAGGTGCCGTTGATCATGACGGCGTCGACCCCGTCCTCGGCCAGTTTGCGCGCACCGGCCCGCGCCTCCGCCTCGTCGAGGGTGTACTCTGCGCCGGGGTCGCTGGCGTCGTCGGTCGCCGGCGTGGGCATGATGGCGAAGACCCCCTCCACGTCGTCGTACTCCAGTCGCAGGTCGGCCATGGCCCTAGATGCAGAAACCCGCCGCATAAGGATTCCGCCGGCAAACTCCGACGTTCGGGTCGGATCACCTTGGGAAGTCGGGGGTCGGGGCCGGATCTCGGTAGACCCGGTGGGGCCAACTGGTGGGTGACTCTGGAAGCCCCCGGCCCGCTCGACGGCTCTGACTCGTTGCGCTCCTCGCCTCGCTCGCCCTGCTCGCTCGGCTGCGGTGCTTACGTCGTCAGAGACCGGTCGACCGCGCCGGCCCCTTCCAGTCCCGCCCGAACCGCAACCTCGATCCTCCCCAGCCGATTGCGCTTCTCGGCTCGCCCCCTCGCACCGCTCGGGGGCTCGCCTGCGATGCTCATCCCTCGCGCGACTCGCGGCTCCGCTGGCTCGCGGTTCACTTCGTTCACCGCTCGCCTGGCCGAGGCGCTTCGCGCCTCGCGCCGCTCGTACCGCGCGCCGTGTGGTCGGTTGAGTCGGCTGTACGTTCGGATGATCCCCCTCGCCGCTCCGGTCAGTCGTCGTCTTGCACGTAGTAGAGGTCGCCGTCGAAGATGGCGCGGGCGGTCCGGTCGATCCAGGCGTACTCGACGGAATCGCCGTCGACGCCCACGCCGACGGTCATCGTCCCCTTGGGGTGGCCGATCCGGACCCGCTCGCCCACGTCGTCGGCGAACTCGGCGGGGATCGTTCCCGGGAGGGCGGCGGCGACGGCGGTGCACATGCCGCCGGTGACCGCGTAGGCGTGGTGGGCCTTTTGCATCGACATGATCCGGGCCAGCAGGTCGAACTCGTCGGGGTCGACCCGCCGGCCGTCGGGCGTCTCGTAGGGTCGCTTCTCGCCGACCATGGCCATCTTGGGGATGCCGGGGCTCACGTCCCCAGCGTCGCCGGGGTCGTCGACGAACCCGTAGCGGGCGCAGGCGGCCGCTCGGACCCGTTCGATCCGGTCCAGCAGGTCGGGGTCGGCGTCGACCTCCTCGGGTCTCTCGGCCGCCGTGAGCCCCAGGTCGGCCGCCCGGACGAAGACGCAGGGGCTGGCGACGTCCACGAGGGAGGCCGCCACGTCGCCGACGCCCTCCACGGAGAGGGTGTCGGTCCGGTTGCCGGTCGGGAACAGGTCGCCGGTCTCGGATCCGGCGGGGTCGCGGAACGTCGAGCGGATCCGTGCGCCGGTGCCGGGGACGCCGTGGACCCGGAACTCGCCGCCGTAGCGGGGGGAGCCGTCGGGCAGCACCGGCACCGACTGCTCGACGACGGTTCCGGTGTTCTCGTTCTCCAGGAGGAGGTCGACCCGGCCCTCCTCGGCGGCCGCCGGCGGGACGTCGACGATCCCCCGTTCGACGGCGAACGGGCCGACGGCGAAGGTGAGGTTGCCGCAGTTGCCGCCCCAGTCGACGACGGGCCGGTCGATCCCAACCTGGGCGAACAGGTACCGGGCGTCGGCCCGCCCCTCGCCGGGCGAGACGAGGAGCGCCTTGCTCGCCGTCGAGCGCGCCCCACCGATGCCGTCGGTCTGCTGGGGATCCGGGCTTCCGAAGAGGTCCAGTAGCAGGTCGTCCCACTCCCCGCGGTCGCCGGGCATCGCCCGCTTGCGGACGTAGACGCCCTTGCTCGTCCCCCCGCGGTACAGCGCGGCGGGGACGCTCTCCTGGTCGGACATGTCCCGCCCCTTGGGGACCGTCGCCCTTAACGGTGGATCCCCGCACCACGGGACTACCTACGCCACGAGGCCACCCGCACCACAAGACCCATTAGCGGCCCGGAACGTTCGCCGGCGTGAGACGACGAACGTTCCTGTCACTGGTGACCGCCGGGAGCGGCGTCCTCGCCGGCTGTGCCGCCCTCTCCGGGGACGACGGGAACGCCGGGACTACGGCCGGATCCACGACCTCGACCGGGGAGACTGACGGATCCCCGACCACTACCGAGGGGACGCCGGACGGGAGTATCTGGTCCGACGCCGACGACCTCCCGGTGTTCGGCGAGTCGACGGTCGTCGAGTTCGGGACGGCACCGGTCACGGCGGTCGTCGACCCCGGACTCCAGCCCGTCGACTACGCCATCAGGCGGAAGGACGGGGTCCGGGTCGATGTCGGGTTCGAGGTGGGGGCCACCCGGGAGTCGCCGGCGACGGTCCTCGCGGCCGTCGCCAACCCGGAGTCCGGCGACCGGACCGGCGACGTCCTCGTCCTCGACGCCCCCGTGACCGGCCGGACCGACGGCGGCGACCGAGTGTTCCTCGTCCCGACCGAGCGCCACCCCTTCGCCGAGACGGTCCCGGAGCACGGCCGCGACGGGAACGGGCGGTGGCGCCTCCGGGAGGTGGAGGTCGACCCGTTCCCCGACCGGATCACCCTGCCCGCCGGCCGGGGGTTCGTGGGTGAATACTACCTCCTGGCCCCGCCGGGCGACGCGCCGCCGGTCGGCCCCGGCCGGTACCTGTTCGGGCCGGAGGAGGCCGGTCCGCGACCGACCCTCCGTTGGTTCGCGGTCGACGCGTGGCCGACGGGCCGTCCGGGGCCCGAGGAGACCTCCCGGTTCGACGATGCCGACCCGCCGGGGATCGACCGCCGTACCCGCTGGTTCCACGACGCGACCCCCGAGACGACGGTCTACCTGCGTCCCGGCGAGGAACGGGTCGCACCGCCAGCGATGATGGGCTTCGACCTCGTCAACCGCTCCCGGCGGTCGTTCGACGGCAACCCGGAGGACTGGGGCCTCTACAAACTCGTCGACGGCGACCCGTTCCGGATCGCCCCGTGGCGGACCCCGCTCCCCCTCCGGACCCTCCATCCCGGCGGACGCCTCGCCACGCGGCTCTCGGTGTTCCACGGCGAGGCGACCGACGCGGAGGGACGCACGGTCGGTCGCCTGGGCGGCGGACGGTACGCCTACGAGGTCGACTTTTCGGCCGACGCCCGCCACGCCGCACTGTTCGAGGTGGACGCGCCGACCCTGACCGTCGACCTCGAACCGGACGCGACGATCGTCGAGGAAGGAGAGACGGTGGTGGTCGAACTGCCGAACCACGAGGGGGGGACTGGCCAAGCGACCCTGGTCGTCGAATTCGCTCCCGACGCGGTACCGGATCGGCGGGTCGTTCCCGAGCAACTGCCCCGTGATCCCTTCCACGGGGTCCGGAACGCGCTCCCCGCGTTCGACGACGGCGTCCGGACAGTCCGGGTGCGGACCGACCTGACCACCGCGGAACGTGCGCCCGGGTACGGCGACCGAGATTCGCCGCCGATCGTCGTCGGGTACGAGGGGGAGGGTTTCCGGTTGACGATCGAACGGGAGGATGGGTGACGCGACCACTGTTGGCGGATTCGCAGTCGCCGCCTCGGAACTACCGCAGGTCGAGACTCCAGTCCCCGTCGGCGTCCACGTTGATGTACCCGATCCCCGAGTGCTCGAACGTCGCCTCCTCCTCGCCGTTCACCGGCCCGTCGAGGAGCACCTCGCCGGATCCACCCTCGACGGGCAGTACGCGGACCCGCGACTCACCCTGGCCGTCGTGACTCAGCGTCGCGGTGTGGGTTCCCTCGAAGTCGAACGGGCCGAGGACGGTCGGCCCCGCACCGGACGGCGAAACCGGCAGGGGATCGCCCGATTCCGGCCGTGGCTGGCGGATCACGACCTCCCACTCCTCGTCCTTCTCGACGTGGAGGACGTACTCGCCGGCCGTTACCAGTTCGGCGGCGGCACCGTCGTAGTTGCCCGTGGCGTCGACGAACCGATAGTCCTGGCCACCGTCGTTCTCAAGGGAGACCCCGAACTCGCCCGGTCCGTCGTGGGTTGCCTCAACGACCGTCAGGCCACCATTGATCGCCACGCCGCCCCATCGCGACTCCGCGGGGGCCGTCCCAGAGAAGGTCATGGGATCCACCTCTGCCTGTGTCGTGGTGGGAGTGTCAGTCCTCGATTCAGTTTTAGTCGAGGTGTCGGTGTTTTCTGTCCCCCCGTTGGAAGTATTCTCGGCCATACAACCAGCAAAACCCAGAATTCCCATCGAAGTCACCGCTCGAAGGTAGGTACGTCGTCGCATAAACCGCTTTAGTGGCCACCAATGTATAAACTAACTGCATTGTCATCCAAGTGTTTATCTTGGTGGTAATCATGCAGAGACGATTGAAGAGAAACTTTGGGTGGAGATCGGATAAATAATAAACACTACTTTTTTATCTCCGGAAAGTAGTATAAAATAATATTTTAAAAAGTAGGAAGGACTTCCTCGACGAACTTCTCCATCTGGCCCTCCTGGTCCTCGCCGCCGAAGCGGATGATGAACTCGTCACACCCCCGCTCGTGGAACTCGTCTATCCAGTCGATCAGGTCGTCGGCGTCGCCGCTGGGTCCCCACTCGGCGGGGTCCTTGCCCTCGTAGAGGTGCGGGTAGTAGGTCTCGATGTACTCCTCCATCTTGGCGTCGGCGGCGTCGGCGTCGTCGTCGATGGTCATCGTCACCTGGAAGGTGGTGTGGGTGTCGTCGGGGTCGTAGCCGTTCTCGCGGGCGTAGTCCGCGATGGAGTTCCACTGGCGTTCGTACTCGTCGGGGTCGTCCGAGAGCCCGGCGGCCATCCAGCCGTCGCCGAGTTCGACGATCCGCCAGGCGGCGCGGTTGTACACCGCCTCGGACTCGGTGTCGTGGTGGCTCGGATTGGAGATCACCAGGATCGGGGGATCGTCCTGGACCGGCGCGAGGTCCCGTATCTCCGGGCCTCTGCGGAAGTCGACGTCGTGGTACTCGTAGACGTCCCCCTCGTAGTTCAACGCGCCCTCCGCCCAGAACTGCTCGAAAATCTCCAGTTGCTCCTCCAGCATCTTCGCCCGCGCCCGGTAGTTGAGGCCGATGGCCTCGTACTGCTCCTTGCACCCGGGAGTGGGCGGCCCCATGCACGCGCCCAGGACCATCCGGCCGTCGGTGAGCATCTCCAGGGAGTTCCAGGCCTGCAGGAACTGGAGCGGCTCCCGAAGGGGGGTGATCATACAGCCCGTTCCCAGTTTGATCTCGTCGGTCTGGGCGGCGAGGTGGCCCAGGAGGCTAATGGGCTCCAGGCGTGGCCGGTCGAGGAGGCTGTCGCCCACCCACACCGAGTCGAAGCCGAACTCCTCCGCCTTCCCCCCGAGGCGCATCATCTTCTCGACGGTGTAGCTCTCGACCAGGAGCGGCTCGCGGTTGTTGATGTTGATCCCGAACTCGACCATGGGTCCGCTTGGGCCGAACGGCGATTAAGGGTTTTTCCGCACCGCTGACATCCGGGTTTCCGGACGGTAACCCCAGTGGGGCCGGTGATCCGGTCGGTAATCGGGCCGCGAGGGTGATCCAGTCGGTAACCGGGCCGCGAGGGTGATCCGGTCGGTAACCGGGGCGGGACGGTGATCCGGTCGGTAACCAGGGCGGAAGGGTGATCCAGTCGGTAATCGGGCCGGGACGGTGATCCAGTCGGTAACCGGGGCGGGAGGGTGATCCGGTCGGTACCTACCCGGACCGGGGGATCCGGACGACGGAGCGGCGCACGGGGATCGTCGCTAACGGTAAATTTGCTGTAAACGAGTTCCGCTCCGACGCGCCCCGGGCGGGAGGTGAAAGGGATAAGTTCGCCGTCCGCCTCCCGCCGGTAATGTCGCTGTACAGGCTGGTCCGGCCGCTCGCGTTCCGGTTGCCGGCCGAGACGGCCCACGGACTGGGGAAGGGGGCCCTGAAGGCGGCGGGATCGCTCGACCCGGTCCGACGACTGGTGCGGGGGGCCTACCGCTACCGCCACCCCGCGCTCCGGGTCGAGGCGTTCGGCGTCGAGTTCCCGACCCCCGTCGGGGTCGCGGCGGGGTTCGACAAGAACGGCGAGGCGACCCACGCGCTGGCCGACCTGGGCTTCGGGTTCGTGGAGGTGGGGACCGTCACGCCCCGGCCCCAGGACGGCAACCCGCGACCGCGACTGTTCCGCCTGCCCGAGGACCGGGGGATGATCAACCGACTCGGGTTCAACGGCCAGGGGGTCGAGCGGGTCCGCCGGCGGTTCGAGCGCCGGGGTACCCCCGACGTGCCGGTGGGGGTCAACGTCGGCAAGATGAACGACTCCGGCGCGGCGGTGGCCGTCGAGGACTACCGGACCGTCCTCGAGGCGGTGTACCCCTACCCGGACTACTTCGTCGTCAACGTCTCCTGTCCGAACACGCCCGACGAGTTCGACGAGACCGGTCCCGACCACCTCCGGTCGCTCCTCGGGGCGCTCTCCGCCGCCAACGACGAGGACAAACCGATCCTCGTGAAGGTCGGTCCGGACGACCGGCGGTCGGACCTGGCCGACCTCGTCGAAATCGTCGAGGAGTTCGACGTCGCGGGCGTGGTCGCCACCAACACCACCACCGACCGGCCGGACCTCTCCTCGCCCCACCGGGCCGAGTGGGGCGGCCTGAGCGGCAGACCACTGGAGGAGAAGGCCACCGAGACGGTCCGGACGCTGGCCGGCCTGACCGACCTCCCCATCGTCGGCGTCGGCGGCGTCGACTCCGCCCAGAGCGCCTACCGGAAGATCCGTGCCGGCGCCACCCTGGTCCAGCTCTACACCGGGTTCGTCTACGGCGGCCCCTCGACGCCCCGGGAGATAGCGAGCGGGCTGGTCGACCTCCTCGAACGGGACGGCTTCGACTCCGTGGAGGAGGCGGTCGGGGCCGACCTCGACTCTTGAGGGCCGGTCGAGGGGATCACTCCAGCCGCCTGCTGACCGCCACGCCCTCACCGAGCGGGATCCCCACCGTCTCGAAGTCGGGGTCCTCGCGGACGGCGGTCAGGTACTCGAAGACGCCCCGCGTCGAGTCGTTCAGGTCGCGCTCCTCGCCCTCCAGACTGGCGAGCAGGGCGGGGAAGTCGATGGACGTCGAGACCATCGCGTTGTCGGCGACGACCAGGCCGCCCGGCGCGACCGTCCCCCGGACCGCCTCGAACGCCGCCGGGTACAGCGACTTGGCGTGGTCGATCAGCACGAGGTCGAAGGGGCCGTCGTGGCGTTCGATCGCGTCGTGGGCGTCGCCGGCCTCGAACGTCGCGCGGCCGGCCATCCCCCCGCGCTCGAAGAACTCGCGGGCGGTCGAAAGCGTCTCCTCGTCCCGTTCGGTGAGGACCACCTCGCCGCCCTCGCCCAGCCCCAGCGCGATCCAGTAGGCCGAGTAGCCGTACCCCGACCCGAACTCGAAGGCCCGCGTCGCGCCCGCGGTCCGGGCGAGGAAGCGAAGGAGCGTCCCCACCTCGCGCCCGACGGTCGTCGGGCCGTGAGTCTCGCCGTGTTCCTCCATCGCCGCGAGAGTCTCGTCGCCCGGTTCGGCCAGTGCCCGGACGAACCGCGCCGTCTCCGCTGGGATCACGTCGGTCATGCTCCGGGGATCCGGACGGAGGACAGATAAATTCTCCCGGGCAGTATCGGCGGAATTCCCGGATCTCCCCGTCTCGGTGACCGCAATTCTTTTTGTAATAAGTCGGGTATTACGGTTGATGAGCGAGACGACCCGGGTCACGGAGAAGGGACAGGCGACCATCCCGAAGGAACTCCGTGAAAAGTACGGGATCGAGTCGGGTGACGAGGTGGTATGGGAGGAGACCGACGACGGGATCGTCCTCCGGAAGAAGCACGATAGCGCGCGGGGCGCACTCGTCCCCGACGGGACGCCGCCCGAGAAGCGCGAGGAAGTCGCCCGGGAACTCGAACGGCGGGTCGAGGAGATCCGCACCCGGAACCAGCCGCCAGGAACGGACCTCGAATGAGTGTCTACACTGCCGACGCGGTCGCGATGTTGCGGTACCTCGTCGACCAACTCCCCGACCGGTCCGACGACCTGTTCACTCGTGCGGAACGGGGGATCGACTCTATCGAGGCCCCGGACGTCGCGGTGGCCGAGGTGCTGACGGCGGTCGGGGGGAGTAGCGAGGTCGCCGGGATCCCCCTGGAGGTGACCCCCCAGCAGGCACTCGGGGAACTCGTCACTAACGGGCCGCTTGAGGTCGCGACGATCGGCGACCACGAACTCGCGGTCTACGCCAGCGAAGTCGACGTATACTCGGTGCACGACGGCCTGATCGTCGCCACTCACCGGGTCCACGGCACCGAGGCGATCGTCTCCAAGGACCCGGCGTTTCGGGAGACGGGAGTCGAAACGATCTGGGACTAGCCTTCCGGATCACTGGTGGGTCGGGATACTCTCCTTCGATCGATTTTCCGTTCACCCCTTCGTCGCCCGGAGGAGCACCTTCAGGTTCGCGAACGACGCCAGCCCATCGTCGTCGTGGGTTATCTCGTAGAGGTCGCGGGCGCCCTCGGGCGTGTCGCCGAACAGCGTCTCCAGTTCCCGCCGGTTCTCCTCGGGGGTGTCTAGCTGGTCCACCCAGTCGCGGTAGTCGATGGTCTTCTTGATTATCCGTGACTCCTCGACGTCGAGGCCGGCGTCGGTGACCCACTCGCGCCACTCCGACGGGCGGTGCGACCGGACGTGGGAGGGGTCCCGGAGCCGTTCGACGCGGTTCAGGAACTCGTCCAGTGCGTCGTCCTCCGGCGTGACGTTGTCCTCGAAGGCGAACACCCCGCCGGGCCGGAGCACCCGGGCGACCTCGTCGACGAACGCCGCCGGGTCGGGGAAGTGGTGGGCGGCGATCCGACAGGCGACGGCGTCGAAGGCGTCGTCGCGGAAGGGGAGACGCTCGGCGTCGGCGACGGTGCCGACGAGGCCGGGGAACTCCGCCTCGGCGGTCGCGACCATCGACGGCGCGGCGTCGGTGACGACCACCCGCGGGACGCCCCGGTCCCGGATGGCGCCGCCGGTGTGGCCCGCGCCGGTGGCGATGTCCAGGGCTCGGTCGGCGTCCGCGCACCACGCCGCGAGGGTCGCCAGGTCGTCGCCCGCGCGGTGGACCGCGCTGTCGACGTACTCGCTCGCGTGGGCGTCGAAGGCGTCCGCGGCCGCCCGCTTCCTGCTCGCGTCGTCGGATCCCGCCCGATCGGTCGCGTCGTCGGATCCACTCGTCGGACCGGTCGCGCCGTCCCCCCCGCCAGCCGGATCGGTCCCGTCGTCGTCCCCGTCGCCATCTGCCGGATCGGTCATGACTGGCCCGTCGTGGCCCCGCCTAATGGGTCTTGGCCCCCGCAGTCGGCCACGAGCGAGGAGTCACTCCCCGCCGCCCCCGCCGTCCCCGCCGAACCCGCCGTCGAAGTCGCCGTCGCCGCTCGTGCTGCCGTCCCCGAACAGTATGAGCAGTCCGAGCAGGACGAGTCCCGCGGCGTAGGCGGTCGGGATGCCGAGCACCGTCCCGGGGAGGCCCGCGGCGGCGAGGCCGAGCGGTTCGGCGGGTAACTCGCCCTGCCCGACGAGTTGACCGACCGCCACCCAGGCGATGCCCACGAACACGAGGGCGAACACCGCCTTGAACAGGAGTCCGACCAGGGATGCGACGGACAGTGCCGTCCGCAAGAGGTCCATGCTCCCGCCATCGGAATCGACCGGTATGAAAGTTCTCCCCGTCGATCCTTCGGCACGGTCGGTTCCCGTCGTTCCGTCGGTTCACCCCGGCCGGTAGCCCCGCCCCGAGAACCGCGCCACGAGGTCGCCGTCCCCGGTGCGGACCTCCACGGTCGTCAGCGTCGAGTGGTCGTCGGCGTGGGTCCGGCGTGCGGTCGCCGTGATCGTCTCGCCGACCGACACCCGGTCGAGGTAGGAGACGTGCGCCTCGAGACCGATCGACCGGCGTGGCGCGGCGTTCTCGGCGGCCCCCGCGACGGCGTCGGCCAGGGTGAACAGGGCCCCGCGGTGGAGGCCTCCGTCGAACGACCGGTGGCGCTCCGCGACCGTCAGTTCGGCCCGCCCGAAACCGGGTTCGAGGGCGAGAAACCGGATCCCCAGGCGGTCACAGAACGGGTCGTCGCGGATCCGGTCGAGGTCGTAGGCCGCGTCCTCCTCGTCGGTTTCGGACCCACCGTCGGTTTCGGACCCACCGTCGGTTTCGGACCCACCGTCGGTTTCGGGTCCGCCGTCGCCCCCGTCGTCCATGTCCGATCCCCTGGCGTTCCGGCGGGAAGTTCTTTCCCCCCGAAGGAGTCGTACTCTACTTGAGATCCGAACTCCAAGGGATGCCGCGGAAAGCCCCGCCCCGCAGCCTCGATCCTCCCCAGCCGTCTGCGCGTCTCAGCTCGTTCGCTCCCGATGGTCGCTCACTCGCCTGCGATGCTCGCCCCTCGCGCCCGACTCGCGGCTCGCTGGCTCGCGGTTCACTTCGTTCACCGCTCGCCGTTCGCCGCTCGTAGCGCACGCGCCGTGTGGCTGGTCACCCGGCGCTCCGTGGTCGGGGACGAGTCGGGGCTCGGGTGGAAACCACCCCTCCGCCGGATCTCGCGGTCGTCCCGCTCAGTCCTCGCCGTGGATGATCTCCCAGACCTTCCGGTCGGTGTAGGGCGTCTCGACGTCGGTGCCGTCGTAGCCCAGTGGCGCGAGGGCGTCGCAGACGGCGTTGACGACGGCGGGGTTGGCGGCGATCGGTCCGGTCTCGCCGACGCCCTTCGCGCCGGTGGGGTTGTTCGGGGCGGGCGTGTCGAGGTGGACCGTCTCGACGTCGGGGACCTGGTGGGCCCGGGGCATGGCGTAGTCCATCAGCGACCCCGTCACGAGGTTGCCGTTGTCGTCGTACTCGACGCCCTCCAGGACCGCCTGTCCGATCCCCTGGATCACGCCGCCCTGGATCTGCCCCTCGACGACGGTCGGGTTGATCAGGGTGCCGGCGTCGGTGACGGCGACGTAGTCCACCACCGCCAGTTCGCCGGTGTCGCCGTCGGCCTCGACGACGGCTATGTGGGTGCCGTTGGTGATCGCGAGATCCTCGGGTTCGTAGTAGGTCGTCGCCTCCAGGCCGGGGTCGTCGGGCACGTCGTAGGCCCGGTGGGCGACGCTCGCCACCTCGTCCATCGACAGGGATCGCTCGGGTGCGCCCTTCACCCGGAACTCGCCGTCCTCGAAGGTCACGTCCTCGGGCGCGGCCTCCAGTTCGTGGGCGGCCACCTCCCGGGCCTGTTCGCGGACCTTCGCCGCGCTTTTCGCGATGGACCCGCCGCCGACGACGGCGCTCCGGGAGGCGTGGGTACCGACGCCGTCGTTGACCTGGCGGGTGTCGCCCTCGACCACCTCGATGTCCTCGAAGTCGACGCCGAGTTCGTCGGCGACGATCTGTGCGTAGATGGTCCGGTGGCTCATCCCGAAGTCCTGGGTGCCACAGTAGGCCGTGACGGTGCCCGAGGGGTGGACGGTCACCCGCGAGGACTCCCAGTGGGTCTTGAAGATGCCCGACTCCTTGCAGTGGTCGCCCGGACCCAGGCCGGTCACGTGGGCGAACGACGAGAGGCCGATCCCCAGGTAGCGGTTCTCCTCGCGGAGTCGCTCCTGGCGCTCCCGGAGGTCCTCGTAGCCGGCCGCCTCCAGGGCCGTGTCGAGGGCGGCCTCGTAGTCGCCGCTGTCGTACTCCAGGCCGGTCGCGGACTCGTAGGGGAACGCCTCGGGGGGAACGAAGTTGCGCCGGCGGAGTTCGGCGGGGTCCATCCCGAGTTCGTCGGCGGCCGCCGAGACCAGTCGCTCAAGGAAGGTGACCGAGGACACCTCCATCACGCCGCGGTAGGAGTCGAGGGGGGTGGCGTTGGTCAGCGCACCCTGCACGTGGGCGTACACCTCGGGGACGTCGTACTGGCCCGCCAGCAGGTCGGCCGAGTACTTCGTGCAGAGGACGTGGACGTGGGAGGCGACGTAGCCGCCGACGTCGGCCAGGCCCTCCGCGCGGACCGCCTCGATGTCGCCGTCGGCCGAGAGCGCCATCTCGCCCTCGTAGCTCAGCCCCCGGCCGTGGGAGCCCGCCTGGTGGGTCCCGGCCCGGGAGGCCCGCCACCTGACCGGGCGTTCGAGTTCGCGGGCGCACCACGCGACCGCCGACTCGACGTCGTAGTTGTGGATCTTCGCCCCGAAGCCCCCGCCGACGTCGGGGACGACGACGTGTATCTTGTTCTCGGGGTGCTGGAGGATCCCCGACATGGCGTGCCGATCCGAGTGGGGGGTCTGGGTGCCCATCCGGATCGTCAACCGGTCGGTGCCGGGTTCGTACTCCGCGACGGCCGCACGCGTCTCGATGGGGTTGGGGATCAGGCGTTGCTCGTCGACGGCCACCCCGACCGTGTGGTCGGCCGCCTCGAAGGTCCGGTCGACGGACTCCCGGTCGCCCATCTCCCACTCGAAGGCCAGGTTGTCGTCCATGTCCTCGTACAGCGTGGGGGCGTCGTCGGCCAGGGCGGCCTCCGGGTCGTTCACGGCCTCCAGGCGCTCGTAGTCCACCTCGATGGCGTCGACGGCGTCGTGGGCGGTGTAGCGGTCCTCGGCGACCGCCACGGCGATGGGGTCGCCCTGGTAGCGCACCCGGTCGGTCGCCAGTATCGGCCGGAACCGCTCGGGCGATATCTCGATGTAGTACGTCGAGATGGTGGGGATCTTCCGGGGTGCCGGGGTCCGGGCGGCCCGCATGTCCGCGTAGGTGTAGACCGCGACCACGCCGTCCATGGCCTCGGCGGCGCTGGTATCCACGTCCTCGATCCGTGCGTGGCCGTACTGGCTCCGGAGGACCGACAGGTGGGCCGCCCCGGGGACCTCCAGGTCGTCGGTGTAGGTGCCCCGGCCGGTGAGGTGGGCCCGGTCCTCCTTGCGCTCGACGCGGGACCCGACGAGGTCGCCACCCTCGGCGTCCGCCGCGTCCGGATCCGCCGGTGTCGCGTCCGTGCTGTCGCTGCTCATCGGGGACCCTCCGCGCAGGCACTGATCGGCATATGGGACCGATATACTGCCAGCCGACACCTATATCCGTCGCCTCCCATACCCTCCGTGACAGGATCCGTTGCGGGACCCGACCCGGCCGCTGTCGGGCGGTTGTCTCCCCCGTGCGCACCGGATCCGGCCATCGGTCCACCCGGGTGCCGGCCGACCACGACACGTGTTCGCTACCCACGGGATCCGCCCGGTCGTGGACGGGTCCGTACACCGTCGGACGTGTCGGGTCAACAATCTATTTCGGCGCGTCACCGCAACCGTCGAACACCGTGAGTACCATTCGCCAGGGCGACCCCGGCCGGGTGGAGGTCCTCGACGAGGAGGGTGCCCCTCGCGACGGGGCCGTCCTCCCCGACCTGGACGACGGGGATCTGGTCGCGATGTACCGGGACATGTACTTCCTCCGGCGGTTCGACCGCCGGATGGTGGGACTCAGCCGCCAGGGACGGATCGGGTCGCTCCCGCCCCTCCGGGGCCACGAGGCCGTCCAGGCCGCCACCGTCCACGCCCTGGACGACGGGGACTGGATCGTTCCGAGCTACCGCGAACACGGCGCGATGACCGTCCACGGGTTGGACCCGGCGCGGGTGCTCTGGTACTTCATGGGCCGCGAGGACGGCAACGCGGTCCCGTCCGACGTGAACGCCCTCCCGATAAACGGGTCGGTCGGGTCGCAGGTCCCCCACGCGACCGGGGCGGCCTGGGCCGCTCGCATGAAGGGTGACGACCGGGCCTTTGCCTGCTACTTCGGCGACGGTGCCACGAGCGAGGGGGACTTCCACGAGGGGATGAACTTCGCCGGCGTGTTCGACGCGCCGGTCGTGTTCGTGTGCTCGAACAACCAGTGGGCCATCTCGGTGCCCCGGGAGCGACAGACCGCCGCCGCGACGCTGGCCCAGAAGGCCCGGGCCTACGGCTTCGAGGGCCTCCAGGTCGACGGCACCGACCCCCTGGCGCTGTACCGGGTCACCCGCGACGCCGTCCGCAAGGCCAAGGACCCCGACGAGGACGAGGCCCGCCCGACGATGGTCGAGGCCGTCCTCTACCGCCTGGGTGCCCACTCCACCGCCGACGACCCCGACGTCTACCGCGACGGCGTTCCCGAGGAGTGGGAGCGGAAGGACCCAGTCCCCCGGTTCGAGTCGTTCCTCCTGGAGACGGGCCGCCTCGACGGGGAGGACCGCGACGCCCTGCAGGACGAGGTGGAAGGACGGATCGACGACGCCGTCGACCGCGCCGAGGCCGCCGCGGCCGGCGACCCCGACGAGATTTTCGAGCACACCTACGCCGACCTTCCCCCGCGCCTCCGGGAACAGCGCGACTACCTCGACGACCTCCGGGAACGACGGGGCGACGACGCCCTCCTGAACGACGACCACTGACCCGGCCTTACCGGGTCGGCGGCCGGATCCGCCCCTTTCCCCGCCGGGATCCGGTGGGATGGCGGAGGGTCCGTCGGGATCGCTCGCCGAACGTCCGTTCCGATCCGACGGTGGAACGTCGGGACTCCAGGCCACGGCCCTCCCCAGCCGACTCCCTCCCTCGCTCCCTGCGGTCGCTCGCTCGGTCGTCCCTCGCGCGTTGCTCGCGCGCCCCGGGGACGTTCGGCCATGCGGACGGATCCGACCCTCGCAATCGTTAGGTACCCGGGGTGACAACGCCGGTGGGATGAGCGATCAGGAGGTGTCCCGCGGCCTGGAGGGCGTGACGGTCGCGGAGACGCGGCTCAGTCGCATCGACGGCGAGACGGGCGAGCTGACCATCGGCGGGTTTCCGGTCGAGGAACTGGCGACCAACGCTACCTACGAGGAGAGCGTCTTCCTCCTGTTCGAGGACCGGCTCCCGACCGCCGGGGAACTGGACGAGTTCCGCGCGGACCTGGCCGGTCGCCGGTCGATTGGCGACGAGGTCCGGGACGTACTCCGGCGGGCCGCCGACGAGGAGCGACCGGCGATGGACGCCCTGCGGATGGGCGCGGCGGCGGCCAGCCTCGGGACGGGCGCGGATGACTCCGGGGAGGACGCCCGCCGGGTCATCGCCGCGTTCCCGACCATCGTGGCGACCTACTGGCGGTACCGCGAGGGCGAGGACCCGCTGGAACCCCGCGAGGACCTGCGCCACGCCGCGAACTACCTCTACGTGCTGACCGGGGAGGAACCGGACGACGCCGCCGTGCGGGGCCTGGAGACCTACCTCAACGCGGTGATCGACCACGGACTGAACGCCTCCACCTTCGCCGGCCGGGTCGTCGTCTCGACGGAGTCGGACCTGGTCTCGGCCGCGACGGCGTCGGTCGGGGCGCTGAAGGGACCGCTCCACGGCGGTGCGCCCGGCCCCGTCCTGGACATGCTCCGGGCGGTCCACGAGTCCGGCGACCCGGAGGGGTACGTCCGGGATGCACTCGATAGGGGCGAGCGCCTGATGGGGTTCGGCCACCGCGTCTACAGGGTCCGGGATCCCCGGGCGGCGGTCCTCTCGTCGGCCGCCGAGCGGTTCTACGAGGCCGGCGGCGACGCCGAGTTCTTCGAGACCGTCCGGGCGTTCGAGGACGTCGCGGTGGGCCTCCTGGCCGAACACAAGCCCGACCGCCGCCTGGAGACCAACGTCGAGTTCTACACCGCCGCACTGCTGGCCGGGATCGGGGTTCCACAGGAGTTGTTCACCACCACCTTCGCCGTCGCCCGGGTCGGCGGCTGGATGGCCCACGGCCTCGAACAACTGGCGGACAACCGCCTCGTCCGGCCCCGCGCCCGTTACGTCGGCGACACCGGCCGGGAGTGGACCCCCGTCGAGGATCGGTAACGCCCGGCGGTCGAACCTCACTGGAGATCGACCAGGCAGGAGTGAACTAGCCCGGGGGATCGGACCCACGGCGTGCGCGGTCGGGGCCGCCGAGCATTGCGAGGCGGTCCCGACGATTTCCGCGCGAGGGGCGAGCATCGCAGGCCGACGAGCGGAGTGAGTCGGCCGAGAAGCGCAGACGGCTGGGGAGGATCGAGGCCCGTCCGGGTGGACTGAAAGGGGCCGACCCGGTCCGGGAAGCACGGCGACGTAAGCACCGCAGGGAGGAAGTGAGTGGAACGACCGACCGAGGAGCACAGCGAGCCGCGCGACCGGACCGGGTCGGGGGCTTTCAGGTGGTTTCGGACCTGCGATCCACGGCAGCGGGATCACGGATCGAGTCGAGAACTGATGTGTCCGGACCCGAAACAGCCACGAGAACCGATCCACACCACGAGTTGACGATGTCCGGGGATTTTCGCCGCGAGGTCGGGTGACTTATACGCCCGATCCCCTAAGGGTCGACCAGTGGAATCGCCGTACGAGGTCCTGGGGATCGACCCGGACGCCGACGAGTCCGAGGTGGTCGACGCCTACCGGGAGCGGGTGAAGGAGGCCCACCCGGACCACGGGGGGTCGGAGTCGGAGTTCCGGGCGGTCCGGGCGGCCTACGAGCGGATCAAGGACGGTGAGTACGAGGAGCCGTCGGAGCCGGGGGGCTCCCGATCCGACCGACCGACGGGGGGGCACTCCGGACGCTCGTCCGGCGGGCGGTCCGGGCGCTCCCCCGACGGCCGGTCCGGATCCGCCGGTCGCGCCCGGTCGCCCTCGGAGCCGACGGGCGCGGTCGGCCAGGCGGACGACGACGACCAGGGCCAGTCCCGCGTCGAGTACCTCAACTACGACGCCCTGGTCGACCACGGGTGGGACCTGGGCGACGAGGACCTCTTCGAGAAGGCCGCGGGGGCGGACCTCGACCCCGACGACTACGGCCGCCTGTTCGTCGGCGAGGACGAGACCCTGCTGGAGGCCGCCGAGAACCGCGGGTTCGCGTGGCCCTTCGCCTGCCGGGGCGGTGCCTGCACCAACTGCGCCGTCGCCGTCGTCGAGGGCGACATCCCCGTCCCGCCCGGCTACATCCTCCCCGACGACCTCATCGAGAAGGGGATCCGACTCTCGTGTATCACCGCCCCGGTCACCGACGAGGCGAAGGTGGTCTACAACGTCAAGCACCTCCCCGGCGTCGACGAACTCCGGTTGCAGCCCAACCGGTTCGAGCGGACGCGATCCGACGACTGACCGGCCGTGGCGGGCCGGCGGTTCGGAACCGCAGACCGTCGTGGTTCGCTCCGGACCGCGAGTCGCAACGGTCACGTACCCGGCCCGCGGAGGCCGTGACATGTACGATCCGACGCGGATCGCGGCCTTCGGGGCGTTGCTCGCCGGGGTGATGTCCTACGGCGTGGTGCTCCGGTTCCTGGAGGGCGACCCGCTGGGACCGACCCTCTGGTTCGCCCTCGTCCTCGCCGTCGTGACCTTCGTCGTGCTCCGGCGGAACCTCGCGTTCGAACTGGAGGAGGAACTGGAGAAGGGAGAGGAGTAACGGACGTGGGGTGACCGGTGCGGAGTGGGGGCTGGAGCGACGGGCGCCGAGTAGCGGCGATCGGAAAGAAAAGTTCCGATACCACGAACTTTATTTTCGGAAGCCAACGCTTAAGTCCGTGGCGACCCTACCCGTGGACGAGATGAGTACCCAGAAGAACGTCCGCCAGCAGGCCGGCACGGTCGAGGAACCGGAAGCGCTCAGGCTCGACCAGGAGAAGGTCGAACAGATCGTCGACGCGCTGAACACCGACCTCGCGGCGACCTACGTGCTGTACCACCAGATCAAGAAACACCACTGGAACGTCGAGGGGTCGGAGTTCCTCGACGTCCACGAGTTCCTCGGCGAGGCGGCCTACGATCTGGAGACGGCGGCCGACGAGATAGCGGAGCGGGCACAGGCGCTGGGCGGCGTTCCGATCGCCGGCGGCAAGAACCTGGAGGAGGCCGCGCCGGTCGAACCCGAAGGCAACGACGTCTACGACATCCGGACCTCGCTGCACAACGACATGGAGATGTGCGGCGACGTCATCGAGACGCTCCGGGAGCACGTCGAACTGACCCACAACCTCGGTGACCACGCCACGGCCGAGTTGCTCCGCCAGAAGCTACTCGAGGTCGAGGAACTCGCCCACCACCTCGAGCACTACCTCGAGGACGACTCGCTGAAGGACTGGTAGTCGAGCGCCCTTCTCCGTTCCCTCGACTCCTGGGAACGATCGCCCCCATCGTTCCCGCCGAGTCGCGGGTGCGGGTTCCCGCCGGATCCCGGTCCGTCGCGGGGCACTGCTCCGGGAGCGTGCGGGTAAAGTAGCCTCGGCCGCTACGGATCCCAACCGTGAGCGACGCCAACTCCGGCCCGCTGTCGCCGGACCGACCGGACGCCGAGCGACCCTTCCGGGTCGAGGCCCCCTTCGACCCGGCGGGCGACCAGCCCGGAGCGATCGAAGAACTCGTCGCGGGCTACGAGGAGGAGAGCTACGAGAAACAGACGCTCCTGGGCGTGACGGGGTCGGGCAAGACCAACACCGTCTCCTGGGCCATCGAGGAACTCCAGCAGCCGACGCTGGTGATCGCCCACAACAAGACGCTGGCGGCACAGCTCTACGAGGAGTTCCGGGAGCTGTTTCCCGACAACGCCGTCGAGTACTTCGTCTCCTACTACGATATTCAGTAATTAGTTATATTATCCTAGCGG
Organism: Halobacteriales archaeon QS_8_69_26; assembly: GCA_003023195.1. Lineage (GTDB taxonomy): Archaea > Halobacteriota > Halobacteria > Halobacteriales > SW-7-71-33 > PXRX01. The sequence continues at coordinate 24,552 of PXRX01000011.1, forward strand.
TTCTATACCGCCTCATGGTGGATGACAATCACGACGAATGGAGTGTTCTACAGAACGAGTACAAACGCCTCGAAAAGGAGGTGGAGGAAGGGAAAATCGCAGAGAAAGACGGCGAGGCTATCAGGGAATTTCTCGAACACGACAGAGGTAAGAATAAACTCACGACCGTTCGCGGACACGCAACGAATCTCCGTACAGCAGCACGCCGCGCTGACGTTCCGCTGATGGAAAGCACTGAGGACAACCTCAGTGACCTCCTTTCGACAATGCGCTCGGGCGCTCACCCCGACGTGAAGGACGAAGGGATTGGTGTCTCCAATTACCAGAAGGTGTTCCGTGTATTCTACCGGTACCATTCAGAGGTTGGAATCACTCCCGAGGACATTGAGATTGACAAGGAGGAAGGGCGACAGGTTCGACCGCCGGACCTCCTTACACAGGAGGACGTTGATGCGCTTCTCTCCAACTGTTTCGACATCCGAGACAGAGCACTCATCACCATGGCGTTGGCCACTGGCCAGCGGATAGACGCGATTCGCACGCTACGGAACAAGCACGTCACTATTCGCGGACAGACGATGGACATTCGACTCAATGAGGAGGAAGGGACTCTGAAGGGAGCCAGCGGCTCGAAGCCGCTGCTCTGGTCAAAACACTACGTCAAGTCATGGTACGACAATCATCCATACCACGACGACCCTGACGCTGCTCTATTCTGTCCTAAACCGGACGCTCCGCTCCCTGACGACAGAGACCCACGCGGGCCAATCCACTATCAGACTATCCGCAATAGACTACACAGAATCGGAGGGAAGGCAGGTATTGAACCGGAAAAGAAGGTCTATCCGCATCTGTTACGGCATACTGCTATTACTCGGATGGTGCTTGAGGGACTCAACGAGCAGAAAATCAAGAAAGTCGTGGGGTGGGCACCAGACTCCTCTCAATTCGAGACCTACGTCTCACTTGCTGACGACCTCTCAAATGACTCTATCAGGCGTGACCTTGGTCTCCCAACTGCCGGAAACGTGCCTGTCCTTGGCCGCCCCTCACTGAAAGAGTGTCCCGAGTGTGGCGACCCTCTGCCGGAAACGAAAGAACGCTGTCCAAGGTGCAACGTGCCGCTCACGACCTTCCAAGCGGTCGAAGGCGACGACTACGAGATGGGCACTCAGGACCCAAAAGACGTGGTCGAAGACATGGACAAAGAGGAGATGCTGGAGATGGTGCAGGCTATCGAGGAAAAGTTGTCTGACGGATGAGTGTCAGTCTGGTGCTGGTGCAGCGCCGAACACAAGTATAAATACGCTACCGGGAACAGGATAGGGTATGTCCGAACGGGTAGACGGTCCTGAATCAACGACCGTCACAGAGAATCAGGAGCAACTGCAGGAGTTATTGCGTGACCTCTTTCAGTTCGGCGCGGAAGACCTCGATTTCGGCATCTATCGGATTCTCAACCAGCGGAGAGACATAATCGAGGATTTTATCGAAAAAGACCTTCTCGACACGGTACACGACGCACTGGGACAAATCGTCGAACAGGAACGTCAAGAGTTAGAACAGGAACTCAATGAGGTACGAGAGGAAGTTGAAGGGCTACTCGGCGAAGATGCGTTCGATGGTGACGACATCAGTGAACAGTATCGAGACACGCCAGTCGCCGAGGATTACATAGAGGTTAAAGAGCAACTGGAGCGACTGGAGGTGGCCGAGGAGACGGAACCAGGCATCTTCAATGACCTGTATCGGTTCTTTTCGCGGTTCTACGACAGGGGTGACTTCCACGTCAAACGCCGATTCTCATCGCAGGACTCCAAGTACATGGTTCCGTACAACGGCGAGGAGGTCTTCTTCCACTGGGCTAATCGGAACCAGTACTACGTCAAGACGAGTGAGCACTTCACCGCATATCGGTTCGACACCCATTCGTATTCGGTTAATACTGTCAGTAATACGCCGCCGATGCCCTAACCTGTCGATTTTCGGTCGGGACAGTTGGCCGAAGGAGTGATCTTGCTTGTAGGCTTAACCGAATACGAATGGTTCGACACCGATAATCTCACAGTCGAGGCGGTGGTGCAGAACGGTGCACAGGGGCTAACTCGCCGGGTCTCGGTCAACGCTGTCCGGATAAATTGATCGGAAATTTGGGCCGATGTACCTGCTACGTTGCCCTGGAATCCACCACCACTGAAAAATAGAATTCCGACAGTACAGGGTGTGAGAACACTTCTGAACCACCGCCTACAGAACTAGCCAGAGACAGTCTTCTCAGTTACAAAAATTGATGTTTTTCGGTATCGACGATGGTTCAACGTGAGGTGCAAGACTGCTGTGAGAATGAATATGGCGGTCTTGGAGCTGTTGGCTCCGAATACAGACAGAAATACGAACTATTCTATGACACCCTGAATATTTTTATCCTCGCGCTTGAGCATGACGTATGGAAATCAGCAAACTCCTTGACCGGGTTGAATCAAACGCCATCGTTCTTCCAGAGTTTCAGCGTGAGTTTGTCTGGAAGAATTCACAGGCGAAGGAGTTGATGAACTCGTTGTTCAAGGAATATCCAATTGGGAGCTTGCTTACTTGGGAAACCGAGAACCCGCCCGAAATCAAGAACGAGGCTATCGAGGAAGAGAAACACGCCCTCTTTGAGGTCCTCCTTGACGGGCAGCAGCGGTTGACTGTGCTCTATATGCTTGTCAAGGACGAGATACCACCCTACTACGACACAGACGACATCAACAACGACCCCCGCAATCTCTATTTTAATGTGGATAGCGGTGAATTCCATTTCGAGAATAAACTCGTCCGAGAAGGTGTGGAGTGGGTCAAAGTGACTGACTGCTTCAATGGCGATGTGGAAGGGATTTCGATTGCTCAAGAGAAGGTCGGAGACAAACCCCAAGAGGTCTTAGAGCTCTCGAAGGAGTACAACAAGAAGCTGAGTCAACTCCAGAATATAACGACACGGGGCATCCCGGTCGAAACACTTCCGAAGTCTGCTGATATCCACCAAGCTATCGAACTCTTCGACAAAATCAATTCACAGGGGACGCACCTGAGCGATGCTGAACTCGCGCTGGCACATATGAGCGCCGAGTGGGCGCATATTCGACGGAATATGAAGGCGAAACAATCTGAACTTGCTGAGAAGGGGTTTGATTTCAAGCTTAATTTCTACGTGAAGTGTATGATAGGCACGCTAACAGGGACGATGACCTACGAGCAGGTGTACGATGTTCCCGAAGACGAACTCAAAACCCAGTGGAACCGACTGGCGAAAGAAGGGGGTGTTTTCGACTATGTGGTGAACGTTCTCCAGAATGACGGTCACATTCCGAACTCGGACTATATTAACACCCGAGACGTACTGATTCCGTTCATTGCCTACCTCGACAAACAGGATAAGCAACTCTCTCACGAGGAAAAGACGCAGTTCCTCCGATGGCTTTACGCAGCGATGATGTGGTCACGGTACAGTGGTTCTTCGGATACGACGATCGAGCACGACCTCTCGCTACTGGATACGGACTCACCAACGGAATACCTGATGCAGGAGATTCGTGATGAGCGTGGTCGGATCGAGGTGCAGGCCTCCGACCTGCAAGGGCGCGGGAAGCGAACGCGGCGCTTCTACAATATGGTCCGGACAGTCATTCGAGCGAACGACCCGGTAGACTGGAAAACAGGTGAGCCACTCAAGGGTAGCTTCCAACTGGAATCCCACCACATCTTCCCGAAAAGCAAGCTCTACCAGGAGTATGACTCTGGAAATTCAACGCACAGAAAACTGGTCAACGAAATCGCCAATCGCGCCTTCTTGACCCCCGTGACGAACAAGCAATTGGGTGACGACCTCCCCGAAAACTATCTCCCAGGAATACTCGAAGACCACCCGAAAGCATTGCAATCGCAGTTCATTCCAAACAATCCCGAGCTGTGGAAGCTCGAAAACTACGAGGACTTCCTTGCCAAGCGGCGTGAACTCTTGGCCGATGCCATCAACGACTACATGGAGGACTTGGTGATTGGTGAGAACGGTGGTGGTGAACGAGAATCTGCTGAGGAACTCATCCGCAAAGGAGAGAATCCGCGTATCGAATTCAAGGAAACGTTCCTGTATGACGTGTATCGGGAGCAACCGAACAAGGAGTTGAAGAAGACAGTCGCCAAGGAGATTGCAGCGCTGGCAAATTCCGAAGGCGGTGCTCTTGTAATCGGGGTCGAAGACGATACGAAGGAGGTCAAAGGTCTCGAACGAGACTGCAACCTAATGAAGAAGGGTAGAGATTCGTTCGGACAACAACTACGTCAGGAAATCGCAACCCGCCTGAACCAAATGATGGCGACCGCGTACACGCACGTTAGCTTCGAAGAAGTTGATGGGAAAGAGGTCTGTGTGGTTTGGGTTGACGACAGTCCGAAGCCTGTGTTCTTTGAGGAGGATGATAGCGAACAATTCTATGTTCGAACAGGCACGGCAGCTCAACCGCTGGGTATTCAGGAGGCGAACGAATACATTGACGAACACTGGAATCAAAGTCCAATGGTCTAATACACACTCGTCGCTTCCTCGCTCCTATCGCAAAGGTAGCCTCAATAAGCCACTGCTGTCACGTGGTTTTGCTCTTAGCTAAAGACGGATGATCTAAAATCTCATAGAACGGGGAGTGTCTCTGTACTCACGCCTCCGTTGGACTCTCGCTGGAGCACAGCAAATCCTTCCGGTGTTTCGACAAGGACGGCTTCTCCCCCTGAAGTACCGACAGTATTTCGGATGACGTTCTCATTCAGAATATAGTCACCTGGCGTCTGTAATCAAGCGAACCGGTAAAGTATCCTAAGCACCAACTTCGCCTACTGTGAGTAACGCAAATTCGGGACCTCTCTCGCCGGACCGTCCTGATGCTGACCGTGACTTCGTGGTCGATGCTCCCTTTGAGCCTGCTGGGGACCAACCGGAGGCTATTGAGCAGTTAGCAAATGGATTTCGTGAGGGGATGGACAAGCAGACGCTGCTGGGTGTCACGGGGTCAGGCAAGACTAATACAGTATCATGGGTCGTCGAAGAGATTCAGAAGCCGACGCTGGTTATTGCACACAACAAGACACTCGCCGCGCAACTGTACGAGGAGTTCAGGGAACTGTTCAAGGATAATGCAGTAGAATACTTTGTATCCTACTACGACTACTACCAGCCCGAGGCCTACGTCGAGTCCACCGACACCTACATCGACAAGGACGCGTCGATCAACGACGAGATAGACCGCCTGCGCCACTCGGCCACCCGCTCCCTCCTCACCCGGGACGACGTCATCGTCGTGGCCTCCGTCTCGGCCATCTACGGCCTGGGCGACCCCGACAACTACGTGGACATGTCCCTGCGCCTGGAGGCGGGCCAGCGGATCGACCGCGACGAACTCCTCGCCCGCCTCGTCGACCTGAACTACGAGCGCAACGACGTCGACTTCACCCAGGGCACGTTCCGGGTGCGCGGGGACACCGTCGAGGTGTACCCGATGTACGGGCGGTACGCCGTCCGGGTCGAGATGTGGGGCGACGAGATAGACCGCCTGCTGAAGGTCGACCCCCTGGAGGGGGAGGTCAAGAGCACCGAACCCGCCGTCCTGGTCCACCCGGCCGAGCACTACTCCCTCCCCGAGGAGCGCCTCCGGCGGGCCATCGAGGAGATAGAGGACGACCTGGAGGACCGGATCAACCACTTCGAGCGCCGGGGCGACCTGGTCGCCGCCCAGCGGATCGAGGAGCGCACGACCTTCGACCTGGAGATGATGGAGGAGACCGGCTACTGCTCGGGCATCGAGAACTACTCGGTCTACCTCTCCGAACGAAATCCGGGCGACCCGCCCCACACCCTGCTGGACTACTTCCCCGACGACTTCCTCACCGTCGTCGACGAGTCCCACCAGACCATCCCGCAGATCCGCGGCCAGTTCGAGGGCGACAAGTCCCGGAAGGACTCGCTGGTCGAGAACGGCTTCCGCCTGCCCACGGCCTACGACAACCGCCCGCTGACCTTCGAGGAGTTCGAGGCGAAGACGGGGAAGACGCTCTACGTCTCGGCCACGCCCGGCGACTACGAGCGCGAGACTTCGGGCCAGGTGGTCGAACAGATCGTCCGCCCGACGTACCTGGTCGACCCCGCCGTCGAAATCGCACCCGCGACCGGCCAGGTCGACGACCTGATGGACCGCATCGACGAGCGGATCGACCGGGACGAGCGGACCCTGGTCACCACGCTCACCAAGCGCATGGCCGAGGACCTCACCGAGTACCTCGAAGAAGCGGGGGTCGCCGTCGAGTACATGCACGACGAGACGGACACGCTCGAACGCCACGAGATCGTTCGCTCGCTCCGCCTGGGCGAGATAGACGTGCTCGTCGGGATCAACCTCCTCCGGGAGGGGCTTGACATCCCCGAGGTGTCGCTGGTCGCCATCCTCGACGCCGACCAGGAGGGGTTCCTGCGGTCGGAGACGATGCTCATCCAGACGATGGGCCGGGCGGCCCGCAACGTCAACGGCGAGGTGGTGCTGTACGCCGACGACCCCTCCGACGCGATGGAGTCGGCCATCGCGGAGACCCAGCGCAGGCGGCGGATCCAGCGCGAGTACAACGAGGAGCACGGCCTCGAACCGACGACAATCGACAAGCCCGTCGGCGAGTCGAACCTGCCCGGCAGCCAGACCGACACGTCCGGGGTCGCGGGCACCGACCCGACCGACCGCGAGGAGGCCGCCCGCCTGGTCGAGGAACTGGAGGCGCGGATGCGCGAGGCCGCCGACAACCTGGAGTTCGAACTCGCCGCCGACATCCGCGACCGGATGCGGGAGATCCGCGAGGAACACGACCTCGCAGGGGAGGACCGCGACGGCGTCGCCCCCGAGGTCGACTCCGAGTTCTGATCAGACCAGCCGCCGGGCCACGAGGCTGGCGGCGGTCCCTGCCCCGTCCCTGTCTCGTCGATCCGTCTACCCGTCGGTCCCGGTGCGGTGGATCGCCGGAATTAAGTGGGTGGTGTAAAGTATACTTTACTGTAAAGCGAGCTTTACGGAAAGCGTGCTTTACACCAGACCATGACGCGAACGGAAACCGACACCACGGCGACGGATCGACTCTCAAAGCGACGCTTCTACCGGCGGCTGATGTGGGGATCGCTCGGGGCCGGCGTCGGCGTCGGCCTCCTGCTCCGGTGGGGGCTGGACTACCCGCTGGCGGGCGAGGCGGTCTACCTGTTGGGGGTCGCCGGCTTCGTCGCGGCCGCGTGGCGGTCCCCCGTCACGCTGTTCGACGAGCGCGACCGGTCGATCGAACTGCGGGCCAGCGGTATCACCCTCGGCGTGTTCGCGGTCGTCCTCGCGGCGGGGGCCACGGCCTCGCGGATCGCTACCTACACCGGGGCCTACGACGTGCCCCCGGAGCTATGGACGGTGCTGACGGGCTACGCCGCGATGTTCGTCGTGTTCGCGGCCGTCTACCTCGCGCTCCGGTACCGGTCATGAGAAACAGCGTCCGCGAGTACCGCGAGCGTGCGGACATGAGCCAGGCCGAACTGGCGGCGGCCGTCGACGTGAGCCGCCAGACGATAAACGCCATCGAGCGCGACCGGTACGACCCCTCCCTGGAACTGGCGTTCGAACTGACGGGCCACTTCGACTGTCGGATCGAGGACCTGTTCGACCCGTACCCGGACGACGGGAACGGGGAGTGACCGGACCGATCCCGCGCCCGGACGACGGGGAGGGTGGGTGACTGGGCCGGGACTGGACCGGTGGCCGCCGGGTGCGCGACGGGACTCGACCGGTCAGTTCCGTTCCGGATCCTCGACCTCGCGGTCCTCGCCGTCGTCGAAGGTGTCGTCTGCCTCCCGGATCGCCTCGACCTCCGCCCCGTCCCCGTAGTCGTCGACCTTCGACGCCTCGTCGTATGCGTCGACCTCCGCTCCGTCCTCGTAGCCGCGGACCTCCCCGTCGCCCTCGCCGTCCTGGATCCCGTCGACGATGTCGGCGATGTCGTCGAGGCCGAGCATCTCGCGGTCCTCGGCGTCGAACTCGCCGCTCTCCAGGGTGGTGCCGTCGCCGACGTCGCTCCCGGTCAGGTGCCGGCCGTACCGTCCCAGCAGCGAGGTGGTCTCCTGGGGGAGGACGAAGGTCGTCGACTCGCCCGCCCCGATCGATTCGAGGGTCTCCATGCCCCTGTCGATCACCGCCCGTTCGCCCATCGAGTCGGCGGCGCGGGCCCGCAGGACCGTCGAGATGGCCTCGCCCTGTGCTTCGAGAATTTCGGCCTGCTTCTCCCCCTCCGCTTCGAGGATGTCGGCCCGCCTGTCGCCCCGGGCGCGTTCGATGTCGCTGCGGCGCTCGCCCTGGGCGTCGAGGATCATCGCCCGACGGCGGCGCTCGGCGCTGGTCTGTTGCTCCATCGACTGGACGACGTCCCGGGAGGGGTTGATGGCCTGGACCTCGACGGCCTCGATCCGGACGCCCCACTGGTCGGTGGGGCCGGCTATCTCCTTGCGGATCCGCTCGTTTATCGTCCGGCGCTGGTGGAGGGTTTCGTCGAGTTTCATGTCCCCCAGCACCGCCCGGAGGGTGGTCTGGCCGAGGTTCGAGACGGCCCGCTCGTAGTCCTCGACCTCCAGGAAGGCCCGCTTGGCGTCCATCACCCGGACGTACAGGACCGCGTTGGCGACCACCGGCGAGTTGTCCTCGGTGATCGCCTCCTGCTGGGGCACGTCGACGGTCTGGGTCCGCATGTCGAAGGCGTGGGTCTCGGAGACGAACGGCGGCACGATGTTGATCCCCGGTTCCAGGACCTCCCGGAACTCCCCGAAGACCGTCAGTGCCTCGCGTTCGTAGGCGTCGACCACCACGACCGCGCTGTTTATCAGGACCGCCACCAGCAACACCGGGACGAACGCCAGTATCATCATGAGGATACCCGCGAGGATCCCGGCCCCCAGGCCGAAGAACGCCCCGAAGAGGGCGTAGGCCAGTATCCCCACCAGCGCGGTCCCCGCCACCGTCCCGACCGCGACGCTCCGTGCGTCCCCCCGCCGGTCAGCCAGGAAGCTCCGACCGCCAGATCCGTTCATCACCTCCAAGACGCGGGGCGAGCGAGGTAATTCTTTTCCTCGCTCCCTGCCGGCGGTGGGATCGATCGTCGGATCACCCGCCGATCCCCGGATACCGGCCCGACCGAGAGTTTATGACCCATCGGGGGACCACCCCGACCCATGACGGCGGACGCCATCGACGTGCTGGCGGGGGACTGTACGGTCATCGAGGACGAGGGCGGCGAGCGACGCGAGCGACGCGGGCGGGTGGTCACCGTGGTCAAGCCCGACAACACTGTGCTGGTCCACGACGCGACGGGCTACCAGCCGGTCGCGTGGCTCACCCGCGCCGACGCGGTGACCTGTGCCCGGTCGCCGGCCGAGCGGCCCGAAGCCGACGAACGGGCCGCCGACGGCGGCGCCGGCGGGTTCGCCATCGCCGCCCGGAAGGGCGACCACCGCCTGCGGGTCGCCCTCCACGAGGGCGAGCGGTTCGCGCGCTACCCGGTCAGCACCGCCGGTCGCCCGGTCGGTGACTGCCGGGACTGCGGGGGTCGGCTGGTGCGGTCGGGCGGCGACGTCGCCTGCGTCGGCTGTGGGGCGAGCTACGGCCTGCCCGACGGTGCTACCATCCGGGGCGGGCAGTGCCCCTGCGGACTCCCCACGCTCCGGGTCGAGCGCGGCACCGCCTTCGAACTCTGCCTCGACCGGAACTGCGACCACTCGGAAACGCTCGACGACGCCGTCCGGGCGGCCTTCGACCGCGCCTGGGACTGTCCCGAGTGCGGGAGCGACCTCCGGATCCTCCGGCGGGGCGGGATCATCGCCGGCTGCGACCGCTACCCCGACTGCGACACCGGGTTCGTGGTCCCCGGCGGGACCGTCGACGGCGAGTGCCCCTGCGGGCTCCCGGCCTTTGCCGCCGGCGACGGCCGCCGCTGTCTCGACGCGACCTGCGAGCACGACGGCAGGTAGGCGGAGACCGGGGGCCGGGCGGACGAGGTAGTCACCGCCGCTGCGCCGCCAGTTCGAGTTCGACGTCGAGTTCCGGGTTCCCGTCGCCGTCGAACTCGACCTCCAGCGTGACCGGCTCCTCGAAGGGGAACGGGATCTCCCAGCCGTCCCCCGAGACGACGAGTTCGTCGTCCGCCCGGAGTTGCTCGCCGAGCTGGACGAGAAAGTCCCCGGCGCTCTCGGCGTCGATGCGGTACGTCTCCTCGAACGACCCCTCCGTGATCGTCGTTACCCCCTCGTCGGGCGGGTCCGGGACCTCTGTCATGCCCGACGGTACCGCCGCGGGGCACATAACCGTTGGTCGGGGTCCGGACTGGTGTGGATCCACGCGCCACGGGGCCGCCGGGAGCCGACACATCCATCCGTCGGCCCGCGGAAGCGGGGGCATGGGCATCGAGGGACGACTCCGGAACGGGACGGTCTACGCCGGGCACGACGCCCGCCAGCGGTTCTACGACGCCCGCGGCTACGGCCGCCCGCTCTCGGCGGCCGAACGCGAGGCGTGGGGCGCGAACGGGGTCGCCCTCTCGCGGGTCGAGGCCGCCCACCTGCTCGCCCGGGGGGACCTCGACGCGGTGTGGGCCGACCCCGGAGGATCGTCCGGCGGTTCGGAGGAGGGCGAGTGCCTCGGCTTCCGCGGGTTCATCGCCCGCGCCGGGTCCCGGCCGCCGCCGGAGGAGCGCGGCGGCTTCCTCGTCCGGTTTCTCGTCTACGCCGACCTGCGCGAGCGGGGCTTCTACCTCTCGCCGGCCCGCGAGGGGTGGCCCAACGCCGACCGGGCGGGGGAGGAGGTCGACTTCCTCGTCTACCCCCGGGGCAAGGGACCGGGCGAGGGAGCCATCGAACACCGGGCGCGGGCGGTCGGCGAGCGCGCACCGCTCCCGGTCGCGGACCTGTCGGCCCCGGTCGTGGCCGTCGTCGACGAGGAGAGCGACGTCACCTACTTCGACACGGAGCGCCCCGACGTGAGCGGTACGACGGGGTTCGATCCCCCCGCGAACCTGCGCGGGGACCTCCTGGCCGACCGGGCGGTGCTGTGGGACCCGCCGGCGGAACTCTACCGGCGGGACTTCCTCGGGCGGCCCCTCGCCGGCCGCGACGCCGGCCAGGCCCTCCAGTTGTCGCTCGTCGAGGCCGCCTACCTCGCCGCCTGCGGCGGGATCGACCTCGGTCTGGACGGAGACGCCACCGATCCCCCGTCGCTGGCCGGCGTGGACCGCGAGGGATCGGACGGGGACTACCGGGCGGTGCTCGCGCGGGGCCGGGCCGTCGAGGGCGAGCGGTTCGACCGCAGGCTCCGGGCCTACGCGGCGCTCCGGGACCGGGGCGTGGTCCCCAAGACCGGGTTCAAGTTCGGCGCTGACTTCCGGACCTACGGCGAGGTGGAGTCCGTCGACGACCTGGGCCACTCGGAACTGCTCGTGCGGGTCCTGCCCGCCGGCACCGCCGTCTCACCGCGGGACCTATCGCTGGACGTGCGCCTGGCCCACGGCGTCCGCAAGCGGATGGTCTTCGCCCTGGTCGGGGACGGGGATCACTCGGGCGACGGTCCGGGAGACGGAGATTCCGGGGGCGGCGACCCGGAGATAGCGTGGCGGTCGGCGACCAGACTGACGCCGTGATCCGCGCTCGTCGGGGTCGTGGCGACCGCTCCGACCGGAGTTCGTCGCCGGGGTCGTGGCGACCGCTCCGACCAGAGTTCGTCGCCGGGGTCGTGGCGGTCGCCCCGATCAGAGTTCGTCGTCGGGGTCGTGGCGGTCGGCCATCCGGCGGGCCTCCTCGCGGTAGCGCCCCCGCTCGGCGGAGTCGACCGGGGCCAGTTCCTCCGGGTCGACGTCGACGGCCGCGGTCACCTCGCGGCGGCCGAGGCTGGCGGCCGCCCACTCGAACCGCCGGAACGACTCGCCGTCGGGCGTGGCGTAGACCAGCTGGACCAGTCCCTTGTCGTCGTAGCTGCGGTCGACGAGCCAGAGCCTGACCGTTCCGTCGTCCCCCTCGCCGCCGTCGTCGGGCATGTCCCCGGCTTCGACGGCCGCCGGCTTGAATCCGGGGATCGGTGGCGTCGCCACCCTGCTGGGATCCGGGGATCGATGGTGCCGCCGCTCCGCTCGGATCGGGGAACCGGTGGCGTCGCCGCCCCGTTGGAGAGGAGTTATGGTCCTCGCTCGGGCCTACACGCACGAAGGATGCTCGAACCGCTGACGGTGGGGCTGGTGGCGGCGGCGCTCGCGGACGGGGAGACGGCCGCGGCGGCCGCCGAGGACTACCGGGACCGGCCGGGCTACCCCGCGCCGGTCGCCGGACTCGCGACGACCTTCTGGAACGCCCTGGAGGGGGAGCTACGGACGACCGTCGACGGCCCCGGCACCGTCCCGGAGGACGGGGCGACACCCGGGGACGCTGGCGGGTCGGAGCGGGGTGGATCCCCCGAGGCCGACGGCGGGGAAGCCGCCGATCCGTCGTCGGCGACCCCGGTCGACTGGGGTGCCATCCCCGCCGAACTCTCGGCGGTCGACCCGGTGCTCCGCGACGAACTCGACGGCGTCGAGCGGATCCGGGACGCGCTGGCGGGAGTCGAAGGAGTCGACGCCACGGACCCGGACCGCGAGCGGGAGCTCGGCGCGGCGGTCGTCGCGGCGTACCGGGAGACGGTCGCCGGGGCGGGGATGCTGGCCGGGACGGACCTCGCCGGTCGGATCGGCCTCGACGACCGGGAGGAATTCGAGGCGGCGGTCGGGGAGGCCACCCGACGGCTCGGCCGGCTTGTGGAGGGGTTCCGGCGGCGCGGGGCCCTCGACGTGGTCGACGCCGACGGGGACGTCGACCGCCGGATCCGGCGGCACCTCGCCGCCCGCGACCCGCCGTTCGTCGACCGGCCGGAACTATCGGGCCTGCCCCCGTCGCCCACTCACGACCGGGAGGCCGTCCGGGATCGGTCCTCACGGGCCCTGGACGACTCCGCCGCCGATGCGCCGACCCCGGACCGGGGTTCCGCGCCGGACGGCCGCCCGGCGGTCGAACCGATCCTCGTGCGCGGAGGACCGGGCGCGGGCAAGAGCCGGGCCGTGGCCGAACTCGCGGCGCGCCTCCTCGACCGTGAGAGCGTCGAGGGCGTACTCTTCCCGACCGGGATCCTCCGTCACCCCGCTGACGTGGCGGCCCCGGGGTCGCTCGAGGGGGACCTCGCCCTCGTGTGGGACGACGCCCACGCCGCCCCGGGAACCGACGGGACGGTCGTCCGGGAGGTGGTCCGGACGCTCTCGTCGGCCCTCGCCGAGGAGGGGCACCGCCTGTGGGTCGTGCTCTCGGCCGACGCCGGGACGGTCGACGCCCTCCCCGGAGCACTCGGCGGGCACGGGGACGCCGATGCCACGGCCGATCCCTCCGCTCCCGCGCCGGAGGGCGACCCGCCGGGGGATCGGTTCGGTGCCGGTGCCCGGACGGTCGACCTCGGGCGGGCGGACGGGGAGGCCCTGGCGGCGGTCGCCCGGGCGGCGATGGACCGGAAGGGGGTAGCCGCCGCCGACGGGGCGGTGGCCGCGCTCGTCGACCGCGCCGAGGACGGTGATCCCACGCCGCTGTCCGTCGAGTCCGCCGTCGCGGTCGGGGCCGACGACGGGGGGCTGTCGGAAGCCGACGTCGCGGACCTGCCGGACGACACCCACGCACTCTGGCGGACTGCCTACGAACGGTTGGGGGACGGCGACGACCGGACCCCGCCACAGCGGGTCCTGGAGGCGGTCGCGCTGCTGGCGGCGACCGACCACCCCTCGCCCCACCGGAGCCGCCTCGTCGAGGGGGTCTACGAGCACGTCCTGGGGGGACACCCCGACGGGTTCCGGGACGCGGTCCGGACGCTAATCGAGCAGGAGTGGATCGAGGTCCTCGACGCGGGTGAGGCGTCGGTTTCGGGGGGCGACGAGGGATCGATCCCGCCGGACGACGAGGACCTGGGAACCGGTACGGACGGGAGTGACGTGGAGAGCCTGGACTGGCACCGCGAGGGAGCCGTCGGCCTGGGAATCGAGTACCGGGTACACCGGGCGAAACTCGAGGCCGTTCCCCTCGACGTCGACCGGCACCTGTCGGCCCTCTCGTCGTTCTTCCTCGCACACCTCGACCGCTACCTCCGGCCGCCGGACCCGCGCCTCGACCGCCTGCTCCCGCCGACGGATCCCCGCCTGGAACGGGCGCACCAGGACCGCCTCGCGACGGTGCTGGCGGCCGAGGGCCGCGAGGACCTCGCCGAGCGACACTTCGAACGCCTGGTGGAGGGCGTCGACGCGGACGGACCGCTCCCCCGCTTCGGGTACACGCTGCTGTTGACCGGGCGGGAGGCGGGGTCCGCCGTGGCCGGGGACTCCGGGAATCCGGCCGCCGAGTTCGCCGAGGCCCACCGGGAGTACGCGGCCCGCCTGCTCGGCGCGGGCGATCACACGGCCGCGGCGGTACACTTCGAGCGTGCCCTGGCCATCGACCCCGACCACGCCGACGCCAACCACGGCTACGCGAACCTCCTCGCGAGGGCGGGCGACGAGGCGGCCGCCGACCACTACGAGCGAGCGCTCGACGCGGCCCCGGGCGACGCCCGGATCCACCGGGACTACGGGGACTTCCTGGCCGGCCGCGACGACGCCGCGGCGGCGGCCCACTACGAGCGTGCGGTCGAACTGGACCCGGGGGACGCCGACGCCCACTACGACCTCGGGACCCTCCGGTACGGCCAGGGCGACCCCGACGCGGCGGCCCGCCACTACGAGCGAGCGGTCGAGGCCGACCCGGACCACCCCCGGGCGCGGTACAACCTGGCGCTGGTCCGCCGGGCCGACGATCCGGGGGCGGCGCTGGAGCACCTCGACCGTGCGGTCGAGTCCTGGCTGGACCGGGACCGCCCCGACAACGCCGTCGAGAACCTCGCGACGCGGATCGAAGTCCTGCTGGACCAGGGGCGGGTCGGCGCCGCCCGCGAGGCCTGCGAGCGCGGCCGGGACCTGGTCGCGCGGAACGACCTCTCGCCCGACGACTACGCCGTCCGGTGGATAGGGAGCGAGGCGCTCCGGCTGGACGCCGTCGCGGACCCGCCGACCGACGCGGCCGGGGACCCGGACCTGCCGGCGCTCTACGAGTCGGCGCTGCTCCACCAGGTCGCCGGCGACGACCGCCGGGCGCTCCACCTCCTGGCGACGCTGTGGGACGCGCGATCGACGGTCCGTCCCGACGGTCAGGACCCGGCGGCGTCCGGTGACGACGCCAGCGAGGAGGCCGCCGAACCGGACGCTACCGCCGCCGATCCGGCCGAGGCGGTCGCCGATGCCGAGAACGCGGCCGAGGAGGGCGGTTCCCTCGCCGGGGACGCGGCCGAGGACGACGGTTCCCTCGCTGGGTCGGATCCCCCGGATCCGGAGGCCGACCCTCACGAGGCGGCCCTGGCCGCCGGCGTGGCCCTTGCGGGGCACCTCCGGGCGATGGCGCGGCCGGACGTCGACCGGCCGGATGGGATCCTCGCCCGCATCGAGGTGGGCACCGACGTGGACCTCGATTCCGGGGCGATAGTCGACGCGGTCGGACCCCACCGCGGGGTCCTGTCGACCCCGGTGCGGGCCGTCTACGACCGCCTGGCGACCGGTGGGGCGGACGTCTCGCCGGCGGACCTGCGGGACCTCGCGGCCGGGGAGCTACCGGACGACCTCGGGCGCCCGACGCTGGAACCCCACGTCTACGCGACGCTGCTGGGCTCGCTGACCGGGGACGAGACGGGCTAGCGCCGGCGACCGCGTTCGGTCGCCGTTCCCGACGGTCCGCGGCCGGGATCGGTCACCGTCCCGCAGTTACGACAGCGCGCTCGTGCCCGCTCCATTCCCTTTCTCCCCATTCGACGCCACCCGATCGGTCGTACCGGACCGCCCCCGCAGTCCGGACACCGCTCCAGGTTCCCCTCCATGGTTCCCACTGTACCATGGATATCCCGGATCCTTATTAGGACACTCTAGACGTCTAGATTCCCTCGCCGGCCGCCCCGAGGAGGGGTCGCCGGCGGCCGCGGCCTGGCCGGGGCGGTCCGCCGCGGGGAGCGGCGGTGACCGCACCGGTTCGCCGCGGGGACCGGAACGGTTACCGCGCCGCGGGGACCGGAACGCTACCTGTGCCGCCGCGGGGATCGGAAAAGCCTATTCCCGCTGACGACGGTAGGGGTCGGTATGTCTGCCCTCCGGCGGCTCTGGGCGCTCCGCGAGGACCGGCCGGCCCTGGTCTACGGGACGCTCGCCGTCCTCGCGTTCTTCGCCGTCTACCCGGTCCTGGACCGGTGGCTCAGGGGCGGCGGGGTGGCCGTCCCCTTCGAGTACTACGACTGGGGGGCGCTCTCGGGCGGGGTGGACCGGTGGTACCGGGGCGAGGTCGTCTACTGGAAGCAGGGCGACTTCGGCTACCACGCCAGCTACCTCTACCTGCCGGCGTACCTGCTGGCGTTCGTCCCGTTCTTCGAACTCCAGCAGACCGGCGCGCTGACCTGGCTCCCCATCGTCGAGAACCCCTTCGACGTCGGTGCAGTCGCCTGGAACACGTTCACCTTCGGACTGCTGTGGGTGGGTCTGCAACTGGTGATCGCGGAGTGTGGCCTCCGCCTGCGGCTCTACGAGCGGGCGCTGCTGGCGTGGCTCCTGCTCGGGTTCCAGCCGCTCCTGTACTCCGTCAAACTGGGCCAGGCATCGTCGTTTCTGGCTGCAATGTTCTGTTTCGCATTCGTCGCGATGGAGCGGGGCGAGGCCGGCGACGACCGGCAGTCCCGACTGGTCAGCGGCGCGCTCACGACCGTCGGGAGCGCGATGAAGCCCTTCTACGCGACGTCGGGCGCCCACCTGCTCCGGGACCGGGACCGGTTCACCGGCGCGGTCGTCGGTGGTCTGGTGCTCGTGGCGCTCTCGTTCGGCGTCTTCGGCGTCGAGAACCACCTGACCTACCTCGACGTCCTCGCCTGGGGGAAGGGGTGGGGCACCGACCCCGCGCCGCCGTGGCTCTGGCACGCCGGCTACTACCGGCCGCTGTACGTCCTCGCCGACGTCTCGCCGTACCTGTCGATGGCCGTCCGGGCGCTCGGGTTGCTGGCGGTCATCGCGGTGTCGCTCCTGGCCCGGTCGGCCGACGCCGACCGCGAGACGTTCGCCCTGGGGCTGGTCGCCATCCCCTTCTTCGCTCCCCAGGCGTACACCCACGACTACGTCGCGCTCCTGCCCGCGGTGGTCGTCCTGCTGGCCGTCGAGTTCGCCCGCGAGAACGGCCGCCCCTTGCTGCCGGTCCTGGCCCTGTGGCTGTTGAACGTCCAGGCCTACGGGATCAAACTCGTGGTGCACCACCTGCCCGACGGGTTCCCGGCGGCCGACACCCTCGTCCAGGCCACTCCGATCCTCCAGCCGGGCCTGTGGGGCAACCTCGTCCTCCTGGGCCTGGCCGGCTACCGGGTGGCCGAACTCGCCCCGCGACTCCCCGTCGGTGAGGTTCCGGCGGGCGACGCCGATACCGCCGACGCGGAGGGCGCGACCGGCGCGGCCGCGTCGGAGTGAGGTCCCCCGACCGAGTTCGCGGTGGTAGGCCCCGAAAGTGCTTTTCCCCGGAGCGACGAACGTCCTACCGATGACGGTCCACATCGACGGGGAGCGGACCCCGGGCGAGGGGCGCTCCTACCGGTACTTCCGCAACGCGGTCGAGCGCCACTGGGACCCCCACGACATCGACCTCTCCGAGGACCGGGTGCGGATCGCCCGCCTGGACGACCGGTCGTTCGACCAGTTGCGGCGGACACTGGCGCTGTTCGGCGCCGGCGAGGAGGCGGTCACCGAGGACCTGGCGCCACTGGCCGTGGTCCTCGAGGACGTCAACGACCAGATGTTCGTCGCCTCCCAGACCTACGAGGAGGCCAAGCACGCCGACTTCTTCGACCGCTACTGGACCCGGGTGATAGACGAGGAGGCACACGCCAGGGGCAACGACCCCGCCGACCCGACCGACGACCGGTGGTTTGGCGAGGACTACGTCGAACTGTTCGACCGGACGGAGGCGGCCATGGAGCGCCTGCTCACCGAGGACACCCCCGAGACGCGGGCCGCGGCCTACTGCCACTACCACCTCGTCGTCGAGGGGGTCCTCGCCCAGACGGGCTACTACGGCGTCCAGAACTCCTTCTCCGGCGAGGTGGAGGGCCTGCCCAGGCTCCCGGGCCTGGTCGAGGGGTTCTCGAAGGTCCGCGCCGACGAGGGCCGCCACGTCGGGTTCGGCATGGCGAAGCTCAAGGACCTCGTCCAGAGCGGCGCGATCACTGCGGAGTTCATCTCCGAGACCGTCGGCGAACTCGTCGAGTTGACCCAGGGGATCGTCGCCACGGCCAGCGACGAGGACGCACCCGGGGCCAACACCGAGGAGATGGTCGCCTACGCCGCCGAGAAGCACCGCCAGCGCATGCGACAGATCACCGAGGCCGACGCCGAAATCCCGGACGTCGAACGGCTGGTCGCGCTGGACGACTGACGGGACCGTCGCTTCGTCCCCGGATCGACTCCCGGGAGCCTCGACCGACCGCTACGTGGCGTAGGTGGTGTCGAGGTACTCGATTATCCGCTCGGACTCGGCCATCGTGATCCCCCGCTCGTCGTCGACGAGCACCGGCACCTGGCGCTGACCGGAGACGCGCTTGACCTCGTTGCGCCGGGAGTGGAGCCCCTCGACCCAGACGTTCTCGTACTCCACGCCCAGTTCGTCAAGCCGGTCGGCAACCAGTTCGCAGTACGGACACCCCTCCAGCTGGTAGAGCGTGATCGTCATGGGTCCGGGTAGCGGCTCCGGACCCAAAAGACCACGCCCCCATCGAGTGGGTTCGAGGGTGTGGTCGACGGGCGTCGCCGATCCCACGCGGACTCCTCACGCTGGTTTACAGTAGCCTTACTGTAAGCCTCGACGACGATCCCGCGTCCGATTATTCGTCGTCGCCCGGCGGATCCCCGTCGCCGTCGGGCGGGTCACTGTCGTCCCCTCGATTCCCGTCGCCACCGGGCGGGTCACCGTCGCTCGTCCGATCCCCGTCGTCCGGCGGAGTCCTGGCGTCCCGCGGATCCCCGCCACCGTCGTCCTCGGGCGGTTCCCGGCCCGCGGCCGCCCAGACCGTCTCCTTCTCGACGCGCTCGAAGTCCGCGACGGCGTCGTCGGCCGGGACGTACTCCTCGCGGTACTCCCTGCTCCGGGGGTGGTGCCACCGCAACTGGTAGAACCGCGCCCCGTCGTCGACGTCCGCCAGGCGCCGGGCGACCACCCAGTAGGGCCACTGGCTCGCGCTCTCGTGTTCGAGCCACTGCCCCGCCTCGTAAGTGAACTCCTCCCCCTCCATTGGCCGATGCGGGAACCGCCGGCGGATTAACTCTGTCGGGTATCCCTACCGTTCCCCTGCCCGGACTACCCCTCCTCCCCGTGGAGCCGCCACGCCGTCCCCTCGTGGACCACCGTCGGTGGTTCGTCGGGCGGCGCTCCCGGCGGCGTTCGACCCGTGGTGGTCGTCTCGACGACGGCGTCGGACGGCACCGGCGGGAGGGGGTCGCTCGCCGGCGGACAGCCCCGGGGATCCGACCCACTGACGGAGGAGAGACAGCCAGCCACCGCCGCGGATCCGCCGGCGACCGCCGCGAGGAACCGACGCCCGTTCACGGTCGGTGGTACTGGGGGATCCGGAAAATAGGTCTTGGAATTGATGTTTCTTACAGAAGGCTTATTATTGATTGATATTTCTTCGCTTCATGCGCTACGCGCTCGTCGTTGCCCTCGTGTTCGCAGTCCTCCTCGCAGGTTGTGCGGGCTCGCCGGGTGGTTCGACGACGACGGCCGAAACTGAACCATCGACGGGAACGGGCGCCCAAACACCCACCGAGTCGTCCGAGATCCCACCGAACGCTACGCCAGCGAACACGGTCAGTTTCGAAACATTGACCGAACGACAGCAAGAGGCCTTTCTCGACGCCCGTGACGGAGCGGTGAGTTTCGCCCCGGACTCCCCGTGTATCACCGACGATGCGGATTACCACGCCGAGAATTACTCCGAGATAGTCCAGCCTTTCAGAACACACGAGTACGTCACCTACGAGGGGCAGCACTACGCAACCACGGTCGCTACGGGAGCAACGACGTACCTGTCGAAGTCTTATCAGCTCCGCCAGGCGACGCCGGAGCCGAACGATACTGTCGTCGCGTTCGAGGACCTCTCCGCGGAGAACCAGACATACATCCAACGGGCGATCTATCCCGACGAGTACGAGACGCCGCACCGATGCGCGAGTCCGGACGTGTTGCGGAGATTTCTCTCCGACGCGTTTCTACAGTACGAAAACGGGACGTATGCGGCCGAAATCACGTTGGTCGAGGACGCCCCGGAGTACCTGTTGACGGTCACGGAATACGGGGTCAACGGTTCCAGTGGGAGTTGAACTCCCGGGGTCACATTACCGACAGGACGGGTCGATCCCGACCCGATTGCTACCTCCGGAAACCGCGGCTATCCCAGCCGATGACAGGAATTACGATCCGGATCGCTCTTTCTCCTGCGGACCCACACTGCGGCCGGTTTCGTACGTCGGCGACCCGATTACCCTTTCGGGACGCACACGATGTCGTATCCGTGCCGGTCAACGACGTGGAGTATCGATCGTGCGGCAAGGAAGTGGGGTCGGAGGGATTGTGAACCTCGTCGAGGTCGAGCATCTCCCGGTCGATCCCCGCGAGTTCCCCCCGGCGGAGCCCGGTGTCGTAGAGGATCGTCACGATCGCGTCGTCCCGGGGCCCGTGGCGACCCTCGTGGGTGGCGTCCCGCATCGCTTCGACTTGGTCCGGCTTCAGCCAGCGAATGTTCGTTTCCGTCAACTCGGCATCCTGCGACATGGTCGGTATATAAACAACCCCACTAGTAAAGCCACCGAATGTTCGAATCTATTGGAGGAATCGAACGTTGGTGAAAGGCGCTCTCGGTAATGTTAGTCGCCAGGATACGAGTATTCCCTTAGAGTCCATTTCGTTCGGCTACTCGGTCGAAAAGGTCCCTCAACCGGGACTGTCCGATTTTGTTCATCATACCAGGGTGGCGAATGACGACAGCGTACTGACCGTCATACTCAAAGACACCTCCACGGTACTGATTGAAGTTATCGGGTAGTGTTGAGTCACCGATTGGGGTCAGACGTTCGGGTCCGACTGCGTCGCTGAATACCTGCCATGCGACGCCGCCCATAACGAACGTCGTCTGTGGCTGGACTAACTCCAATTCTTGCGTAACGTACTCCGATGCAACAGTCTGGAGCGCACTATCCCAAATGTGGCTTGAACGAGGAGTCGAGAACTTGTGCGCATTTGTTACGTAGAAGTCTCCATACAGCCCCTGTGACGTATTCATCCGAAGTGGTGCGTCCGGCTCGGCTTCCCGATATCGTTCTGCTGCTTCCGCTTGGATGTAGTCACGCCATTCCTCGCGTGAGCGCACGTCAACTGTGGATGTAGCTTCGCTCAATGCATCAAAGAACGTCTTCCAGCCGTCGTGATCATCGACATACTCAGAAAAGTAATGAGCCGAGATCTTCGATCGTCTTTCGAGGTCATCTCCGGCATCGTGGAGTCGTCGCCCCTCACCCCGATTTATGAATTTGGAGAGCCGCCGAACCATCCCAGGGTTATTGAGAAGTATTGTATATTTCTGTCCGTTGTAAGGGAACATCCGACTGTGAACATCAAGCGGCGCAGCCTTCCACAAGTCCGCGTCCTGTTCGATGGATGCTTCACTGATGTCAGGGTCGCGGGGACCGAAGGTACGGACGTACTCGTATGCGTTCGTCAATCGGTCTCGTCGCCGCCCACCGGCCTCGAAGTACTCTCGATACGCATCAAGCGATTCCGAGACGTGATCGTACACCGCTCGTTTGGAACTGGTCACAACCGGGGAGTGATATACTAAGTAATGATGAAACTTCCGACGGTATTCACTTGTGGGGGAGTGGGCTGCGAGTTAATCAGGTACCAAGACTGGTACGTCGGAAGAGTTCTGTAGACTCAAAGAGAAAGCCAACAACCGAAATACGGGATTCAACTAATTTTGTAACCCTTAGAACCGGGTAATTTTACCAACTTGTTACACAAGTCTATCGATAAACATTGATACAGTCGTGCGAAAATATTTACCAGTGTAGGATAGATCTGATGTAATGGGTCGGCTGGACGGTATCACTCTGGAAGAACTTCAGGAACTGCGTGAGCAAACAGAAGGAGAGATTCCGCGGGAACGAGTTCTGGCCGCGATCGGTCGAAAGCAGGGCGATGAACTCGAAACACTGGCTGAACGGCACGACGTCGTCGAGAAGACCATCCGCAACTGGCTCGATCGGTTCGCGCGCGAACCGGCCCTCGAAACTCGACGAAGACCAACGTGAACAGTTCTTCGAACACCTCCAGCAGCCACCGACGGAACTCGGCTACGACCAGCAAGCGTGGTCGCCGAAACTCTTGCTTGACCACGTCAAAGAGGAATACGGCGTTGAGTACAGCGAAGGACACGCTCGCAAACTCTTGAGCAAGGCCGAACTGTCCTACCGGACAGCACGGCCGCGCAATCACGAGGCCGACCCAGCCAAAGAAGCAGAGTTCAAAGAGATCGTCGAAAAAAAAAACGGGCCGAACTGACCGAGAAAACCGTCGTTGTCGTCGATCAGTTTACCAAGCGCGTCGGCACCGTTCAACGACGTGGCTGGTACCCAATTGGCTCAAATCCGACGATAGAGACATCGAACTCATGGGATAAAGTGACCGTACTGGGCGCTGTCACCGACGACGGTGACAGCTTCTACTGCTGGACCGAGGAGAATCTCACCTCACAGCAAGGAATCTGGCTGCTCGGTGCGCTCCAAGAGCGGTTTGGAGAAGAGTTGGTAGTGTTTCTTGACCGTGCTGGGTACTTCTACAACAGGTATCTCTGGGAGCACGTCAGTGGTGAGCGCGCGACCGACACTGTCGGAGACAGTTCGGTCGCGTGCGTGCGCGGAGACGAAGAAGGTGAGGAGCACCTCGATGTCTGGTACTTTCCACCGAAATTACCGGAACTCAATGCGGTAGAAGAATGCTGGGATCGACTCAACGAATGGTTCAAGCACCGTCTTATCTCTGACCTGTCGACGCTGAAAGAGCAGATTCAACGAGGACTCCGTACGGTTGATGAACCGAATATCTGGAACTATCTCTGCCCGTAACTACCGGTAAAAACTAACGCACGACCGTATGAGAGGGACGGTGATGACTGCGCCTGTGGGACGCTCCCCGGAGACTTTCCGTGTGCCGAGTGCTACATCACGGGCGCGAAAGACTTCCCCGAGGGGCCGAGCGAGGGCGTCTGATGGCGTTCAATCTGCCGCCGGGGTTCGGGACTCGTCGCGGTGACCGGGACCACTTCGAGGATCCGGACCGCGACCCCGACGGGCACCGTTATCGTCCGGCACCAGACCCCGAAACCTGGCGTGAGGCCGAGGACTGACGGAAGGTCCTCGCTACACACCCTACCGACGGATTCAAACGCACAGAGCCGTAAATCAAGTTGACCGCAACACGGCTCCGGGGTGGAGTCGATCCGGGATTCAAATCGAATCTGAAATCCCGGGTTGAGCGGGGTCCGTTGACGTGCTATACCCAACGCTGTCGTGCGGTTTCGCCGCGCGAAGCAAGGCGAGTGGGGTCGGAGGGATTTGAACCCCCGATCGACTGATATCTCCGGTGAACGCGCCTCGGAACTCCAGAGGGTCGTCAACGCGGAAGCGGTGATCAGCCGTCCGCTCGGTATATCAGTGGTTCGTCCCGGGCGCGGTGCCTCTGGAGTCAGTCGCCATCCCGGACTTGGCCACGACCCCTCGACTCCCTCCTTGGGGGATCGCCGGTAAATCCGTTTCGATCCCCGAACCCCCGTGAGAGTCAGTCCTCCCCGTAGGACTCGGCGAGGACCGCGTAGCAGGCCCCGGCCCACCCGAGGCCGACGGGGACGGCGACCCCGGCGTAAAAGGGGACGGCGCTGTAGAGCAGTCGGGTCCCGAGGATCCCGAGCAGCGTCCCGGGCAGGGCAAGCAGGAGGAGGCCGCCGGCCACCCGGCGCAGTTTCGTCACTTCGCCGTCGGGGGGGTCGGTCCAGCCGCCCGATCCCCCGGCGTGGGACCACAGCCCGTAGCCCAGGAAGGTGCCGCCGAACTGCAGGACCAGCAGTCCCGCGGGCGCGACGGCCGCGACCGGTCCCTCGACCCGGCCGGGGATCCCGACTATCGTGACCGCGAGGACGCCGAGTGCGACGAGGCTCGCGCCGAGGGCGACGAGGCCGACCCCCCGGCGTCCCCAGGGACCGTCGGCCCCGGGGAGGCCGCGCACGGCCGGGATGCCGACCAGAACGAGCGCCAGTGGCACCGCGAGCAACTGGGCGTAGACCACCGTGTCGGGGGCGTACGGGGGCTGACCGGGTGCCGCCCCGCGGAAGAGACTGGCCAGGGCGGTCGGGTACGTCGCCCACAGGATGCCGCCGGCGAACCCGAGGCCGGCGTCCCACGGCACCCCCTCATCGTGGCCGGTCGCCATACCGGGCGGTCGGCGGGACCGGTCAAAAATCCCCGGCAAGCGACGGTGGATCCTCACACCAGCACCAGGAAGAGGACGCCGACCGCGACCAGTGCCGCGAGGGCGACGAGCGCGTACCGCACTACGGGACGGTCGAGCGGCGACCGATCGCTCCCGTCGGGGCGCGCCACGCCGCCCGCCTGTATCACTTCGTGGCGCTGTCGGGCGGAACTCCGGTCGGGGTCCAGCACCGCCTCGCTCTCCGCTGGGTCGGCCAGGCCCGGGCAGTCGTGGTGTTCGGGGAGCCGGTGGTCCGAGCAGTGCTCCCCGCCACACCGGTGGCAGTCGTAGGCGTACTTGCCCGGCCCGTCCCCGCAGATATCGCACTCGGCCACGGTCGCCCCTCGGCACCGGGCGGGCTTAAATCCCCGACGGAAAGGCTCATTTTCGGCACCCCCCAACCCCGGGCAATGGCGCCTGACACGCCGAGTGCCGACGGGGACGGCACCGGGGACGACGGGGACCGTGGGACGGGAACCACCGCGACGGTGCTGCTGACCCGTCACGGGGAGACGCCGTGGAACGCCGCGCGCCGGATCCAGGGGTGGGCGCCAGTGGGGCTGAACGACCGGGGGCGCGACCAGGCCCGGACCGCCGCCGGGCGCATCGACGGGGCGTACGACGTCGACCGGGTCGTCGCCTCGGACCTGACCCGGACCCGCGAGACGACACGGATCCTCCGGTCGGCCCTGGGCCTGCCCCACGACGCGGTGACCTTCGAGCGCGGGTGGCGCGAACGCGACTTCGGCGTCTACCAGGGACTGGGCTACGACGAGGTCTACGAGGGCCGCCCCGAGTTCGCCGTCGGGGAGACGGGCGTGGCGTCGTTCCGGGCAACCCCGGAGGGCGGCGAGAGCACGCTCGCGGCCCGCGAGCGGGTGATGGACGCCTGGGAGCGACTCCTCGAGGGACTCGACCCCGGCGAGACGGTCCTCGTGGTGACCCACGGCGGTCCGATCCACGTCGTCCTGGCCGACGTGGCCGGCCACGACCTGGTGACCGAACTGGACGAACACTCCAACGACAACTGCGCGGTCAGCGAGATACGGGTCGTCGACGGCGACCCGACGCTGGTCCGGCGGAACGAGACCGGCGGTCGCTGATCCACGCGGGCCGAACCGTGGCCGGGGTCACCGACCCCGTGGCGGAACCGGAGGGGGGTCGCCGGCCCGACGGTGTGGGTCCCGGTGACCCCGAAATATTGTGTCGTCAGTTACGTTAGTACCGTAATTTTTTCGACGAACTTATCCCATCGGGCGATCAGGAGTGGATCGAAATGAGCCTCGTCGATCCCGCCGCGGTCGCACAGGGGGTTCCGGTGCTCGTCGACCAGGGGGCCGGGTCGGTCGCGGTCCTCGTCGAGTCGGTTCCGTCCCTCGCCGGACAGACCGGTCCCGGCGGGTCCACGGGTGGGGAGTCGTCCGATCCGCTGGTCGACGCCCTCGTCTCGGTCGTCGTCACCCTCGTCGTCGGGGGGATCCTCCTCGCCCTCGCGCCCGAGGGATCGCGGGACATCGTCCGGAAGTCGCGGGAGCGGCCGCTCTACGCCGCCGTCGCCGGGTTCCTGGGCTTCTTCGGCGGCCTGATCGCCTTCGTGCTCCTGGGTATTACGGTCGTCGGCCTGGTCGTCAGCATCCCCGGGTTCATCGCGTGGATACTGATCGCGCTGGCCGGGAGTGCGTACGGGGCGATGGTCGTCGGGTCGCTGGTGACCGACGCCACCGACCTCGACGGCCTCGGACCCGCGCTGGTGATCGGTGCGGTCGCGATGGCAGCGGTCGGCCTCGTCCCGGCCCTCGGTGAGCTGGTCACCCTCGTCGTCGGCTCCATCGGGATGGGGTCGATATTCATGTTCGCGTTCGGCTCCTGGGGAGGCGGGAAGCCGTCCTCCCGGATCGGCGGGAACGACGGCTCCCCCCCGCGGGACTCGGAGGGGTACGACACCGGCTACGTCCGCCGCGGGAGTGACGACGGGAGTACCGACAGGCGGGGCTGGAAGTAGGGGGTCCCGGCCCGGTCGGCACCAGTTCCCTCGCCGTCGATCACGCCGGCTCGCCGAGCGTCAGGAGGAACGTCGGGGTCAGGTCGGCCGCGCGCGGCGCGAGGAAGTCGGTGACCTCGTCGTCGTAGAAGGTGAGGCCGGTCGCGCCGAGGTCGCGGTGGGCGTAGGCCGACAGGTAGAGGCGCCCGGCCGTCACCGACGCCTCTAGCTGGGCGGCGCGGTAGCCCCGGTCGCCCAACCGGTCGACCACCGCCGGCAGGTCGGTCAGGAAGTAGACGCAGGCCGCGGCGTCGGCGCCCAGTTTCTGGTCGAGGGCGAGGTGGCCGGCCGCCTCGCGGAACTCGCCCTCCCGCAGGCGCTCCATCGCGCCCGCCTCGGGGCGGTAGTGGTAGATCCCCTCCCGGATCCCGTCGACGGCGTTCGAGATCACGAACGCGTCGTTGAGCGCGAGCGGGTGGCTCCCGAAATCGGCCGGCACGCCCCGGAACGACCGGTCGAGGACGGTCGAGAGCTTCCGGTAGCTCACCGGCGACCGGCGGTACTCCCGGCACGATCCGCGCCGCCGGACCGCGTTCGCCAGCGGCCGGGCGGAGGCCGTCTCCGCGTCGACCGGGTCGAGGTCGACCCGCGGCCCGTCGCCGAAGGACCGGCGGCCGATCCCCGGGGGATCGCCGCCCGCGACGGCCTCCCGTGCCCGGGCGCGCCACCCGGCCGCCGCCGCGCCGCCGGGCAGGGTCCCCGCCCGCCAGGCCTCGGCGATCAGGGGGTACGCCCGCTCCTCGGGCGAGAGCGGTTCGGTCGCCGGGTCGATGGGGGCTACGTCCGGGGGATCGGTGGATCCCTCGCCGCCCCCGCCGCCGGGGTCGCCGCCCACCGGGACGAGTTCCAGGGGCGCCTCCCGCCGGGGGTCGACGCCGACCAGGTCCGCGACGGGGCCGTCGGCGAAGGCCGTCACGACCGAGGCGGGCAGGTCCAGGGCGTGGGCGACCGCCAGCAGGTTCGCCAGTACCGTCCCCGAGTCCCAGAAGGCGTGCCGGAAGGTGCGTTCCCGGTACTTCCAGGCGTTGCGCCACCACGTCGAGGTGGCGACGAACGAAAGCGGTGCCCCCGCCACCGCGGGATGACCGCTCGCGGCCGCCAGGACGTCCCGGTGGTCGCCCTCCCGGAGGACGTCCAGTGACAGGGATCGCGGGTCGAAGTGGTACACCCCTGCCGACAGGTCCGGGTCGCCTCCGTCCGGGGGGAGGTCGCCGGTCACGACGTACAGGTCGACGTGGTAGAGCTTCCCGGTACAGGCGGCCGCCCGGAACAGCATCTCCCGGCCCCGCCGCCGGATCCGCCTGGTGATCCCGTTCGAGTAGTAGCACAGGGCCGTCAGTGCCCCGAGATCCGGGGCTGCGGGCTCCGCCCCGGGGAGCGTCGGGTCCCGGCTGGCCTCGGCGACGGCTGCGAGGGCTGGGACCTGGGGAGCCGGCATCCGGTCGCCCATCGACCGCCGCGGCAGGTCACGGTAGATCTTGTAGGGGCGCGGCTCGTTCGCGTAGTCCAGGCTGAAGTCGTCCGCGCGGAGGCTCTCGGGCGAATGCCCGGTCCGCTCGTGGTACTCCACGGCCCCGGTCGCCCGGTCGGGGTCGCTCATATCCCGAGATTCGGCCGCCGACCGGATAAGGATCGGGAGGGATCCCCGGCTCTCCACTCCGGGGACAGTCGGCCCCACGGCGCGTGCGGTCGGACCCGCCGAGGATAGCGAGGCGGGTCCGACGATGACCGCGCGAGGGGCGAGCATCGCAACCCCGACCTCGGGGAGGGGTGAGACGCGCAGACGGTTGGGGAGGATCGAGGCTGCGGTTCGGGTGGGAGTGGAAGGGGCCGGGGGCTTCCGGGCGGTCATCACGGGGTCGGGACGCGATCCGACGTTCGGTGGGGATCCGGAGTCGGATGGTTCGCCGTAGACCGGGTCATCCGCGAACGTTTAGTGGCTCGGACCCGGGTGGGTCGGGTATGGACGACGTCACGGGACCGCCCCCGGAGATGGCCGAGTCGCGGCGCGATCTCACCCCGATGATGTCCCAGTACTTCGAGCTCTGTGCCGAGTACGACGACGCCCTCGTGCTCTTCCAGGTGGGGGACTTCTACGAGGCCTTCTGTGCGGCCGCCGAGGAGGTGTCGCGGATCTGCGAGATCACCCTCACCCAGCGGGAGGACTCGACGGGCACCTACCGGATGGCCGGAGTACCGATCGACAACCCTGCCTCCTACGTCGAGCAACTGCTCCGGGCGGGCTACCGGGTCGCCATCGCCGACCAGGTCGAGGACCCCGACGAGGTCACGGGGGTCGTCGAGCGCGCGGTCACCCGGGTGGTGACGCCGGGGACCGTCACGGACGACGAACTCCTGGAGGCGGGATCCTCGAACTACGTGGCCTGCGTCGCGGCCGGGCCCGATGCCGAGGAGTGGAGCCAGGGATCGGCCACGGACGGGGCCGACCTCGCACCCGGGCGCTACGCCGTCGCGTTCGTCGACGTGACCACCGGCGAGTTCCGCGTGGCCGGCGTCGACCGGTGGGCGACGGTCACCGGGGAACTCGAACGGTTCGTCCCCGCCGAGGTGGTCGTGGACCCGCTGGTCGCCGGTGACGCCGAGAGCGATGGACCGGGCGTCGACGGTGGCGAGGGATCGACCGGCGACGGGGGATCGGACGCCGACGAGGGGGGCGAAGCCGACCCGGGCGAGGATCCGGACGGCCGGGTCGCCGACGCCCTGGCGTTCGACCCGACGGTGACGCCGGGTGCCCACGACCCCTCCGTTTTCGGCCTCGACCGGGCGGGATCGGCGCTGGCGGAGCACGTCGGCCCGCCGGGTGCGCTGGTCGAGTCCGTCGCCGAGGCCCGGGCCTGTGGGGCCCTGCTGGCCTACGCGGAGTACACCCAGGGCGGGGCCGACGGCGAACTCGGGCACGTCTCCCGCCTGCGCCGGTACGAACCCGACGAGTTCGTGCGCCTGGACGCCACCGCCCTGCGGAGCCTGGAGGTGTTCGAGTCCCGGACCCACGGCGAGGGGCCGACCCTCCGGGTCGTGGTCGACGAGACGGCCTCCGCGCCCGGCCGCCGCCGCCTGACGGCCTGGCTCCGCCAGCCCCTCGTCGACCGGGCGGCCGTCGAGCGCCGCCACGACGCCGTCGCGGCGCTGGTCGAGGCACCGCTGGTCCGGGGCGAGGTCCGGGACCGGATGGCGGAGGTGTACGACCTCGAACGCCTGGTCACCCGTGTCACCCGCGGGCGGGCCGACGCCCGCGACCTCCGGTCGCTCGTGGCCTCGCTCGACGCCGTCCCGGCGATCCGCGAGGCCCTTGCGGACGCGGACGCCCCCGCCCTCGCGGACCTCCGGGACCGGCTGGACGAACTCGACGACGTCCGGGACCTGATCGGATCCGCCATCCGCCCGGAACCGCCCGCCGAGATAACGGAGGGCGGGGTCATCCGCGAGGGGTTCGACGAGGAACTCGACGAGTTGCGGGCGACCGAGCGGGAGGGCAAGGAGTGGGTCGCCGACCTGGAGGCGACCGAGCGCGAGCGCACGGGGATCGACTCCCTGACGGTAGGGTTCAACGACGTCCACGGCTACTACATCGAGGTCACCAACCCCAACCTCGACCGGGTGCCCGACGACTACACCCGCCGCCAGACGCTCAAGAATTCGGAGCGGTTCTACACGCCCGAACTGAAGCGCCGGGAGGACGAGATCCTGGGGGCCGCAGAGCGGGCCGACGCCCGCGAGCACCGCCTGTTCCGGGAGGTGCGCGAGGCGGTGGCCGCCGAAGCGGAGCGGATCCGCGACCTGGCGGACGCGCTGGCGGACCTGGACGCCCTGGCCTCGCTCGCGGCCGTCGCCGTCGACCGGGACTACGTCCGCCCCGAGATCGTCCCGCCGGGGGAGGGGATCCGGGTCGAGGCCGGGCGCCACCCCGTCGTCGAGACGACCGAGCGGTCGTTCGTCCCCAACGACGCCGCGTTCGGCGACGACCGCCTGGCGGTGATCACCGGGCCCAACATGTCCGGCAAGTCGACGTACATGCGCCAGGTGGCGCTGATCTGCGTGCTCGCACAGGCCGGCGGGTTCGTCCCCGCCGACCGCGCCCGCCTCCCGGTACTGGACGGCGTCTTTACGAGGGTCGGCGCCAGCGACGACATCGCCGGCGGTCAGTCCACGTTCATGCGCGAGATGTCCGAACTCACCGCGATCCTCCACTCGGCCACCGAGCGATCCCTGGTGTTGCTGGACGAGGTGGGCCGCGGGACGTCGACGGTGGACGGGCTCTCCATCGCCTGGGCGGTCACCGAGTACCTCCACGACGAGGTCGGCGCGATCACCCTCTTCGCCACCCACTACCACGAACTCACCGCCATCGCCGACGAACTCGACGGCGTCGCACGCCTCCACTTCGACGCCGACCGGTCCGGCGACGACGTGACCTTCCGGTACCGGGTCCGGGAGGGCGCCGCCTCCTCCTCGTACGGCGTCGAGATCGCACGCATGGCCGGGATCCCCGACCCCGTCGTCGAGCGGTCCCGCCGACTCGTCGCCGAGGGTGGCCCCGACCCCGACGGCGTGGCCGCCGAGACCTACGCGGGGGAACTGGGATCGGGCACTGGGGCTGGTGGGGAGGAGGGTGGACCGGCGGTCGATCCCGACGACGGAGACGGCGGATCGGTCGGCGACGTCGACGCCGAGGACGCGGGACGGGACCCCGAGGATCGGACGGACCAGGGACGGGACCCCGAGGATCCGACGACTGGGCGGGAGCCCGGGAGTCCGGGGGTCGAGGACTCCCTGGCGGCCGAACTCCGGGAACTGGACGTGGCGACGATGACGCCCCTGGAGGCGCTGAACCGCCTGGCCGACCTGCGGGCCCGGGCCGAGGCCGACGCCGGACGGCCCGACGGCGGACGGGCCGAACCGCGATCCGCCGGGGAGGACGGAGAGTGAACGGCGCTACTACTGATCTGTTCGGATCCCCGAGTCGGCACTGTCCGGGATCACCCCGAAAGCCCCCGGTCCGTCCTCTCGAATTCTCCAGATCCGAACGACCAGCCCGAAAGCCCCCGGCCCGGTCGACGGTTCTGGCTCGCTGCGCTCCTCGCCTCGCTCGCTGCGCTCGCTCGGCTCCGGTGCTTGCGTCACCAGAACGCGGCCGACCGGACCGGCCCCTTTCAGTCCCACCCCGCAGCCTCGATCCTCCCCAGCCTCTTGCGTTTCTCACCGCCGTCGCTCCCTTCGCTCGCTCCGGCGGTTGCGATACTCGTCCCTCGCGCGCGTTCCTCGCGCGCGCCCTGTGGACGGCCGGGTCGGGAGGTGGACTCGGGGTATGACGACCATCGAACCCCTGCCCGAGGACGCGCTCGGTCGGATCGCGGCCGGCGAGGTGGTGACGGACCCGGCGTCGGTCGTGAAGGAACTGGTCGAGAACGCGCTGGACGCGGGGGCGTCGCGGGTCGAGGTGGCGATGGAGAACGGGGGGAAAGACCTGGTGCGGGTGGCCGACGACGGGTGCGGGATGACGCCGGCCGACGCCGTCCGGGCGTTCGACCGCCACGCGACCAGCAAGGTCCGGACGGCGGCCGACGTGGCGGCCGTGGACACCCTCGGGTTCAGGGGGGAGGCGCTGGCGGCGGTCGCCGACGCCGCCACCGTCGAACTGGTGACTCGCGCCGACCGGGAGGAGAGCGAGGCGGTCCGGACGTGGCCCGACGGGTCGACCGAACCGGCGGCGCGGGGCGCCGGGACGACGGTGACCGTGCGGGACCTGTTCGCCGACCGGCCCGCCCGCCGGGAGTCCCTGGCGAGCACCGCCCGGGAGTTCGCGAAGGTCAGCGACCTGGTCGCCCGGTACGCCCTGGTCCGGCCCGGGGTCCGGTTCGAACTCGCCCACGACGGCGACCGGACCGTCGCCACGCCGGGATCCGGGAGCCGCGTCGACGCGCTGGTGGGGGTCTACGACCGGGAGGTCGCGGGCGCGGCGACGGAGTTCGCCGCCCGCGAGGAGGGGGTGACCGTCGAGGGGGTGGCCTGCCGGCCCTCGGTGACCCGCGCCGGTTCCGACCACGTCCACGTCGGCGTCGACGGCCGGGCGGTCCGGGACCCCGCGGTCCGCCGGGCGGTCGTCGCGGGCTATGGAAGCCTCCTGCCGGGCGACCGCTACCCCGTGGCAGTGGTGGGCGTCTCCGTTCCGCCGGATCGGGTCGACGCCAACGTCCACCCCGCCAAGGAGGAGGTGGCCTTCGCCGACGAGGCCGCGGTCACGGGGGCCGTCGAGGCGGCCGTCCGGGACGCCCTCGCGACCGAGGACCTGACGCGGACCGCCGACCTGGCAACCGACGTCGAGTCCTCGCTCGAACCGGTCGAGGGCCGCGAATCGGTCTTCGAGGACGCGGCCGTGATCGGTGCCTTCCGGGACCTGTACGTCCTCTGCGAGGCCGACGACGGACTGCTCGTGGTCGACGGCCACGCGGCCCACGAGCGGGTCAACTACGAGCGCCTCCGGGCCGCCGTGGGGGAGGGCGTCCCCTCCGTCGACCTCGACCCGCCCGCCACGCTCTCGCTTTCCCCCCGGGAGGCCGCACTCGTCTCGGATCCGGCGGTGCGCGCCGCCCTCGCGGACCTGGGGTTCGACGTCGCCCCGGACGGCGGGGACGCCCGCGTCTCGGCGGTGCCCGCGCCGGTCGGCCGGGCCGCCGACCCCGGGGCCCTGCAGGACGTCCTCGACCGCCTGCGGGGGGACGGATCCCTGGGTGGCGACGGGACGGGCGCTCCCGGATCCGCCGCCGGTCCCACCCGGATCGACGCGGACCCCGAGACTCTCCTGGACGAGGACCCCCTGGCGGACCTGGCCTGTCACCCCTCGCTGAAGGCCGGCGACGACTTCGACGACGACACCGCCCGCCGCCTGGTCGACCGGCTGGGATCCTGCGAGCACCCCTACGCCTGCCCCCACGGCCGGCCCACCGTCCTCTCCATCGACGAGGCCACCCTCGTCCGGGGGTTCGACCGCGAGAACACCCGGCTGGAGTGACCGGGACGGATCCGGCTCCGAACCTGGGATGGGAGGGGTTCGACACGACACTCCGGCCCGGCCATCCACGCGGCGCGTGCGGTCGGACCCGCCGAGTACTGCGAGGCGGGTCCGACGATTTCCACGCGAGGGGCGAGCATCGCAGGGAGTGAACGCAGTGAACGACCGAGAAGCGCAGACGGCTGGGGAGGATCGAGGTTGCGGGGTGGGACTGAAAGGGGCCGCCCCGTCTCGTCGGGCGTGACGACGCAAGCACCGCAGCGAGGAAGCGAGCATCGCGAGCGAACGAGCGAGGAGCGCAGCGAGTCGGGTCCGTCGAGCGGGGCGGGGGCTTTCCGTTTCGTGGATCCCCGGATCGGGATCGATATTCGAGCCGATCCCGTCTCCCGGTTCGTCGGTTCCACATCCCCTTGCCGGGCGAGCCGTCACTCGCCGCAATTCAGTCGTCGATCCGGACGGTCTCCCGCTCAAACCCATCGTCCCGCCAGCGCCAGGATCCGACCGACGGTCCGCCGTCGTCCGTTCCGTCGTCGTCCGTCCCATCGTCGCCCGTCCCGCCCCCATCCAGGATCACGATCACGTACGAGCGGTCTGGCCAGTACGCCCGCGCCGCGTCGGTGGCGCTCGGACGGGCCGGCCCCGAGGGGTGGCTGTGGTAGAAGCCGACCAGCTCCTCGCCCCCGGATTCGATCCGCCGGAGGACCCGGTAGGCCTCCTCCGGGTCGGCCTCGTACTCCGACCGCGGGGCGGCGGCGACGTTCTCGGCCCGGTGGACGCTCTCGACGCGGCTGTGGTCGTCCCCGAAGGTTCCCCCGAGGAGGCCACAGGCTTCCCGCGGGGCCGCCTCGCGGGCCTGGGCGACCACCTCGTCGCGGCACTCGCGGGGGAGTTCGATCATCCCGGTTCCTGGTCGGCGCTCCCGGTCCGGGCCAGGTCCGTCAGTGGCCGGACCGCGTCCGCCGGGGGCGACTCGAACCGGTCGGGGTGGATCACGCCCGCGAGGTGTTCCAGGGAGTCGACCAGTCGCGGGCCGGGCCGGTTGAGGTAGGCGTTCCCGTCGACGGCGACCGCCCGGTCCTCGCGGACGGCGGTCAGGTCGGCCCACACCTCGCGGTCGGTCAGGTCCGACAGGTTCTCGCGGGTCTGTTCGAGGTCGAACCCGCAGGGGGCGACGACCAGCACCTCGGGGTCGTACTCGCGGATCTCGCCCCACTCGCGGGGTTCCGAGCGCTCGCCGGGATCCGCCAGGCCGTACTCCCCGCCGGCGATCTCGACCATCTCGGGGACCCAGTGACCGGCGACCATCGGCGGGTCGGTCCAGTCCAGCACCGCGACCCGGGGTCGCTCGTCGGCCTCGGCCGCACGCCGCCCGACGCGGTCGGCCCGCCGCTTGAGGCCCATGGCCAGTTCCCGGGGGCGGTCCTCCCGGCCGAGCGCCCGCCCGATGCGTTCGACGTCCCGGAGGACGTCGGCGAGGCTGTGCGGGTCGGTCGTCAGGATCTCCGGGTCGGCGGCTATCTCCGCGACGGCCTCCTCGACGAGCACCGAGTCGACCGCACAGACGTCGCAGATCCCCTGGGTGATCACCAGGTCCGGGTCCAGGTCGTCCAGGGTCTCGACGTCGATCTCGTAGACGCCGCCCGCCCGCTCTGCCTCGACGACCTGGCGGTTGATCGCCGCACTCGACGCGTCGGCGTCGATCCGCGAGCGGTTCACCGACGGTGTCCCGACGACCTCGGGAGGATAGTCGCACTCGTGGGAGATGCCGACCGGTTCCACCCCCAGCGCGGCGACGATTTCCGTCGCCGAGGGGAGGAGGGTGACGACCCTGGGATCGGGGCTCATTCCTGGCGGTCGGTTGGACTCCCGTGGGGTTAAATCCACGCTCGACTCCGAAGGGCAGGGTCTCACCGACCTCGGCCCCCGGGGAGGGACCGGGTCTCGTCGGCGTCGGCCGCCGCCGGCGGTCGCCGGGTCAGTTCCGGTGGAGCGTGACGCCGAACAGGTGCCGTTCGTTCAGGTTCTCGGTCCGGACGGTCCCCTCGACGCGGGCGGCCCGACCGGACTGCTCGACGGAGAGGCCCCCGAGTTCGTCGCCGGTCTCGGACCCCTCCAAGACGGCGTCGGTGTCGACGTCGTCGGCGCTCTCGTAGACGAGGACCTGGCGGACGTCAGTGGTCCCGTTCGAGAGCCGACCACGGAGGCCGTTGGCCGCCAGGGTATCGGACTGGAGCGCCGGCGGGACCTGGGCCGGGGGCAAGACCCCATTGGCGAACATGGGTTCTCCGGGGCCCGGTAGGGGGACGCGATCCGGTCGTAGGTCGACGCCGAGAACCGGTCCTCGTTCGTCCGGACCGTCTCGACGTCCATCGTCAGGAAGCGGTACTGCGTGTCCCGGGGGTCGCCCAGGGCGCCCCGGGCGGGGATCCACCGGGCGTACCAGGTCTGGTCGCCGTCGTCCCCGTCTCCCAACCCGGGCACCGACGACAGACAGCCGGCCGGTCCACCGAGTGTCGCCGCCGCCAGGGCCCCGCTCCCGACGCGCAAGACGTCCCGTCGCGTCCGTCCGGTCATTGTTTCCGATCTGCGACACGAACCCCGGGAGTACAAGCGTCAAGGTGGGAGAGGGGACCCGACGGTCCACCCTGGCCAGGCGTGAGAGCGCCGGAGCGGGATCAGGGCACCGCGAACTCCGCGACGACGGCGGTCCGGTCGCCTCCGGGAGCGGTCCAGATGACCCTGATCCGGTCGCCCGACTCGACCTGGCCGTCGTACGTCGCCGTGTCGCCGGCCGCGACGGGTAGGGGCCACTCCCGGCGGTCGCCCTCGACCCCGTACCGCAGTGACTCCGTGTTCTCCGCGTCGAACCTGTCCCCACCGTTGTGGGTTATCTCGACCGTCCCGGCGTCGGGGTCGTAGTCGAAGTCGAAGGCGGCGGAAGGCGTCACGCGCCTCGGCCGTAGGTCGCGACCGAGGCGGAGGCCGTACAGGGTCAGTGGGGTCAACTCGCCGGTAGGGTACGAGCCCTCGACGACGGCGGTCCGGCCGTCGGCCGTGACGCTCGGGTCGTCGAGTTCCGCGGCGGTCCCCGAATTCTCCTCGACGGCGGCGGCGTCGACGTCGCCGGCGCCGTCGTAGACGAGCACCTGGCGGACGTCCGTCGTGCTTCCCGAGACCCGGCCCGCCAGGCCGTTGGCGACGAGGGCGTCCGACTGCAGGTCGCGGGCCATCCCCCGCGCGGGCAGGGCACCGTTGGCGAACAGGCCCCTGCCGAGGCCCGAGACGAGGGCGTCGGCGTCGTCGTCGACGTCGGGCAGGCGGTCACCGTCGCCCTCGCCGACGTCGATGACCGACTCCAGGGCGTCGGCCGTCACCCCGCCGGCGTCGGACCGTCCCGGCGAGAACCTGCCGACGAGCGTCCCGTCGCGGACGCCGACCAGGCCCCCGTCGTTACTGTAGACCGCGTACCCCGAGTAGTCGGTCCCCTCCTCGTAGCCCTCGCTTTCGAGGCCCTCGACGATCTCACCGGCGTCGAACGAACCCTCGACCACGACGACCGTCCCGGCGGTCTCCGCCCCCACGTTGACCAGGCGGTCGACGGCGTCGATCCCCGGGAGGACGGGGTCGTTTTCGCCGAGCGTACTGTTGACCCTGTCGTAGGTCTCCGACGAGAACGACTCCTCGTTGTTCCGCAGGACCGCGGCGTCGAGCGAGACGAACCGGTACTGTGCGTCCTCGTCGACGCCGAACACATCGCGGGCCGGTAGCCACTGGGCGTACCGCGGGAGGCCGTCCTCGTCGGCGACGCCCGGGACGGAACCGAGACAGCCCGCCAGTCCCCCCACGGTCGCCGTCGCCGCCAGTCCAGCGGTGGCTCGCAACAGGTCGCGTCGCGTCGATCCGTTACCGGTCATGGTCCTGGCTTCGGGGGACGCACGTCCGAAAAATAAAGCCTCGGGGTCGGATAGACGGCGGGGTCGATCCCCCGGCCCCTCGTGAACGGGACCGGGCTACAGGCCGTAGAGCTCGGTGAACTTCTCGCGGACGTACTCGACGAAGTAGTCGGCGGTGAGCGGTTCGCCGGTAGCGACCTCCATCAGTTCGGGCGTGGTGTAGCGCTGGCCGTGGCTGTGGACGTGTTCGGTCATCCACTCGTGGATCGGCTCGAAGTTCCGCTCGCGGACCAGCGCGTCGACGTCGAGGTCCTCCCGGATGGCGGCGTTCAACTGCGCGGCGGCGACGCTACCGATGGTGTAGCCCTGGAAGGCGGCGAAGCCGCCGGTCCAGTGGATGTCCTGGAGACACCCCTCGCTGTCGGTCTCGGGGACGACGCCGAGGTACTCCTCCATCGTCTCGTTCCACAGTCCGGGGATCTCGTCGACCTCGACGTCGCCCTCGACGAAGGCGCGACCGATCTCCGAGCGGAGGATGATGTGCATGTGGTAGGTGAGTTCGTCGGCCTCCACCCGGATGAGGTTCTCCGGGTAGATCCGGTTGGCGGCCTCGTGGACCTCCTGGACGGTCAAATCCTCGGGCACGTCGAGGTGCTCCTTGAACGTGGGCAGGAACTCCTCCCAGAACGGCTCGGTGCGGCCGACGTGGTTCTCCCAGAACCGGGACTGGGACTCGTGGAGGCTCCCGACCGGCTGGCCCAGGGGCGAGCCGTACTCGTCCTGGCGCAGGCCGAGCTGGTAGGTCGCGTGGCCGAACTCGTGGATGGTCGCGGTCAGGGAGTCGAGCGGGTCGTCCTCCTTGAACCGCGTCGTCACGCGGGCGTCGAACTGGTTGCCCGCCATGAACGGGTGGGGCGCGGTGTCCAGCCGGCCCCGGGAGCGGTCGTAGCCCAGGAAGTCCAGCGCGGCCTCACAGACCGCCCGCTGGTCCGCCTCGGGGTAGGTGCCGTCGAAGGGGTCGGCGAGGTCGTCGCCCGACTCCCGGATCTCGGCGACGAGGTCGGGAACGACCTCCCGGAGCTGGTTGAAGATGTCCTCGACGGTCTCGATGGGGAGGTACGGGTGACTGTCCTCGTACATCACCTCGTAGGGGCTCTTGTCGGGGTCGATGTGCTCGGCGCGTTCGATCCCCAAGTCCCGGACCTTCTCCAGGCGCGGCGCGAACGCGTCGAAGTCGTCCTCGGCCTTGGCGTCCTGCCAGATCTTCTGGTTCTCGCTGGCCGTCTCGGTCATCTCCTCCACCAGCTCCGAGGGGACCGGGGCCGACCGCTCGTAGTCCTGGCGGATCTCCCGGACGACGGCCGCCTGCTCGTCGGTCAGGTCGGCGTCCGCCAGGTCGTCCAGCCACCCGGCCACGTCGTCGTCGACCAGGAGTTCGTGGCTGGTCGAGGAGATGGCCGACAGTTGCTTGGCCCGGCCCGGCGCGCCCCCCTCGGGCATCATCACCTGCTGGTCCCAGTTGAGGAACATCGACGCCTGCCCCAGGTTGCTGATCCGCTCGTATCGCTCCAGGAGGTTCTCGTAGGCCTCCGGCGCGTCCTCGTCGCTGGCCGTGTCGGTCGTTGCCATGTTTCGAAACGATACCTCCGGCTATTTGAGTTCACGGATATCGGATCGGTGCCTCGGATCTCGCGGCCGTCGCCAACCGGGCGGCCGCCCCCGAGCACGGGAGCGGGATCCGTGCCGGTCGCGAGTTCGCCCTGACCCGGTTACAGTAACTTTACGGTAAGCCGGGCGGTCACTCCTCGTCGACGACTCGGATCGACAGCGAGGTGCGGTCGCGTTTCCAGTCGAGGTGGTAGGTCGCGCTGGACTCGCCGTCCCCGGCCGCCTCGACCCGGGCACCTGCGCCGACGTCGAGCGTTTCGTCGGTCACGTCCACGGTTTCGCTCTCCCCGGCGGGGACGGTGAACGAAACCCGCTGGACGGGCCTGTACGCGACGCTCGATCCCTCCCTGTTGAGGCCGGCGAGGAAGCGGCCGGGCACGTCGCCCGCGTTCGTCGCGGTGACCGACAGCGTCGGATGGTCGCCGCCGTCGGTCTCGCGGACCCCGAACTCGACCGACATCGGGGGATCGAAAGTCGTCAGGCGCTCGCGCAGTGTCTCGTCCGGCCGCCACTCGCCGCCGGGCCAGGAGAGTACGGGGTCGGCACCGTCGCCGGCCGCGTTCGGGAGTTCAAAGGCCACCAGCCCCGACCGGGACTCGGCGTCGTAGAGCGTCCCGTCGGTGCGCCGGATCCGCCACCAGTCACGGGGTACCTCGTCCGGCCCGACCGGGTCGTGTTCGCCTTCCATCCGGAACGCGAACGCCCCCGGTTCGGGGGCGGGATCCGACGCCTCGACCGCGAGGAAGAGGTACTGGTAGCCCGTCCCGTCGACGCCGATGGAGTCCGGCGTCGTCAGGGCCACCACCCCCGGCTGGAGCGATTCGACCGCGACCGACACCGATCCCGCGGGGGTCGCCGTCGGGGTGGCCGGGGGATCGGTCGGCGAGGCCGGGGGATCGGTCGCTGGAGGCTCCGTCGCGGGGTCGCCGCCGGGCGTCGTCCCGGTCGGCGTTCTCCCGGCGTCCCCGTCCG
Organism: Halobacteriales archaeon QS_8_69_26; assembly: GCA_003023195.1. Lineage (GTDB taxonomy): Archaea > Halobacteriota > Halobacteria > Halobacteriales > SW-7-71-33 > PXRX01. Next base: position 64,913 of record PXRX01000011.1, read on the forward strand.
ATCCCAGACAGCCCGCGAGGCCGGCCGCCGGGAGACCGGCGAGCGACCGCAAGAGGGCTCGTCGTCGCATATCCGATCGTCCCGACGCCACGGAAAAGTGCCTTCTGCAGGGTGAAACGACGACTGAAGTCGGCGGTCGGATCCGTCGGCTCCAGGGTCCGGGGTCCGTCGGCTCCGGGGTCCGGGACCTGGCGGATCCGGGGCGCACGTGACTTGGGATCCGAGAGCGAGGACGGGGACCGGCCCGCTCAGAGCCCGAAGATGCCGAACCCGACGGTGTAGTACAGCGTGGCGACGCTCCCGGCGCTGACGAGGAAGGCGACGGCGAAGACGGCCTTGCTCCAGTTCAGGACGGTCTTGCCGTCCAGCGGGCCGAACGGTATCATGTTGAACGCCGCCAGGAAGGCGTTTATCGTCACCCCGAGGTGGGCGATTGGCCCGACGGCCGGGACGAACACGAGGGGCACGAAGAGGGCAGCCAGCAGGAGGTTCGTCACCGGTCCGGCGAGCGCGATCAGGCCGTGCTCCCGGGGCGTGATCCGGCCGCGGTGGACCACAGCGCCGGGCGCGGCGAAGAGGAACCCGGCCAGGCCGGCCATGATCGCGACGAACAGCATCCCGTAGTCGGCCTGGAAGTGCGCGACCTGGCCGTACCGGACCGCGACGACCTTGTGAGCGAGTTCGTGGAGCAGGAAGCCCACCCCGACGGTCGCCATGCTGACCGACAGCGCGAACACCAGGACCTCCGAGAGGAACACCTGGGGGGTGAACAGGAACGCGGTGAACGCGACGCCGAGGGCGACCCACGCCGCGAGGAGGTCGACCAGTTCCCGGCGGGTGAACACCATCCCGGCGACGCGGACGCCGGCGGGCCGGGGCTGACGGACCGCCCCCTCGGGCGTCTCGGACCGGCCACCCGACCCGGGAGCGCTCACCGGACCACCCCCAGCAGGAGGTCCAGGCCGTTCTCGGCCGCCTGGGCCAGCAGGTCCAGACCCCTCTCGGCCGCCTGGACCAGCAGGTCCAGACCGTTCTCGGCCCCCTGGATCAGCAGGTCGCCGATGGCGGCGACGTCGCCCCCCGGCGCGACGTGGGGAACCACGACGAACGGGAACAGGAACGAGGCGGCCATGCTCCCCAGGTTGGTCATCGCGACGATCATGATGAGCCGGAACAGCGGCACGTCGAACAGCCGCGAGACGACGTCCCGGAGGGGGCTCTCCTCGTCCTTGAGTATCTCGTTGAGTTCGGCGATGTCCGCGACGTTGACGGTGACGTACCGCAACTCGACGTAGCCGGCGAACCAGCCCGGCGCGAGCAGGGGGTTGACGCTCGTGAGCCAGGCGACGGCACCGCCGACCCCGGCCGAGGACCAGTGCGCACCCGCGAGCTTCGCCAGCGAGAACGCGGCGATCCCGTTGAACAGGAACCACGCGGCGAACAGCCGCAACAGGAAGGCGTCGGTCGCGCCGCCGAGCACCAGCAACACGAAGAAGACCACGAACCCGAGCGTGAACAGGTAGCCGAGGAGCTTGTAGACCGAGAACCGGCCGCCGCCGTCGGGACCGACCAGCCCTTCGAAGGGCGGCAGCGTCTCCGGGTTCGCCAGGTAGCGTTCGATCCCCTCCCGGTGACCGGCGCCGACGACGGCCAGCACGTCGTACCCCTGTTCGCGCAGGCGGACGAGGTGGTGGGCGATGTAGGCGTCGCGCTCGTCGATGAGCGCCTCGGCGCCGCCCGGCGAGAAGCGCCGGAACTCCTCCAGCATCGCGGTCACCACGTCGGCGTCTGTCAGGTCCTCGACGTCGAACTCCTCGTCCAGGTCGGCCGACTCCCCACCGATGGACGTGACCAGTCCCAGGACCAGGCCGACCCCGAGGCCGAGAACCGCCCCGGTGACGAACCCGCCGGCGAGGTAGAGGAAGAACCCGCCGAAGACGGCCGACGCGATCCCGGTCCCGAGGCCGAGGGCCGCGACGACCGCGCCGACGGCGCCGCCGCCGGCGATTGCGAGACTCAGGGCGGAACTGTCGCCGGTCCCGTCGGCGCTCACCTCGAAGGTCGCCCACCCCGCGACCAGCGCCGCGGCCCCGCCGGCAACGACGCGGGCGGCGACCGCCGACGGGACCCCGAGAACGGTTGCGGCGGCGATGCCGAGTATCGGCGCCAGGAACACGCCCAGGAACAGGGCGGTGGTCGCCGCGATGGCGGGGAGTTCGGCGACGCCGAAGGCCAGTGCGGCGACGACCTCTATCTTCTCGGTCGTCTTCATCCGCGACCAGAACCGCTGGATCGTCACCTGGATGTCCCGGTCGACCAGCGCGACCCCCAGGCCCTCGTCCTCGGCGGCGTCGATGGCCGCCTTCATGTCCGCGCCAGGTTCGATGTCGAAGCGGTCACCGAGGCGGGACTGAACGTAGGAAAGCATCCAGTAGGCGAGGAACTGGTAGACGGTGTTGCCCCGCAGGAGGTCGCCGGCCTCCAGGTCGTCGGGCGCGTCGCCCTGCATCTGCTTGTAGCGCCCCTCGTCGAGTTCGACGGCCACCACGTCCGGGCGCGTCTCGCGGATCCGGTCCCGGACCCGGTCGACGCTTCTCTCCGAGACGTGGGCGGTGCCCAGGACTTCGACGCTCCCCTCGCGGTCCTCGGGGACCTCCGGGAGTTCCCATTCCTCCCCCCCGGTACTCGTGTCCGGTTCGCTCATCAGTTCGTCTCAAACCTGCGGCCGGTGCCGTTTACCCTTGTCGAACCTCGGTCGGCGGGATCGCTCGCCGGCCCTCGACCGGTGCGGTCGCCCGGATCACTCGCCGGCCGACCCGAGTCGTCGACGCGGACGACCAGGCGGTCCCCGCGGCGGTCACAGCCGACCCGGACGGTCGGATCGTCGCCGTCATTGTGTTCGATACGGAATACCCCGCGCAATGGGCATGGACGTCGTCGACATCGAGGCACGGATCGACGAGGAGAAGGTGGTGTTCCACAAGCCGAACAACCACGGGTTCGTCGCGGTGGGCGAGGAATCGATCTACGTCGCCCGGGACCTCGGCGGGGAGTTCGAGTTCGAGGAGAGAGAGCGCGACGCGGTCCGGTCGATCCTCGTCGAACACGAGGACGAGTACGAACCGCCGAACCACTACCCCGACGACTTCGCCGACAAGGTCAGCGACGAGAACCGTGACTACCATGCACAGATCAAGATCACGCTGTCCTCCAAGGTGGTGGCGGTCACCGTCGAGGAGTCACCCGTCGAGGTCGCCCGGACGATGCTCGACGCCGACCTCTGAACGGTCCCGTCCCGCGGTAATCCCGGCTTCCCGGCCGGAAGGGCGGGGTTACGACGGATCCGCCGGTGTTCCCGTCCGGTCCCGGATCCGCCGGACGAGTGTGCCGCCGTCCGTGGGCGAGCAAGGCGGATCATTACAATGTCCGTCGAGAGGGAACTCCGTCCCACGCATGACGACACGAGAGTTCACCTGTCCGCACTGCAGTTTCATGGTCCGTTCGGAGAACGAGGAGGAGGTCGTCGAGGTCGTCCAGCGACACGCCACCGAGACCCACGGAACGTCGATGACGGAGGACGACATTCGCGGGGCCTGGATGACCGGCTGACACGCTCCGATCGCCGGTTCCGTCGTCCGGTAGACCACGGCGTCCCGGACTCCGTCCATCCCGGACCTATTTGACCGTGGGCGCCGATGGCGCGGGTAGCCGTGCGTCTCGTTCAGGTCACGATCCCGGCGGGCAAGCGCGAGGCGGTGCTGTCGACCCTCGACGAGGAGGGAATCGACTACGTCGTCACCGACGAGGTCAGCGGTCGGGAGTACACCGCGGTGGTCACGTTCCCGCTCCCGACCGGAGCGGTCGAACCGGTCCTGGAACACCTGCGGGAGGCCGGCGTCGAACGCGACGCCTACACCGTCGTGGTGGCCGCCGAGACGGTCGCCTCCCGGAAGTTCGAGGAACTGGTCGAGGAGTACACCGAGGACATCGACGAGGACCGGATCGCCCGCCAGGAGCTGCTGGCCAACGCCCGCGAACTGGCGCCCTCGCGGCGGAGCTACCTCCTGTTGACGGTCATCAGCGTCGTCATCGCCACCGCCGGCGTTCTGCTGGACTCGGCGGCGACCGTCGTCGGATCGATGGTCATCGCGCCGCTCATCGGCCCGGCGATGGCGACCAGCGTCGGCACCGTCGTCGGCGACCGCGAACTGTTCCGGAAGGGGTTCCGCCTCCAGGCGCTCGGGTTCGGGGCCGCCCTCGTCGCCGCCACCGGCTTCGCGTTCCTGGTCAAGACCGTCGGGCTGATCCCCCCGGGGATCGACGTCCTGGCCATCGGCGAGGTGGAGGAACGGACCGCGCCCGGCGTCCTCACCCTCGCAATCGCGCTCGGAGCCGGCGTCGCCGGCGCCCGGAGCCTCCGTGCCGGGGTCTCGGCCTCGCTGGTGGGGGTGATGATCGCCGTCGCGCTGGTCCCGCCGGTCGCCGTCGTCGGGATCGGGATCGCCTGGGGGCTCCCGGCAGTCGCCGTCGGAGCGGCGGTGCTGGTGCTGGTCAACGCCCTCTCGATCAACCTGGCGGCCCTGGTCACGCTGTACTACGCCGGCTACGCGCCGGAACGGCTGTTCGCCGTCGAGCGAGCCCGGAGCACGACCCTCCGGCAGGCCACCGTCCTCGCGGTCGCGATCCTCGTGCTGTCGGCCTTTCTCGGCGGGGTGACGCTCAACTCCTACCGGGAGGCGACCACCGAGCGCCAGGTCCGGGCCGAGGTCCAGGAGGTGCTCTCGGCCCCGGCCTACGCCGACCTGGAGGTGATCCGCATCGAGGTAACGTTCACCCCCCTCGACGAGCGCCTGACCGACAGCCCGCTGCGACCGAGGGTCGAGCGATTGGTGATCACGGTCGGCCGGCCGAACGGCGAGACGTACCCGGGGCTGGCCGCCGAACTCTCCGAGAGCGTCGACGCCGTCGAGACGGTCGAGGTCCGGTTCGTGACCGTCAAGCGACCCGGCGACGAACCGTCGTCGCGGCTCCGCCCCGCGACCGTCGGTGACCCCGGGCAGGTGCCGGGTCGTCACCACACCCCAGTGACCGCCGGATCGGCGTGACTGGCCTCCTCGGGGTCCCCGGTGACCGCCGGATCGGTGTGATCCGTCGTCCCCGACGGAGCTCTCAGTCGGCCGCCCGGCCGCCGTCGGTGGCGTACTCCCTGGTGGCGTCGACCAGTGCCGAGCGGTAGGTGCTCTCGCTCGGTCCCTCGGCCAGGTCCCGGAACCGCGTCCGGAACCCCTCGAAGTCGACGCCGGGGGCGTCGCTGGCGGCGGCGTGGGCCAGGTCGTAGATCCGGTGGTCGTCGGCGACCAGGTCGTGCCGTTCCACCAGCGCCAGCGCGAACGCGGCGTTGACCGCCGTTATCTCCGGGTCGGTCCCGCCGGTGTGGCGGTGCCACCCGCCGGGGACGTCGCCGGGCCGGTCCCGGACCGCTCCCGCGAGGCTGGACTCCAGGAAGGAGACGAGTTTGTCCGACGGCCCCACGTGGAGGGTGATGTCGTCGGCGTAGATGTCCTTCATGTGGTTGGCTATCTGGTAGCAGTGTGCGATCTTGTGCTTCTCGACGCTGTGGCCGGCCAGCGCCAGGAACAGCGCCTCCCTGGTGGACTGGGTGTGGGAGGGGTGGTCGCCCTCGTTGCGACGCATGTGGGCGAACTCGTGGAGGGCGAGTTCGCGGGCCATCGCCCCGGTGGCGGCCTTCCGGGAGATGTTCAGCACGTGCCGGTCGTCGTAGTGGGCGGTCCAGGTCCGCTCGTCGGGGTCCTCGCGCACCTGGACGTCGACCCGCTTGTCCAGGTCGTACTCGGTCTCGAAGAGGTCCCTGGCACTCAGGAACGGGGCGGCCGGGACCGCCCCCTGCACGCGAACGTCCATGGATGGTCTTACCAGGGGTGTGCGGACCATTATTCTTGTGTCCGTAACCACCCGGTAGCCGCCGGATACCCCGTCGTAGTCGGGCGCCCCGACCCGTCGGAAGTGGACTGCCGGATCGCTCGGTGGGTCTACCAGCAGAGGGACGAACCGCCGGATCGCTCCCGGTCCCGTCCAGGACCGGTCAGCCGACCTCCACGTCGGCCTCGTCGAGCAACCGTTCGATGTCGTCCTCGTCAAGCAGGTCGAGCAGATTCTCGCCGGCGTCCCAGCGGCGCTCCTCCTCGTCGGTGAGGAACTCCCGGACGTCACGGCGCGAGATCATGTTCCCGAGGGCGTCGTCGAGGTCGTCGGGGTCGTAGCCCGAGATGGTCATGTACGTACGTGATGGACTCGGGAACTTATAGCTCTCGCCGAAGGTCGTCGGCCGCCGGTCGGCCCCCGGGATCGGTACCTCCGAGCCGGGACCGCGGTCGCCGGATCCGAATGCGCCCGGAGAGTCCCACCGCGAACGAAGACTGATCGACCCGTCGACCGGGCCGGGCCCGGGGTTTCCGGGGGCGGGGCTCGACGGGAAAACACTACCCTTTTGTCTCCGCTTGCGGTATCGAGGTGCAATGAGTAGACGCGAGAAGATCGTCGACGAGTGCGTACGACTGATGGACCATCCGGAGAACATCCGGAACATCGCCATCGCGGCACACGTCGACCACGGCAAGACCACCCTGACCGACAACCTGCTCGCCGGTGCGGGCATGATCTCCGAGGAGACCGCCGGCGAACAGCTGGCGATGGACACCGAGGAGGACGAGCAGGAGCGCGGCATCACCATCGACGCCGCGAACGTCTCGATGACCCACGAGTACGAGGGCGAGAATCACCTGATCAACCTGATCGACACGCCCGGCCACGTCGACTTCGGCGGGGACGTCACCCGCGCGATGCGGGCGGTCGACGGTGCGATGGTCGTGGTCGACGCCGTCGAGGGCGCGATGCCCCAGACCGAGACGGTCCTGCGCCAGGCGCTCCGGGAGGGCGTCAAGCCGACCCTGTTCATCAACAAGGTCGACCGGCTCATCTCCGAACTCCAGGAGGGGCCCGAGGAGATGCAGGAGCGGATGCTCTCGGTCATCCGCGACGTGAACGAACTCATCCGGGGGATGACCGAGGACATGGACGACGTCGACGACTGGACCGTCTCCGTCGAGGAGGGCACCGTCGCGTTCGGCTCGGCGCTGTACAAGTGGGGCGTCTCGATGCCCTCGATGCAGCGCACCGGCATCGACTTCGGGGAGATCATCGAACTGGAGCGGGACCGCAAGCGCCAGGAACTCCACGAGCGCACGCCGCTGTCGGACGTCGTGCTCGACATGGTCTGTGAGCACTACCCCAACCCGCTGGCGGCCCAGCCCCGGCGCATCCCGCGGATCTGGCGTGGCGACTCCGACCTCCCCGTCGCGACGATGATGCAGGACGTCGACGACGAGGGCGAGGTCGTGTTCATGGTCACGGACATCTCGATGGACCCCCACGCCGGCGAAATCGCGACCGGGCGGGTCTTCTCGGGCACGCTGGAGAAGGGCCAGGAGCTGTACGTCTCCGGCACGGCGGGCAAGAACCGCCTCCAGTCCGTCGGCCTGTTCATGGGCGGCGAACGCGAGGAGGTCGACCGGGTCCCCGCCGGTAACATCGCCGCCGTCACCGGCCTCCGGGACGCCATCGCCGGGTCGACGGTCTCCTCGGTCGAGATAACCCCCTTCGAGTCCATCGAGCACATCTCGGAGCCGGTCATCACGAAGTCCATCGAGGCCCAGAACATGGACGACCTGCCGAAGCTCATCGAGGTGCTCCGGCAGGTCTCGAAGGAGGACCCGACGATCAACGTCGAGATCAACGAGGAGACGGGCGAACACCTCGTCTCCGGGCAGGGCGAACTCCACCTCGAAGTGCAGACCCAGCGCATCGAGCGCAACCACGGCATCCCCGTCCACACCGGTGAACCGATCGTCGTCTACCGCGAGGCGCCCCAGCAGGAGACCGAAGTCGTCGAGGGCATTTCCCCGAACCGCCACAACCGGTTCTACATCAGCGTCGAACCCCTCTCGGAGGAACTCGTCGAGACCCTCGGGATGGGCGAGGCGACCATGGACATGCCCGAACAGGAGCGCCGCGAGGCCCTCCAGGAGGCGGGCATGGAGAAGGAGACGTCCCAGAACGTCGAGCACATCTTCGGCCGGAACGTCCTCGTCGACGACACGAAGGGGATCCAGCACCTCAACGAGACGATGGAACTGGTCGTCGAGGGACTAGCGGAGGCCCTCGACGAGGGGCCCCTGGCCGCCGAACCCGTCCAGGGTGCGCTGGTCCGCCTGCACGACGCCCGCCTCCACGAGGACGCCATCCACCGCGGTCCCGCCCAGGTCATCCCGGCGGTCCGCGAGGCCGTCCACAACGCCCTCATCGACGGCGAGATCCGCCTGCTCGAACCGATGCAGGACGTCCGCATCGACGTGCCCAGCGAGCACATGGGCGCCGCCTCCGGCGAGATCCAGGGCCGCCGTGGCCGCGTCGACGACATGTACCAGGAGGGCGACCTCATGGTCGTCGAGGGCGAGGCGCCCGTCGAGGAGATGATCGGCTTCTCCAGCGACATCCGCTCCGCCACCGAGGGTCGGGCCTCCTGGAACACCGAGAACGCCGGCTTCCAGGTCATGGCCGACAACCTCCAGCGCGAGAAGATCATGGAGATCCGCGAGCGCAAGGGGATGAAGACGGAACTCCCCCAGACCGTCGACTACTTCTGAGGACCGACGGGGGGTTCCCCGTCTGACGGCTCTCCCCGCTCCCGTTCCCCGGACCGGCGATCACAACCGCCGCCGGTCGGTCAGCCCTCGACGGTTACGTTGAACGTCACCGTCCGGGGGTTGTCCAGCGGCGGTTCCTCGTCCGACACCGCGAGCGTGAACCGGTAGGTCCCGCCCTCGGCGTCCTCGGCGGCCGTCACGGGGACGGTCACCGTGAGCGATGATTGCGTCCCTTCCCAGGTCCAGGTCGGGGGGAAGCTCTCGAGGGTGCCGTCGGGCCTAGTGGAGAAGGAGACGTCGCCGAAGTCGACCGAAACGTCGTCGGAGTCAGGTGTATCGTTGAATTGAATGCTCTGGACCTCCCGTACGACGATTTCCGTCGTCGCGGTTTCTCCGGGTGTCACTGTTACATTTTCCGCCTCGCTGTTCGCAGACGTGCCGTTATCGAGTGTACCCAGACATCCGGTCCCTGCTACCGCTATCACGATAACGAGACATGCAATATATTCGTTCGCTCATCCCGATACATTGTAACGTAGGAGTTTCTCGAACCAGTCCTCGGATGAGTTGAGTTTTAGTGCGAGGAAGTCGAGGTACTTCTGGAGGTGAT
>PXRX01000010.1 GCA_003023195.1 Halobacteriales archaeon QS_8_69_26
GGCCGGCGTAGGAGAAAGTTGCCTCCGTGAGGGATGGCGCTAATGCCAGACCCCCAACGCGAGGAATCCCACGGCTTCAGCCGTGTGGAGGATGTCAATCGGCGACCGCACCGGACTTTCCGGGAGTTCACGAACCCGTCACCGGCTCCCGACCGGCGATCAATCGCAGTAGACCCCGTCCCCGAATCCGGTACACCTGAGGGTGACCACGTAGACCTGGATGTCCCCGGGCGAGGCAGTCTTCGGATCGAACTCGATGCGTGCCCGTATACTCTCGCCGGGCGGAATCCCCGACCCGTCCGGGTACTGGACTCTGATCGTTCCGGTCTCGATCTCGTTCGTGAAGTCGGTCTCCGTCGAGTCGTAGTACCTGGCCAGCAGGTCGTACTCGGACAGGTCGGTCTCCAGGTCGCCGTCGTTGCTGACGGTCACCGTGACGACGAACAGGTCCCCCTCGACGGCGGACTGGCAACCGCCGACCGAGAGCCCGTCGACGGTGTTCTCCACGTCGTCGCACTTCGGTCCGAACCCCAGCTCGTCGCCGTCGTCCGCGGCCGTAGTCGTCGCGGGAGTCGACGTGGCCGTGGTCCCACCTGTGGCGGTCCCCGCGTCGGTCGTCCCGCCGTCGTCACCGTCACCGGAGCCGCCGTCCCCGACACACCCCGCGACCCCGGCCAACGCCAGGGTCGCCGTCGCCCGGAGGATCCGGCGTCTGGCGGGCGGTCCACTACTCTCGCGGCCGCCTCGGCTGCCCGCACCGGTCTCAGGCGACCCCGTCATGGCTCCGAGGCGCCGGTTGATCGGTGGTCATCCGTGGCCGTCGCTCGCGGGCGGCGGTCACGCGGGTCTGTCCTGGTCGTCGACGGTCGGTCGGGTCCGGCGGGGAGTCCGCTCGGAACCCCCCGGCCGTCGTCGCGGCGACGCATGACACCATCGAGACGACCCTCCCACTTGAAGCTACTCGCCCGGAAGATCGGACTCCTGGAGTTGGACCCCCCGCGACGAAACTTTGTCCTCCCGCTCCCCGCTGATGGTCCTCAGGTCCTCCCTCGCCTGCTCCCCGCGACGAAACTTTGTCCTCCCGCTCCGAACGGCCACCATGCGCTTCTCGGTTCGGACCGACGACCGCCTGACGACCGTCGACGTGACCGACCGGATCCGGGAGGCCGTGCCCCCGGAGTTCTCGGGGACCTGCACGGCGTTCGTCCGTCACACCACCGCCGGTCTGGTGGTCAACGAGGCCGAGACACGTCTGCTGACCGACGTCGAGTCGTTCCTCTCGGACCTCGTGCCGCAAGAGGGGTGGGACCACGACCGGATCGACGACAACGCCGACTCGCACCTCCGGGCGCTCCTGCTCGGTCCGGACGTGACCGTGCCCGTCGAGGACGGCGACCTGATGCTCGGAACCTGGCAGTCGGTACTGCTCGTGGAGTGCGACGGACCCCGGAGGAGGGAGGTGACCGTCGCGCTGACGCCGGGCGTGGACGGGTGACCGGGGGATTAACGACCCCGGACCGATGGTGGACCTCGACGGCCCCGGCGAGCAGTTGCGGCGACCGTGGGACCGAAGCCGGCAACTCACCGCCACCGGGGCCGGCCCGGGGTTTAGACCACGTCCGATCGGTCCGAGATGAGGCCGTCGACGCCGGCCTCCCGGAGCGGGTCGGCCGTCTCCCGGTCGGTGACCGTCCAGGCGTTGACCGTCAGGCCGGCGTCGTGGGCGCGGTCGACGAACCCCCCGGACAGCGCCAGGTCCACCTCGGGGTGGATCGCCCGGCAGTCCAGCGAGACGGCCCGCTCCACCGGGTCCGGAGTGGCGGCAGTGCAGAGAAAGCCCGTCGGAACCCCGGGATGGGCGTCGCGGACTTCGGCGAGGACCCCCGGGTCGAACGAGGAAACCAGGACGTCGTTCTCCACCGAGCGAAGGACCGGGAGCGCCGACTCCACGACGGGATCCTTCAGTTCGGCGTTGACGTCCACCCCCTCGGGAACCGCGTCGAGGACCGCCGAAAGCGTGGGCACGCACTCCCCGGATCCGAGCACGTCGAGTGCGGCGAGGTCGTCGACGGTCATCGCGTCGACCCGTCCGGTTCCATCCGTGACGCGGCCGACGGTCGCGTCGTGGATCACTACCGGGTCGCCCGACGCACACCGCCGGACGTCGAACTCGACGGCGTCGGCACCCCGGTCGGCGGCGTGGACCATCGCGGCGACGGTGTTATCCGGGGCCTCCCCTGCGAACCCCCGGTGTGCGATGAGGTTCACGTCGCTCGCTTGGACGGCGTCCCGGAATAGTTCGTCGGATACCTCCCGCCCCGGGGTCCTCGGAACCCCTCGACTGTAACCGATCCCACGTCGGGAGGGATCGCTCGGGGAGTGCCCGTCGTCCGGACCGCCGGAGCCGATCCCACCGTATACAGTAAACTTACTGTAATCCATTTCCGGGGGACCGCGCCACCCTTAAGCGGCCGGCGGTCCATGGATCCGTCGATGTCCGTCAGTTTCGACTTCTCCGACCGGGTGGCGATCGTAACGGGTGCGAGCGGTGCGCTCGGCAGTGCCGTCGTCGACGCGTTCCGGGACGCCGGGGCGACGGTGGCCGCGGTCGACCTCGTCGCGCCCGAGGAGGACGACTCCTTGCTGGATCCGGACGAGGGAACCGACTTCTACGAGGCGGACCTCACCGACGAGGACCAGGTGGCGGGGATGGTCGAGGACGTCGTCGACGACCACGGGCAGGTCGACCACCTGCTGAACGTCGCGGGGACCTGGCGCGGTGGAACCCCCATCGAGGAGACGGACCTGGACACCTACCGGTTCCTGCTGGACGTGAACCTCACGTCGGCGTTCCTGACGAGCAAGCACGCCCTCCCGCACCTCCAGGACCGGGAGGGGTCCATCGTCTCCGTCAGCGCCCGCTCCTCGCTGGAGGGCGGCGAGAGCGACGGTCCCTACCGGGCCTCGAAGGCCGGGATACGGATCCTCACCGAGACGCTGGCCGAGGAGAACCTCGGAACGGTCCGGGCGAACTGCGTGATGCCGTCGGTGCTCGACACCCCGATGAACCGGGAGATGATGGACTACAGCGAGGAGTGGGTCGACCCGGCGGACGTGGCGACGACCATCCTGGCGCTCTGCTCGGAGGCCACGCCGGTCACGAGCGGTGCGGCCGTTCCCGTCTACGGCGAGGCCTGATGCCGGGCGACGGTCCGCGGGCGGTCGCACCCGTCGACGAACTGCCCGACCCGCCGCTCCCGGACCCCGACCCGTCCCAGGAGTGGTGGGACCCGGCGGCGATGACCGAGGGTGCGCTGGTCCACCCGGTCCGGGACGGCCGGATGCTGTTGATAGAGAAGAAACGCGGCGTCGGCGCGGGCAACCTGATCGGTCCCGGGGGAAAGCTGGAACCCGGCGAGCGTCCCGCCGAGGCGGGGATCCGGGAGGTACGCGAGGAGACCGGCGTCCGGATCCACGACCTGGAGCTAGTGGGGGTCCTGGAGTTCGTCTTCGGCGAGGAGCCGTTCATGCGGCCACACGTCTTCGTCGCCCGGGAGTTCTCGGGGACGCCCCGGGAGTCGGACGAAGGGATCCCCGAGTGGCACGACGTCGACGCACTGCCCTACGACCGGATGTGGGACGACGACCGCTACTGGTTCCCCTACATGCTGGCGGGCGAACCGTTCCGGGCCCGGTTCCGGTTCGACGCGGACGGCGACCGGATGCTGGCGGGCGAGGTGGAGACGGACGTGGAGTTCCCATCCCCGCCCCGACCGGAGTGATCGGGAGGGGTCACCGGCCCCGGCGTCCCACTCGGAGCGGCCGGATCGTCGGGTGACGGAAACCTTTTGACGACGCCGGAAGTGGCTTCGCCCAATGAACGGACAGGACGGGATCCCGCCATGACGATGGACGACCGCATCGACGAACTGGCGGAACTCCGCGAGGAGGCCCGCAAGGGCGGCGGCGAGGACCGCATCGAGCGCCAGCACGAGAAGGGGAAGCTCACCGCCCGCGAACGGATCGACTACTTCCTCGACGACGGGACCTTCACGGAGTTCGACCAGCTCCGGACCCACCGCTCGCACAGCTTCGGCATGGAGGAGCGCCAGGTGCTCGGCGACGGCGTCGTGACGGGCTACGGCGATGTCGACGGCCGCACTGTCTTCGTGTTCGCCCACGACTTCACGGTGTTCGGCGGGTCGCTGGGCGAGGTGGTCGCCGAGAAGGTCTGCAAGGTCATGGACAAGGCGATGGAGGTCGGTGCTCCCATCGTCGGCCTGAACGACTCGGCCGGCGCCCGGATCCAGGAGGGCGTGGCCTCGCTCGCCGGCTTCACCGAGATATTCCACCGCAACCAGAGGGCCTCCGGGGTCGTCCCACAGATTTCGGCGATCATGGGTCCCTGTGCGGGCGGGGCGGTCTACTCGCCGTCCATCACCGACTTCGTGTTCATGGCCGAGGACACCAGCTACATGTACATCACCGGCCCCGGCGTGACCAAGCAGGTCACCGGGGAGGAGGTGAGCCACCAGGACCTGGGCGGGGCCGGCGTCCACACCGCGACCACGGGGATCGCCCAGTTCTCGGGGAGGGACGACGAGGACGTCCTCGACGGCATCAAGCGCCTGCTCTCGTACCTCCCGTCGAACAACGTCGAGGACCCGCCACGTGTCGAACCCTGGGACGACCCCGAGCGACGGGACGAGGACCTCGAACGCGTCGTCCCCGACCAGCCCAGAAAGCCCTATGACGTGGTCGACGTCGTCGACTCGGTGGTTGACGAGGGGTCGTTCTACGAGGTGAACGAGTCCTTCGCGAAGAACGTCGTCGTCGGGTTCGCCCGCCTGAACGGCCACTCGGTCGGGGTCGTCGCCAACCAGCCCCGGGTCAACGCCGGCACCCTCACCGTCGACGCATCGCTGAAGGCCTCGCGGTTCGTCCGGTTCTGTGACGCGTTCAACATCCCGATCGTCACGTTCGTCGACGTGCCCGGCTACATGCCCGGTACCGACCAGGAACACCGCGGGATCATCCGCCACGGCGCCAAGATCCTCTACGCGTTCTCGGAGGCCACGGTTCCCCTGCTGACGGTGATCACCCGGAAGGCCTACGGTGGCGCCTACTGCGTGATGGCCTCGAAGCACCTCGGCGCCGACGTGAACTACGCCTGGCCGACCGCCGAGATCGCCGTCATGGGCCCCCGCGGGGCGGTCAACCTCCTCTACCGCCAGGAACTGGAGGAGGCGGACGACCCCGACGAACTCCGGCAGGAACTCATCGACGAGTACCGCGACGAGTTCGCCAACCCCTACACCGCGGCCGACCGGGGGTTCGTCGACGACGTGATCGAACCCAAGAACACCCGACCCAGGTTGATCGAGGACCTGGAGGTGCTGCGCTCGAAGCGCGAGGACACCCCCGACAAGAAGCATGGAAACATCCCGCTCTGAGGCGGGTCGGTCCCGCTCCGATCCCGACGGCGGTTCGACGTCCGATTGCGGCCCGATCGCGGATGGCGCTCCGCCGTCCGACGGTGCTCCGACGTCCGACGAAGCACTGATGACTGACGGTGGCGTCCCAGAGACGGAGTCGCTCCTGGAGGGCCTGTCGATCCCGGACGACGCCGACGCGGACGAGGCCGCCGCCATCGCCGCCGCCGTCGGCGCCCACCTGACCGACCTGGAACTGGCAGCCCGGTCGAGTGAGGGGGAACCGACCTGGCGGGGCCACAAGTGGGCGTTCGCCGGCCGCACGGAGTCCGTGACCGGTCGCTCGGTCAAGGTCCCGGACTCGACGCCGACCGACGCCTGGACCGCCGCGGGTCGTGCCGACAGGCTCTGAGCGTACCCGGTCTTCCCGGTCCCGACGCTACCTGACCTCGTCCAGCGAGACGATCGATCCCGCGTCGGCGGTGAGCCAGTGGGTCATGAGTTCGTCCTCCTCGGCCTCCCTGGGTACGAGGGTACAGCTCTGTCCCTCCTCTGCCGGGCCCTCGAACAGTGCCACAATCTCGTAGTCGTCCGCGAGTGGCCCGTCGTCCGGCCCGTCCTCGTCTGCCGATCGCCAGTCCTCTATCTCGACGCCGTCGCTCAGTGGGCTGGTCTCGTCCCATTCGAAGTCGTCCGGGGTGTCGCTCATGGTGCGTGTGACGAACCGGGTCGGGGATCCGTCTCGATCCCTACTAGACGGGACATCCACATACGCGTACCGTACAAAATATTACCTCGTGGGGGGCCGAACGGGGCAAAGGGTTGCAGTCCGGGGATCGACGAGGGGAGCAATGGCCCCGGGTCGTAGGTCGACCAGCGAAGCCACAGGATCGGCCAAAGGAGCAACGGGGTCGACCAGCGGAGCAACGGGGTCGTAGGTCGACGAGGGGAACCGAAACCTATAGGCGGGTCAGTCCCGGCCGGGAGACTGTGGGTTCGAACGAGACAAACCTGCTGGTCGTCTGCGTCGACTGTCTCCGCCAGGACTTCACCGCGACCGATAGGGCCCGGACGCCGTTCATCGACAGTCTCGCCGGGGACGGGATCGAGTACCGGGAACTGTACTCGACGGCGACGACCACGACCCCCTGCGTGGCGAGCATGCTCACCGGAACGTACTCCGAGCGCAACGGCATCAACTCGCTGCGCCACTGCGACCTGAGCGAGGACGTCCGGACGGCGGCCGAACTGCTGGGGGAGGCCGGCTTCGAGACGGCCGCGATGGTGACCGGACCGCTGGTCGAGGAGACGGGGATCCAGCGGGGGTTCGACCACTACTGGTACCGCGAACCCGAGGAGGAACTGGTGGGCGACTGGTTCGACACCGCGGTCCGGAAACTCGACGACCTCCCCGAACCGTTCTTCTGCTACCTCCACCTCTGGGAAGTCCACGAACCCATCTGGGTCCCACCCGAGGCGGGGGACCGCCGGTTCGGCGAGACGTCCTACCAGCGGATGCTCTGTGCGCTCGACCGGGCGCTGGAGCGGTTCGTCGCCGAGGCTCCCGAGGACACCCTGGTCGCGTTCACGGGCGACCACGCGGAGAGCATCTCCTGGCGGTGGGACCCGGGATCGAACGTCGCCAAAATCGTGCGGGACGTCGCCAGGTACAGGCTCGGTCTCGACACCCGGCCGGTCGAGCGACGGCTCAACCGCGTGATGGACCGGTTCTCGGCGGACTACCCCGACCACTACGTAGAGCGCGGTCACGGCCAGAACGTCTTCGACTTCGTCGCGAACGTCCCCTTCCTGTTGTCCGGCCCCGGGATCGATCCCGCGACGGTCGACGCCCAGGCCCGACAGATAGACGTCCTCCCGACCCTGCTGGACTACGTCTCACTTCCCGTCCCAGAGTTCGTGCAGGGCGAGAGCCTGCTCCCGCCCGAGAAGGTCGAGGACCGCGACGCCTACCTGCGGGCCTGCGGCGAGAGCCTCAAGTCCGAGACGAACTGGCAGCGCGGACTCCGGGCCGACGGCCACAAGTACGTCGAGTACCCCGACCGGGACTGGGACCCCGAACTGTACGACCTCTCGGAGGATCCCCTGGAACTGACGGAGGTTTCCGAAGACGACCCGGCCACTCTCAGGCGGATGCAGGACCGTCTTCCGGAGGAGGAACTGATGGAGGTCGCCGAGGTCGACATCGAGGACCGCCTGGAGGACCTGGGGTACGTCTGAGGTATCGCCGGGGGATCACCCACGGTCGAGGTAGGTCTCCCGGACGTACGCCTCTATTTCGTCCACGATGTCCGCCTCGAAGGTCCAGAACCCCCGGAAGGAGTCCTCCCCCTGGTCGAAGGCGACCATCGCGGCCTTCGAGGCGTCGTCGCCGGCACCGTCGAAGACGTCGAACCGGGCGCTGGCTATCTCGTCGGCGTCGGAAACGTGGACGGACACGCCCCCGATCTCCGGGATGTCGGCGTCACGGGCGGCGTAGACGTGGGTCTCGACGCCCGCATCCGCTACCTTCCGGTACAGGGCCAGTCGCGACGGGTCCTCGGTGAGCGCCGAGATCCGCCGGATCCCGGAGTGGACGGTCCCCGATCCGGCCCGGAAGGCGAGTTCCCCGACGTAGTTGGATATCTGGGTCAGCAGGGTCCGGTCCTCACAGTCGACCGAGAACGTCGTGTTCCCGAGCGAGTTCACCACGTCGGGGGCCTCGTCGACGTCGAACGAGGAGCCGAACCCCGACGGTCGGTCCGTGAGAAAGAGCGACTGGCGCAGGTCCCGGAGCGTCGAGACGGCGACGGCGTCCCCCTCCTGGTGGAGTACGACGAAGTCCCTCGGTTCGTCACCCTCGACGTGCCCCCGTCGGACGGCGATGTTCTGCACCTCGAAGAAGTCCCGCAGTTCCGACAGGGTGGACTCGTCGTTCGCGGCGAAGACGGTGAGCGTCTTCTCCCGCTCTTTGACGTCGTCGACAAAGGTCGAGAAACTCATTGGAAACCCGTTGATCGCTATCGCAGATATAAGTTTGTGAGTCACTCCCGCCCTGGAAAGTCACCTTTAGTCCGGCGACGGCCCCGTTCCAGCGCTTCGGTCGTCCCGGCGACTTCCTGCGAATGACAAACTACAAATGATCGCTTGCGGCTGGTATCTCTATGGGTATCGACATCCTCGACGACCCGGAGGCGTGGATTACGGCCTGGCAGGAGCACCTCAACGACAGCGACGAGTACGCCGAGGCCGGCGAGGGCTGGGGCGTCGACTTCGAGGGGTCGTTCCTCTTCGAGGTCACGCCCGCCGGGGCCCTGGACGAACCGATGTACTTCTACGTCGACCCCCACGACGGCGAGATCCGCGAGGCGCGGGTCGTCGACGACCCCGAGTCGGTCGACTACGGGTTCCGTTACACGGGCGACTTCGATAGCTGGAAGAAGCTCATCCAGGGCGAGGTTGGAGCCATCGACGGCCTGATGGGCGGGGACTTCGAGGTGGACGGGGACATGCAGAAGGTCCTCCAGTACAGCCAGGCCGCCACGGTCATGACCGGCGCGGCCGCCGAAATCGACACCGAATTCCCCGAGTGATCCGGGACCCCGATCCCGGTCGTGGAGGCGTCAGAACTCGTTGACCACCGGGATCCCGAGGGTCGCGAACTCGTCGTACTTCGGGATCATCTCGGGGACGTCGTCCAGCCCGACGGTCTCGGTGACGATCGCTCCCGGATCCACCTTACCGCGGTCCATCATCCGGAATATCTCGTCGTACTCCGCCGGCGGCATCCCGTAGGAGCCGTAGAAGTCGATTTCCTTGGTCACCATCGCGTCCACCGGGACGTCGACCGAGCCCTCCTCCTCGGAGGTGGTCATCCCTATCTGGAGGTGCTGGCCGCGCTTGTCAAGCGAGTTGATCGAGTTCCGGCACGTCTCGGCGACACCGAGGGCGTCGACGGAGACGTCCATCCCCCGCGAGGAGTCGGTGATGCCCTTGACCGCCTGGGGCACGTCCTTGACCTCGGTTGCGTTCACCGTCTCGTCTGCCCCGAGGTCCTCGGCCATCGATAGCTTCTCGTCGGCGATGTCGACGGCGGCCACGTTCGCGCCGAGGGCGGCGGCTATCTGGACGGCCGAGAGGCCGACCCCGCCACAGCCGTGAATCGCGACCCAGTCGCCGGGGTCCAGGTCGACGCGGTGTGCCAGCCCGTGGAACGCCGTCGCGAACCGACAGCCCAGTCCCGCGACGTCCACGGGATCGGCCGAGTCCGGCAACCGGACGGCGTTGTGGTCGGCCTCCCGTACCGGGAACTCCTCGGCGAACGCGCCGGGCGTGATGGGCAGGAACCCGAGCGGCGTCGACCGCTCACAGAGGTTCGACCGCCCCATCCGGCAGTGGGGACAGCTCCCGTCCCCGAGGTTGAACGGCACCGTCACGCGGTCGCCGGGGGCGAACCGCTCGACGTCGTCGCCCACCGCCGTCACCGTGCCCGCCGGTTCGTGCCCGAAGATCAACCCCGGCTGTGGCACCACCCCGATCCAGTCCCAGTCGCCCTGCCACGCGTGCCAGTCGCTCCGGCAGATCCCACAGGCGTCCGTCTCGACCACCACCTCGTCGGGGTCGGGGTCCGGTCTGTCGACCTCCTGGATCTCCAGGGGCTCGCGGACGCCCTGGAAGACCGCGGCTCGCATTGTCATGGTTCGTCACGGTCGACGGTCGCACACGGCATAAGCTATCGGGTGGCCGGTCCGGGAGCCGATGTGCCAAGGATACTTGTCGCGGTCACTGCAATCCCGACGCATGGAGTGGGACACCGATCCGAAGCGCCGCATGAAGTACGCGGTCGTGGTCGCCGTCCTCACCTTCGGGCTGACCGCCGCTACTGCGGTCTCCCTCCCGCCCGGCGCGGCCGGTCCGGGCTTCCCCGGTGCGCTGGTCCCCCTCATCGCGATCGTGGGGTGGTTCGTACTTACGCCGCTGGTCCTCCTGGTGGGGGTGCCCTTCGGCGGGGACGAGGAGGCGGTCGACGAACGGGATCCGCTGGAGAAACTGCGCGACAGGTACGCCGCGGGCGAGATAACCGAGGCGGAGTTCGACCGGAAGGTGGAGCGCCTGCTGGAAACAGACGTCGAGCGGGCACCCGGGCCCCGGGCGAGCGGGGGTGCCGCCGACCCCCCGGACCTCGATCCGACCGGGAGGACCGACCACTCGGTGGACGGGGTCGACCGCGCGGCCGACGACACCGATCACGCCGTCGACGGGACGGAGTCGGCCGCCGACCCCGAGCGGGACGGGGACCGCGAGCGGGAACTGGAGACGGAGTGATCCCGGTCCGATCGTTCGCCGGTCGTCTCCCTCCCGGCCGCCCCGAACGGCACTGGGATCCGCCCACTTCGCAACTGGTAAGCCCGGACCGGGGCTGGATCCGTGCGTGCCGGGACCGGAACCGGAGCCGGCGGGGTTCGGGGTCCGCCAGCGGGTGGAGCGGGCACCGATGGCGGCGCTCGCGGTCGCCGTCGCGGCGGTCAGCACCTCCGCGATCCTCGTGCGGTGGAGCCGGGCACCGAGCCTGATCAAGGCGTTCTACCGGGTGCTGTTCATGGCGGCGCTGGTGGCACCGGTCGCACTCTCGCGCAACCGGGCGGCCCTCCGGGTGCTCTCCCGGCGGGACCTGGCGGTCGCGGCCGCCACCGGGGCCGCGCTGGCGGTCCACTTCGCCTCGTGGTTCGCCAGCGTCCAGCGCACCAGCGTCGCCGCGAGCGTCACCCTCGTCCAGTCCCAGCCACTGTTCGTCGCCGTCGGTGCCTACCTCGTACTCGACGAACGGATCGACCGGTGGGTCGTGGCAGGGATCCTGCTGGCGGTGGGCGGCGCGGCCGTGATGTCTCTGGGCGACCCCGGCGCGACGGTCCCGGTCCAGGGCCAGGCACTGCTTGGGAACGCCCTGGCTGTCCTCGGCGCGGTCATGATGGCTGGCTACGTGCTCGTCGGGCGGTCGCTCCGCCAGCGGATCCCCCTCTTCCCGTACGTGACGGTGGTCTACGCCGCCGCGGCGGTCGTGCTCCTCCTCGCAGTCGTCGGGTCGGGCACGCCGCTGGTCGGCTACCCGCCGCGGGAGTACCTGCTGTTCCTCGGGATGGCCGTCGGGCCAGGCATCTTCGGGCACACCGTCGTCAACTGGGCGCTGGAGCACGTCGAGTCCAGCGTCGTCAGCGTCACGCTCCTGGGCGAACCGGTGGGGAGCACGCTGCTGGCGGTGGCCCTGCTGTCGGAGGTACCCAGCGCCGCCACCGTCGCCGGCGGCACCGTCGTCCTCGCCGGCATCTACGTGACGGTGCGGGCGCGGGAGCACTGGGACTGACGGTCACCGGACTGTCGGACCGGCCCCGGCCGGGGAGCGGATCCTCTTCGCTTCGTTTTACAGTAACGGTACCGTAAGTCCGCGACCGATAGGACGGACCGGGGGACAGGCCCCGATGATCCGTATCGATCCGGAAGATCCCGTCCCTATCGAGTCGGACGATCCCGTCCCTATCGAGTCGGACGATCCCGTCCCTATCGAGTCGGACGATCCCGGCCCATTGCTCCGGACGATCCCGGCCCAATCGGGCCGGACGATCCCGCCGATCCGTGCGGATCGCATCGACGGTGTCAAATGACCGCTCGCGCTAGGCGACGCCGTGACCCGCGACGCGATACCGGGGAGGGTGGCCACGGACCTCCGGTCGCTCCCGTCGGGGGTGGTCGACCTCCGGGCGATGGGGATGGGTCCGACGGGGGTCGCCGCCGTCTGTCTGGTCGACCCTGGAACCGTCCGCGTCGAGCACGCGGTCGGTGAGATCGAGCGAGTGTTCTCGCCGGACCTCGAAGAGATGGACCCGGCGACGACGGTCACGGAGGACCGCCTCGACCAGCCTTGGATCGTCTTCGAGACGACGCCCGAACGCTTCGAGGAACTCGTGGCGTCGCTGGTGTTCGCCGTCGACTCCCTGTTCGATCGTGGGTACGGCGACTATCCGTTCGTCGCGGCCGTCGAGTTACACAGTCCCCACGAGGGGCGGCTGTACCTCTTCTACCGGTTCGACGAGCGGGGGTTCTACCCCTTCGCCCCGCGGCCGGAGGGCCGGCGCCGGCACAGTGGCCTGGAGCGGAAGGTGGCCGACGCCATCCGGGAGGAACTGACCCTGCTGGCGGACGAGGACGACTGGACCCCGGTGTGGGGACCCGACGGGTCCGTCCACCCCTGGAACGAGTCCTGACCCGACCCCCACCCGAGGGTCGGGCGATCCCTCCGCGCGCCGGGACTACTCGTCGAACTGGTCCTGGAGCCGGTTCTTGGCCTCCGAACGCTCCTTGCTGGAGACCGCCGGTTCGTCGCCGGTCAGGTCGACGGTCACCTCGTCTACGGTACGGCGGTAGACGTTGGTCCGGCGTCCCTCCTCGGAGAGCTGGCGACCCTCGGACTTGAGAAAGCCCGCCTCGACCAGTTCCTCGATGCGCCGGTAACAGGTGGCGATCGGCACCCCGATTTCGTCGCTGATCTCCTGTGCTGAAGCGGGACTCCGCGTCGCACAGAGGATCTCGAAGCTGTACTTGTTCTTGAGTGGCGACAGGAGATCCACACCCGCACCCTCGGTCGCCGCTTGAGCGGTCTGCCTGCCCGAGCTCATCTTCGGTTCAATACGTTCCCGATTATCAGGTTTGAATCTTGTGGCAGTTGAGTCGCGGGATCGATAATGTTACGGCCCGAACCGGTGGATATCGCCCCTCCGAGCGCCGGGTTTGATCGTGCGTGTACGGACCCTCCACGAGGCTCCGAGCCGGGGCCGGTTCGGGCGTCAGGACTGCCCGGTCCCGCGGTCGGCCCCGCAATTTAAGCCGATCCGCGCCCCCCGTGACACATGACCACGCACGACTGCTCGTTCCTGGAGGACCTGTCGCTCGACGGGTCGGTCACCTTCGGTGAGTCGACCCGCGAGACCCACGCCGAGGACTGGGGCACCCGCGAGGGCGGGGGCGTCCTGCCGGACGCCGTCGTCTCCCCCGAGTCGACCGCCGACGTCTCGGCGGTGCTCTCGGCGGCCGACGAGCGAGGGGTTCCGGTGACGCCGTACGCGGCCGGAACCAGCCTCGAGGGGAACGCGGTCCCCGCGTTCGCCGGTATCAGCATGGACTTCACCCGGATGGACGAGGTACTGGACGTCCGACCCGGGGACTTCCAGGTCGACGTCGAACCGGGTATCATGGGGTCGCGGGTGGACGAGGCCGTCGCCAGGCACGGCCTGTTCTTCCCGCCCCTCCCGTCCTCGGGCGACATCTCAACGATCGGCGGTATGATCGCCAACGACGCCTCGGGGATGGGAACGGTCACATACGGCGAGATACGCGACTGGGTCCTCGAACTGGAGGCGGTGCTCGCCGACGGCTCCGTCGTGAAGGCTGGCAGCAAGGCCGTCAAGACCTCGAGCGGCTACAACCTAAAGGACCTCATCGTTGGCAGCGAGGGCACCCTCGCGGTGGTCACGCGGGCCACCCTCGAACTGGCCGGTCGTCCCCGTGAGATCCGCGGCGGGCGGGCGCTGTTCCCCACGCTCACCGACGCGAGCGACGCCGTCACCGACGCCGTCCAGTCCGGGGTGGACGTGGCGAAAATCGAACTGATCGACGCCGACAGCGCCACGATGGCCAACGCCTACACGGGGACGGACCTTCCCGACCGCCCGATGGTGTTCGTCGAGTTCCACGCCAACCACGGCATCGAGGAGGAGATATCCTTCTGCCGAAACGTCTTCGAGGCCCACGACGTCACCCGGTTCGAGATGGCCGAGGGCGACGAGATGGACGACCTCTGGCAGGCCCGCAGGGAACTGGCCTACGCCGTCGAGTCCTGGGACGCGGACATGGGGGCGCTCCACCCCGGCGACGTGACCGTCCCCATCAGCAAACTCTCGGCGGTCATCGAACACGCGAAGGACCTGGCCGAGGAGTACGACCTCCTCGTCCCCTGCTTCGGCCACGCGGGCGACGGCAACGTCCACTACACCGTCCTGGTCGACC
The DNA here is from genome assembly GCA_003023195.1 of Halobacteriales archaeon QS_8_69_26. Lineage (GTDB taxonomy): Archaea > Halobacteriota > Halobacteria > Halobacteriales > SW-7-71-33 > PXRX01. The sequence continues at coordinate 14,487 of PXRX01000010.1, forward strand.
TCGACGACCCGGACTCCCGGGCCCGCGGGAAGGAACTCAACCGCCGGATCGTCGAACACGCAATCGACCTCGGGGGCACCTCCACCGGCGAACACGGGATCGGCCAGGGGAAACGGGGGTACCTGGTCCGGGAACACGGCGAGGAGAGCGTCGAAGCGATGCGCTCGGTGAAGCGGGCACTCGACCCCAACGACACCCTCAACCCCGGGAAGATATTCCCGGAAACCGCCGACGGCGAACGGGTTCGAGCGGATCCGCCCGCCGGGGAGTAGGCCACGGATCCGGCGATCCGAGCGGTTCACACCGCGACACGGCCCCGGGGATACGACCGGTACCCACCGTAGTCGGTCCCATTTTTCGAACCTCCTGACCACGAAAGGATTACAAGGCTCCAATCGCCAGGTCGTCCTATGGAGACAGTCGAGACGCGACCGCTCACGACGTGGGACAAGGTCGCAGGACTGGTCGTGGTGGGGTTGATGATGGGATTCCTGCTGAACCCGATCCAGTCGGCCGTCGCAACCGTGCTGTCGCTCGTCTTCCACCCGCTGTCGACGGTGCTCCCGTTCTCGGCACTGCTCTCGGGCGTGGGGAGCGCGACGGGGTTGATCACGACCGTCGTCGCCATGCGCCTGCGAGACGACGACCGGGCCCAGGAACTGAAAGAGCGTGCGGAAACCCTCCAGGAGCGCCTGGACGGCGACGACGAGGACGAATTGGAGGAACTCAGCCCCGAACTCGCGAACACGCAGTGGGAACTCCTGAAGACAAGCATCCGGCCCGCCCTCTGGAGTGCGCTGGTCACGGTGCCGACCTTCCTCTGGCTCCGGTGGATGTTCGCCGACCCCGCCACGGCACTGGCACCGGCGGTCGTCGTCCTGCCGGCCCTCGGCCCGGTCACCCTGACCGCGACCATCGTCGGTCCCGTGAAGGTCTGGCTCGCGTGGTACCTCGGGGCGTCCATCTCGACCAGGCTGGTCACCCGGCGGGCGATCCGATACCTCTCCTGACGCGGGTCACTCCGCCCGCGACGCCCGGACAACCGCCGCGAACGCGCCGGCACTCGCGTAGAACAGGAGTATCGACCCGACGGTCGTCACCACGAACGTCTCGAAGAGGTTCACGGTGTCCCCGTAGTAGGTGGTGATCAGCCGGTCGAATTCGAGGCCACCCCAGAGCAGGAACACGAACCCGACGGTGAACGGGACGGCGTACGGAACCGCCAGGAGCGCGACGCTGTAGGGCGGCCGCGTCTCGTCGTTGGAGGGCATGGTCGAACCATCTCGTGCCGCATTGGTAGGGGTTCCGATCCCGCCGATCTACCGGGGTTGTATCGTCCGCGCTCCCGCTCCGGGACCGCCGACGGCCGGTGAACGGCCCGGACGATCCGGTGGGCCTTTCCGGGTATCACTCCCACGAGTCGGTATGCCCACACTCTTCGCCATCGGCGGCGGCGAGATAGCGGACGCCGAGACGCGACCTATGGACGAGGCGGTCGTCGATGCGACCGGCGTCGACGAACCGGAGGTGCTCTTCCTCCCCACCGCCAGCGCCGACGCGGTGGGCTACGTCGAGAAGTTCACCGAATACTACGGCGAGGACCTGGGGTGCTCGACGTCGGTCGCGCGACTGTCCAGGGCGCGGGAGGCACCCGTCGCGGAACTGATCGAAGCCGCCGACGCGGTCTACGTCGGGGGCGGCGACACCGGCTACATGCTCGACACCTGGCGGACCCGTGGGGTCGACGACCTCCTCCGGACGGCCTGGCAGGACGGGACCGTGATGGCGGGCCTGTCCGCGGGTGCGCTGTGCTGGTTCGAGGGCGGGATCAGTGACGCCGTCTGGCTCGAAGACGTCCCCCTCGGACCGGTCCACGGCCTGGGAATCGTCCGGGACCTGCACGCCACCGTTCACGCCGACCCGGACCGCCGCGAGACGTTCCGGGAGTACTGCTCGGTGCGGGACGCGACGGGGATCGCCCTGGAGGACCTGGCCGCCATCGAGGTCCGCGACGAGGAGTGGCGGATCCACACCGCGTCCCCCAACGCCTTCGCGTTCCACGTCCGGGAGGACGCCGTGGTTCCACTCCCGACCGACGGCGAGTACCGGCCGCTGGCGGCACTCAGGTGAGGAGGCGGTCACGACGGCGTGGGGCTCGCGGGGTCGCCGCTCCGCGATCAGGTCTCGAACTCGGGGTCGCGGTCTTTCTCGCGGTGCCGGCGCTCGACGTCCTCGATGCGCTCGTTCTCGACCAATCGCTCCAGGCGACGCTCGAACTCCTCCTCGTCTATCTCGCCGGCCGCGTACCGCTGCTTGAGCGTCTCCAGGGCCGCCTGGTCCTCGTCGTCCGTCGTCGTTACCTCGCGCGTTCGGCTCCGCTTTCGCTCCCCCGATCCACCCAGGAACGGCCCGTAGTGGTCCGAGAGCACGGCGACCATCGGCAGGAGGACGGCGAAGCCCAGCACCCACACCATCCAGAACCAGCCCTGTCCCAGAAACAGCGCCACGAACCCGGCCCCCAGCACGGAGAAGACGACCAGCGGGACGGCGGCGTCGTCCTCGGAGTCGGACGGTTCGTCCTCCACGTCCGGTTCGACCATGCCCGTCGGTTGCACCCCCCGGACCGAAAGCGGTTCGGTCGACCGTGGTCCGGGCGAAGCGCGATGGATCGACAACTGTCCGGCCGACTGCCGCGGGATCGGTCCCCGACGCCCTCGACCGTGGACCACTCCTACGCCATCAGTCGTGGACCACTCCTACGCCATCAGTCGTGGACCAGGACGTCGACCACCGTCGGGCCGTCGCTCTCGACGGACTCGACGATGGCGGCCTCGACGTCGTCGGGGTCGCCCGAGTCGACCAGGACGCCCTCGGCGCCGTGGCTCTCCGCGTTCGCGGGGAGGTCCACGTGGGGAGCGAAGTCCATCCCCACGAACTCGTGGTCGCCCTCCTCGCCCCCGAACATGTCGAGGGTGTTGTCCTTGAGTATCCGGTAGTTGCGGTTGTCGGGGACGACGACGGTCAGGTCCAGGTCGTGCCGGGCCGCCGAGTAGAGCGCGTGCGGGTAGTAGAGGTACGAGCCGTCGCCGATGTAGCCGACGACGGGCCGGGGATCCGACCGCTCGCCCTCGGCCAGCGCCGCCCCGACCGCCGCGGGGAGGCCGTAGCCCAGGCCGCCGCCCTTGTTACCGGTTAGCTGTCCGACCCCGAGGTTCCACCGGGTCAGGAGCGCGAACCGGGCGGTGACGCCCTCGTCGACGACGTAGGCGTCGCCGGCCGCCGCCCGCAGTGCGTCGACGAGTTCGGCCTTCGAGGCCCGGGGATCGTCGGGGGCGTCGCCCTGTCCGATCCGGCGCATCCGCTCCTGGGTGAACTCCCGCATGGCCTCGACGGCCGAGAGACGCTTCTCCCGTTCCTCCTCTGGCAGCCGGTCCCGCACCCGCTCGGCCAGGTCGGCCATCACCAGGCCGGGGTCCCCGCGGACGCCGATCGCTGGGCGGTGCTTGCCCACCTCCCAGGGGTCGTCGCTCACCTCGACGACGGTGGCGTCCTCGGGAACCAGCGGTTCCTCGTGGGGGACGAGCGTGGTGTTCGTCGAGCACCCGACCAGGAGGAGGGTGTCGGCGTTCAGCAGGGTCGAGGCGAACTCCTCGTCCGGCGGCACGAACGACACCCACTGGTCGTGGTCGAGCGGGAAGTTCACCTCGTAGGCCAGTATCTCGCCGTGGACCCGCGCCCCGGCGGCTTCGGCCAGGTCGACGGCCGCCCCGACGGGGTCGGTCGGGGAGTAGGCCCTATGGCGGGAGACGTGGTCGCCGACGACCATCACGGGGTCGTCCGCCTCGACGAGGGCGTCGGCCGCCCTGGCGAGTGCGTCGGGGTCGCCGGCCCCGGCGCTCGGCACGTTCGGGTCGAGCGGTTCCGGGTCGGCGTCGGTCGCGTCCAGCAACACGTCCATCGGGAGCGAGAGGAAGACCGGACCGGTCGGCGGGGACCGGGCGACCGAGACGGCACGCCGGAGCATCGTCGGCAGCGCCGAGACGTCCAGCACCTCGTCGCTCCACTTCGTGAACTGCCGGGTCATCTCCACCATGTCGCCCCCGAGGATCGGCTCCTCGTGGCGAAAGCCCCGGGCGTGGGCGCCGGCGGTCACGACCAGGGGCGCACCGGCCATCGCCGCCCCGTAGACGTTGGCCAGGCCGTGGGCCGTCCCCGGCGCGACGTGGAGGTTCACTACCCCGACCGGGCTCCCCTCTATCTCGTCGGCGCGACCGAGCCTGTTCACAGCGTAGCCCGCCGCCATCCCCACCGCCACGTCCTCGTGCAGCCCCAGGACGTAGTCGACGTCGCTGTCCTCCAGGCCCTTCATGATGGGCAACTCGGTCGTCCCCGGGTTCCCGAACAGGTAGTCGATGCCGTACGCCTCCAGGGCGTCGACGAACAGGTCCGCACCGGTGTACTCGGTCATGATCGGACCCTCTCCGCCCGCGACCAAAGGCGTTTACCCGGCGACTCTCGGTTCCGGTTCCTGGGCGAGTTGTCCCCCTGTAACCGTGCGAAATCGCCCGGTCAGGCCCCGGCGTACATCGATTCGATCCGGTCCCGGTAGTGGTCGGCGATGGTCTCCCGGCGCTTCTTGAGGGTCGGCGTGAGTTCCTCCCGGTCGACGGTGAAGGCACGCTCGACCAACCTGAACCGCCCGACCTCCTGGTAGTCGGCCAGGTCGGCGTTCGCGTCCGCGACGACCGCCCGGTAGCGTTCGCGGATCCGCTCGTCCTCGACGAGGTCCCGGGGGACAGCGACGACCTCGTCGTCCTCGCGTTCGACGCCGGACTCGTGAACGTCGGCCTCCTCCTCCCTGGCGAGTTCGAGGAGGGCGTCGAGGTCCGGCTGGATCAGCGCGGTGACGAACTTCCGGCCGTCGGCGACGGCCATCGCCTCCGCGACCAGGCGGTGGCGGGTCAGGGCGTCCTCGACGGTGGTCGGTGCGACGTTGCGGCCGGTGTCCAGCACCGCGACCTCCTTCTTGCGGCCCTCGACGGCGAGGTACCCGGCGTCGTCGAAGCGCCCGAGGTCGCCGGTGTGGAACCAGCCGTCCGCCATGGCCGCGTCGGTGGCCGTCTCGTCGTTCCAGTAGCCCTCCATCACGTTCGGTCCCTGAACCAGGATCTCACCGTCCTCGGCGATCCGCATTGCAACGCCGGGGGCAGGGGGGCCGACGGTCCCGGGCCGGAACCGGTCGTGGGGGGTCAGCGCCCCCGGCGTCGTCAGTTCGGTCGCGCCGTATCCCTCCATCACGCGGACGCCGATCCCCCAGAAGAACTCCAGGACATCGGGGTCGATGCTCGCGGCCCCGGTGACGCTGAACTCCAGTTCGTCGAGGCCGATCCGCTCCCGGAGCGAGGGGTAGACCAGTCGTTCAGCCAGGGCGTGACGGGTCGCCAGGGTTCGGGAGGGCGCGCCGCCGTCGGCGATCGCTGCCCCGTACTCCCGGGCAACCCCGAGTGCCCACCGCAGCAGTCGGCCCTTTGCCCCGTCCGCGTCGGCCGCCCGCGATTCGATCCGGTCGTGGATCCGCTCGTAGAGGCGGGGGACCGCCATCACCGCGGTCGGGCGGACCATCCGTAGCTCCTCGGCCAGGTCGTCGGGGTCCATGTACGCCACCGCCGCCCCGCGGTGCCAGGCGTGGTAGTTGCCGAGTCGCTGGTAGACGTGCGAGAGCGGGAGAAACGCGCTCGCCCGGGCCCCGAATTCCGGAATGTGTTCGGACAGGATCGACAGCGTCGACAGGAGGTTGTGGTGGGTCAGCGCCACTCCCTTCGGGTCGCCTGTGGTGCCACTCGTGTAGACGATGGTCGCAACGTCGTCGCCGCCCCTGTCCGTCCCGGGGAGCCCCTCCGTTCCCGTATCGGCACCGTCGGACTCCGGGGATCCCTCCGGGACTTCCCCGGTGCTCCGGTCCTTCCCGACGGCAGGGAGGTCCTCCAGGAGGAAGACCTCCTCGACGGCGTCCGCGACCGGTTCGGGGGCCGGGTCCTCCGACACCAGCAGGGTCGCGCCGGCGTCCTCGACCACGTGCCGGGCCTGCCCGGGACTGAAACTGGGGTAGACCGGGACGAGAACGAGGCCGGCGAGGTGACAGGCCAGGTCGACCACGGACCACTCGTAGCAGGTGTCGGCCCGTATCGCGACCCTGTCGCCCGGTTCCGCCCCGGCCTCCACCAGTCCCGCGGCGACCGATCGGGCGCGGTCGACCGTCTCCCCCCACGACCGGTCGACGAACTCGTCGCCCTCGCGAACCAGGGCGGCCGTCGCGTCTCGGTCGGCGGCCACGTCGCGGACCCACACCGCCATCGAGTCGACCGGGGGCGTCACGGTCGGCGGATCCCCCCGGTGGATCTCGCTCGCCATGGCCACCCCTGTGACCGGACCCCGGAAAACACTTTGGCGACTCCCGGTCCGATCCGCTCTTCGGTCACTCCCCATCCCCTCCCGTGAGGGCGTGGTCGGCGAGGGTCGCCGCCCACCGGCCCATTTTTGACGGCGGGGGTCGTGAGAACGCTCATGGACGTCTACGGACTCGTCGGGAACCCGGTGGGTCACTCGCTGTCCCCGGCGATGCACGAGGCCGCGTACGACGCGCTCGGGGTCGACGCCCGGTACGTGAGCTTCGAACCGGACAGGGGGGACCTGGCGGCGGCAGTCGCGGGCGCCCGCGCACTGGGGATCGAGGGCATCAACGTCACCATCCCGTTCAAGGAGGAGGTGCTGGAACTCGACGGGATCATCCCGGACGACTCGGCCCAGCAGATCGGTGCTGCCAACACGCTCGACCTCTCGGGGGAGACGGTGACGGCACACAACACGGACGCGACCGGCGCGCGCCGGGCGCTCATCGAGTCGGGGGTCACCCTCCAGGACGCCACCGTGACCGTCGTCGGAGCGGGGGGCGCCGGCCGCGCCATCACCGTCTCGCTGGTCCGGGCAGGGGCGAACGTCCGGGTCGTCAACCGGACGCTCGATCGGGCGGAGCGCCTCGCGGAGGAGGCCGGCGAACGCGTCAGCGCGTACCCCCTCTCCGATGTCCCGTCGCTCCTCGGCGACTCGGACGTGCTGGTGAACGCCACGAGCGTCGGGATGGAGACGGAGAGTTCGCCGGTGCCGGCCGAGGCGGTCCACGGCGAACTGACGGTCTTCGACGCCGTCTACCGGCCGCTCCAGACGAGACTGCTCCGGGACGCCCAGGCCGCCGGCGCGAAGACCATCGACGGCGCACGGATGCTCCTGTACCAGGGTGCCGCCGCATTCGAGATCTGGACGGGCCACGCCGCCCCGGTCGACGAGATGGAGCGAACCCTCTACGACCGGCTCTGAGAGCGGAGCGACCCTCGCGGATCCCCATCGCCCGATTCCCGACCCAGATCGGATCACCCCGGAGTTCGATCCCCGACCCAGATCGGATCACCCCGGAGTTCGATTCCCCGGCCACCGACCCACCGACTCCCCCAGGGATGCCGTCGTCCTCCCCGACTCCGGGGGGTGTCCGGGTACCCTGGAAACCGTGGGAGTGCACCGGGCAATCGGATTTAAGACACACCGACGTGTACGTTCCGGTGATGGGTCTGCTCCAGAAGATCAAATCAATACTCGGCTTGCAGAGTAGCGGCTCGAAGCGCGAGCGGAAGGACGTCGGAGTCACCGTCGAGCGCGAGGGCGGAACGGGGTCGAGCGCCTCGACGGGGACCGAGAACGCCGTCAAGGGTACCGACGCCGGGACGGCGGACGACGCCGACACGGACGGGGGATCGACGGCCGACACCGTCGAGGAGTCCGAACCGGTAGACGAGGGGGAGCCGACCGGGGACGCGGAATCCGAGGACACGGCGGCAGACGACCCGGCGGCCGAGGCCGAGGAAGCGGCCGATACGGAGTCGGAAACCGCGGACGCCGAGGACGGGACCGAGGAGGAGAGCAGGGTCCCCTCCGAGGCCGTCGACGTCATCAAGGGGATCGGTCCCACCTACGCCGGTCGCCTCTCGGACGTGGGCGTGGAGACCGTCGCCGACCTGGCCGACGCCAACGCCGAGGAGGTCGCCGAACGGGCGGACGTCCCCGAGGGTCGCCTGGCGGACTGGATAGAGAAGGCGAAGGCCCGAAAACGGTAGGTCCCCGACGCCACGGATCCCCCACGAGACCAGCCCCTGAGAGACCCACCTGGCCCTCGCCATGTCCCTGTTCCACGTCGACGGCGAACTGGTTCCCGCCGGAGAGGCGTGCCTGCCCGTCAGGGACAGGAGCCTCGCCTACGGCGACGCCGCCGTCGAGACCATGCGAGCCTACGGCGGCCGGATCCACCGGTGGGAGGAGCACCTGACCGGCCTCACCCGGACCTGCGAGGCCCTGTCGATCCCGGTTCCCGACGGCCTCCGTGCCCGGATCCGGGAGACCCTCTCCGCGAACGACCTGGCCGACGCCCGCGTGGACCTGACGGTGACCCGGGGCGAGGGCGGCGACGGTCCGACGCCGCCGTCGCCCGGGGAGACCGACCCGACCGTCGTCGTTGCCGTCGATCCACTCCCCAGGGGCGGGCGGAAGGGGTCGCCGCCGTGGGACGGTCCTGCAACGGTGAGGACGGCCGCGACCCGCGTCCCGCCCGCCGCGGCGCGCCCGCCGGGACTCCGAACTGCGGGCGACCTGACAGCGGTGCTCGCCCGCCTCGAACTCGCAGAGGAGGACGAGGCCCTCGTCCGGGACGTCGACGGCGCGGTCGTCGGCGGTGCTGCGTCCGACGCCTGCTTCGTCGACCAGGGGGGAATCCACGCGCCGGATCCCGAGACCGTCCCGGTGTCCCCGGGCGTGGTCCGGGGGGTCGCCTTCGAGCACGCCCGCGACCAGGGGATTCCCGTCACCGTCGGTCGGTACGACCCGCGGGACTTCCGCACCGCGGAGGAAGCCTTCCTCGCGAGTACGACCTGGGGGATCCGACCCGTCGGATCGGTCGACGGCGTCGAGGTCGGCTCAGGGCCGGTGACCGACCTCCTGCGGACCGTGTTCGCCAACCGGATAGAGGCCGAGTTCTACTGACCGGCCAGCGGTCGTGGGCCCCTCGACCCGGGATCGCCGGGTTTTGGTTGGTCCGGCCGCTCCCGGCTCCCATGGACGACGGAGCGCGGGTCGCGGGGGTCGACGAGGTGCCGGCCGAGTCGAGTTTCCTGTTCAGGGTCCGCGAGGTCGGGAGCGAGGAGACGAAGGAGGCCATCCTCGTCCGGGGGGACGGACCCGACGACGATGCCCCCGAACGCGAGGAGTCCGTCGCCGCCTGGCTCAACTACTGCCAGCACTTCACCCACATCAGACTCGACAAGGGATCCGGCGTCGAGGTCCGCGGCGACGACCTGGTGTGCACGAACCACGGCGCGATGTTCGACGCCGGGAGCGGCCTGTGCACGTTCGGTCCCTGCGAGGGCGCGTACCTCGAATCGCTCGACGTCACCGTGCGGGACGCGGCGGTCTACCTCACCGACGAGGACTACGAGTTCGACGGGGTCGGCCCCGCCGAACGGGACCCGGTCGACCTCGCCTCGAAGTCGAACGTCGAGTTCTGAGCGGCCGGGTGACGCCGGCAAAGGGGTCGAGGCCCGGGACCGCTACTCCCGGTCGTCCGACCCGAAGACCGACCGATAGACCGTTCCCCCAGAGGCCAACCGATAGACGGCTCCCCCGAAGACGCCCGCCGGGACCACCCAGAGGATCATCTCGGGCATGGTCGACGCTCCGTCCGTGAGCTCCAACCCGACGAGCAATGCGACCAGCGACAGTGACACCTCCAGGTACAGTCGCGAGTCGTCGGCCATGGTGGGATGGACCGGGGTCGCCCGGATAAGAATTTCCGATGCGTTCCGGGGCAGTCCTCCCGACCCGACCCCTCGACGGGGTACGCGGCCGGCAACTCGACACGCCGACCGGCACGGGAGTTCGGCCCTGGACGCCGGTGGTGAGTTTACAGTAACTCTACTGTAACGCCTCTCGTGCCGGCCGGACCGGGGCCGTCGTCTCACAACTCTGCGTCCGACTTGACGATCAGCAGGTAGACCGTAGCCCCGAAGACGCCATCCTCGACCAGCCGGAAGACCAGTTCGGTCAGGGTCGACCAGGACCCGGCGAGGTTTACCCCGCCGTTCGCCACGAGCAGTACGAAGATGCCGTCCAGGTAGCGACGGAGTTCGGGATCCATGGTCGGGCCAACTCGGGTCGTCCGCAATAAGCGTGTCCAGGGATCCCCCGGGACGCGAGGTAGGAGGTCGCCCGGGGTGTGGCGTTACCCGTCCTCGACCAGGTGTGCGATCAGTGCCTTGGCGGTGTGGAGGCGGTTCTCGGCCTGGTCCCAGACCAGCGACCGGTCGCTCTCGATGGCGGCGTCGGTGACCTCCTCGCCACGGTTCGCGGGGAGACAGTGCATCAGCGCCCGGTCGCCGAGCAGTTCCGCGTCGACCTGGAAGCCGGCGTCCCGGAAGGCGGCGACCTTCTCCGCCCGGCGGTCCTCCTCGCCCATGCTGACCCAGACGTCGGTGTAGACGACGTCGGCCCCGGCGACGGCGGCCTCCGGGTCGTGGGTGACGGCCGGTCGCGTCCCGATCGATCCCGCCCGGTCGAGGGCGTCCTGGCCTACGCCGTGTCCCTCGGGGGTGGCGACGGTGAGGTCGAGACCGACCGCGGCCGCCGCCTGGACGAACGACCTGGCGACGTTGTTGCCGTCCCCGACCCACGCCACCGAGGCGTCGAACCCGCCGAACGCCTCGTGGACGGTCTGCAGGTCCGCCAGCGCCTGGCAGGGGTGGGCCTCGTCGGTCAGGGCGTTCACGACCGGAACCGTCGCGTACTCGGCCAGTTCGGCCAGGTCGTCGTGGTCGTAGAGGCGGGCCGTGATGGCGTCGACGTACCCCGACAGGCTCCTCGCGGTGTCGCGGATCGGTTCGCCCCGGCCGAGCTGTGTGTCGTCCGGGCCGAGGAAGACGGCGTGACCGCCGAGCTGGGTCATCGCCGTCTCGAAGGACACGCGGGTCCGGGTGCTCGGCTTCTCGAACAGCATCGCCAGTGACCGGCCCGACAGAGGCCCGCCGCTGGCCGCGGTCCCGCCCTGGGCCTTCATGTACGCCGCTCGCTCCACGACCGCCAGCAGTTCGTCGGGGTCGAGGTCGTCCACGTCGAGGACGTGCTTCGGGGACTGGTCCGGGATCGGTTGCGTACCTGGGTCGGTCGGGTCTTCGGTTTCGCTCATTGGTTGGAACGGTGTGGGTCGGTCGATGCGGTTCGATTTCGGTCGGATCGGTTGGATCGGGTCGATTGGATTCGGGTCGTAGTCGAAACGGCCGGAGGAGAGGAAGGGTCAGTCTCGCAGTCGTCGCTCGATTGCGGTTTCGAGAACGGCCACTGCGCGGTCGAACTCCGCGAGGGGGAGACGTTCGTCCGGCGCGTGGTCCAGCGACGAGTCTCCGGGGCCGTAGGTGACCGTCGGGCAGTCCCAGGCGTCGGCGTAGACGTTCATGTCGCTCGTCCCCGTCTTTTTCACCATCCGTGGCTCGCCGTCGTGTTCGCGGATCGCACCCCTGAACGCGGTCGCAAGCGACGAGCGCGGGTCCGCCACGACCGGGGGGACGGAGTCGTGCCACTCGACGACCCCGTCGCCCGCGGCCTCCACCACTCTGGCGCGGACCGACGAGGGATCCCGTCCCGGCGGGACGCGCACCTGGAACCCCACGGTGGCCTCGACGGAGAGGCCGTCGGCCGCGGTTCCGCCCTCGAACTCGACCGGCTTGGGGGTGACCCGCTCGAAGACCGGTCCCTCGTCGGGGAAGGCCGACTCCACCCGGTGCCACCACGCCATCGCCGCCTGGACCGCGTTGGAATCCGGCCGCGAGGTGTGCGCAGATTCGGTGTCGACCCGGTAGGTGCCGGCGAGGAAGCCACGGTAGGCGAGGGTCACGGCGTCGGCACCACCGGGTTCCCCGTTGACGACCGCCTCGGGCGCGTCGCGGTCGGCGACGAGGTGCCGGGCACCCCGGGAGTCCACCTCCTCGCCGATGACGCCGACGAACGACGCTCCCGTCCGGACTGCCGCGACGGCCATCGCCGCCAGCGGTCCCTTGGCGTCGACGCTCCCGCGACCCCACAGCGCAGTCTCGCCGTCGGCGTCCTGTCCGACCCGGACCTCGATGTCCCCCGGGACCGTGTCGACGTGGGACGTGAGCAGAACGGCGTCGTCGCCCGGCGCCCGGACGTTGCCGACCTGGTCGATCCACGCCTCGCGGCCCGCCGCGCGGAGGTAGTCCCGGAGGCGCCGGGCGCACTCGCCCTCCTCGCCGGTGGGCGACGGGATGGACACGAGTTCTTCGAGCAGGGTCCGGGGATCGACGGGGTCGTCGTTCCCGCCCGACGGGGAGTCACGGCAGCCGCTCATCCCACCACCTCCGCAATGGCCGAGACGGCGCGGTCCGCGTGGGACCGGTCGACCGTCAGGGGCGGGAGCAACCGGAGCACGGTCCGGCCCGCGGGGAGTGCGAGTACCCCGTGGTCCATCGCCAGTTGGCCCAGGAGGCGGTTGGCGCCGCGCCTGACCTCGATACCCACCAGGAGCCCCTCGCCCCTGACCTCGCGCACGTCGTCGCCCAGGGTCGTCTCCAGTTCCTCCCGGAGGTAGGCCCCGACCTCGGCGGCGTTCTCGACGAGCCCTTCCGACTCGACCGTCGAGAGGGTGGCGTTCGCGGCCGCACTGACCACGGGACCGCCGCTGAACGTGGAGCCGTGTGGCCCGGCACCCTCGGCGATCCAGTCCGCACAGAGCGTCGCCCCGGCCGGGAGACCGCTCGCCAGCCCCTTCGCGGTCGTAAGCACGTCGGGGACGACGCCGTGGCGCTCGCACGCCCAGAAGCTCCCGGTGCGGCCCAGCCCGGTCTGTATCTCGTCCAGGACGAGGGCGGCGCCCGCGTCCTCGGTCACCTCGCGGACGGCCCGGAGGTACTCGCCGGAGGCCGGGCGGATCCCGCCCTCGCCCTGGATCGGCTCCAGGATGACCGCCGCCGTCTCGTCGTCGACGGCTTCGGCCATCGCGTCGCTGTCGCCGTAGTCGACGAACTCGACGTCGCCGACGAGGGGTTCGAAGGGGTCGCGGTACTTCGCCTTCCAGGTGGCCGACAGCGCGCCCATCGTCCGGCCGTGGAACCCGCGGGTCGCGGCCACCACCTTCGAGCGTCCGGTCGCCGAGCGGGCGAACTTCAGGGCGGCCTCGTTGGCCTCGGTCCCGGAGTTGCACAGCCACACGTTCGAGACGACGCCGGGTGCCAGGCGTCCCAGATGGTCGTGGAGTTCCTCCCGCACTCCGACGGGGTAGGAACCCTGGACGTACATCAGGCGCTCGACCTGGTCCTGGACTGCGGCGACCACCGCGGGGTGGCAGTGCCCGACCGGCGTGACCGCGTAGGAGGCCCCGATGTCCAGGTACTCGTTCCCCCCGTCGTCGTAGAGGTACGGCCCCCTCCCGCGCTCGATCCGGACCGGTTTCTCCGAGAAGACGAACCCGCTCACCGTACCGCCCCCTCGTCCGCCGTCTCCGAGGCGTCAGTCCCGGTCTCTCCCGTGGGATCGCCCTCGGCATCGTCCGAGTCACCGACTGCGCCAGGCGTGATCCGCGTCCCTGCACCGTCCAGGGCGGCGATGACGGGCGAGTCGGCGTTGGCGTCCGCGACGACCACGCCGGTCGCGCCGCCCTCCAGGGCTTCCGTGGCGGCCATCACCTTCCGGGTCATGAACCCCTCGGCGGCGTCGCGGAGTTCCCCGTGGTCGTCCGGGGTTGCGACCCGGTCGATCACCGTCCCCGGGTCGTCCGGGTCGCGGCGCACGCCGTCGACGTCGGTGAGCAGGACGAGTTCGGCCGAGAGGGCGGCGGCCACGGCGGCCGCAACCCGGTCGGCGTCGGCGTTCACGGCCAGACGGTCACCGTCGTCCTCGCCGAGCATCGGGGGCGAGACGACCGGGGTGTACCCACCCGCCATCAGGGTCCGGAGGAGGTGGGCGTTCACGGACTTGACCCGACCGGAGTGGTCGCCGCGGCGGACCTTCCGCTTGCCGTCCTCCAGGACCCTGACCGCCGACTTCCGCGGGCCCGATACGAGTCCACCGTCCACACCCGAGAGCCCCACGGCGTCGACGCCGGCCCCCTGCAGGGTGGCGACGAGGTCGGTGTTCACCTCGCCGGCCAGGGTCCGCGTGAACGCGTCCATCGTCTCCCCGTCGGTGAACCGCCCGACGACGCCGCCGGGCGTCTCGACGTACTCGGGTTCGATCCCCACCGCCTCCAGGTGGTCGTCGACGGCCGTCGACCCGCCGTGGACGACGACCACTGGCCGTTCGGAGACGAGGTCGGCCACGTCCGCGACGGCCCCGGCGGGGTCGACGGCCCTGGCCCCGCCGACCTTCACGACCAGGGGATCGGCCGCTCTCAGGACGCCCCCGGCGTCGTTCGATCCACCGGTCCGGTGTTCCTGGTCCTCGCTCACTTCGACCACCTCAGGGTGCCCCCACGGGGTGCAGGCCGACGGCCTCCAGGCCGGCGGTCTCCTCGAACCCCAGCGCGATGTTCGCGGCCTGGACGGCCTGGCCGGCGGATCCCTTCCCGAGGTTGTCGATGGCCGAGAAGACGACGACGCGGTCGCCGTCGGCCTCGAACCCCACCTCGGCGCGGTTCGTGCCCGCGACGGCCTTGGGTTCGGGGTAGCGGTACACGCCGCCCCCGCCGGCGACCAGGCGGACGAACGGTTCGTCGCCGTAGGCCTCGCGGTAGGCGCCCCAGAGGTCGCCGGTGGTGACCGGGTCGCCGGGGAAGACGTGGCAGGTCGCGCTGGCACCCCGGGTCATGTCCACCGCGTGGGCGGTGAACGACACTGGGAGGTCGAGGTAGGCCTCGATCTCGGCCTCGTGGCGGTGCCCGGTCGGTGCGTACGGCCTGACGACCCCCGAGCGTTCCGGGTGCGAGGAGGCCAGGTCGCCACCCGCGCCGCCCTCCGAGGATCCGACCTTCACGTCGACGACGACGCGGTCGTCGGCGTCGACGAAACCATCCTCGACCAGCGGAGCGAGGCCGAGGATCGCCGCCGTCGCGTTGCACCCGCCTGCGGCGACGAGGTCCGCGCCCCGGAGGTCCTCGCGGTTTATCTCCGCGAGGCCGTACGCCGCCTCGGCCAGTAGTCCGGGGTGGGTGTGCCCGTCGTACCACTCGTCGTAGGCCGCCGCCTCGGGAAGCCGGAAGTCGGCGCTCAGGTCGACGACCAGGCCGGCGACCTCCCGGAAGGAATCGATTTGCTCCATCGACACGCCGTGGGGCGTCGCCGCGAACAGGACGTCGACGGAGTCCATGTCGCTCGGGTCCGTGAACCGGAGATCCGTTCCCCGGAGGTTGGGGTGGACGTACCCGAGGGTCTTGCCGGCGTACTCGCGGCTGGTGGCCTGGACCAGTTCCAGGTCGGGGTGGCCGACCACCAGGCGGCACAGTTCGCCACCGGTGAACCCGCTCGCTCCGATCACGGAGGCCGTCGCAGTCACGGCGCCACCTCCCCGGCCGATCCGTCGGCGCGGCCGGACCGGAAACCGGCGCGGATCACGCCGACACCTCCTCGGGATGACCGCTCCCGGCAGCGACGGACTCCAGCCAGTCCACGACGCGGCCCGGCACGTCGACGTTCGACGCCCCGTCGAGTGCCTTGAACTCGACGGCGTGGTTGACCTCGTGGACGGTGTAGCCCTCCCCCGTCTCCATGAGGTCGACGCCGAGCAGTCCACCGCCGACGGCGCGGCTTGCGCGGGCGACCAGGTCGGCCACCCGGTCGTCGACCGCGAAGGTCTCGGTGTCCGCGCCCTTCGCGGCGTTGGTCAGCCAGTGATCCGACGAGCGGGCCATCGCCGCGACGGGTTCGCCGTCGGTGGCGAGCACCCGGAGGTCACGCCCGGGCTTGTCGACGAACGCCTGGACGTAGAACACCTTGTGCTCGTAGTGGCCCAGGGTGGCCTTGTGCTCGACCAGCGCCTCGGCCGCCGACCGGGAGTCGACCTTCGCCATCAGGCGCCCCCAGGACCCGACGACGGGCTTGAGGACGCAGGGGTAGCCGAACGACTCCATCGCATCGAGCGCCGACTCGGTGTCGAACGCCACCGTCGTGTCCGGGGTGGGGACCCCCGCCTCGTCCAGGGCGAGGCTCGTCCGGACCTTGTCGCTGCAGACGGCCGCCGTCTCCGGGTCGTTCACCACGGGGATCCCGTAGTGCCGGCAGAAGCGGGCGGCGTACCGGCTCTGGCTCGTCGCCATGCACCGGTCCAGGGCCAGGTCCGCGCCCGCCAGGTCAGCCGGCGGGTCGCCGAGGTCGAAGCTCGTTCGCTTGACGTCGACCTTCGACACCTCGTGGCCGCGGTCGCGGAGTTCCGAGAGCAGGAGCTTCTCGTCCTTTCGGATCCGCGTGTACAGCAGTGCGACCTTCATCGTCTGTCTTCCATTCTCCGCCGGTCCGTTCGGGGTTCGCTCGCTGCGGCGGACACGCTCACTCGCCCCAGTCCTCTTCCAGTTCGGGCGCCTCGGCGAGGTTAACGGGGTCGTCCCCGACGACCTCCAGTTCGACGCCACAGGTGCCACAGTCGACGATCTCTCCGACTTCGACGCTCTCGTGCAGGGAGACGTCGTCCCCGCACTGGATGCACGATGCCATTGTGGTTCAGATCTCGCCCGGCACCCACTTAAGAATTACGAACTTATAATTTTAATTATCTAATTACAAGCAGTGCTAACGGGGTCGAAAGGGGTCAAAACTATCGATCCGATATTTCGTATCGGTATTGTTAGTATCCCGGCGGAGCCGGGATCGGTGGCGCCGGTGGTGCCTGTCGGTGTCGGCCGGGATCGACCCGGGACGAGACGCCGGCGTCGCTGCCCCGTGCGACGCCGTCGGGCGTCGTGTCGAAGGTCGGGTCAGACATACTCGCTCACCGCCGCGTCGAGCCTGTTCTCGGCCGATTCGAGCGCGATCCGGCGGTCCTCGACGGCACCGGCGTCGGCACCCAGTGCCTCGCTGGCGTCGTCGACGGCCGCCTCCACCTCGGACGGTGCGGGGCCGCCCGCGGAGTCCCGGCCGGCGACGTTGCTGGCCGGATCCATCGCGGCCTCGACAGTCTCGCGGGAGACGTACGTCTCCAGGGGCTCGTCGAGTTCCTCCTCGGCGACGGCCTTCACTGCGCCGTAGTCGCCGCCCATGCCGAGTTCGGCGACACGGGCGACGATCCGGTGGGCGGTCCGGAACGGGACCCCGCCCATCGCCAGGGCGTCGGCGACGCCCGTGGCCGTCGAGAACCCGTCGCCCGCGGCCGCCGCGAGTTCGTGCCGGTTCCACTCGGCGGTCGCGACCGCACCCGCGGCGATTTCCGTGGCCTCGGTGACGGCGTCGACCGCCTCCCAGGCGTGGGGTGTCGCCCGCTGGAGGTCCCGGTTGTACGCCCGGGGCAATCCCTTGAGCGTGGTCAGGAGGCCGTTCAGCCCGGCTGCGGCGTCACCGGCGGTCGCCCGGGCCAGTTCCAGGGAGTCCGGGTTCTTCTTCTGGGGCATGATCGACGAGGTGGAGGCGTAGTCGTCGTCCAGGTCGACGTAGCCGTCGCGCGCGAACCCGATCAGGTCCGTCGAGAGGCCGGAGAGCGTGGTCGCCAGGTTCGCCATGGCGGCGACGCCCTCGACCAGGAAGTCCCGAGCGGTGACGGCGTCCGTGGCGTTGTCGACGACGCCGTCGAACCCCAGGAGTTCGGCGGTGCGTTCGCGGTCCACGTCGAAGGGCGTGCCCGCGAAGGCGGCCGCCCCGAGGGGCGAGCGGTTCGTCCGGTCGTAGGCGTCCAGCAGGCGGGCCGTGTCCCGCGCCAGGGCCGACTCGTAGGAGCACAGCCAGTGGCCGACAGTCGTCGGCTGGGCCGGCTGTGCGTGGGTGAACCCCGGCATCAGTGTGTCCGCGTGGTCCTCGGCCGCCGAGAGGAGTGCCTCCCGGAGGGCGACCGTCGCCTCGGCCGCCGAGAGCAGGTCCTCGCGGAACCGGTGACGGATGCACGTCGCCACCTCGTCGTTCCGGCTCCGGGCGGTGTGCATCCGGCCGCCCGCCTCGCCCACGCTGTCTATCACCGCCGTCTCGATGGCCTCGTGGGCGTCCTCGCCGTCGGGGAGCGAGCCGTGACCGGCCGCCGCCACGTCGTCCAGTGCCGAGAGGATCGCTCCGGCCTCGTCGGGGTCGAGGATGCCCTGCTCGGCGAGCATCACGACGTGGGCCCGGTCGACCGCGAGGTCGGCCGCGAATATCCGGTCGTCGGCCGCGAGCGAGGACATGAACCCGCGGGCGGGCCCGCCGGCGAAGCGGTCGCCGCGGACGGCCGTGTGGTCGCCGCTCCCGGCAGCGCCGCCGTGGTCGGCCCCGTCCTCCGGCGACGATCCCGGGCCGGGGACCCCGTCCCGGTCCTCGCTCATCGCGTCACTCCTCACGGTTCCCTCCGTCGGTGAGGGGTGCCGGTTCGGTCGTCGATCCCTCCGGCTCGTCTTCACCGGTCGTCCCGGTATCGTCGGATCCCGACTCGTCGTCGCCGTCCGCCTCGGTGGCGAGGCGGGCCTGGAACCCGTGGTACTTGGCGACGCCGGTCGCGTCGTCCTGTGCGATGCCGTCGACCGTCTCGGTGTCGAACGAGGCTGCGGACTCCGAGTAGGCGGCGTGGTCGGTATCGCGGGCGACCGGGCGGACGGTCCCGCCGTGGAGTTTGCACGTCACCGTCCCGGTGACCGTCGCCTGAGTGGTCTCGATGAAGGCCTCCAGGGCGTCGACCACCGGCGCGGCGAGAAGGCCCTCGTAGGCCTTCTCGCCCCACTGGGCGTCGACGTCGGCCTTCGCGTCGCGTTCGTCCTTCGTGAGGACGAGCCCCTCAAGGGCCTCGTGGGCGGTCAGCAGGACCGTCGCGGCGGGGTGTTCGTAGTTCTCGCGGACCTTCAGGCCGAGCATCCGGTCCTCCATCATATCCGTACGCCCGACGCCGTGCGCACCGGCGACGTCGTTCAGGTGGGCGATCAGTTCCGCCGGGTCCATGGCCTCGCCGTCGACGGCGACCGGGACGCCCGACTCGAAGGTGACGGTCACCGTCTCGGGGTCGGCCGATCCCGGCTCGTCGGTCCACTCGTAGACGTCCTCGGGGGGAACGTGGCCGGGGTCCTCCAGGTCGGAGCCCTCGACCGAGCGACTCCAGAGGTTGGCGTCGATGGACCAGTCGCCCTCGTTCCCGCCCTCGACGGGGAGGCCCTTCTCGGCGGCGTACTCCAGTTCCCAGTCGCGCGTCAGTCCGAGTTCGCGGACCGGGGCGATCACGTCGAGGTCCGAGGCGCGCCAGACCGCCTCGAACCGTAGCTGGTCGTTGCCCTTGCCGGTACAGCCGTGGGCCAGTGCCGAACAGCCGTACTCCTCGGCCGCGTCGAGGATCGCTTCGGCGATAACGGGACGCGCCAGGGCAGTCCCGAGGGGGTAGCCCTGGTAGTCGGCGTTCGCCTGGACCGCGTCCAGGCAGACTGCGGCGAAGTCGTCGACCTCGTCGAGGACGACCTGTTCGATGTCCAGGGCGTCGGCCGTCTCGGCCGCCTCGGTCATCTCTGCTTCTGGCTGGCCGACGTCGACGGTGACGCCGATCACCTCGTCGTAGCCGTACTCCTCTTTCAGTAGCGGTACGCAGACTGTCGTGTCGAGCCCGCCGGAGAAGGCGAGCGCGACGGTTTTCTCGTCGTCGTGTGTCGGGTGTGTCATCGGGGGTCCGTCGTGATTCGGCCGGCGCGGGGAACCCGGGGTGCCGGCCAGGGCGGGGATCCGGTGGCGTCGGGACGGCGGTTCCAGGATCGGAACGACGGTGTCGAAGTCGGCCGATAGCCGGATCACCCGGGGTGGTCGGTGAGCGAACGAAACGTGGATCGGGGGATGAATAGTGGTGGGCCTAGCGGCCCGGTCGCGGTCGGACGGCAGCGTGGCGGACGCGCTCGCCGGCGGGCGAACCGGTGACGAGGGTCCGTATCATGTAGACAACTATCGAACGTCCGTCGTAATAAATCCCTCGGACAGACGCCGTGCTCACGGCAAATTTTGGCGATCCGGCTCCGTCCGGGGATCGGCAGAGACCTGGATCGACCAGTTGATCGGTCCGGGTGCTGGTGTCCGTCAGGACGGACTCCGCTGGACCTGTCGGGTTGCCCGGCCGATCGGTTCGGCCGGGATCAGTACTCTCCGATCGGGGGCCTGGCCCCGGGGACGAGCCGATCTGTTAACTGGCCGGACCACCACGTCCCGGACGTGAGCGCGGACGACTCGCCGGGCTCGGCCCGGTACGTCTTCAGGGTGCGGTTCCGGCTCGACCCCGCCGAGGGCGTCACGACCGATCCCCGGTCGTTCGAGACGGTGCTGTCCCGGGCGGCGGACCCGCCCGGCGAGGACGGGTGGCTGTTCTTTCGGGACAACTGCTGGCGGGGCGAACTCGCAGACGCCGGGCACTTCCGTGAGCTAACGGAGGAGATGCTGGGCGTGCCCGTCGACTCCGTCGAGTTCAGCGAACTCCGGACCGACCGGGCGTACCTCGATGCACTCCGGGACGCAGTCGCCGACGACCTGGGCGCATTCAAGTCCGACACCGTGGACGAGGCACTGACCAACTACCTCGGGAGTTCGATCCACGTGGTGGAGGACCAATGAACCGACGCTTCGTTTGTCTGGTCGTGATCGTAATGGCAGCGTCGTCAGGTTGTACTGTAAACGAGGCGAGTCCGGATCCTCAGGTGGACATCTCGCTGGCCCACGAAGAATTCAACAATACTAACCGATTCACGTTTTCGGCCATAACCTCCGCAGAGGCACGCGGTTTAGATAACAATTATATATTCAGTAATGTGTCTGTCGTCCTCTACGACGAGAATAAGGATGTGATCAACCGAAAAACGATAGGGGATCTCGATGCAAGCGATCCCAACCCGACCAATATAACGATCAACTCTACAGAAGATCCCAAATACATAATCCTCGAATCCCCTGACTTTTGGAATAAAGACGTTCCTGTAGTCGTAGCAGGGTACGTGCTCTTGGACGACGGCTACTACGGCCAATACAAATATGATAAGAAGTCAGATAAGTTCAACACGGAGAGATACAGTGAGAAACCGCGTGATCAGGACCTCGATCGGTTCGGGCCCTCACCGTCGATCCTGAAAGCTCCTGGCGATCCGGTGGTTCTCGGGTGATGGAGCGGGTGGATCTCGAACCGTAACGAACCGGAGGGTCGTTCCCGGTACGGTGCTGTGAACTAGCCGTCCCCGTTCTCGTCGACGATCACGAGTTCGCCGTCCACGACGTCGACGTTGATGAGGGTCTTGACGTCGTAGCCGCGGTCCGCGACGACGTTCTCCCCGCCGACCTTTCGGATCACACAGACGGCGTCGACGACCTCCGCGCCGATGTCCTCCAGTGCGGCGATGACGGCGGCGAGGGTGCCGCCCGTCGAGAGCACGTCGTCCAGCACCAGCACGTTGTCGGAGGGTTCGACGTCGTTGATGTACATCTCGTTCTCGGAGTAGCCCGTCCGCTGGTGGAGGGCCACCTCGCCGTCCAGGCCGTACTGGCGCTTGCGGATCACGACCAGCGGGATGTCCGTCATCAGCGACACCGCCGTCGAGATGTGGATCCCCATCGCGGCCGGCGTCACGATCTTGTCCACGTCCTCCAGTTCGGCCTTCCTGATGATTCCGATGACGACCTCGCGCATCAGTCCCGGCTCCAGCATCGGAACGCCGTCGCTGATGGGGTGTACGAAGTAGCTGTACCCGTTCTTGTCGACGATCGGGGCTTCCAGAAGCGACCGCGCGAGCCTATCCATGCTGGAGGTACACGACCCGCGAATAAAAACTGGCGATCCCGGACGCTCTCGGGAAGGGTCCACACGGGTCGCTGGCCTGCCGGCCCGACCGACTGCACCGCATCGGGACCGAGCCTCGACCCCTGAGGTTTAATGTCCGCGGGAGCATCGTTCGGAGCAGAACCGCCCGCATGAGTAGCGAGACGGAGGCGCCGGGAGCCGGGATCGACGGTCGGGAGGACGGGAGCGAGTCGACCGACGGGAAGGCCCCGTTCTTGCCCGCCGACAGCGAGACGGTCCCGACCCTGTCGGTCGTCCTCCCGACGCTCAACGAGGAGGCGGGCGTTCGCCGGTGTCTCACGTGGATCGCCGAGGCCGCCGCGGAACTGGGTGTCCCGACCGAGGTCATCGTCAGCGACTCCTCGACCGACCGGACGCCGGACATCGCCCGCGAGATGGGGGCCATCGTCGTCGAACCGGACCGGCCGGGCTACGGCTACGCCTACCGGTACGCCTTCCAGCACGTCCGCGGGGAGTACGTCGCCATCGGCGACGCCGATACGACCTACGACTTCCGGGACCTCCCACGCCTGTTCCGCCCCGTCGCCGACGGCGAGGCGGACATCGCCCTCGGATCCAGACTCGCGGGCGAGATCCGACCGGGCGCGATGCCCGCGCTCCACCGGTACGTCGGCAATCCCCTGCTGACCGCCTTCCTGAACGTCTTCTACGACGCCGGCGTCACCGACGCCCACTCGGGGTTCCGTGTCGTCTCGCGGGACGCCCTGGCGGCGTTGCGCCTCCGGTCCGACGGGATGGAGTTCGCCAGCGAGATGATCATGGACGCCGCCGCCAAGGACGTGCGGATCGTCGAGGTGCCGATAACCTACCACGAGCGGAGCGGCGAGGCGACCCTCCACAGCCTCCGCGACGGCTGGCGCCACGTCAGGTTCATGCTGGTCAACGCACCCGGGTACCTGTTCTCCGGGCCCGGGTTAGCGATGATCGGACTGGGGATCCTCGCGATGACCCTGGCCGTGGTGCCGGTCGACCTGATGGGCGTCGACCCGAACGTGCGGACGATGATCGCCGGGAGTCTCCTGACCATCCTCGGTCTCCAGGCCACCAGCCTCGCCGTGTTCACGAAGGCCGCCGCCGACCCGATCCGCGCACCCTCGGATCCCCTGACGACGGCGGTCGCGACCGTGATGACCCTCGAACGGGGCGTCCTGGTCGGTATCCTCGTGTTCGTCGCGGGGATAGCCTCGGCGGGCCTGTTGCTCCAGCGGTGGCTCGTCGCCGGCTACGAGGCGCTCCCGGGCCTGACCGCGGACGTCGCCGCGTTCACCGCCATCGTTGTCGGGATCCAGACGGTGTTCTTCTCGTTCTTCTTGAGCGCGATCGGTGACTACGGGACCGACCTGCCCCTCGCGGAACGGACGCGGGACGACGACGGGGACTGAGATCGGTCAGGAACGTCGGCCCCCGTATCGCCACAGGTGACGATCACTCCTTCGCCAGGAGGTCGTAGTACTCGTCTATGGCCCGTTCGCGCGTGTATCGCGCCTCGAACGCCCCCCGGGCGTTCCGTCCCTGTTCGTCGACCAGCACGGGGTCGGACCGCCAGTGCTCGATGGCCTCGACGGCCGCCGATACGTCGCCCTGCGGGACCGCGACCCCGGCGTCGGCACCCTCCACGATCCGTGCCTCGTCGGAGTCCGGCGCGGTGACGGCGAGGACTGGCGTGCCGGCCGCCAGCGCGGTGTAGAGCTTGCTGGAGACGCAGACGCCGGCGAACCCCTCCTCCACGGCGACCAGCGAAACGTCGCCCGCAGTGAGGCTGTCGGGGAGTCGTTCGCGGGGCTGGTAGGGGAGGAACTCGACCGTCCCACCGCGGACGCCGAGGTCCTCGGCCAGGGCCACCACGTCGTCCTTGCCGTCGCCCTCCCCGATCACCAGCAGGCGGAGTTCGTCGGGGTCGAACTCGGCGGCGGCCCGCACGGGCGTGGCCAGGTCGTGGAACTCACCGACGTTGCCGGAGTAGAGCACGGTGAACGTGTCGACGAGGTCGTGTTCCCGCGCGAAGGGGTTCTCCGACTTCTCCTGCGGGCGGACGAACTCGCCGTCGGCCCAGTTGTGGACCACGGTGATCGTCTCCTCCGGTCGACCCGAGCGCTCGGCGATCCGTTCCCGCATCACCGGCCCGAGTGCGACCACCTCCCCGGCGTCACGGAGCGCCGCCGCGTTGAGCCGCCGCCACACCCGTTCGAGCACCCCACCCCGCTCCAGATACCCCAGTTCGACGGGCTGGTCGGGGTAGAGGTCGTAGACGACGTAGGTGTACTCCCAGCCCCGGAGCCGGCAGACGAGCCACATCGCCACCGGCAGGATCGGTGGGTTCGAGACGAAGAAGACCGTCCGCGGGCGACCGGGTCGGCTCACCGCCAGCGCGGCGGCCATCCACGCAGTGAACACCGCCCAGTTGAACAGTCGCCGCGGGAGCGAGGACTGCCTGACCTGGGGGGCACGGATCCGCCCCACTGGGACGCCCTCGTGCGTCGAGCGCCGGGGCTGGCGCTCGTTGTCCCCGCTGTGATAGTTGGGCTGGCCGGTCGCCACCCTGACGTCCAGGCCCCGTTCCTTCAGGCCGACCGCGAGTTCGGTCACTAACTGGCCCGTCGACGCCGTGTCCGGGTGGAAGTACTCCGTGACCAGCAGGTACTCGCGGTCCTCCGACGTGGGGTCGGGATCCTGCTCCGGGGAATCGGAGGTGGATCCCGACGGATCGGACTCGGTCTCCGACGGATCGGAGGTGGTCCCCGCTCGGCCGCCGGTACTGGTCGTCTCGCCCTCGTCTCCGGCCATCCTACCACTCGTTCGGCAGCGTTCCGGCGTTCATCCTACCGCTCGTGCAGGAGCGTTTCGAGGTTCTCCCGGACGTAGTCGCGGTCGCGGTTGTTGGTGTACCACTCGACCGTCCGTTCGATGCCGTCCGCCAGGTCGTATTCGGGTTCCCACCCGAGGAGTTCCTCGGCCCGCGTCGTGTCCGCCGCCCGGTGGCGGACGCCGACCGGTTTGTCGGTCAGGTAGTCTCTCTCCTCGGGGTACCAGTCCAGTTGCTCGAAGATGGCCTCGGCGGCCTCGTCGATGGAGACGTACTCCGAGATACCGGCGTTGACCGGCGTCGCGTCGGTGACGTTCTCGGCCGCCAGGCGCAGTGCGCGTGTGATGTCTTTCACGTAAGTGAAGTTGCGGGTCTGCCCGCCGTCCCCCCAGATCCGGAAGGGGTCCTGGCCGGCGTAGGCCTTCGCCAGTAGCGCGATGATGGCGTGGGTCTCGTTCTCCCGCGGGCCGTACGCCGTGAAAATCCGGACCGCCGAGGCGTCGACGCCGTACTGCTCGTGGAACGCCTGCAGGGACAGTTCGCCCATGAGCTTCGCCCACCCGTAGGTCTCGTCGGCGTAGGCGCCGCCGCGTTCCTCGAAGCTCACCATGTCCTCCCGGAGGCGGCGGCGTTCCTGCTGGACGTCAGTGGGGTAGACGCAGGCGCTGGAGGCGAAGCAGATCCGTTCGGCACCGTTCTGCACGGCCGACTCGAAGACGGTGTTCGACAGCGCCATGTTCGTCGTGCAGTTGGCGGGGTAGTTGGCGATGTACCCCCGGCCGCCGTGGTCGGCCGCGAGGTGGAACACCGTGTCCATGCCACGGGTGGCCTCGTCGGCGACCGACCGCCGCTTGAGGTTCCCCTCGACGAACTCGACCCGGTCCTCGACGGCCGAGAGGAACGCCATCGACCCGGAGGAGAGGTCGTCGGCGACCCGCACGTCCGCGCCGGCGGCGACCAGGTCCTCCACGAGGTGGCTCCCGATGAACGACGCCCCGCCTGTCACGAGGACTCGCTCGCCGGTCCACTCGTCGGATCCGCTGGCGCTCCCTCGGTCGGCGTCGGGTCCGGCCCCGTTCTCCCCTACAGGTTCGGACCTCTCACCACCGCTCATGCGCCCTCACCGCCGTCGGCGGCGACCGGCCGGCCGTCGGGGCCCACGAGTTCGGCCAGTGCCCACTGGTAGATCCGGCGGAGTCCCTCGTCGAGCCCCACCGATGGCGTCCAGTCCAGGCGCTCCTCCATCAGCGTCGTGTCCGCGCAGTAGCGGTCGGTCCCGGTCGGCTTCGAGGTGTCGTGCTCGATTGAGAGGTCCCTGCCACTGACGTCGATTATCCGCTCGGCCAGTTCGTTGATCGTGACCACCTCCGAGCCGTTGCCGAGGTTGACCGGTTCTCCGTCGGCCGCCCGCTCTATCGCCCGGACCATCCCCTCCACGAGGTCGGTGACGTAGATGAACCCGCGCTCCTGGGTGCCGTCGCCGAACAGTTCGATCGACCCACCCTCCGGAGCCTCGATGGCCTTCCGGCACAGCGACGGGACGACGTGGCTCGACGCCGGGTCCAGGCTCTCCCGGGGACCGTAGGCGTTGAAAATCCGGACGCTCGCGGTGTCGAGGTCGCAGTCCTGGTGGTAGGCCCGGCAGGCCACCTCGCCGAGTACCTTCGCCCACCCGTAGGTGCTGTGGGGGTTCGCCGGAATCGCCCGGTCCTCGGAGAAGCGGTTGAGGCCGTCGTGTTCCTGGCGGTAGATACACGCGCTGGAGGCGAACAGCAGGCGGTCGACGCCCTCCCGGCGGGCCGCCTCCAGCACCTGGTGGTTCATCAATACCGACGGGGTGAGGCCGCCGACGTTCTCCCGCTGGATGTAGTGGATCCCCCCCACGCTGGCCGCCAGGTGGAACACCACCTCCGCGCCCTCGACGGCCCGCGTCGCGCCCGCCGCGGTCGTCAGGTCGACCGGTACGAGGTCGACGACCCCCTCGTGGTGCTCGACGTTCGACGGCGATCCCCGCGAGAAGTCGTCCGCGACGGTGACGTCGGCGCCGGCCTCGACCAGGTGGTCGACGAGGTGGGAGCCGATGAATCCGGCTCCCCCCGTCACCAGCACCGACGTCCCGTCCCAGTCAACGGTCATCGTCCGGTAAGGGGCATCGGTCGCTCAATAATCTTGCCCCTGGGCCGAACGGTGATCCTATAGGTAGCCCAGGTCCTCCAGGCGGTCACGGACGTCGCCCTCGACGCCCTCGCCGACGCGGGTGGGATCCACGTCGAGTTCCGAGAGCCGTCCCAGGACGGCCTCCCGGACGGTCCGCGCGCCGGGGTCGTCGGCGTGGTCCCCGGGTGTGACCTCCCGGAACCCGTCCCGGCAGTCGAACAGACGGTGCTCGCCCGCTATCTCGTCGGCCTCGTAGAGCCAGCCCCGCGACCGTGCGCCGACCACCACGTCCCCCTCCACCTCGTGTTCGGCGGTGACGTACTCCCGCGGCGGGTCCCGCCCCGGCACTCTGCCCGCGTATTCGGACGGGACGTCAACCCCGAGTGCGTCGTGAATCAGGGGCGGTAGGTCGAGGAGGCTCACGAGGTCCTCCGTCGCACCGGCCAGGCGGTCGGGGCCGTTCGCGACGACCAGTGGCACCCGGAGGAGTTCGTCGTACATCCGCTCCGGTTTGCCGTACCCTCCGTGTTCGCCGAACAGTTCGCCGTGGTCCGAGGTGACGACGACCAGCGTGTCGTCGTACAGCCCCCGCTCCCGGAGCCGGTCGAAGATCCGCCTCACCTGGTCGTCGGCGTAGGCGATGGCCGCGTCGTACAGCGACCGGAGCCGTTCCAGGTCCGCCGTCGAGAGGGCGTCCGGGTCGGTCAGCAGGTCGGAGTACAGGTCCGACACGTCCGCGGCGGTGGCGCCGCCGACGCCGAACCGTTCGCGGTACTCCCGGGGCGGGTGACAGGGGTGGTGGACGTCCATGTAGTGGGCCCACAGGAAGAACGGGCGATCACGGCCGTCCAGCCACGCCAGGGCGTCGTCGGTGACCACCTCCGCACTCACGTAGGGCCGGGGCTTGCCCGCGACGAGCCGGTAGCCACGCTTGATGGCGTCCGTGAGGTGCAGGAACTCGTCCAGGCGGCGCAGCCGCGGGTTGTTGAGTTCGATCCCCCGGGGGAACACACGGGTCGTCACCCCCATCAGCGGGTTCTGGTAGTCCTCGAAGGCGTCGAACCCGCGGTCGTAGCCGAACGTCGCCGACAGGAACGGGTTGCACTGGAACCCGCTGGTGTCGAGGCCGGCAGCGCGGAGGTTCGCCGCCATTCGCGGGCGGTCGTCCGAGAGCGGCCCGAGGCCGCCGTACGAGAGCGGGAGGGTCCCGGTGAGCAGCGCCGGAAAGGTCGGCGTGGTCCCCGGCCCCGTCGCGTACGCCCGGGAGAACGCCACGCCCTCCTCCGCGAGCGCCTCGATGGCCGGAGCCAGTTCAGGGTCCGTCGGATCCCGCTCCGGGAGCACCCTGTCGAACCGCAACGAGTCGACCGTCACCAGGACGACGTTTTCCGGTGCGGACTCGTCCCCACGCTCCGCGTCGGTCACGCACCCCTCCTCGAATTCCTCGGCAATAACGGTGTCGAGACCCGGTTTTGCCCGACGGCGTCGTCACGGAACGGTAGGTCGCCCCGAGGGCGGATCTGCCGAAAGCAACGCGATGATACCGCTTGCGGGTACGGGACACATACTTTCACGTCCGTCCACGCTAAACAGCCGAACATGACCGGCTGGACGGCCGACACCGACCTGGTCGAGGGGATCCAGGACGCGCTGGCCGACGACGTCGAGGCGTTCGAGGCGGCGGTCGAGCGGGAACTGGACGTCCTCCGCGAGGAGATTCGGACCGGGACGTTCGACAACCCGCAGGCGATCGTCGGGATGGAACAGGAACTGTACGGGGTGGACAGCGAGACGACGCACCTCCGGCGGCTTCCCCGTCGCCTCCTGGAGTACCTCGGGTGTACCAAGGAACTGGGGCTCCACCAGGCGGAGTTGAACACGAGTCCCCAGCCGTTGAACGCGTGGGGGCTGCGGGCCCAGGAGCAGGAGCTACGGGCCCGCCTCGTCGCCGCCCAGCAGGCCACCCGCTGGAACGGGATCGACCTGGTGAGCGACGCGCTGTGGACGATCCCCCCCGAGGGCGAGACGGCCCGGGAGTACCTCGACGAGAGCGTCGAGGCCGAGGGGATCCGCGTGTCGACGAACATGAGCGAGTCGCTCCGGTACCACGCGATGTCCAACGTGCAGGGTGACTACCGCCCGCGCATGGAACTGTCGGCGTCCCACGTCTCGTTCCAGTCGGACACCGTGATCCCGGAGAGCCTGATCTGTTCGGTCCAGCCACACTACCAAGCGCCGGCGGCCGACGACCTGCCGGTCTACTTCGGGTACGCGCTCCGGGTCGCGGGTCCGCTCCTGGCACTGGGGGTCAACTCGCCGTTCTTCCCGCCGGACCTGTACGACGACGGCGCGACTGCCGAGGACGTGCTCGCGGACGCCCACATGGAGAACCGCATCGGCGTCTTCGAGTCGACCCTGAACCCCGTCGACGGCGACGACAAGGTGCGGTTTCCCCGCGAGATCCGCACCCTGGAGGAGGCGCTGGAACGGATCGCCGCCGACACCACGGTCGTCCCCTTCACGGACCTCGGCGGGAGCCGGTTCGACGACGAGTGGGCGCACTTCCGGCACAAGCACGGCACGTACTGGCGGTGGGTCCGGCCGGTCTTCGACGGCGCCACCCGGAAGGCCGCCAACGCGAGGGTCGAGTTCCGGCCGATATCCGCCCAGCCGACGGTCCGGGACGGGATGGCGTTCCTCGCGACCTTCGCCGGCCTCATGGAGAGCCTCCCCCGGCACGAACACCCCGTCGAGATGCTCACCTGGGAGACGGCACGGGACAACTTCTACGCCGCCGCCCGCGACGGCCTCCGGGCCGACGTGGCCTGGATCACCGTCGACGGCGAGGAAACCACGGATCCGGACCGGATCTACGCGGAACTGTTCCAGTACGCCCGCGAAGGCCTGGAGAAACGGGGGATCGACCCGGGCGAGGCGGCCGAGTACCTCCGGCCACTGGAGGTCCGGGTCGAGCGGGGGATCACTCCCGCACGCTGGAAGCACCGCGCCGTCCGGGAGCGGGTGGACGACGGCGCCGACCTGGACGAGGCGATCACCGGTGCCCAGCGGGAGTACGTCAGGCGGCAGGCCGACACCCTGGTCGACGGCGACTTCACGGACTGGCTGGCCGACTGACCGCAGTGAAACAGTTCCCCGGCAGGATCAGAGTTCCACGTCGGGATGCGCCCGGAGCGCCTCCCGGATGGCGGACCACTCGGAGTCGACGCGGGGTCCGTCCCGCGATCGGCCGTCCTTGAAGCCGCTGGCGGTGGCGACGGCGACGACCGGCCCCTCGACGTCGTCGGCACGCCCGTCGTCCACGAGTGCCTTCAGGCCGGCGAAACCGGCGGCCCCGGAGTCCTCTTGCCAGGTTCCCCCGCGTGCGAGACGGCGGTTCGCCGTCGCGAGGTCCGCCTCCGAGAAGGGTGCCACAATCCCGTCGCTCTCCTCCAGTGCCACCCTGCCCCGGTAGGTACTCGTCGTGGCCTTGATGGAGTAGGCCTCGGTCGGGGCGGGGTCGACGCCCACGACCGTCTCGCCGGAACTCATGGCCTCGGCCAGGGGCGCACGCACCGCGGGTTCGCAGGCGACCATTTGGGGGGTCCCGTCGGCGATCCCCAGTTCGTCGAGTTCGCGGAACCCCTTCCAGACGCCGTACAGTATCTCCGCGAAGCACGTCGGAACCGCCACCGTTCCCGGGACACCGAGTTCGGCGTGGACCTCGTACGCTATCGTCTTGTACCCCTCCGGGCCGAACGGGTGGCCGGTGTGGACGGGCGTGCGGGTCGAGGCGGGGTGGAACCCGTACTCGGCCGCGAGGCGGTCGACGGCCCGGCGTCGCTCGTCGGGGTCCTCGACGCAGACGACGGCAGCCCCGTAGGACGCGATCCACTCCTGGACCGCCGGCGGCGTCTTCGGCGAGGTCAACACCACGCTGTCGAGGCCGTTCCGGGCGGCGTAGGCCGCCACGCTGGCGCCGTGGTTGCCCGACGACGAGACCACCAGTCCCCGGGCGCCCTCGTGGACGGCGGCGCTGGCGATGGGCCGTACCAGCCGGTCCTTCTGGCTCCAGGTCGGGTTCTGGCTCTCGTCCTTCAGGTGGACCGCGACGTCCAGGTCCAGCCACTCGGCGACGTCGGGCGCGGCGAGGAGTGGCGTCCCGCCCTCACCGAGTCCGGACGCCGACAGCGGCGGCAGCAACGGTGCCCACCGTTCCAGGCCGGGTGCCGGCCGCCCCTCGAACAGTGTCGGATCCACCGCACCGTCGTCGTAGTCCACCTCCAGGGGATACTGGACCTCGTCGGTGCTCGTCGCCGGACACCCCGCGGTCTCGGGCGGAAAGAGCGGGTACGAGACGTCGGGGTCGCCCAGCGATCGCTGCCCGGTCGCGAGCGAGGGACCGTCGTCGCCGGTCATCCGGCGGGCTTGGATCGCGCCCGGCCTAAGCGCGTCGGTCCCGCCGTCTCGTCGTCTCCATTACTCTCGCCCGGGTCGAGACGGTCGTCCCGATCACTCCTCGCCCAGTTCGCCCCGGTCGTCCGGCTGACCGTCGCTCCTCCCTCCACCGTCGTCGGCCTCCCCGTCGACTCCGAGCACGCGGTACCCGGCCGCTCCCGCTCCCACTCCGGCGAGGGCGGCCCCGACCCCCACGATTACAGGGTCGGGGTTGGCCGACCCACCACCGGTCCGCTCGAAGGTTCCCTCTCCATCCTCGGGCACCCAGAGTCGGTAACCGTGGAAGTCACCGGCCCCGATCGACCGCCCGACCGTCGCGTCGACTATCGACCCCTCCCTGTCGGCGACGACCGCCCGGACCTCGTAGTGGTGACCGACCAGCCCTTCGCCGAACAGCGATACCGGTGCAGTCCCGGACTCCTCGACGGTGGCCCGGACGTCCTCGAGGAGCGCCGCCGTGTCGATCCGTTCCGGCCGGAGCATCGACCGGCGGGCCAGCCACGCCCGGAACCGGAGGAACTGCTCGGCCTGCGACTCGACGATCCGCCGGTAGACCGGCGCGGAGGGGTCGTCGACGGGAACCGTCGGGTGTTCTATCTCGGCGGCGACCCGCCCGTCGACCGGGATGGATTCCGGTCGCTCGAAGTACTCCTGGGCGGTCAGCACCATCCCGTAACAGTGTCCGTTGGTGCCCGCCCGCTGGACGACCGCCTCGCGCAGGTCCGTCGCGATGGCTCCAACGACCGCCCGGGGAGCGCGTCCGTGTCGAGTCCGACGACTGCGGCCGCCGACTGCTGCCAGTCGCGCCGGATCCGCCGGGCTATCGACTCCCGGGACGGGTCCGGCGGCGCCTCGAAGTCCTGCGACGCCGAGTGCCAGTTCGGGAATCCGACCCCGTTCTCGACCGGGTCGAACTCCCCGTTCGACGCGCCCGCGTCCGCCGTCCCGGGTACGACAACGCCGGTGATCACTGCGCACCCGCCCCTGAGTACGTCCCGCCTGGTGACCCTCCCGTCCATCCTCACCGGGAGGACGGACCCTCCCTTCATCGATGTTACAACCGGACGCCCGACCGGTCAACGGAGGTCGGGAAGCCAGCTACCGATCCCGTAGGCCGCCAGACCCAGGGACCCGAAAATCAGGACTGCGACCGTCCAGACCGCCGCGGCGCGACGGCTCTCCGGTGCGGCGTCCCTGTAGACCACCACGGCGAGCACCCGCCAGAAGACCGCCAGTCCGAGGGCACCCCCCGCCACCAGCGACTCGAGTGTCACGAGTAATCGGAGGGTCCCTGGGACCATAAAATCGACGAGAAGATCCGGCCGTCGTTACCGGGAAAGAAACCCGTCGGGACCCGTAGCCGCGCCGTTCGCGTCGCCCCGGTCGCGATCCGTTCCGGTTATGTACCCTGGGTCACGGCATCGATACGTCGGATGGGTTCGGACGTCCAGGTTCCGGTCACGTATGCCACCGCCAGAGCGATGGCGACGGTGGCTGCCGAGGCCTCCGAGATGACGGCGGGGGGCCTCCTCTCGACCACCCACAAGGGGGTCCTGGAGGTCGTGAGCCGGCGGATGGTCGACGAACTCACCCCCGGTCGCGTAGCGGGGCTATTCGCCGTCCGCGACGGGGACACCGTGATCGCGGAGATCGGACTGGACCCCTCGACGGTGGAGGCCTACCTCAAGACGCTGGACCTGGTCGCCGTCCAGACGCCCCGCCCGTACGTCCGCGCCAGTTGCCAGCGGCTCTGTTCGCACCTGGTGGAGAACGCCGACGCGATCGAACTGGGGCTTCGGCCCGAGGACTACGAGGCGGTCGACATCCGGGCCGGTCGCGTCTCCCGGTGATCGATCCGGGGATCCTGGACAGGACGGATCCCTCCCAGGCAGGGCGAACCGCTCTCGGGCAGGCCGGATCGTTTACAGTAAATTTACAGTAAAGCGGTGCTACGGTTGTGACCGGGCCATCCCCCGCGATCCGTCGGACGTGCGGGGACCGCCGGCTTCCTCGGGGATTCAGACGCTGCCGATCGCGTGGGAACACGGTCGCTCCACTCCCCGGTCCCACGCTCACGAAGCGTCGTCGCCTTACGGCGACAGACGCTGCCGATCGCGTGGGAACAGCGTCGCCTCGCGGACGTTGTCCAGGTCGAGCATCGTGGTGACCAGTCGTTCGGCGCCCATCCCCCAGCCTGCGTGGGGCGGCATGCCGTACTTGAACATCTTGGTGTAGTACTCGAAGTCCGCGGGCGGGAGGCCCTGCTGTTCGAACCCCTCGATCAGCGGCTCGTGGCGGTGTTCGCGCTGGCCGCCCGAGACGAGTTCCATCCGCGGGTGGTTCAGGTCGAACCCCTTCGAGAGTTCGGGGTCGTCGTCGTAGTCCTGGATGTAGAACGGCTTTATCTCGGAGGGCCAGTCGGTGACGAAGTAGTGGCCGCCGACGTCGTCGCCCAGCGCGCGTTCCGCCTCCGTGGAGAGGTCGTCGCCCCAGACGAGCGGTTCGTCGAGTTCGCCGGTCGCGTTGACACGCTCGATGCACTCCTCGTAGGTGAGCCGCGGGAAGTCGCCCTCGGGGACGGTGAACTCGTCGACCAGGCCCAGCGCCTCGAGCGCCGTCTGGCAGTTCTGGTCAACGGCGTCGTAGGCCGAGACCACGATGGCCTCGGCGACGTCCATCGCCTCGTGCTGGTCGATGAACGTCGCCTCGAAGTCGATGGACGTCGCCTCGTTGAGGTGGCGGGGCGTGTTGTGCTCCTCGGCCCGGAAGATCGGCCCGACCTCGAAGACGCGCTCCAGCCCCGACCCGGCCATCAACTGCTTGAACAGCTGCGGGGACTGGTTCATGAACGCCTCGCGACCGAAGTAGGTGATCGGGAACAGTTCGGTGCCCCCCTCGGTGCCCGTGGCGACGATCTTGGGGGTGTTGATCTCGGTGCAGTCCAGCCCCCGGAACGTCTCGCGGACCGCCCGCTGGACCTCGGAACGGATCTCGAAGATGGCCTTCACGCCGGGTTTGCGCAGGTCCAGCGTGCGGTTGTCCAGCCGGGTCGAGAGCTCCGCGTCGACCTTCCCGCTGGGGTCCAGCGGGAGTTCGGTGTCGGCCTCGGAGATGACCTCGATGCCGTCGGGGATCACCTCGACGCCAGTCGGGGCGCGCTCCTCCTCCTCGACCCGACCGGTGATCGACAGGACGCTCTCGCGGTGGACGCCCAGTCCGGTCTCGACGATGTGGTCGTCCATCTCGTCCTTCTCGAACTTGACCTGGATCTTCCCTGAGCGGTCCCGCAGGATGAGAAAGGCGATCCCACCGAGGTCCCGCGTCTCGTGTACCCAGCCAGCGATCGTCACCTCGTCTCCCGGTTCGGCGTCCGCGACGTAGGTTCTGTCCTCCATGTAGCCGGGTTTCCCCGGGGGCGTCTTAAGTGACTTCGTTTGGGACGATGGCCGCCCCGCTGGCGGAACGGACGATCGGTACTGACCGGACCGGGGCGGGACTATCCCTCGCCGCCGGAGTCCGGGGGATCGGGCATCGTGCCGTCGTCGGGGATGTCCTGAAAGGCCCCGACGAAGTCGTCGTGGTCGGACATCCCCGAGACGGTCCGGTCGACCTGCTCGCTGAGCCCCTCGACGCGCTCGACGAGTCGTTCGTACTCGGTGCTCCGTTCGAGTTCCCGCTCGGACTTCTCGGCCTCCAGGAGGGCCTTCTTTGCCGTTAGCGAGTAGTACTCCTGGAGTTCCGCCTCGTACTCCGAGCGGGTGTAGACCGTCTCGACGATGTCGAGGAGTTCCTCCTTCGAGACGGGTTTGACAAGGTAGTCGTCGAACCCCATCTGGACGATGTCGAAGTCGGGATCGACCGCGGTTATCATCACGACCCGGGCGTCGTACCCCTCCGACCGGATCGCTTCAAGGACCTCGTCACCCGAGAGTCCCGGCATCCGGCGGTCGAGCAGGACTACCTCGACGGACTCGCTCATCGCCGCGAGCGCCTGTTCGCCGTCGTATGCGGTCTCGACGTTCCACTCGGAGCCGAGCCACGCGCTGAAGAGATCCGCGAGGCGGGTTTCGTCGTCGACGACGAGTAACTCGGTGCCGGACTCACTCATGATGTCCTCCCCGCGACCTGGACTGCCACGCCACACACGTACACCGTGATGGGTCATAAATCCCGGGCACGCTATTACCCTCCAGTATCGATACGGGAGTGGAGCGACGAACACGTCCGTCCGTCGAGGATCGATACTGGCGTCGAACGGACCGGAGAGTCGGCCGTTCGAGCGCCGATGACCGGTGGTTCCTGCCGAAACCGCGACCTGTGAGCGGCCTCACTTGCCCTCGAATTCGGGGTCCCGGTCCTGCTGGAAGGCCGCGAGCCCCTCCCAGACGTCGTCGGTCTCGAACAGGTGGCCGAAGGACGAGGACTCGACCTCCAGGCCCGCGTCGGTGTCGTCCCGCCCCGCGAGCATCGCGCGCTTGGTGAACTTCTGGGCGATGGGCGGGCCCGCCGCGAGGTCGCGGGCGAGTTCCCAGGCGCGGTCCTCGAACTCGTCCACCTCGACGACCTCGTTGACGAACCCGTAGTCGTACATCGTCTCGGGGTCGTAGTCGTTGTCGGCGGTGAAGATGATCTCCTTGGCGCGGCCCTCGCCGACGATGTGCCGCAGGCGCTGGGTACCGCCCCAGCCCGGGATCAGGCCCAGGTTGTGTTCGGGCTGCCCGAACTGGGATCCCTCCGAGGCGATGCGCATGTCGGCACAGGTGGCCAGTTCCATGCCGCCGCCGAGGCAGTAGCCGTCGATGGCCGCGAGCACGGGCATCGGTATCCCTTCCAGTTTGCCGAACACCTGCTGGCCGTACCGCGACGTGTCGGCGGCGTCGATGCCGGAGCCGACGGACGCCGTCGAGGCGTCGAACCCGGCGGAGAACGCGCGGTCGCCCGCCCCGGTCAGCAGGACGGCGCGAACGTCGAGTTCGTCGTCCTGGAGTTCGTCGAACGCGTCGTCGAGTTCTTCCAGCATCCCCTCCGTGATGGTGTTCATCCGGTGGGGCCGGTCGACCTCGATGTGGCCGACGTGGCCGTCGACGGAGACGGAGATGACCTCGTAGTCGAACCGCTCGCCACCCTCTTCCTCGCCGCCGTAGAAACCGCCCTCGTCCGCGGCCTCGCGGAGGTAGTCGGCGGCCTCGTAGCGGGGGTGATCCTTCTCCTCGTGGGTCTCGTCGAGTTCCGCGACCAGTTCGTCGAGGCCGTAGTCGTCCGCCAGCTTCGCCGGTCCCTCGGGCCAGCCCAGGCCGAGCATGACCGCCTCGTCGATCCCGGCGGGGTCGGCGACGTCGCCGCCGATCAGCTTCGCCGTCTCGTTGGCGACCATCGCCACCAGACGGCGCTCGATGTCCTCGGAGCCCTCCTCCATCGGGATCTCGACGCCCTCGCCGTCCTCGTAGTCGTAGAAGCCCTTGCCGGACTTCTGGCCGAGGTGCTCGTTCTCGACCTTCTCGCGGAGGAGCGGACAGGGCTCGTAGGCCTTGCCCAGGACGCTCTCGACGTACTCCAGCACGTCGAAGGAGACGTCGATCCCCACGTAGTCGGCCAGTTCGAACGACCCCATCGGGAGGCCCATGTCGTACTTGGTGGTGGAGTCGATTTCGGCGATGGTGGCCTCGCCGTCGTGGACCATCCAGGCCACTTCGTTCATCAGGGGAACCGCGACGCGGTTGACGATGAACCCGGGCGAGTCCCTGTGGACCCGCACCGGCGTCTTGTCGAAGTCCTCGGCGAGGGCCTCTATCAGGTCCAGGGTCTCCTCGTCGGTGTGTTCGCCGGAGATGACCTCGACCAGTTCCATCCGCACCGGCGGGTTGAAGAAGTGCATCCCGCAGAACCGTTCGGGTCGGTCGGTCACCTCCGAGAGGTCCGTGATGGACAGGCTGGAGGTGTTCGTCGCCAGCACCGTGTGGTCGGGGACGTACTCGACGAGTTCCGAGTACACGTCCTTCTTGATGTCCATCTTCTCGGGAACGGCCTCGATGACGACGTCGGCGTCCTCGACGGCCGTCTCGAAGTCGACGAGGGGCGTGACCCGGTCGAGGGCCGCCTCGCTCTCCTCCTCGCTGATGCGGTCGTTCTCGGCGAGTTTGCCCAGCGACCACTCTATCTGCCCGTACCCGTCCTGGACGAACTCCTCCTTGATGTCCCGCATGGTGACGGTGTATCCCGCCAGCGCGGCCACCTCGGCGATGCCGTGGCCCATGTTCCCGGCACCCAGCACCGCAATCGTTTCGACGTCGTCTAGCTCCATGGGGGGAACCTCGACGGGCACCCGTTTGAACGTTTCTTTCCGGCGCCAGAAACCGCGAGCGAGTTCAAATCCGTGGATTTCGCCAGCCGTGTCGTAACGGTCTTAACCGTTCCTGCGCCAGTAGTTGTCATGGACTTCGAGCTATCGGAGGAACAGAAACAGCTCCGCGACGAAGTCAGGCGGTTCGCCGACAACGAGATCCGTCCAGTCGCGACGGAGTACGACGTCGAGGAGAAGTTCCCCCACGACCTCCACCAGAAGGGCGCCGAGATGGGGCTGACCGGCCTGACCATCCCCATCGAGCACGGCGGTGCCGGTTACGGCGCCCTGGAGGCGGCCATCGTCACCGAGGAACTGTTCGCGGTCGACCCCGGCATCGCCCTGTCCATCGTCGCCGCCTCGTTCGGGAGCGACGCCCTCCGGGCCTTCGGCACCGAGAACCAGAAGGAGCGGTTCCTCGAACCCGTCGCGATGGGCGACGCCATCATGGGCGCGGCCATCTCCGAACCCGACGTCGGTTCCGACGTCTCGTCGGTCTCCACCCAGGCGGAGAAGGACCGCGACGAGTGGGTGATCAACGGCAACAAGATGTGGATCACCAACGGTTCGGTCGGCGACTACTTCGTCGTCCTCTGCCAGACCGACCCCGACGCCGACGACCGCTACTCCGGCTTCTCGCAGATAGTCATCGAGTCCGACCGCGACGGGTTTTCGTCCGAGAAGATCACCGGAAAGCTCGGGATCCGCGCCTCCGACACCGCCGAACTCATCTTCGACGACGTGCGCGTCCCCGAGGAGAACCTCGTCGGCACCGAGGGCGCCGGCTTCCTCCAGTTGATGCAGTTCTTCGACGAGACCCGGACCGCCGTGGCCGCCCAGGGCGTCGGCATCGCCAAGGGCGCGAGCGAGCGTGCCCTGGAGTACGCCCAGGAGCGCGAGCAGTTCGACCGCCCGATCAGCGACTTCCAGGCGATCCAGCACCGCCTGGCCGACATGCACACCAAGACCGAGGCGGCCCGTCAGCTCACCTACAAGTCCGCGTGGTCGGTCGACAACAAGTCCGAACAGCTCACCGCACTCGCGTCGATGGCCAAGGAGTACTCCTCCCGTATCGCCGTCGACGTGGCGGACCAGGCCGTCCAGATCCACGGCGGGTCGGGCTACGTCAACGACTTCGACGTCGAACGGCTCTACCGCGACGCCAAGATCACCCAGATCTACGAGGGGACCACCGAGATCCAGAAGAACATCATCGCCCGCGAACTGCTGGGGAAGGGGTTCTAGAACCACCTTTTTTGGACCAAATACCCCCGACGGCTCCCGGCCTGCGGTCGGTCGCCGTCGGCGAACCGCGTGGCTCCCCTCCGGATCCCCGGCCGAGCGGAGGAACATCACCCGGACCCGGCCGACGCCGTCGAAGTCCCGCAAACGGTAGACGAGTTCCCGGACGTCCCCGGCGTCGCCGGTGCAGAAGACGGTCTCCAGGCACCAGTCGCCCTGGTGGACGTGACTGGCCGAGTCGATGACGGCGTCGAACTCGTGTTGAACGGCGTGGAGGTCACCGATCACCCGGTGGTACTCGTAGTCGAAGGCGACGACGGCGGCGATCCGACCCTCGGCCTCCTCCAGGCGTGCGTGTGACTCGACGTACT
Source organism: Halobacteriales archaeon QS_8_69_26 (assembly GCA_003023195.1). GTDB lineage: Archaea > Halobacteriota > Halobacteria > Halobacteriales > SW-7-71-33 > PXRX01. The sequence goes on from PXRX01000010.1 coordinate 53,869, forward strand.
CGCGGATGGCCTCCCGGATGGCACGGGACCGGGAGTCCAGGCCCTCGGTCTGCCAGGTCCGGTCGAACTCCGCGAGGACCTCCTCCGGGACGTTCACGCTCGTTCGCATCGTCCGGCGGGAGAGCAGGGGAACGGAAGAATCCGTCGGCGGACTGGGGACGGGTCCGACGGGGCACGTGGACCCCGGATCCCGGCTCCGTTCGCCGCCGTAATACGGATCCCCCGATCCCGTAATAACAACCGCTTTAGGGCGGCCACTTCGACCTTCGAATCCGGATGGCAAGCGACTTCGTCGGACTCGCGGCACTGGTGGTCGTAACGGGCCTGATCCACGGGGCGGAACCGGGACACGGGTGGCCAGTCGCGGCCGCCTACGCGTTCAACAAGGAGAACGTCTGGTCCAGCGGTATCGCGGCCAGCGTGATACTGGGGATCGGCCACCTGATCAGTTCCGTCGTCGTCGTCCTCGGGTTCTTCTGGGCGAAGTCGGCGGCGGGGCTCGACGAGGTGCCGTGGCTCAACTACGTCGCCGGGGGACTGCTGATACTCCTGGGGATCTACGAGTACGTCTCCGGGGGACACTCGCACGATCACGGCCACGACGGCGTCCACCACGACCACGGCCACGACGGCGTCCACCACGACCACGGCCACGATGGCGACCACGATCACGATGGTCACGCCCACAGCCACGGCCACGACCATGCTCACGAGGATCACTTACACTCTCACGACCACTCTCACTCCCACGACGACCACGCACACGACCACAGCGACGACCACAATCACGACCACGACGACGGTGGCGGTGTCCTCGCTCGATTGAAGGGGATCCTCCCCGTGGGCGGTGGCTCCCACGACCACCTCACGGAGGAGGACGCGCAGTCGAAGGGACTGTGGGGTATCGCGTGGACCGCGTTCGTCCTCGGGTTCGCCCACGAGGAGGAGTTCGAGTTGATCGGGATCTGTACGGGGACCGCCTACTGCATCGAACTGACGCTGCTGTACGCCCTGTGCGTGATCGCTGCGCTCGTCGGGTTGACGGCACTGCTTCTGGCGGGGTACGAACGCTACGAGGACCGGATGTCCGAGTACGCGGAGTACTTCCCGGCCATCTCGGCGGCCGTCCTGATACTGATGGGCCTGGGGTTCATCGCCGGGATATTCTGACCTCCCCTCGTCCGTCCGGGATCCCAGGAACGGTTCCTGATCCCGTCGAGACTGGGACCGGATACTCGGCAGGGGACAGCTTCCGGAGACTCGACGGCGGACGGGTACCGGGGACTCGACAGCGAACGGGTCACGGACGCGAAGGCGTTCGGTCGAACAGATTTATGTCTCCGGAGGGGAAGGGAGGAGTGACATGAGTGACAACGCTGGGGGTGATCCGCTCCGGCGGCGGGCCTTTCTCGCGCTCTGCGGGACCACCGCCCTTGCGGGCTGTGCGGCCCCGTCCGGCGACGGGGGGACGTCTGTCGCAGAGACGACCGACGGGGTACCGACGACGACGCGAACGTCGACGGGAACGACTGCCGGGACCACCGACCGGGGGACGACTGCGACAACGGACTCGACGGAGACGACCCAGGGGACGACCGAGACGCCGGACGGGCCGTCGCTGTCCATCGATCCGGCGGTCGCGTGGCGGATGCACGGGGCCGACGCCGCCAACACCGGCGTCCTCGACACCGCCGGTCCCGGCGACCGCCCGGAGAAGGTGTGGGACGTCCCGGTAGAGGGTATCTACACCCTGCCCGGGGCAGTCTACGACGACGGGGTCGGCTACGTCGGGAGCGGGAAGGAGTTCTACGCCGTCGACGTCGCGGCCGGCGAGGAGCGCTGGACCGCCCCGGTCGACTACCTGGCCCACCACTTCTCGCCGGCAGTGGCCGACGGCCGCGTCTTCGTCTCGGTACGGTCGCTCGACGGCGTCAGGTCGGGCGGTGGGGAGGGAGTACTCTACGCCTTCGACGCCGCCTCGGGGACCGTCGACTGGCGGGTCGACATGCCGGTCAGTTCGCCGCCGACTGTCGCCGACGGGACCGTCTACGTGACCCGGTCGGAGGACGTGGGCGTGCTCCACGCCTTCGACGCCGCCTCCGGGAACGAGCAGTGGTCGTTTCGGTTCGCCCCGGACGGAAAGCGGGGGAGCATCTATGGGGCACCGGCCGTCGTCGACGGAACGATATACGCGACCGCGTCGGCCCACGGGAACGACGTGCAGAGCTACCTGTACGCGCTGGAGGGGGGCAACGTCCGGTGGCGCTACGGCATAGATGCGGAAACCAGGGTTCCCCCGGTCATCCGCGACGACGAGGCGTACGTCGCGACGGCGTCCGGGGAGCTCCACGCGGTCGGCCTCGGCGGCGACGACCGGTGGAGCGTCGACGGCCCGGGCGCCATCTTCTCGACGCCCGCGGTCGACGAGGAACGGATCTACGCCCTCGCGAAGGGGGAACTCGTCGCCCTCTCCCGCGAGGACGGGAGCGAGACGTGGCGAACGGCGACCGGCGACCAGTTGATAAACGGGCTGGCGGTCACCGGGGACGGCGTCTACCTGGGCGGGTCCGACGTCCTCGCACTGGACAGGGACGACGGGAGCCGACGGTGGCGGTTCCCCATCCCCGGTGACAGCGGCGGGTACGGTGCGCCAGTGGTTCTGGACGGAGCCGTGCTCGTCGGGGCCTGTATCAAGTGGGAGCCGAGGGATCCCTACGACGACCACGTCTTCGCGCTGGCCTGACCGCCGAACAGGACGAACCGTTCCGACCGGTCCCGGTGCTCACCGCAGAGGGAGACCAACCGTTCGGACCGATGCCGGTGATCCACGTGGGCCGTCGCGCCAGCGGAACCGGGCGTGGCCACTGCCCACTCCGTGGACCGGGCGGCGCACGTACGAACCGGCCGGTCCGGTTCGTCCCCGGCCGATAGTGAAGGCGTGCCAACACTCTTTTGCCGGGGGACCGCAGTAAAGACACCCTACGCTCCGGGGATAGCACTCTCGTGAACGGGGGGTGGTGACACGTGGTAACATGCCTTCGTTCCCCGGAATTTCGGCGCCGCTCGTGGCTGAAATCCGATTTTCAGTCTTCAAAGGCTATAAGTAAGCCGGATTGTAGACTTTACCCATGCCATACGGCAGCGATGACAGTGGCCTAGACAGGCGGAGAATGCTAAAGTATCTCGGTGCCGGCGGGGTTGCCGGTCTCGCGGGGTGTACCGGCGACGACGGGGACGGTACGCCCACTGCGACCGAAACCGACGCGATGACAACCACGGACGGGACGGGGACGACCACCCAGGGGACCACCCAGGAGACCGAGGAAACTCCGACGGAGACCGAACAGAAGGAAGAAATCCCGGTCGGCGGGACGTTTACCTACGCGTCCACGTCCACGTCGGGTGCGCCCCACCCGCTGTTCGTCGACGACACGACCACTTCGGCCCGGCTCGAAAAGCTCTACGACGGTCCGGGGAGCGAGCTCGGTCCGGAGACGTTCTACCCCGAGTGGTTCGAGAGCTGGGAGATGAACGACTCGTACGACGCTGTCGAATACACCATCCGCGACGGCCTGACGTGGGGGGCCGGCTACGGCCAGCTCACCGCGGAAGACTACATGTACCTGCTGAACGAGATCGTTCTCCTCAGCGGGGACTCCGACTGGTTCGGGTTCACCGACACGCAGTTCTACCGGATCGGTCCGGACAACGAATTCATCAGCTACGAGAAGACCGGCCCCCTCTCGATCCGGGCCGAACTCCCGGTCTCGAAGCCGCAGTGGCTCCACGAGGACCCGCTCACCGCTCAGGTCGCGCTCCCGAAGGAACTACTCCAGAAGTACGTCCCGAACCAGGACGCCGAGGGTATCGAGAAGGACTCCGAGGTCGTCGACGGGAAACTCTCGCAGGGCGAGTCGAACCTCGGTCCCTACGAGTTCAAGAACTGGGAGCGCGGGGCCCAGTGGCAGTTCGCTCGTAACGACGACTACTACCTCAAGGACCACGCGGACGAGGACGTCTTCAGCGACCCCTACTACGACTTCCGCAACGCGCCGTACTTCGACGAGTACCGCTACCAGGTGTTCCAGGAGGGCTCCCAGACCCTGAACGCCCTGGACACGGGCGAGGTCGACGCGACCGGCATCGACACCCGGAAGGTATCCGAGTACCGCGGCCGCGACGACATCACCATCTGGGAGTCGAAGTTCGACAACGGCGTCTTCTGGCTCAACCTCAACCACCGGATCAACGGCTGGGAAGGGCTGCGTCGGGACCCGAACTTCTCCGGCGATAGCCGGATGATCCGCCAGGCGATGGCGGAGCTGTACGACCAGGAGACGATCATCCGGCAGATCAACAACGGCAACGCGGTGCCCCTCAACACGTTCCACCCGCGCTGGGGTCCGTTCTACCCGCCGGAGTCGGAGCTGTACCTCCCCGAGGGGTCCGTCGACCAGGCCCGCTCCCTCCTCGAGGATGGCCTCTCCGGCACCGACTACGGCTGGGACGCCCGGGGCCGGCTCAACACCCCGGAGGGCGAGCAGCTGGAGCTCAAGGCCGTCCGGACCACCGGCAACCCGGCCGTCGAGATCTCCTCGAACTTCATGAAGCAGCAGCTCAGTGACGTCGGGATCAAGCTCGACGTCACTGCTGCCCAGTGGCAGACCCTGCTGGTCAACTACGCGATCAACTCCTCGAACAACGTCGAGGGTGTCGACGAGCCGGACTTCTCCATCGGGAGCTTCAACGGTGGCCCCTGGAACCAGTCCGCCTCCGCCGAGGACTGGTCGCTGATGTTCGGGCTCGGCTTCTCGACGAGCCCGTACGCACCCTGGAGCGCCGTCCGCTCGACCATGCCCGAAAAGGGAACGTTCAACCTGTGGGGCTACCACCAGAACGAACTCGACATCCAGCAGGTCATCGCGGATGCTTCCACCGCGGACAACCCGGAGACCACCCAGGAGAAGATGACCGAGCTGTTCGCGTTCCTGAGCAGGGACATGCCGGTCGTCTGGACCCAGTCCGGGTACATCACCGTCGGCTACCAGGACGAACTCGGTCCGTTCCCCGGTCAGCCCACCGCCGACGGCTACGAGGCGACCAGCTTCTTCAAGAGCCCCGACGCCGACCGCCTGATGGGATTCCAGCAGGAGTAACGGGATAGAAAGTTCCCTATCCTGCGTTTCACGCGGTACCGGGAGTTATAAGTATTAGTATCACGCGAATACGTCAGAAATAATCGGGACGAATCGAGAGATTCAAACGTTTTCAGTAAAATCGAAACAGTAACACCATGAGCGGAATGAAATGGTACATCGCCCGGCGCACCATCTGGGCGATCATCGTTCTCTGGATCACGCTGTCGGTGACCTGGATGCTGCTCGAACTCTCCCCCAACCAGGGCGAACTCCAGGCAGCCCAACAGGCAGCGATGCAGGGCCAGGACGCTGACAAGGCAATCGAGGACTACAAGAAGCGAGAGGGGCTCGACAAACCGGCCCACGAGCGATACCTCAGTTACATGGTCAACATGTACACGTTGAACTGGGGGTACTCGACGGAGTGGGACAAGAACGTAATATCATTATTCCTGGACCGTTGGCCCTTCACGCTCCAGTACATCCTACCGTCGACCATGCTGACGATGCTCGTGGGGTACGGCTTGGGACTGTACTCCGCGCTGAACCAGTACGATCGGTCCGACTACGTGGCGACGTTCATCGCCTTCTTCGGACTGTCTATACCGAACTTCTGGTTCGCCATCGTCCTGGTGCTGATCACTGCCGTGTGGTTCAGTGACCTCGTGTTATTCGGGGTAGACATGTCGATGTTCCAGTTACCGGTGTTCTACAAGTCCGAGGTGATCAACACCTCCGAGACCATCACCATCATGGGCATCGAACTCGTCAGGGGTGGCTGGTTCACCTTCGACAACGTCAAGCAGTTGCTCCTGCCGGTCATCGTCATCTCGACGGCAGGATTCGCCGCCAATATGCGATACGCCCGGGCGTACACTCTGGAGTACGCCAACGCGGAGTTCGTCAAGACCGCCCGAGCCAAGGGTGCCAATAGCATCGCGGTTACCCGGCACATCCTCCGGGTCGCCCTGGTTCCGCTCTCGACCATCCTCGTGTTCCAACTCCTCAGCGTCTTCGCCACCGGGACGGTCGTCATCGAGTTCATCTTCTCCATCCCCGGGCTGGGCCAGGTGACCTACCTATCGTTCGTCAACCAGGACACCCCGGTCATCCTCGGAATCACGGTCATCGGGGTCTTCGTCGCCCTCTTCGGGTTCCTGCTCCAGGACATCGCCTACGTCTACCTCGACCCGCGGATCGACTACGGCGACCGCACCGGGGGGGCAGGGTGATCCAGGATGGCCACCGGAACTGACCCCGACCTGACGTTCGAGGACGTCGACTGGGACGCCGAACAGGAGCACCCCCTCATCGACCGCTCCCCAGTGTTCCTCGCCCAGGTAGTCATCAACGCGGTCATCTTCGGGGCCCTCATCTGGGACTACTTCATCCTCAACAACGAGAGTCCCACCATCGAAGGGTTGCACTATCCGGCCATCGGGGGCGACAGCCTGATCGGCCTGGGATTCTGGGAACTCCGCCGCCCCGTCCTGCAGTTCACGACGAACGGCATCGAAATGACGACCACGTTCTCCGTCTGGGACGTGACGAGCGTCGAGTGGCTCCTGATGGTAGTGCTGGCCTTCGGGTTCTTCAACGTGGTCGTGCCGCTGTACCAGAACCAGCGGATGACCGCCTACTACTGGCGGCAGTTCAAGAAGAACAAGGCCGCGGTCGCGTCGCTGGTCTTTCTCATCGTCACCTTCGTCATCGGATTCGTCGGGCCCGTCTTCCTGCCGCCGCCGGAACTGAGCCTGACCGAACAGTACCTGCCGCCGATGGGCGTGACGGCCCAACCGCCCGGCTACGCCGAACCCATCTCCGGGACGCTGGCACACCCGCTGGGCACCGACCACCAGGGCCAGGACATGCTCAAACTGGTCATCTTCGGGATGCGGGTCAGCATGCAGGTCGGCCTCCTGTCGATGAGCATCGCCGTCGGCATCGGGACCCTCGTCGGCACGACGGCCGCCCACGCCGGCGGCATAGTCGACGAGGTCCTGATGCGCTACGTCGACATCCAGTCGACGTTCCCGGTGTTCCTGCTCCTCCTGCTGCTCATCTACCTGTACGGCGGTAGTCTGATACTGATCATCGCCCTGTACGGCTTCTTCGGGTGGGAGGGGATCGCACGCCAGGTCCGCTCGGAGGCGTTACAGAAGAACGAGGAGGCCTACATACAGGCCTCGGAGGCCGCCGGCGCCAGCCAGTGGTGGATCGTCCGGCGGCACATCATCCCGAACACCTCCAGTACGATCATCACGGCGGCGACGCTGGCCATCCCGGCGTTCATCCTGGGCGAGGCGACGCTGTCGTTCCTCGGGTTCGCCGACCCCGAGATATACTCCTGGGGACAGGTCATCGCGGGCGGCCGCGGTGACCTTCGCGGAGCGCCCTGGATATCGACGGTGCCAGGGTTCTTCCTGTTCTTCATGGTGCTGGCGTTCAACTACCTCGGTGACGCGCTCCGGGACTCCATCGACCCGCGACAGGAGCAGGAGTGAGACAGATGAGCGACGACCCACTACTCGACGTACGCGACCTCAAGACGCAGTTCCACACTGACGACGGCACCGTCCGGGCCGTCGACGGCATCAGCTTCGACGTCGACCGCGGGGAGACCGTCTGCATCGTCGGCGAATCCGGGTCCGGCAAGTCGGTTACGAGCGAGTCTATCACCCGGATCATCCCGATCCCACCCGGCGAGATAGCGGACGGTGAGGTCATCTTCGACGGCCAGGACCTCACCGAGATGTCGACCGATCAGCTCCGGAAGATCCGGGGGAACCGTATCGCCCACGTGTTCCAGAACCCGCAGGGGGCGCTCAACCCCGTCTACACGGTCGGCAAGCAGATAATCGAGGCCATCCGGATCCACAAGGACGTCTCGAAGCAGGAGGCTCGCGAGCAGACGATCGACCTGCTGGACCGCGTCGGCATCCCCGAGGCCGGCAAGCGAATCGACGACTACCCCTACGAGTTCTCCGGCGGCATGAAACAGCGCGTCGTCATCGCGATGGCGCTGTCCTGCCAGCCGGACCTGCTCATCGCCGACGAGCCGACCACCGCCCTGGACGTCACCATCCAGGCCCAGATCCTCCGCCTGCTGGGTGACCTCCAGGACGAGTTCGGGATGAGCATCATCTTCGTTACCCACGACCTCGGCGTGGTGGCCGAGATAGCGGACCGCGTGGTCGTGATGTACGCCGGCAAGGTGATGGAGCGAGGGGACGTCTACCGCATCTTCGAGAACCCCGCCCATCCCTACACGAAGGCGCTGCTGCGGTGTCGGCCCGGGCAGGGGAGCCAGCGGGAAGCGATCCGTGGGAGCTTACCGAGCATGATAGACCCGCCCGACGGCTGCCGGTTCGCACCACGGTGCCCCCACGCCGTCGAGGACTGCCGGGACGGCGACCAGCCACCGATGATGGAGGCGGAGCACCCGGGCCACGAGGTATCGTGTATCTTCTACCAGGACGGCTTCGACTCGACACAGCTCGACTCCGGTCCAGAAGGCCTCTCGGCGTCCGAGGCGCGCACGGACGGAGGTGAGTCCCGATGAGCGCCGACGCGCCGCTCCTGGAGGTACGGAACCTGAAGAAGCACTACCCCATCCAGCGTGGGATCTTCGGTGGCGAGGTCGGGCGGATCCGGGCCGTCGACGGCGTCTCGTTCTCCGTCGAACGGGGCGAAACGCTCGGTCTCGTCGGCGAGTCCGGCTGTGGCAAGTCCACGGCCGCGACGACGATGCTCCGCCTGGAGGAACCGACCGACGGCGACGTGCTGTTCGACGGCGTCGACATCACGGAGTACGACGACCGCGAACTCAAGCGCTTCCGCCGACGGGCCCAGATGATCTTCCAGGACCCGACGTCGAGTTTCGACCCCCGGATGTCCATCGGGGAGTCGGTCGCAGAGCCGTTGCGGATCCACGGCATGAGCGACGGGAACCGGCGGCGGGCGATCGTCAAGGACCTGCTCGAACGGGTCGGCATGTCCGGCGACGACATCGACCGCTATCCCCACGAGTTCTCCGGCGGCCAAAAGCAGCGGATCGCCCTCGCACGGGCGCTGTCGGTCAACCCCGACCTCATCGTGGCCGACGAGCCCGCGAGCGCGCTCGACGTGTCCATCCAGGCCGACATCCTGCAACTCATCTCCGACCTCCAGGAGGAGTTCGGCCTCGGTGTCGTGTTCATCAGCCACGACCTGGGCGTCATCCGGGACATCGCCGACAACGTCGCGGTGATGTACCTCGGGGAAATCGTCGAGACCGGGCCGACCGAGCAGGTGTTCGACTCTCCCCAGCATCCCTACACGCGGGCGCTGATCGACTCCATCCCGAGTCCGAATCCGCGAGAGCGGGGCATGGCCGTCGAACTCACCGGCGACGTTCCCAGTCCCGCGAACCCGCCGTCGGGCTGTCGGTTCCACACCCGGTGTCCCGAGGTCATCCAGCCGGAGGGCTACGACTTCGAGCAGTCCGCCTGGCGCTCGGTGATGAACTTCCGGACGAAGGTCACCACCAGACAGATCGACCTTGACGGCATCCGCGAGTTCGTCATCGCCGAGACCGACGTCACGGACCCGGAGGACGTCACCCACGACCAGATGGTCGACGCGATCCGAAGTGACTTCGACATCCCCGACACCCTCTCGGACCCCGAGGCCGAGTCCGTCCTCTCGGACGCACTAGAACGGGTCGTCAGGGACGAGTTCGACGAGGCGAGCGCCAGCCTCGCCGAGGCGTTCGAGACGGTCTGTGCCACAGACTCCCCCGACATGGTCCGGACCGAGGCCGGACACTCGGCGTCCTGCCACCTCCACGACCAGTCGGTCGAGGTCGAACCCGGCGAGCGCATCGCCCAGTCCGACGACTGAAACCACCCGCCGGTGGGGTTCCAGTTACCCGCCACCGGATCATCGCTGCCGTTTTCCGCGACGCTCCCCGCCCGTGACGTGGCTCCGTGAAAAGTAGCGGGAGGTGGATTTGAACCTCGGTCGTTCCGATCACTTCGTCCGCTTCACTCCCTGGTTCAAATCCACGGCGACTTTCGCCGCTCCCGGACTCGTCGCTACGCTCCTCGTCATTTGTCGCGGCGAAAAGTAGCGGGAGGTGGATTTGAACCACCGATCTGCGGGTTATGAGCCCGCCGGAATCTCCTGGCTATCCCATCCCGCTACCAGTCTGTATCCGGGTTTGGCAGTTAAGGGTTGTGTTTCGGTCCTGGCGCCGCCCCCGAAATTTTGCGCCCGATCCGACGGTTCCGAGCGCACGGGTGTCCCCGTGGATCCCGGTCCGTCAGCGGTGGACCTGCCAGGTGAAGACGCTCTCGAAGACGTAGTTGACGACCATCCCGAGACCGATCCCTGTCCCCTTGGCGACGAGCAACCAGACGTCGACGCTGGCGAAGGACGCCGGGACGAACGCGAACCGGTAGACGGTCACGAAGACGACGAACTGGGTGAGGCTGCCGACGGCCCTGACGGCGTGGGAACGGGCGAGCCGTCGGACCAGCGAGCCGGTGCCGTCGTCGGCCGCCGCGGCGAACGTCCAGTTGTCGTTGAGGAGGAACATCACGAGGATGGCCGTCTCGATGCCGGCCAGCGTCGCCAGTTCCGGGAGTACACCGAACACCTCGGTGAGGACGACCAGTACCGTCGTGTCACAGACCGCACCGACGACGCCGACGGAGACGAACTGGCCGAACCGGACACCCGAGACCAGTTCCTCGAACGTGGATCCGTCGCTCATCCGGTCAGTCGTCGGCCGGGTCGTACCCGGTCCGGTCGACGAGTGCGGTCCCGTCGGGGTCGGCGAGGGCGCTGTGGAGCCGACTCCCGGCGAGGCGCTTCGCCCGGTGACGCGAGCGGAGGAGGGCACGGCCGAGTTCGAGGGCCGTCGGCAGGGGGGAGACGGTCGAGTCGGGTTTGTCCACCCACGTCACCGGCACCTCGCGGACCGAGCGGCCAAGCGCGGCCGTCATCGCGACGAGTTCGATGTCCCAGGCGAACCCGGACTCGTAGATGTGGGGACGGACGGCACGCCAGGTGTCCGACGAGAGGGCCTTGGCGCCGCACTGGTAGTCGTACAGTTCGACGTCGAGGAGTCGACCGGCCACCCGGGCGAATGCGTCACCCATCCGCCGGCGGGTTATCGTCTGGTGGGACCGGATGTCGGAGTCGGGGTGGCGGCGGGACCCGACCGCCAGGTCGGCATCCCCGGACTCGACCGGTGCGAGGACGTCGCCGACCGACGGAGCCGGTGTGCTCCCGTCGGCGTCCGCGAACCCGAGAACCTCGACGCCGTCGACGAGTGCCTCGAACCCGCGGGTGATGGCCGCCCCTTTGCCGCCACGGGTATCGACGGCGTTGACCTCGGCGGGGACGTCCTGGAGGGCCTCCTCGACTGCAGGGTCCGGATCGTCGACCTCGATCCGGATCCTGGCGTCCAGTTCCTCGTCGAGTTCCTCGACGTACGCCGCCAGCGTCTCCGGATCCGGCCTGAAAGCCGGAACGACCAGGCCGACTGATGTCACACCCGGATGAAAATCCACGATGGGATAAAATTCGTTCGCTTCGCAGTCGGGGGAACGCGGGCACCGGTGCCCCCGACCGGGCGCGATCCCGAAAGCGTTTATCCGGCCGCTCCCGTTGGACGACCGATGGAGTACGGTCTGGTCCTCCTGTGGTTCCTCGTCTACGTCGGACTCGGTGCGCTGGCGCTGCCGGCGGCCGCGTGGCTCTTCCGGCGGTTCCCGACCCGCGGCGCGGGGTTCGCTCTGCCCGTGGCGCTGGCGACCCTGGGGGTGGTGGGGTACTGGGTGGGACACGTCCGGTTCGGCCTCCCCGCCCTGGTCGCCGGTCTCCTCGCCCTGGCAACGCTCTCGGGCGTCGCGCTCCGGCGGGGCGTCCGTCCGGACCCCAGAGGCTACGGGGAGGCGATGGCCGTGTTCGCGGCGGCGTTCGCCCTCCTGATCGCGATCCGTGCCCACGACCCGGCGGTCCACCCCGGCGGCGGCGAGAAGTTCCTCGACTTCGGCCTGCTGAACTCCCTGCTCCGGACCGGTCGACTCCCCCCGGAGGACTTCTGGTTCGCCGGCGACGCGATGCCCTACTACTACGGGGGCCACATGATCACGGCCCTGCTGACCCGACTGACGGGTACCGCCCCGCGGTACGCCTACAACCTCGCGCTCGCGGGCTGGTACGCCACCGTCGTGACGGCGGCCTACGCGCTCGCGGGGGCCATCGCCTCGGGGCTGGACCGCGACCGGCGGTCCGCAGGCCTCCTGGCGGCCGTTCTCGTCGGGGTCGCCTCGAACCTCGTGACCCCGATGCGCTTTCTCGCCTGGGCGGTGCCCGGCGGCCGGGCCTTCGCGGGCGCGTTCGGGGTCGAACTCTCGGGGCTGGCGAACGGCCCGGACTCGTTCGAGTACTGGTCGGCCCACCTCGTCATCGAGGGCACCAACAACGAGTTCCCGTTCTTCGCGTTCGTCAACGGCGACATGCACGCCCACATGATGTCGCCGCCGTTCATGCTGTTGCTGGCGGGCGCCCTGCTGGTCTACTGGCGGACGCCGGCGGAGGACCTCCTGCGTCGACGCGCCGTCGTCTTCCTCGTCGTTCCCCCGCTGGTGGGACTGATCACCCTGGTCAACACCTGGTCGCTCCCGACGACCGGCGGGCTCACCCTCCTCGCCCTGGCGTTCGCGCCGGCCGACCCGTGGACCTTGCTCCCGGCCCGGGTGAGCGACGGCCTGGACCGGGTTGCCGCGGTCCGGCCCAGGGCGGACGGTGGAACGGCAGTGAAGGATCCCACCCCGGTGGACGTCCTCGACCGCACCAGACACGAGGTGGTCGTGGTCGGTACGGCCCTCGTGATAGCGGTCGCCGTCGCGGCCCTCGGTGCGCTCCTCGTGTACCCGTACCTCTCGATGACCGGTAGCGGACGGGGGATCGGTATCGTCGAGAACCGGTCGGGACTGTGGGGACTCCTCCTGGTGCACGGCGTCTTCCTGGGGGCCACCGCGGTCCACCTCGTCCGGGCGGCCGACCCGGCAGAACGCCGCAAGATCGCGTTCACGTTCCTCCTCATGCTCTTTGCAATTATGCTCTTCTTCCCGTACCTGCTGGCCGTCTTCCCCTTCGTCTTCCTGATACTCGTCGGCCGGGTGCAGTTGGGCCGGGGTGACGACGTGGACTTCGAGACGGTGCTCGCGGTCGGCGCCCTCGGCCTGGTCGTGCTGGTGGAGTTCGTCTACGTCACCAACGCCGGGTTCGGACGGTACAACACGGTGTTCAAGGTCTACGCCCAGGTCTGGGCGCTGTGGGGGACCGCCGTCGGGGTGATGCTGGCGGGCTACGCCGACCCCGCCGGGTGGATCCTGGCACGCCTGGACGAACTCCGGGGCGAGTCGGCACCCTCGCCCCGCCCGACGTACGGCGCGGTCGTCGTCGCCGTCCTCCTGGTCTCCACCTCGCTGTACGCCGGCCTCGCGACGAGCAGTCACCTGGCCGAACCGGCCGCCGAGCAGGGGGCGACCCTCGACGCGGTCGCGTTCGTCGACCAGCACCACGCCGAGGAAGCGGAAGCGATCCGCTGGGTCCGCGACCTGGAGGGCCAGCCCAACATGGTCAGCGCCCCGACCGCCTGCATGTACCGGTGGACGAGTTTCCCCGTCCAGTGTGGCAACGAGAACGAGGTCGTCGGGGCCAGCGCGGCCGCCAGTCTCACCGGCGTCCCCACGTTGGCGGGCTGGTACCACGAGATCGGATACCGTGGAGAGGACGAGTTCCTCGCCCGGGTCGACGACGTGCGGACCATCTACGACGGCAGTCCGGAGGAGCAGGCCCGGCTCCTGGCCGAACACGAGGTCGAGTACATTTACGTCGGGCCGGCCGAGCGGGACCGCTACGAGAACCACGACCTCGAGAACCGGCTCACGGGGGTCGACGTCGCCCACCGGAGCGGCGAGGTCGTCATCTACCGCGTCGACCCCGGGACGGTCGCCCCGCGGGCCGATCCGATCCTCGGGAGCGGGGATGACGGTGGCCCACCGGCGGCCGGGACCGCCGACGTGGGAGAGGACCCGGCGGTCCGCGGTGGCGAGGGTTCGTTCGGCCCGGTGACGCGGGACGGGGAGGACCGGACCGGGGTCGGAATCGGGAACGGTGACGGCCGGGACGGCGTGGCGATCCGGGGCGGCGACGGGGCGGGAAACGAGAGCGTGACGGGAAACGGACCCTGACCGACGCCCTGATGTCGGTGCGGTCGGGGCGTCCGATCTGGAACCGTCCTGGCTCGGGGTGTCGGACTCGGAATCCAGGCGGTGTCGGGTGGTCACGTTCCGGTGCAGGATGTCGACCGATACCCGTCAGACCGCGAGGTCGCCCTTGGCCTCGACGACGGTGAGGTCCTCGGCGTCCACCCGGTCGACCTCCAGCCAGTGGGGCACGAAGTTCCGCTTCTGGAAGTCCTCGTACTCGTCCTCGGTTCCGACGACGCACCAGAGTTGCACCTCGTCCGGACCGTGCCAGTCGCCGTTGCGGGTCACCTGGAAGCAGTGGTACTCCTGCCCCTCGTACTCGATGACGGCGTCCTTGCGGATCCCCGGGTCGCCGAAGACGATCAGGCGTCTCATGGCACGCACTCCGCCCACCGGCGAATTAAGCGCTTCGAAGGCCTCCGGTACCGGGCCGGACCACCGTCCGGACCGTCGGTCCCATCCGGTTCGTTGCCGACGGCGGAGGGTTTTTGCACCGACCGTGGGAACGCTCGCCCGATGTCGACGCTCCTCGCATCGCTGGTCGCCGGTGCCGTCTTCGGCCTGGCCCTGGCGGCGCCGCCCGGGCCCATGAACGCCGTCATCGCCGAGGAGAGCGTCCTCCGCGGGTGGATCGCCGGATTCCTCGCGGGGCTGGGAGCGATGACCGCCGACGTCTGTTTCTTCCTGCTGGCGCTGTTCGGCGCGGTTGCGGTCGTCGAACGAGTCCCGACGCTCCAGGGGGTGATGGTCGGGGCCGGCGGCCTCCTGATGCTGTACTTCGCCTACGGTGCCGCCGTCGAGGCACGAGAGACGGACACGTTCACGCCGGAGGACGGGGGCGGGCGCAAGGGGTTCACGAAGGCACTGGTCCTCGCGCTCACCAACCCCTACCAGATCGTGTTCTGGCTGACGGTCGGGGTCGGGATCCTCGAACCCGGACAGCTAGACGTGCTCGCCCGGACACCCTACGTTGGCGACAGCCTCGGCGGCCTGCTGGTCGTCGAGACCGGCAGTCCCGCACTGCTGGTCGGCTTCTTCGGCGGTATCGTGCTCTGGATCGCGGGGTTCCCGGCCGCCCTGGTCTCGGCGGGCCGGCGGATCGACCGGTTCGCACCGGCAGTCGCGGCACTCAGTGCGACCCTGCTCGCCGGGTTCGGAGTCCTGTTCCTGGCCGACGCGTACGGGACCCTGGTCGGGGGCTGAGGCTGGACCCACGGTCGGGAGGGACCGCTCCGGGCTGACCGGGGATCACCAGGGGAAACCGGGGACGCCCGGGTGCGGTCACTCCTCGTAGTCGGGGTCCTCGATGGCGGCGACCTCCTCCCGGAGCCAGTCCTGGAACCACTGGACCCGCTTTAGCCGCCGGTGAGCGATGCTCTCGGCGGTGTCCGATTCGATCCGGTCCTGGGCGTCATTCCCGCGTTCGAGGACGCGTTCGACCATCTCGGCGGCGTCCATGTGCGTGCGGGACTCGTAGCCCATCCGGAGGAGCATCAGTGCGGTCCCGTTGGCCCCGACCTTGTCGAGGATGTCGGCCTCGATGAGACACTGGGTCTCCAGCGCGAGGTCCCCGACGTCGCCCTGGTAGGAGTGCTCGGCGACGCAGTTGCACACCTCGTCGACGAACGAGTCGGGCAGGTCGGTGTGGGACTCCAGGTACTCCCTGGCGACCCGGGCACCCTCCTCGGCGTGGACGTCCTGGTCGGCGTCCAGTTTCGCGATGTCGTGGAACAGGGCGGCGACCTTGGTCACGTCCACGTTGGCGCCCTCCTCCCGGGCTATCTCGGCGGCCAGTTCGACCACGTTGCGGATGTGGTTGAACCGGTACTCGGCGGAGTGCCAGGGGTACCACCGCATCCGGCCGCCCTCGTCCTCGTTCTCGACGCTGGCGACGAGGTACTCCCGGACGAACTCCTTCATCCGATCGAACTCCTCCTCGGAGACTCGCGACTCCTTGATCTCAACCCCCACAGTACCACCTCCCGGCGTCGGGGGCGAACGTGCGCATCATTGGTTACCCGTAAAGAAGTATGTTCGACTCTTTAGTCTTGTTGTCCCGACCCACCCCTCGGTGTCGGGTGTAACTGCCCTTACGTCCGTCAGTTCCCTCACCGGTGTCGGCCGTCCGCCGACGACGGCCACCGTCCGCGTCGGAACGGCCCAGGACCTCCGGTACTGGGTCGAGCGTGGACGGGAGTGGTCGAGAACTGCAGGGGTTCGCCGCCGGCGAAACCCCCAAGTCCGCGGGCCGCGTTCCGGGGGACGTGACTGGGGCGCTCTACCTGGACGACTCGGACAGGCGATCCTTCGAGGCGACCGTCGAACGGGCACTCGACGACAGGGTCGCCCTCGACCGCACCTGCTTCTACCCGGAGGGCGGCGGCCAGCCCGCGGACCACGGGACACTCCGGGCCGGCGACGAGGAGTGGCACGTGACCGACGTCCGGAAGAAGGACGTCGTCTACCACACCGTCGACGGCGACCCGCCGGCGGAGGGGACGACCGTCGAGGGGGTGCTCGACTGGGACCGGCGGTACGCCCACATGCGCTACCACACCGCCCAGCACCTCCTCTCGGCCCTGCTGCTGGAGGAGTTCGACGCCCGGACGACGGGTAACCAGCTGTACGCCGACCGGGCACGGATCGACGTCGAGTACGACCGGTTCACCGACGACGACCTCCGGACGGTCACGGAACGGATGAACGACCTGATCGACCGCGAGATGGCGGTCCGGTGGTACGAGATGGACCGCGAGGTCGCCGAGCGGGAACTCGACACCGACCGGACCCGGATCGACCTCCTGCCCGACTCAATCAGGGAGTTGCGCATCGTCGAGATCGGACCCGAGGACGACCCCTACGACCGGACGGCCTGTGCCGGTACGCACGTCGCCAACACGGCCGAGATCGGACGGTTCGAGGCGACCGGCCGCGAGACGAAGGGGAGCGACGAGGAACGGCTCTCGTTCGTGCTCCACGCGGAGTAGCCGCCGTTCGTCCTCCTCGGCTGTCCCCGTCGTCGCTGGGATCCCGACCTCTAGCGAGGAGACAATCCGGGTGACGAGACGATCGAGCAGCGAGAACGGTGCCAGGCCACTTTCACGGAAACCCAATCAGTAAATTTATTTGCATCTCCGAACACGAGTCCCGTAATGAAAGTCAATGGGCCGAGACGAATAGCGGGCAATGCAGCGTTTTTCGCGTTGTTTCTGTCACTACCGATCGCCGGGATAATACTGCAGACGTCCCTGGATCGGTTCCTGGAGTTGATCGGGGAAAATCCGCTGGTCGCTGCCGGAGTGGCGGTATTTTTCCTGTTTATGATCCTGTTTACGGAGCACGGAGGGGGCCACACCCATGGGTGACGCCCATCGGCCGGTTGCTCCGAGCGGTTTCCACGACAGGCTTGCCCACCGACCAGCCCGGGAGTCGACGGCACTCTTTTCCCGTCGCCGCCGGATCCGCCCCCATGCAGATAACCGGCGTCAGCCAGACCCACCTGAGCCACGACCTGGGGGACACCTTCGAGCCGACCTGGATCCCGGGCTACCCGCAGGGGACCCACGAGGTCGAACTGTTCGAGATAGAGACGGACGCGGGGATAACCGGCCGGGCGGCCAGCCCCAGTTTCGCCGGCGGCCTGGACTACGCTGACGCCCTGTCCTTCTTCCTGCTGGGCGAGGATCCCCACGACGTCGGCCGGATCCGCCGGAAACTGGAGAGCGTCCGGCTGATCGGTCCGCGACCGTGGCACCTGGAGATGGCGCTCTGGGACGTCATCGGGAAGGACGCCGGCAAGCCCGTCTACGAACTCCTGGGCGGGACCGGCGACCCGGTCCGGGCCTACGCCTCGACCGCCGAGCGACGGGGGCCGGAGGAGCGCCTGTCGTACGTGGAGGACCGCGTCGCGGAGGGGTTCGAGGCGGTGAAGCTCCGGTTCGGCCCCGACCCGGAGGACGACCTGGGCGTGGCGAGGCGGGTCCGCCGGGAGTTCCCCGACCTGACGCTGATGGTCGACGCCAACATGGGCTGGTCGGTACGGGTGATGGAGGACCGGGAGACGTGGTCGGCCAAGGAAGCCCTGCGGGTCGCCCGGGAACTGGAGGACGTCGGCGGCGTCGCGTGGCTGGAGGAGCCACTCCATCGCACCGACTACGAGGGACTCGCCCGGTTGCGCGAGCGTACGGACGTCCCCATCGCCGGCGGGGAGTTCAACGAGGCCGGGGAACTCCGGGACCTGGTCGACCGGGACTGCCTGGACGTCCTCCAGCCGGACGCCGCGATAGCCACCGGGATCCGCGGTGCGACCGAGGTCGCCGCGCACGCCCGCGACCACGGCCTGGACTTCGCACCGCACACCTGGACCAACGGGCTCGGGTTCGCGGCGAACCTCCACGTCATGGCCGCCGTGGACGCGGACTGGTGCGAGTACCCCCTCGAACCGCCGGCGTGGACGCCCGAGAACCGCGACTTCCTGCTGACCGAGTCGATCGATCACGAGGACGGAACGGTCGCACCGCCCGACGGGCCGGGCCTGGGCGTCGAACTCGACCGGGACGCCATCGAGGCCGCCGCGGACTGATCCCGACGCCAACCGGTTTACAGTAAAAGTACTGTATCGTGGGCGACGCCACACCACCGGATCGCCGGCGAACCAGGCTTTTTGCTCCCGGCCGCCCGACGAGGGGTATGCTCCGGATGGCGGTGGCGCACAGCGCCGAGACCCTGGAACGAATGCGGGATCCGCTGGCCGAGCGAGGGATCGAGGCACGGCACGTCCCGGTCTCGGAGCGGACCCTGCCGCTGACGGGCGCCGACGCGGACCTGGGCGAGTTCGACGTCGGGTTCGTCTTTCCCGGGCGAGCGATGGAGGGGACGGTCGCGGACGCGTTGCTCGGCGTCGACTGGCTCAACGGTCGGGACGCGGTGCTGACCTCGCGCAACAAGGCGGGAGTGATCGCCCGTCTCGACCGTGCTGGCCTGCCGGTCCCCGAGACGGTGCTGGTCTCGAACCCCGTCGACGAGGCGGAACTGCGGGCGGCCTACGAGCGACTGGACCCGCCGGTGGTGGTCAAGCCCAACTCCACCACCCGGGGGATCGGCGTCGCGAAGGCTCACGACCTGGACACCTTCCTGGGGATCTGTGACTACCTCGACCTGGTCCACGACTACCGGGCGACCGGCGACAAGTCCTTCCTCGTCCAGGAGTACCTCCCCGGTGCGCGGGACTACCGGGTGATGATCCTGGACGGGGAGTACGTCGGCGCGGTGGAGCGACGGCTCCCGGACGCGGAGCGCGCGGCCGGTCGCTGGAAGCACAACGTCCACCGCGGCGCGACGGCGGCGGGGCTCGACGCCCCCGAGCAATTCCGGGACCTGGCCGAACGGACCGCCGGGGAACTGGGGATCGCGCTCCTGGGCGTGGACCTGCTCGCGACCGACGACCGGGTCGTCGTCA
The DNA here is from genome assembly GCA_003023195.1 of Halobacteriales archaeon QS_8_69_26. Classification (GTDB taxonomy): domain Archaea; phylum Halobacteriota; class Halobacteria; order Halobacteriales; family SW-7-71-33; genus PXRX01. Next base: position 73,734 of record PXRX01000010.1, read on the forward strand.
ACGAGACGAACGCCCGCCCGACCATCGACGCCGCCACCAAGTACGAGGACGGCTTCTACGACCGCCTCGCCGACGCGATCCGTCGGCGGGCCTGAGGTGGCGGATACCCCGCCGGCGGGCCCGATGTGGCGGATCGGATCCGTCACGATGGCCCGGCAGCGTCGGTCGGCCGACGGGTCCTATCGGGGATTTCCTTCGGGCGTCCGGCCGCCCGAGGTCGATAGCAGAGCTTTTGCCCCGGTGGGTCGAAATTTTTGCCGACGATGAGCCAGCAAGCCCAGGAGGTATACCGGCACTACATCGGCGGAGAGTGGACCGACGGCGACGGGGAGGAGACGTTCGAGAGCGAGAACCCCGCGACCGGCGAGACGCTCGGCACCTTCCGGCGGGCGACGGAGACGGACGTCGAGCGTGCGGTGACCGAGGCCGAGGAGGCCGCCCACGAGTGGCGCTCGATGTCCTACGTCGACCGCGCCGAGGTGCTGTGGGACGTCTACCACGAACTCCGCGACCGCACCGACGAACTCGGCGAGGTCGTCACGAAGGAGTGCGGCAAGGAGATCAGCGAGGGCCGGGCCGACGTGGTCGAGGCCTACCACATGGTGGAGTGGGCCGCCGGCAACGCCCGGCACCCCCACGGCGACGTGGTTCCCTCCGAGATCGCCAGCAAGGACGCCTACATGCGGCGCCAGCCCCGCGGGGTCGTCGGCTGTATCACGCCCTGGAACTTCCCGGTCGCCATCCCGCCGGACGGCGTGTTCAACATGGTCCAGGGCTTCGGCGACGCGGGCAACGCCATCGTCGAGGACGACCGCGTCGACACCGTCCTGTTCACCGGCAGTGCGGAGGTGGGCCACTCCATCGCAGACAAGCTCGGCGGGAAGCCCGGGCGCGAGGTCAGCCTGGAGATGGGCGGCAAGAACGCCATCGTCGTCACCGAGGAGGCAGACATGGACATCGCCATCCACTCGGCGGTGATGTCCTCGTTCAAGACGACCGGCCAGCGCTGTGTCTCCTCCGAGCGCCTGATCGTCCACGAGGACCTGTACGACGAGTTCAAGCAGCGGTTCGTCGAACTCGCGGAGCAGGTGGCGGTCGGTGACCCCCTCGAGGAGGACACCTTCATGGGCCCGGTGATCGACGAGAGCCAGGTCGAGAAGTTCCACAAGTACAACGACCTGGCCCGCACGGAGGGCGCGAACGTCCTCGTCGACCGCGCGGAACTCGACGACGAGGAGATCCCCGATGGTCACGAGGACGGGGCGGCTACCGCCGCCAGTCCAGAGCGTAGCGGTAGCTACGCGGACGGCCACTGGGTCGGCCCCTTCGTCTACGAGGTCGACTACGACCCCGACCTGCGCTGCATCCACGAGGAGGTGTTCGGCCCCCACGTGGCCCTCATCGAGTACTCGGGCGACATCGAGGACGCCATGGAGATCCACAACGACGTCCAGTACGGGCTCGCGGGGGCGATCATCTCCGAGGACTACCGCCAGATCAACCACTACCGCGACCACCGGAAGGCCGGCCTCGCCTACGCCAACCTCCCCTGTATCGGGGCCGAAGTCCAGTTGCCCTTCGGCGGCGTCGGCAAGTCCGGCAAGGGCGCGCCCAGCGCCCGCGAGGCCATCGAGGCGGTCACCGAGCGCACCGCCTGGACCCTGAACAACTCCAAGGACATCGAGATGGCCCAGGGGCTGTCGGCGGAGATCAAGACCGAATCGGGTGACGACTGATCGGGTGAGCGGGCCGAGCAGATGCGAGGCCCGCGACCCTGCGGTCTCGCCCGATTTAGCGACGACTGATCGGGTGAGCGGGCCGAACTGACCCGGGACCCGCTGTACTCGGTTTCCCCGAGTGCTCACGGATCACCTGCCGAGGAGGGCCTGCCGGGAGCCGTGGGTTCCCGTTCGGGATGGACACGAGAGGAGGAGGGGATCCGGAAGGGTGGGCGTAGCCGGGGCGGGAGTGGGTCGCCGGGGTGGACCGTCCGGACGGTCCATCGCGGACGGACGGGCCGGGTCGACGAGCGGGCCGTGCCGGTTCCGACGTGAAAAGCGTCGTTCCCGGCGCGTGAGAGAACGGGTGGATCACACATAAAGACACGGGCTTCGGCCAACGGTCCCGGGTTCCGTCGGACACTCTACTGGCCGAGAGCGGCGTTCCGGATCCGTTCGTCCTCGGCACCGAGGAGGCGAGATCCGGTCACGAAACTCGCAGGGTCACCCGACCCGTTCGTCCAGTATCAGCCTGGACTTCGTGGCGACTATCTCCTCGCGGTCCCGCGCCCGGGAGATCAGGTCGTTGAGCTGTCGGGTGTCGGCGGCGTCCACGACGACGACGATGTCCTCCTCGCCGCCGACCTGCCAGACGAACTCGACGGTGTCCCAGTCGGCGAGGACGGCGGCGAGTTCGTCGGTGTCGACGTCGACGGCCACGTCTATCTCGACCATCGCCCGCAGGTTGCCGGTCCTGGTCGTGACCGTGAACCGCTCGATGACCCCTGACTCCTCCAGGTCGGTGACCCTGTTTCGCACCGTCCCCTCGCTGATGCCCAGTTGGTCCGCGATTTCGGTGTAGGGGGTCCGGGCGTCCCGTCGCAACACGTCGAGGATCTCCCGGTCCAGATCGTCCATGAGATCGCCACGTACACACCAGGGGTACTTGGTGATTACGAATTTCGTAGGAAAATTACGAAAGCAAGGTTTATTGTCCCGGCTGTGTGAGGAATTCGTAATGTCGGACGCCTACCTGGCGCTCGATGGCGGCGACGTTCTGGCGGGACGTGCCCGGTCGCCGGGCCGTGCCCGCGGGGAACTGGTGTTCACGACCGCCTACGCCGGCTACGAGGAATCGCTCACGGACCCCTCCTACGAGGAGCAGGTCCTCACGTTCGCGTACCCCCTGATCGGCAACTACGGCGTGCGAGCGGAGCGATTCGAGTCCGATCGCGTCCACCCCAACGCCGCGTTGGCCCGGGAGTTCACCGACGACGTCGCCGACTGGCTCCGGGACGCGGACGTGCCCGCCGTCGGCGGTCTCGACACGCGGGGAATCGTCACGCGGATCCGCGAGGCGGGGGCGATGCGGTGTGGGATCGCCGCCGGTGACGGCGCGACCCCGGAGGACGCCCGCGCGGAACTCGGGCGCTGTAAGTCGATGGGCGACCACGAGGACATCGGCGCCAAGGTGAGCGTCGACGAACCCATCCGGCGGGGCGACCCCGCCGGCCCGACCGTCGCGCTGGTCGACTGCGGGGCCAAGGCGTCCATCGTCGATTCCCTGGTCGAGCGCGGGGCCGACGTCCGGATCCTGCCCCACGACGCGACCCCCGGGCAGGTCGCGGACCTGGACCCGTCGGTCCTGTTCGTCTCGAACGGCCCGGGCGACCCGGCCACGTTCGACGCCGCGGAGTCCCTCGTCTCCGAGTTCGTCGGCGAGGTTCCCGTCGCCGGCATCTGTCTGGGCCAGCAGGTCGTCGCCCGGGCGCTGGGCGGGTCGACCGAGAAGATGGAGTTCGGCCACCGCGGGGTCAACCAGCCGGTCCGGGACCTGCGCTCGGACCGCGTCGTCATGACCACCCAGAACCACGGCTACGCCGTCGCCGACCCCGGGGAACTGACGGTGACCCAGGTCAACGTCAACGACGACACCCCTGAAGGACTGGAGTGCGACGACCTGGGCGTACTCACGCGTCAGTACCATCCCGAGGCTCACCCCGGACCCCTCGACTCGATGGACTTCTTCGACGACGTCGTCGCGATGGCGACGGAGGGCAAGGCACCCATCGCGGCCGACTGACCCCTCGGGACCGGATCCACGGTTGCCGACCCCGTGCTATCGGGTGACGACGACCTGTGAGGGTCCGCTTTCCGGATTGTGCAGGGAAATCCAGGCCCCATCTGTCGGAGTAGTTATTAACTCCTCGGGAATTGACGAGATTTTGGAAAGTTTTACTCGACGGTGTTCGCCACCACGCCACATGCGAGCACGACACAGCCCCGGTGAATCCGGGGTGGATCGATCCTCGCGGGACCGGACCATTGGTGGGCTTATCGGACGGGAACCGACCGTCGGCGGCCGGCGGTGGTCGGGATGAGGGGGACGCGACGGACGGTGCTGAAGGCGGCCGCCGCGGCGGTTGCAGGCGGATCGGTCCTCGGGGCGGTGGACGCCGCCGGGGCACACTCGAAGCCGCCGATGGACTGGGTGGCGGCGGACGCGAGCAACTACACCGACGCCGACCGGGAGTCCGACTACGACGTCAGGTGGTTCGTCGTCCACGTCGCGGAGGGGAGTTACGAGGGCACCATCGCGTGGTTCCAGGACCCGGACGCGAACGGTAGCACGCACTACGTCGTCGAGAACGACGACCCGGCCGACGCGACCCGGATGGTCGCGGAGGAGGACGTCGCCTGGCACGCCGGTAACTGGGGCTACAACGCCCACTCGCTGGGCCTCGAACACGAGGGATACACCGACGAGACGGCCTTCACGGACGCCCTCTACGAGAAGTCGGCCCGGATCGCACAGTGGGCGGGCGAGACCTACGGGTTCCCGCTCCGGGTCCGCCGGTACGACGTGGCCCCTTGCGACCCGACCGACGGGGCCGGCGGCGTCATCGGTCACGACCGGATACCGGACCCGGACGACTGCGACAGCGGGGGCGGTGCCGGCGCCCACACCGACCCTGGATCGACCTGGAACTGGGGACGCTACGAGGGCTACCTCCGGCGGAACCACCTCGACGTCTGGGACTCGGTCGTCACCGACGCCGACCTCTCGGTCAGGGACGGGCCGGGCACCTACTACAGCCGGGTCGACGTGGCTCCCGAGGGCACGTCCGGGACGGTCATCGACGGCCCCGTGGACAACGACGGCTACCGGTGGTACGAAGTCGCCTACGACGATGGGGTGGCGAACGGCTGGTCCGCGGCACCCTGGGTGCCCTACAGCCGGTTCGATGTCTGGCAGGACGCGACGACCCGGGTCGACCTGTCGGTCAGGGATGCGCCGAGCACTACCGCCGACAGGGTCGACGTGGCTCCCGAGGGGACGACGGGAACCGTCGTCGACGGACCCGTCGACAACGACGGCTACCGGTGGTTCGAACTCGACTACGACGGCGCCGCCACCGGCTGGTCGGCGGGCTACTACCTCGACTGATCCTCGCCCGGACCGACCGCCGTCGTGGTCGTACCGTCCGCCGGGTCCGGGGTCCCCCCGCCGTCGGCGGGCAGGACCTCTACCGTCCCGGTCATCCCCGCTCCCTCGTGGGGGATACAGAAGTACCGGTGGGTTCCCGGGCTGGAAAAGGCGTGAGCGAACCGATCGCCGGGTTCGACGGCCCCGTCGGGCCAGGCCTCTCGGGCGAGCGACTCGCTCCCGAACCCGCCCGAGGCCCAGTAGTCCGCCCCGTCGGGGATCCCGTCCCCGTAGGCGGTGACGGAGTGGGGCTGGTTTCCTACGGTCGCCCACACCACCTCGGTACCGGCCGGGACCCGGAGCGACTCGGGGAAGAACTGGAGCCTGTCGCTCATCCGGACGTCGGGGGACGGGCCGTCACCCGGTACCTTCGGGGACACTCCGACGCCGATCCGGCCCCACATCCCTGCGTCCTCGTGGGGGATGCAGAAGTAGTCGTAGACGCCCTCCACTTCGAAGGTGTGGCTGTAGGAGTCCCCGGGTCCGATGGCTCCCTCGGGGTACCCGTCCCGGGCTGACGCCTCGTCGGCAAATTCCCCGGAGGCGAAGTAGTCGGCTCCGTGGGGAACGATCCTCGCGGTGACCGTGTGCGTACTCTCGCCGGTGTTCGGCCAGCGGACCGAGTCGCCGGGTTCGATCCGCACGCGCCCCGGCCGGTAGGCCGGACTATCGGTCGTCCGGACCACGTACGAGACGGAGATTCGCTCCCCGGTCGAGGGGGTCGCACGCGGTGTCTGCGTCGACGACCGGGTCCGGGTGCTCGTGGTCCCGGGGACGCCGTAGGTCGTCCGGTCCGTCCCGTCACCGGAGAGTCCTGCGCACCCGGCGAACCCGGTCAGACCACCTCCGAGGGCGGCGAGGAGCGTCCGTCGTCGCACGGCGCGTCACTCCGGTGGGAACCCACAAGCCTCTTTCCCCGGTTCGGCCCGCTCACTCACGCCGGATCGGGCGGGCGCGCAACCCATCCGTTCGGGACAGGGGATCGCGTCACCGGTTGGCCCCGGATCGAGGATCACGTCGCCTGGAGACTGGGCGTCAGTCGTCACCCCACCGTTCCACGTGCCGGGGGCGCTCCGAAACGGGGCGCACGTCGACGCCGACCGCGGTTCCGTCGTCCAGCGCCGCCAGGGTGGCCTCGGCGGCCGCGACGGTCGAACAGTAGGGAACACCGGCCTCGACGGCCGCCCGGAGGGCGTCGGGGTCGTCGCTGGCGAGGAAGCCGACCTCGTCCTCGCGGATCGCTCCGGGCACGTCCTCGGGGTCGACCGGGTCGAAGTGGCGCTCGAACCCCTCGACGGGCAGGTCGAGGACCGCGGCGGTGCCGGACTCGGGCAGGCCCTCGGCGGCCGCGGTGGCCTTCCGGTAGGCCGCCGGGAACGATTCTGCGGTGCCCATCACCTCGCCGGTGGACTTCATCTCGGGACCGAGTCGGGGGTCGCTGCCGGGCAGGCGGTCGAACGGGAGGACGACTTCCTTGACGCTGTAGTGCTCGGGAAGCGCCTCGTCGACGTCGAGGTCGTCGAGGGCCGCGCCCGCCATGACCGCCGCGGCGAGCCGTGCGATCGGAACGCCCGTCGCCTTCGACACGAACGGGACGGTACGCGAGGACCGGGGGTTGGCCTCCAGGACGTACACCTCGCCGTCGCGGACGGCCAGCTGGACGTTCAGCAGCCCCTCGGTCTCCAGGGCGCGGGCTATCTCCTCGACGACGTCGCGGACGCGGCGGCGTTCGTCCCCGGTGAGCGACTCCGGTGGGATCACGCAGGCCGAGTCGCCGGAGTGGACGCCGGCGGGTTCGACGTGTTCCATGACGCCCCCGACCAGCACCTCCCCCTCGCCGTCGCCGGCGTCGGCGACCGCGTCGACGTCGAGTTCGACGGCGTCCGCGAGGAACTCGTCCACGAGCACCGGTTTCTCGGGACTGACCCGGACCGCCTCCCGGACGTATTCGCGGAGTTCCGCCGGGTCGTGGACCACCTCCATCGCCCGGCCGCCCAGCACGTAGGAGGGACGGACGAGGACGGGGTACCCTATCTCCTCGGCGAGTTCCAGCGCCTCCGCTTCCGTCTCGGCCGCGCCCCCATCCGGCTGTGCGATCCCCAGTTCGTCCATGAGGGCGTTGAACCGGTCGCGGTCCTCGGCGAGGTCCATGGCCTCCACGGAGGTCCCCAGGATCGAACAGTCCAGGTCCCGGCGGGCGAGTTCCCGTTCGAGCGGGGCAGCGACGTCGACCGACGTCTGGCCGCCGAACTGGACCATCACGCCGTCGGCCCCCGTCGCCTCCACCACGTCGGCCACCTCCTCGGCGGTGATCGGTTCGAAGAACAGGCCGTCGGAGGTGTCGTAGTCCGTCGAGACCGTCTCGGGGTTGTTGTTGACGACGTGGGCGTCGATGCCCCGTTCGCGCAGGGCCTGGACCGCGTGGACGGTACAGTAGTCGAACTCGACCCCCTGTCCGATCCGGATGGGGCCGCCGCCGACGATGACGACGGACTCGACGTCCCGGTCGACCCGGAGTTCGTCCTCCCCGGTCGACCGGCGGGCGGACCCGGGCGGGCGTGCCGAGTAGTAGTACGGGGTGGACGCCGCAAACTCGCCGGCGCAGGTGTCCACCTGCTTGTAGGTCCGGTCCGGCGTGTCGGCCGCCACCCGGTCGACCGCGCTCGGACCGCCGTCGGTGACCGCCCCGGCGTCCGTCCCGGAGGGTAACCAGGAGGGGTAAGTGTCGTCGAACTCGCCGCCGGCGATGGCGGCTATCTCCTGATCGGTGAACCCGACGCCGGCCGCGGGGTCGAACTCCCCGTCCCCGGCGGCGCGGGCGGCCTCGGCTATCTTCCGGAACCGCTCGACGTACCACTCCGCGACGCCGGTCAGGTCGACCACGTCCTCGACCGGGTAGCCCCGGTCGAACGCCTCCAGCATGGCGTAGGGCCAGTCTGGGGTGGGCCGGGCGAGGTAGTCGCGTTCGAGTTCGTCGTCCGAGAGGTCGGTCCAGTCGACCGACGGGACGTACTCGCTCGACCGGAGGGCCTTCAGCAGTGACTCCTCGAAGGTCCGGCCGATGGCCATCGCCTCGCCGGTGGACTTCATGGCCGTCCCGAGTTCGAACTCCACCTCGGGGAACTTGTCGACCGGCCACCGGGGCACCTTCGTCACCACGTAGTCGATGGCCGGTTCGAAGGCGGCGGTGGTCTGGCCCGTTATCTCGTTCTCTATCTCGTGGAGGCGCTTGCCCATCGCCACCTTCGCGGTGACCCGCGCGATGGGGTAGCCCGTCGCCTTGGAGGCCAGGGCCGACGACCTGGAGACGCGTGGGTTGACCTCGACGACCCGGTACTCGCCGCCGGGGGTACCGTCGTCCCGCCACGCGAACTGGATGTTGCACCCGCCGTGGATCTCCAGATCGCGGATCACCTCGATTGCCGTCGAGCGCATCTCCTGGTGGCCCCGGTCCGGAATGACCTGGCTGGGGGTCACCACCACCGACTCGCCGGTGTGGATCCCCATCGGGTCCAGGTTCTCCATGTTGCAGATGACGATGCAAGAGTCGTCGGCGTCGCGCATCACCTCGTACTCCAGTTCGATCCAGCCGTCGATGGACTCCGTTATCATCACCCGGCCGTCCCGCGAGAGGCGCAAGCCCTTGCGGACACGCTCGCGGAGTTCCGCGACGTCGTCGACGACGCCCGACCCCGCGCCGCCGAGGGTGTAGGTGGTCCGGGCGATGACCGGGAGGCCGCCCACCGCCTCCAGGGCCTCTTCCACCTCGTCGACGGACTCGACGGTGACCGACGCCGGGACGGGTTCGCCGAGGTCGGCCATGCGGTCCCGGAACCGCTGGCGGTCCTCCGTGGCGTAGATGGTCTCCAGGGGCGTCCCCATGACCTCGACGTCGTGTTCGTCGAGCACCCCCTGCTCGGCGAGTTCGGCGGTGACGTTCAGCCCCGTCTGTCCCCCGAGGCCGGCGATGACCCCGTCGGGGTCCTCCCGTCGGATCACCTCGGCGATGGCCTCCGGCGTGATCGGTTCGACGTAGACACGGTCGGCCATCTCCGGGTCGGTCATGATGGTGGCCGGGTTCGAGTTGACCAGCACCACCCTCGCGCCCTCCTCCTGGAGCGCCCGGCAGGCCTGGGCCCCCGAGTAGTCGAACTCGGCGGCCTGCCCGATGCGGATGGGGCCACTCCCGACCAACAGGATCGTCCGTCCTTCGCCGGTCGCCTCGCCGTCGGGATCGCTCATGTCGTTGTCGGTCGGAGTTCGTACATCGCAATAAACCCGGCGATCAATTTCGAAGTGCGTACTTTTATTTCGATATTCGTAGGACGAGAAGCGCGGTGCCACCGGCCCGGGGTCCGTACCGGCGGCCGGTCGCCCTCGGCAACGATCACGACTCACTCACGCGGTCCGGTCGGCCCGCCCGAGGGCGCAAGGTAACAGCGAGTCGAAGGGTGTTTGACCCTCCCCCACGATCCCGGACACATGAGTACCGACGACGCCCGCGACTCCCCCAGCGAGGGCGGTGGAGACGTCGAACACGAGAACGCGCTCCAGGACGTCATCGCGGTCGACGCCGACGACACCCCGCAGGGAACCGTGAACCGGCTGGAGGCCCACACCGGCGACGGGATCCGACACCGGGCGTTCACCACTCTGGTGTTCGACCGGGAGGGCCGGATCCTGCTGGCCCAGCGCGCGCCCGGCAAGCGCCTCTGGGACACCCACTGGGACGGCACCGTCGCCTCCCATCCCAGGGAGGGCCAGACCCAGAAGGAGGCCACCCGGGAGCGACTGGAGGAGGAACTCGGGATCACCCCCGACCAGTACGACTCGGTCAGGCTGACGGACAGGTTCGAGTACAAGCGCTACTACGAGAACGCGGGCGTGGAACACGAGGTCTGTGCGGTTCTCCAGGTGACCCTCCAGGACACCAGCCTCGACCCGAACGAGGAGGAGGTCGCGGGCCTGCTCTGGGTACCCTACGAACACCTCCACGAGCACCCCGAGTGGTACCGACAGCTACGGCTCTGTCCCTGGTTCGAGATCGCGATGCGCCGGGACTTCGAGTGAGGCCCGACCCCGACGGTCGAACCACCCGTCGTCATCCCCGGTCGAATCCGACCTCGTGGTCACCACCGGTCGGATCTGACCTGCGGGCTTTTTGATCCGGTCCGTCCGAGCGACGGACCGTCGTATGCGGGACACCCACCAGTACCGCCGCGGTCGAGGTCCGGAAACCGGGGAGAATGGGGTCCCGGCTCCGGCGGGTGATCAGTTCTCGGAGAAGGGGTCGCCGTCGGGGCCGGTTCAGCGCCGGGCGGCGCGGAACCCGACCAGGATCAGTGCTACGAACACGACGAGCACCGCCGGGACGGGGAGGACCGGAATGCCGCCCCCGCCACCGTCGACCTGTTCCGGGGTACCGGTCGTCGTGGAGGTGGCCGTCGCGTCAGTCGTCGCCCCGGCAGTGGTTCCCGAGTCGTCGGTCGTGGTTTCGGTCGGGGTCGGCGTCGCCGTCGGGGTGGGCGAGGGGGTCGCCGTGGCCGTGGGAGTCGACGTCGACGTCTGGACGGACACCGACGAGTCGCCGCCGATGTCGTGGTCCTCGCCGTCGGTCATGACCGTCCCGTTGAACGCGAGGGCGTCTTCGCTCGTGTCGTCGGGAACGATCATGGAGTAGGTGACCGTTACGGTAGACCCGGCGGGAACGTTCTCGATGGCGACGGTCACGCCGTCCTCGGTCTCGATGCCGACGACCACGGAGCTCTCCTCCGGGACGTCGGTGCTCTCGATGGTGACGTTCGACGCGTCCGGTCGATGCGTGTCCTCGACGGTCAGATGGTCGACGTCCTCGGAGACATCGATCTGGACCTGGATCGTCACCCGGTCGCCCGGTTCGGCCGACCCGGGATCGACGCTCCGGGTCGCGTCCGTCCGGGTCGTCGCCGTCGCGGGGAGGGCCGCCGACGCCGCGACGAGGGACAACGCGAGGACGATCGCGAGCCTTCGCGGTGTTGTGCAGGGTTGGGGGACCATGCGGTGGCACCTGGGAACAAGCGAGTGTTAAATCCGGCGTTCTCCGCCACGGGACGGTCCGGAACCCGCGGAGTTTTGGGGCCGGAACGGTTCCATCCTGTCGATGGCCGGCCAGGACGACCGCTTCGAACCCGACCCCGAGCGAGTGCGACTCCTCCGCGAGATCGCAGACGAGATCCGGGGCGACTCCGGCGAGAGCAAGCACGTCGCGGCCCTCCTCTACCGGGTCAGCGACATCTACGACGAGGGCGAGGACGCCACGCCCCGGGACGTCTACGTGAACATGCGCAACATCCTCCGGGTCAGGGAGCAGGGCGGCAAGAACCCGGACCCCGAGGGCCTGGACGACTGACCTCTCCTCACAGAATCGTCCACTCGCAGCCACCGGATCTCCGGAACTCTCTCGCCACCCCTGACCGGGGAAACTGACTTGCCCCTCGGCCGAGACGCTCCGCTATGGCGCACTCGCCACGCTCGGGGGCGACCGCCGCACTCCCCGCCGTCTCCAGGTTGGGCCCCTCGGTCGTCGCCCTCCTCCTGACCCTGGCGCTGGGATGGTTCCTCGGTCAACCGGGGTAGACCACGACCGGACTGGCGTTCTTCGCCCTGATCGCAGGCGTGGCCTGGGTCGGCGCGGCCGGCGCACTCCTGGATCGGTCGGTGGTCGTCCTCGCGAGCGGCGTCGGCCTGTTCCTGCTGGGGTTCTGGCAGGCGGTGCTATGGATTGTCGCCTCCCCGCCGCGGTCCTCGTGTTCGGCGCCGCCCTCACCCCGCACGAGGAGCGTCCGGCCGGGGCCGTTCCCGGTCCGTGGGACGAGTGATCGACCGGCCGGGGAACCCAAGTGCCCCCCGGTTCTCTTCGCCACGATCCGGGCCACGGAATCCCGGAGAGCGTGGGTTTTTCCGCCCGGGGATCATCCCCGGTCACATGGACGCGCGCCAGGACTCCCCCGAGAACCCGTTCGGGATGGACGAGGACTGCCGGAACTGCCCGGCGCTGTGCGAGACGCGGTCGCGGGTCGTCCACGGCTACGGCGACGTCGGTGCGGACTTCCTGTTCGTCGGCGAGCAACCGGGGCCGGAGGCCGACGAAACCGGAATCCCGTTCGCCGGGGAGGCCGACAGGGGCCTCTGGCGTGCGCTCTATCGTCTGGACCTCTGTTCGGACCCCGCGGCGGGCCACGCCGAACGGGGGATCGACAACGCCTTCCTCACCCACCTCACGCGGTGTCGCGACCCCGAGCGCGGACCGACCGACGAGGAGATCCGGAACTGCGACCCCTTCCTCACCGCTGAGATCCGGATGATCAACCCCGAAATCCTGGTTCCCGTCGGCGAACGGGCCCTCGCGACGATCGCTGCCGAGTACACCACCACCCCGGCCGAGGAGTTCTCGCTCCCCGACGACCACGCCCGGACGATCCGTGGCCGCGGGTTCGAAATCGTCCCGACCGTCGACCTCCAGTCGGCCGACGACGAGACCTACGAGGCGTTCGTCGAGGCCTTCTCCGAGTTGATGGACCGCGACTACCGCCAGACCAAGGGCCGCCGGAGCCGGTAGGGATCAGCCGGGCGGTTCGGGTCGGGGGCGAGCGACCGCCGGGACGACGGGCGGGGCCGGAGCCGCCGGACCACTCACCAGTAGGGGGTCGACATCCCCCTGCCGGAACGAGTGCCGAGGACCACGGCCACCAGGAGCACCACGACGACGAGCAGTACCGTCCCCGTCGCCGCCATCCTGTGTTCGAACGCCGCGCCCGCGAGTCCGAGGGGTTCGATCCCCAGTGTTACGACCGACCCGACGGCGGCGAGGAGGACGACGGCGGCGACCAGCCAGCCGATCGGTCTCGACCAGCGCATACCGGCGTCTCGACCGCCGGGGACTAATAGCCGTCGCCGTTCGCCCCGACGCGGGCCGAGACCCGTTCGTCCCGACCCTTTTACGGTAAATTTACTGTATACGTCGTTCTACGGACCCGTGACGGTGGGTTCAAGGCCCGCGGGCCGCCAGGGTCGTCCATGACCGTCGTCGCCGTCCTGGCCGACCCGCCGCGCGAGGGACTGGTGTTGCCCGCCCTGTCCGGATCCCCACTCCTCTCCGAGGAGGAGGCCGCCGGGCTCTACGAGGCGGCCCTCAAGGACGTGGTTCGCGCAGTCGCCGGGAGCGGGGGCGATCCGCTGGTGAACTACCGGTCGGCGGACTCGCTTCCCGACGGACACGGGAACGCGGACCCCGAGCAACGGCTCCGGTCGGTCGTCGAGGACGCCCTGGACGACCTCCGGGGCGCGGACGCCGGCGAGGTTCGCTACGAGGTCCAGGTCGGATCCACACTCGTTGCCCGGGTCGGCAACACGGTCACGCACCTCCTCCGCGAGGAGGGCGCGGACTCGGCGGCCGTCTGCTGGCCGACAGCGCCGCTGATGGCCCGGACCGAGGTCGACAGCGCCGCGATGAAGCTCCGGGGATCCCCCGTCGTTCTCGGCCCCGCGACGGGCGGACGGGTCTACTACGCCGGGTTCACCGAGCCGATAGACTTCGAGGGGGCGCTGGCACCACCGGCGGTCGAGACGCTGGTCGCCCGGGGGGTCGACGAGGGGTACGACGCCGACTTCCTGCCGACGGTCCCCCGGATCGACACCACCGAAGCGCTCGCCTCGACGGTGTCGATCGTCCGGGCCCGTCGCCGCGCGGGCAGGCGGGTACCCGAGTTCACCGCCGCGGCCATCGAGGCCCTGGACCTCGTCGTCCGGGAGGGCGACGGCGCGGCGATCGTCGCCCGGGAGTGAATCGAGACCGACACCTCTTAGCCGCGCGATCCCGTAGCCCCGGCCTGCGGTGGGGTGGCGGAGCGGACTATCGCGCCTGCCTTGAGAGCAGGTGGCCTACAGGCCTCCTGGGTTCAAATCCCAGCCCCACCGCTTTCTCGCGAGCACTTTCGTGAGCGAGAAAGCGACAGCTGGATTTGAACGAGACGAGTCGCAGCCACGCAGGGAACGACCGACGGGAGTGACCGGGTAGGATCGTCCCGACGTTGTTCAAATCCCAGCCCCACCGCTTGCTCGCGAGCACCGGGGAGGATAGATCCGGATCCGACGGGATACACCGATCAATTGGTCCGGCGTGCCGATCAGTCGGCGTGATCGAGATAGGCCAGGACGCCCCGGACGTTCATTGCCGTCTCGCCCCGGGCCTTGCGCTCTCCCCACACCTCGCCGATATCCTGGGTCTCGACGAAGCGGTCGATCACCGCCTCGTCGTCGCCGAGTTCCGCGCGCATCTCCCGGACGGCGTCGACCCACTCGGCCAGGGTGACCCGGTACTCGTCGAGGCGGTTCCCGGGGTCGGCGGGACCGAAGTGGGCGTAGCAGAGCACGTCGGGATCCAGGCCCTCGATGGTGTCGACGTCCTCGAGGGCGAGGTCCAGGTCGAACTGCGGGGGCGGCGTCGTGGGTTCGAGGGCGTCCAGTGCGGGGACGTAGATCCCCCCGGCGTCGGCGGTGAAGACGGCAGAGGCGTCCGGGTCCTCGAAGACGACCTGGTGGGGGGCGTGGCCCGGGGCGTGGTGGACCCGGAGGGTGCGGTCGCCCAGGTCGAGTTCGTCGCCGTCCTCCACCTGGCGGATCCGGTCCTCGGCCACCGGTTCCGGTTCGGTGTAGTACTCTATCTGGTCGCCCACCGCCTGTTTCGTGCCGGCCCAGAGCCGTCCGGGGTCGACGAGGTGCCGGGCACCCCGCGAGTGGACCGCGACGGTGGCGTTCTCGCAGGCCTCGGCCAGGAACCCCGCCCCGCCCGCGTGGTCGAGGTGGACGTGCGTGACCGCCAGGGTCGCCAGGTCCTCGCGGGCGATGCCCAGTTCCTCCAGGGCGGCGAGGACCCGGTCGTGGTGGGTGCCGATGCCGGTGTCGACCAGGGCCGGTCGGTCGCCGTCGAGCACGTAGACCGAGCCGTACTCCGGGACGCCGTACATCCCGGTGTCGACGTAGTAGCAGTCCGAGAGTCCGCCGATATCGACCTCGAAGACGTCGCCGGGTGCCATGGTTCAACGGCCGACCGGCGCCAGCAAAAGCCCTCCGACCCCGCCCGACGGGTCGCCCGATCCCCCGGTCGTTCGCTGCGGAATACGGCTATCGCTCGGGTGGATCGTCGATCCGACTCGGCTCCCCCGCCCCATCAGACGACGGTGAACGAGCCGACCATCCCGTACTGGTCGTGGACGTGGCAGGCGTACTCGTACTCGCCGGCGACCTCGAAGGTGTAGGAGTAGGTGTACCCCTGGTCGAAGGTACGGCTGTCCGGCCCGGGCGTCCCCGTCCAGTCGGCGTCGTCGGGCTGGTCCCGTGGGACGACGTTGTGCTGGTTGCCCTCCCAGACCCACTCCACCGTTCCGCCCCGGGCGAGTTCGAACTCCTGGGGGTCGAACCGGGCGAGGTCGCCGCCGACCTGGACGGTTACCGACGACGGGGGAGCGGCCTCCGTCGGAGTCGGGGTCTCGGTCGGCGTCGGTGTCCCGGTCGGCGTCCGTGTCGTCCCCTCGTCGGTCGTCCCGCCCGGGGTGGCCCCGTCCGTCGTGGTGGCGTCGGTCGTCGTGGCGGTCGCCGCGCCCGGCGTCGTGGCCGTTTCGGCCGGCGTCCCGTCCGTCGTCCCGGTGGTCGTCGTCTCCTCGTCGCTCGCCGCCGTGGCGCTGTACCCACAGACACACCCGGCGACCCCGACCAGTGCGACGACGCCGGATCCACCCAGGAACGACCGTCGGTCCATGCACCGTCATGGACCGACCGGTGTTTCTGTCTTCCGGCCCGGGACGGTGACGGCGTCGGTGTCGGCCCGCCCGCACCGATACCCCCGGTGCAGGGTGCCGGTTTCGGACCTGAGTATCCCCGACGGCACGGGGTGAACCCCGGTCCCGACCGCGGGGTGTCACCACCAGCAGAAATAAGCACCGTGGGGTCCGGGATGTGGTATGCGGATCCTCGGGCAGGTGGGTCGGCTCTCCCCCCGTAGCGACGAGAAACTCGACGGCAACGCCTACCTCGGCCTGACTGCACTGATGGGGGTCGTCGGCTGGGTCCCGACGGCGTACCTGATCCACTTCCGGACGCCGCCGCCGAAGGGCGTCGTGACGCTTGCCGAACTCGGGGCCTGGGCGGAATCGGTCACACAGTTCTCCTGGACCATCATGGGACTGTGGGCGGCGCTGTTCGTCGGCCTGGTCCTCGTCACCGTCCTCAGGGTAGAGCGTGCGGCCCTCTACTCGGTTCCCAACGTCCTCTGGGCGGTCGGGATGGCGGTCGCACTGGGTCTCAACGTCGTCGGCCTCCAGCTGGACGGCCTGTCCTGGCTGATCTGGATACCGTGGCTGGTCCTGTTCGCCGTCGGGTACCTGGTCACCGGCGTCCTGGTGACCCGCGGGTGGGTCTACCACGTCGCCGCCGGCGTCAGCGCGCTCCTGGTGGCCAACGGCGCCTACGGCGTCCTCACGAACTCGGGCTGTCTGGTGGTGACCCTGAACCCAACTGTGGAGACGCCTCTCGCCGGCGCCGTTTTGCTCCCGATGCCCCTGACCTACGTCGTCATCGGCCTGTTGCACGTCGTGCCCGTCGGGCTCGACGCGCTCATGGGCGGACGGGGCACGACCGACGCCGGGGTCCCGGAGGCGAGGGCCGACCGCCTCGACGAGGGCGACTCCGGCGGCGTGGTCCCCGACTAGTCCCGGTTCCGTTCCCCGCACGGGTGCGAATCGCGGCCCGTCTCATCCCCGCCCGGCCCCCGGATCCCGGCCCGTTCGATCCCCGCCCGGCCCCCGGATCCCGGCCCGTTCGATCCCCGCCCTGCCCCAGGATCGCGGCCCGTCCGATCCTCGCCTCGCCACCCCGCAAAACCGTCACACACTTCCGACACGGTTTTGCCCCGGCGCCGGGAATTCGCGGCCGATGATCGACCGGACGTACCTCCGCGAGCACCCCGGCGAGGTTCGCCGCGGGTGCGAACTGAAGGGCGTTGACGACGTCGACGTCGACGAGGTGCTCGAACTGGACGAGGAGTGGCGCGAACTGAAGGCACGGGGCGACGACCTCAGGCACGAACGGAACGAGGTCAGCGACCGGATCGGCCGCCTGAAGGCAGAGGGGAAGGACGAGGAGGCGGAGGCCGCCATCGAGCGGTCCCAGGAGCTCAAGGCCGAAATCGAGGACGTAGAGGAGCGCGCGGACGAACTGGAGGACCGGCTACACGAGGCGATGCTCCGGATCCCCAACGTCCCGTACGAGGACGCGCCGGAGGGAGACGACGAGGCGGACAACGTCGAACGCTACCGGTGGGGGTTCGACGACCGCCGCGAGGTCCCGGCGGACGTGGTGCCACACTACGACCTCGGCGAGGAACTCGACCTCCTCGACTTCGAGCGCGGGGCGAAGGTGAGCGGTGGCGGCTTCCAGTTCGTCAAGGGCGAGGCCGCCCGCCTGGAGCACGCCCTCTCCCAGTTCATGCTGGAGGTCCACCGCGAACAGGGGTACGTCGACCTCCTGCCACCGATCCCCGTCGACAGCCGGTCCATGCAGGGGACCGGCCAGTTCCCGAAGTTCGTCGACGACGCCTACCGGATCGGCGGTGCCAACGACGAACCGTACGACGACGACGACCTGTGGCTGTTGCCCACCGCCGAGGTGCCCGTGACGAACATGTACCGCGACGAGATCCTCCTGGACGACGACCTCCCGGTCAAGCACCAGGCGTTCTCCCCGAACTTCCGGCGGGAGGCCGGCGAACACGGCACCGAGACCCGGGGGTACGTCCGGGTCCACCAGTTCAACAAGGTCGAACTCGTCAACTTCGTCCGTCCCGAGAACAGCGAACAGCGCCACGAGGAACTCCTGGCGGAGGCCGAGGAGGTCCTCAAGCGCCTGGGCCTGCCTTACCGCGTCATCGAGATCTGTACCGGCGACATGGGCTTTCCCCACTACCGCCAGTACGACATCGAGGTCTGGGCACCTGCCGACGACATGGCCGACGGGCCAGATATCGGCGGACGGTGGCTGGAGGTTTCCAGCGTCTCCAACTTCAGGGACTTCCAGGCCCGGCGGGCCGGCCTCCGGTACCGCCCGGAGCGCCACGAGTCCGCCGAGTACCTCCACACCCTGAACGGGTCCGGCGTCGCCCTCCCCCGGGTCCTCGTCGCCATCATGGAGTACTACCAGAACGAGGACCGCACCGTCACCGTCCCGGAGGTCCTCCGGCCGTACATGGGCGGCCAGGAAGTGATCGAGGGCGGCGACCCGGTCGGCGAGAGCGCGGTCGGCGCCGGACGGAAGGACTGACCCGCCACGCCGGAGTCTCAGCCCCGGTCGGCTTTCCGGTTCCGTGGCGTGCTCTCCGATCCAGTGGCGAACGGGGCGAGGTGCCGGCCGGCACCCAGACAGGCCCCCGCGAACATGTACGGCGGTACCGAGACCCACCCGAACAGGAGCAGGCTGAAGAACGGAACGAACAGGAACGCGTACACCGACGCCCTGCTGAACGGGGGCGCTCCGGACTGGAAGGACGACCCCACCTCGATGACCAGGAGCGTAATCCAGACCGTCGCGATGTGGACGAAGACGCCGTTCAGGAGGCCGACCAGACCGCCGGAGACGGGGTACCCCCACGCCGAGTGGCGCTCCAGGGACGTGGCACACACCCGCTCGAAGACCAGGTACCAGAAGGTCCCTCCGAGAACGGCCCCGAGGACCGTCGAGACCAGTGCCAGGGAGACCACGTACGCCACCGTCTCCCGGAGTGCCGTCAGGGCCGGAATTTCGCCGAGAACCCCGATAAAGAGCCAGACCGCGATGGCCGACACCGCCCCCGCGACCCCGAAGGCCCCCGCCGCGACCAGCGTCCACTTCCATTCCTCCTCGAGCGAACGGAGCCGTTCCCCCGGTGAGACCATGCCGCCACAACGACCGCCCGGCACCTAAATCACCAGCCTTCCGGGGCGGGGATCCGCCGGAGGAACCGATCATCGCTACCGGCTCCGGGGATCGATCCGGTGGGCGGATCCCGGACGACAGTACGTCACAGTTCTCTTACAAAACGGCGTTTCAGCAAACCGTTATGCCGGTCCGCCATCGATCCACAACCATGTCCGAGCCGACACCCGACGACAGCGAGGCCGAGGACGGCTCCGTGCGAGTGGGGACGACCGAGGAGGTCATCGAGGACAGCCCGATGGCGGTACCCGTGAACGGGACTGCGGTGGCAGTGTTCCACCACGAGGACGGGTTCCACGCCGTGGACAACCGGTGTCCGCACATGGGCTTCCCCCTGACCGAGGGCACGGTCGAGGACGGCATCCTGACCTGCCACTGGCACCACGCGCGGTTCGAGATATCCTGTGGCAACACGTTCGACCCCTGGGCCGACGACGTGCCGAACTACCCCGTCGAGGTCCGCGACGGCGACGTCTACGTCGGCGTCGACCCACAGCGGGACCTGTCGCCGGCCGAGCGGTGGGCCGAACGCCTGGAAACGGGCATGGAGGAGAACCTGGACCTCGTCGTCGCGAAGTCCGTGATCGGTCTGGACGACGCCGGCGTCGCCCCGGAGGAACCCATCCGGACGGGCGTCGAGTTCGGCACCACCTACCGCGAGGACGGGTGGTCCTCGGGGCTGACGATCCTCGGCTGTATGGCGAACGTGCTGGACGACCTGCGCCCGGAGGACCGCCGCCGGGCGCTGTTCACCGGCCTGCGCCACGTCGCCAGCGACTGTGCGGGCGAACCGCCACGGTTCGGCCAGCCGGCACTGGAGGTGGACGACGCCGGTCCGGAGCGCCTGAAGAAGTGGTTCCGGGAGAACGTCGAGGTGCGCGACGCCGACGGGGCCGAGCGAGTCCTCCGGACGGCCGTCGAAACCTGCGACCGCGAGGCCGTCGAGGAGATGCTGTTCGCGGCCGCGACGGACCACATCTACCTGAACACCGGCCACACGCTGGACTTCGTCAACAAGGCCGTCGAGACGCTCGACCACGTCGGCTGGGACCGGGCCGACGACGCGCTGGCGAGCCTCGTGACGAGCCTCACCGGCGCCACCCGCAGCGAGGAACTCTCCTCCTGGCGCCAGCCCGTCGACCTCGCGGAGATACTCTTCGACGCCTACGAGGACCTGGACGACATGGTGGCCGAGGGAGAGGGACGGGAGTGGACCCCGCCCGAGGGGTTCGACGACACCCTCCTCTCGGACGACCCCCACGACATCGTCGACGCCCTCACGACCGCCGTCCGGGAGGGCGCGACGACGACCGAACTGGCCGACCGGGTCTGTCACGCCGCCGCCACCCGGGTCGCGCAGTTCGGCACCTCCAACGAGTTCAGCGACTGGAACACCGTCCACCACACGTTCACCTACGCCAACGCAGTCCGGCAGGCCACCCGACGGACCGACGCCACCGAACTCTACCGCGGGGTGTTCGACGCCGCGACGAACGTCTACCTCGACCGGTTCCTCAACACGCCGCCCGCACCGATCCCGGAGCCCGGTGAAACCGACCGGGATCCGGACGCCATCCTCGACGACCTGCTGGAGACGTTCGACCAGGAGGGAGAGGTGGACACCGCCGGATCCCTGGTGGGCGAGTTCTTCGATGCCGGGGGCGAGATGGCCGACCTCAAGGCGACGATGGGGCGCGGCCTCCTGCGGGAGGACGCGGGGTTCCACACCCTCCAGGCCGTCGAGGCCGGCTTCGCCCAGTACGAGGCCGCGGAAACCGACCACGACCGCCGTGTCGCGATGGTCGCGCCGGCCCGCTACATGGCCGCGCACTTCCCGACCCGCCGTGAGGCCGAGCAGACGTTCACCATCGCGGAACGACTGAACAGCGGCGAGGCCGTCCACGAGTGATCGGCCGACCGCGGTCCCCTCTCGCCCCTGGCCCTCAGGAGGACAGCGCCTCGTCCAGGCGCGACTCCAGGTCCAGTAGCTCCTCCCGGAACCCCTCGGCTTCGTCGTCCTCCAGTTCGTCGATCCGGTCCGCGAGGCCCCTGAGCCTGGAGTACTTCTCCTCCTCGTCGACGTCCGTCTTCTGGACGTAGACCTGTTCTTCCACGTCGTACACCTCGTCTTCCTCCAGGTCGGTCACGGTCAGGACCACGTCTAGCTTGTCCGGATCCACTCCCAGCACCCACTCGCGGGGGATCCCCCGTTCGTCCAGGGCGTCGAACACTTGCTCGTCGTCCTTCGGCTGGCGGCGTTCGCGGGTGGTGCGGCGTACCGTCCCGAATGCGCCGCGGAACTCCTGGTCGGGACCGAGGCGGGCCAGCAGCGACTCCCGGGCGGTCTGGCGGAGGCGGTCGGACTCGTGCTGGACGTCCGAGAGGAGGACGTACAGGTCCGTCAGGACGTCCGTCCCGAGGGTTCCCGGGTCGACGGGGTCAAGCAGATCGAGCAGGTCCGCCAGGAGCATCGCGTCGTCGTGGAGTCGCTCGGGGCGGGTGCGGGCCTCCGCCGGAGAGATCAGGTAGGGGCTCCCGCCGCCGGTGTCGAGGTCCGGAAAGTAGGCGATCTCCTCGCCCTCGACGCCGTAGTCCGCGAGCAGCGTCAGGACCGTCGCGTACGGTTCGACCCCCGGCGGGAGGTCCTCGACGGCCAACCGGTGCTCGGCCAGGCGGTCCGCGAGGACCTCGAACTGCTCGCGCCAGAGCGTGCGCTCCTCCCCGCTGTCGCCGAAGCGGATCCGGAGACGGTCGGCGGGGGCCTCCAGGACCCGGAAGGGCCGCTCCGAGAGCGGCGTCACCAGTTCGGTCCCGGGTTCGAGGGCGGCACACCGGTCCTGGACGGCGTTCCAGAGTTCCTCGTGACTGACGCTCATGTTCGTATAGCTACCGTTCCTTCGGGCAAAAGTGTGTACCCGGTAACGGCAGGCGATCCGACTTGGGACCCGCCGCCGACACCACGCTGTCCGATCCCCACCGAACCCTTTTGGGTCTCAGCCACCGGATCCGGACGATGGTCGAGTTCGACCTCCGGGGCGTGGCCGGCGGGTGGGAGCAGGCCCGGTACGGGCCGCCCGACCAGGTGGACTACGTGCTCCGGGCCGACGAGGGTGCGCTGGAATCCTACGACTCGGTCCACTCGTTCCTGAAGCTCTACGACCTCGCCCGCCTGAAGACGCCGGACCATCCCCGCTTTCTCGGGTTCGGGGTCAGGGAGGACCCCGGCGGGGACTCCATCACCGTCGAGGTGCACGGGATGCGGGTCCGCACCACCTACCCGGAACTGGAGAGCGCGCTCGCGGCGTTCCTCGCGGAGGTCTTCGAGGCGCTGGACGACCAGACGCCCGGCGACCGGCGCGAACACGTCGAGGCCCTGGACGACTCGGACGAGGTGGTCGCCGAACTACCGGAACTGTACGATCGCCTCGTCGGGACCGACTCCTCCTGAACGGTGATCCGGGCCGCGAACGGGTCCGCTACCGGTCGGCGTCGGTCGGATCGCTCGTCGACAGGACCCGGCGGATGATCCGGGTTTCGGCGCGCTTGATGTGCTCGGAGACCGTGCTGGGTGCGACTCCGAGGCGCTCCGCGATGGCCTCGTGGGTCGTCCCCCGGGGCGTCTCGTAGTACCCCATCTCCATCGCGGCGTGGAGGACCTCGCGCTGGCGGTCGGTCAGCTCGGCGACGGCCGAGTCAGCCTCGAACCCCAGGCGACCGATCTCGCGGACGTCCACCTCGACCGCGTCGGGAAGCGCCTCGACGGCACTTCCGACCGCGTCCGTCTCGCCGACGAGACGGACGTGAACGCAACCGTCGCGGTAGACGACCGGGGTGAGTATCACCATACCGTCCCGGGTGAGCGCCGCGAGCACCTGGCGTGGCAGGGGGGCCTCGCGGGGGTCGAGCGTCGCGAACACGTAGAAGCGGTCCTCGCCGGCGGGCGTAACCGCTATCGAGCGAAACGACTCCGCGCCGGTCACCGCCTCGCGGAACCGCTCGGCGTCGCCGTCGACGGCCATCAGCCCCGTCACCCCCCGCGAGTCCGTTGGGTTCAGCCCGAGCAGTCTCCCCTCGTCGACGAACGCCGAGTCGAGGATCACTCCCAGGAACGACGGGGCGGCCGCCAGGTCGGGTCGGCTCCTGATCCGGAGGTACTTCACGCCCGGACCCTGTGTCGGCGAGGAGGATAAGTACGCCGGCGGATTGCCGTTCGGGGACCGGGGTGCCCGCCGCACCGGTCGGCGTGCGACTGTTACAGTAAGTTTACAGTAAAATGTCGCGCTCGATCCCGGAATGAGATCGGATTCCGTCGTCGTCGTGGCCGAATCCCGGACCGAAGAACGGTCGTTCGTCGCGGTCGATCCGTCACCTCCCGGCCCCGCACTATAAACTCCCCGTGCATACTCCCCGGAACCACGATGCTCGCTCGGTTCCAACGGACGCACATGGTCGAAGCGTCCGAGATATCGATCGCGGTGGAGGGCCTGCGCCGGGAGTTCGGCCCAGTGACGGCCCTGGACGGCGTGGACCTGTCGATAGCGGGACCGGAGATAGTCGGCGTCGCCGGGCCGAACGGGTCCGGGAAGACCACGCTGATCAAGTGCCTGCTCGGACTGCTCGCGCCGACGGCGGGCGAGGCGCGGGTCGGGGGGACGCCCTCCCGGGCCTTCGGGGCCGACGAGCGGGAACGGATCGGCTACATGCCACAGCACGAGGCGGTCTACCGGGACCTGACCGTCCGGGAGAACGTCGCCTTCTTCGCCCGCCTGTACGGCGTCGAGGACCGGGAGAGTGCCGTCGACCGGGCCCTGGCGTTCGTGGACCTCCGGGACCGCGAGGACGCGCGGATCGGACAGCTCTCGGGAGGGATGATCCGCCGGACGAGCCTGGCGTGTGCGGTGGTCCACGACCCGGACGTGCTCTTCCTGGACGAACCGACGGTCGGTCTGGACCCGGAACTCCGGGCGTCGATGTGGGACGGCTTCCGGGAGCGCCGCGACGACGGGGCCATCGCGATGGTCTCGACGCACTACCTCGGGGAGGCGCGCAACTGCGACCGCGTACTCTTTCTCCGGGGCGGGCGGGTGCTGGCGTTCGACACCCCCGAGCGGTTCCTCGAACGGACCGGGACCGACGACATGGAGGCCGCCTTCCTGGCGTTGCTCCACGAGGGGGACCGGGAGGCGACGGCGGGGTCGCCGGAGTCGCGCACGGGCGATCCATCCCGGGGAGGTGTCCGGCAGTGAGGGGGAGCCTGCCGGTCGCACGCCGCCTGCTCATGGGGCTTCGTGGCGACCGTCGGACCCTCGGCCTCGTGCTGGTCGTGCCCGCGTTCGTCGTCTGGCTGTTCGGAGAGGTGTTCGGGAATCCCGAGGCCGTGGCGCACGTCCTCCTCGGCGTGGTCGTGTTCTTCCTCACGTACCTGCTGACGGCCGTCGGCTTCCTCCGGGAGCGGACGGCCGGAACCCTGGAGCGGGTGCTGGTCGCCCCCGTCTCGCGGAGCGGCCTGGTGACCGGCTACGTCCTCGGGTTCGGACTGCTCGCGACGGTGCAGTCGCTGGTGTTGCTCGGCGCGGCCGTCGGCTTCCTGGAGGTGACCTTCGAACACGGGGTCGGTCTCTTCCTCCTCGTGGAACTCCTGGGCGCGACGACCGCACTCGGCATCGGGATCGTCCTCTCCCTGTTCGCCGAGAACGAGTTCCAGGCCATCCAGTTCATCCCCGTCGTCATCACCCCGCAGGTGATCCTCGGTGGCACGTTCGTCCCCGTGGAGGACCTGGCCTGGTACCTGGAGTACCCCGCCCGGTTGATGCCCGTCACCTACCTGATCCAGGGGATGGAGTACGTCGTCCTCGGGCGTGGCGAGGCGGCGGACCTCTGGGTCGCCGTCGGCGCCCTCGCGGCCTTCTCGGTGGCCTCGGTCGGACTCGCGGTCGCTCTGGTGCGACGCGTGGAGTGATCCCCGGAAACCGGCACCGCCCGCCCCGGTGGGTACGGCCGGTGCCTCTACGACCGTCCGGGAGGCCGAGGCCCGCTCCCGGATCGGTTAAACCCGAGACCCACCTACCGCCAGTCGTGGAGGTACACGTCCGCTACGTCGGCGACGACGATCCGGACAAGTGTACGGCCCGCCGCCTCGCGCAGTTCGACGAGGTGACCCTGCACCGCTCGGACCGGGCGACGCCCTGGGGACTGGTACTCGATCCCCACGCGGAGCGGGCGCTCTCGCCGGCCGACGCTGACGAGACGGACCGACTGGTGGCGCTCGACTGTTCGTGGGCCTCCGCGGACCCGGAGTCGTTCGACCTCTCCGGCGTCCACCGGGCGCTCCCCTTTCTCGTGGCGGCCAACCCCGTCAACTACGGGCGACCGTTCCGCCTGACGACCGCCGAGGCCCTGGCCGGGGGACTCGCGATCCTCGGACACCGGGACCGGGCCGGGGAACTGCTGGACCGGTTCAAGTGGGGCGAGACGTTCCTCGAACTCAACGACGAACCCCTCCGGCGGTACGCCGACTGCGCCGACTCCTCGGAGGTCGTCGCCGTCCAGGCGGAGTACCTCGCCGACGCCGAGCAGTGACCACTGTCGGTCGGGATCGCCAGGAGTGACCTCGATCCCCCGTCCGGTTGGTCACTGGGCCGGTTGATATCTGGGCCGCTCGATCCTTCGCCCGTCGGACGCCTACTCGTCGGGGTACTTCGGCTCGCGCCGTTCGGCTCGTTCGAGGGCGCGGTCGACGACCTCGTGGACGTCCCCGTGGAAGGCGTCGCCGTGGCCGGCGTACATGCGTTCGACCGTCCCGGGCATCCGGTCGAGGAGGTCCCGGATGCTCTCGATGAGACGCTCGCGGGACTGGCCGGCGTAGTCGGTCCGGCCGAACGACCCGTCGTCGAAGGCGCCGTCGTTGTAGACCACCACGTCGCCGGAGAACAGCGACGTCTCCGAGACGAGGGAGACGTGGTCCTCGGCGTGACCCGGCGTGTAGACGACTTCGAACGTCTCGTCGCCGAGGGTCAGGTGGTCGCCGTCCGTGAGCCCGTGGGTCCGGCGCGGGTGCGAGCCGTGGGCGTACAGGTCCGGGTCGAAGGCGTCCAGCACCGCGTCCAGTTCCCCCACGTGGTCGCCGTGCTGGTGGGTGAGCATGACCGCGTCGACGTCGTCCGCGTGGGCACGAATCTCGTCGACGACGCCCGGCATGGTGCCGGCGTCGACCAGCACCGTCCGGTCGCCGGTCGCGAGGTAGGCGTTGCACGTGAACACGTCGGCGTCGCCGGTGACGTTGGTGACGTCCATCCCGATCCCTACTGGGGCTCGCACTGCCAAAATCCCCGTGGTCCACCGTCCGGAGCGGTGGATCCACTGTCGAACCACCCGAGACCCCGGTCGATTCGCCGCCGGCGTCGCGCCACGAACACCGCCCCCACCCCGAAAAATACCCCGACCCCCGAGCCCCGGTCGATTCGCCGCCGGCGTCGCGCCAGTAGCAACTCCCTATCGCCGGTATCACGGGGCTGAAAGGAGTATGATCGATCGTAACTTTCGCCCGTGTGATTTTTGAACTGCAAGCCCATAGTCGATCACGTATGGGGTTCGGGAGCTACGACGAGTCCGAACAAGAGAATCAAGAGATCGACGCTGACCTCGACGAGGACGAGGCCGTCTCGACGGGCGAGAACGAACACGACGGCGACGTCGAGTACGAGATCGGCGCCTCGAACGACGAACTCATCGACCGACTCAAGGACATCAAGGCCGAAGACGCCTCCTGATGAAGCCCGGCGTCCGGGCGCTCGGCGTCGCCGAGTCGTTCGACCGCGGCGACGACCGCTCCACCCTGGCCGGCGTCGTCACCCGGGCCAGCCGCGTCGTCGACGGGTTCGCCTTCTCCACCATTACCGTCGGCGGGACCGACGCCACCGAGGGCGTCGTCGAACTCTTCGAGCGACTGGATCGCGAGGACGTCCGCTACGTCGTGGTCGCCGGCATCGCGCCGGCCTGGTTCAACGTCGTCGACCTCCACGCGGTCCACGCGGCGACCGACCGGCCGACCCTCTCGGTGACCTTCGAGCAGAGCGAGGGGCTGGAGCGGCCGCTCCGCGAGCACTTCGACGGTGAGACACTCGAGGAACGGCTCTCGACCTACCGCGACCAGCCACCCCGTCACGAGGTGTCCGTCGACGTGGGGACCGCCTACGTCCGTGCCGTCGGCTGTGACATGGGCGAGGCCCGGGACATCGTCCGCGCGTTCACCCCGGAGGGCGGCCGCCCGGAACCGCTCCGGGTCGCCCGCCTCGCCGCGAGGGCCGCCGCCGACCTTCGATCCGGACGCCAGGGCTGATCCCCACTCCGCTCCCCGACTTCGATCCCGTGGAGATTTACCGCCCGACGACGACTGGCAGGTATGGAGCGAACCGACGGCATCGACGTCGTCGAGTGCGAGCGCTGTCCCGCCCTCGTGGACTGCCGGTCGCGGATCGTCAACGGTCACGGTCCGGTCGACGCCGACGTGGCCCTCGTCGGCGAGGCGCCCGGCGCCAACGAGGACCGGGAGGGACGCCCCTTCGTCGGCCGGAGCGGCGACGTACTCGACGAGGCACTCGGTGCAGCGGGGATCCCGCGCGAGACCGTCCGTATCATCAACTGCGTGCGGTGTCGCCCGCCCGACAACCGGGACCCCCACGAGGAGGAACTGGCGAACTGCCGGCCCTACCTCGACGCCGAGGTGGACGCCGTGGACCCGGAGGCCCTGGTCACCCTCGGGAAGGTCCCCGCCGAACACCTCCTGGACCGGTCCGTCGGCGTCACCGACGAGGCCGGCGAAGTCTACGACGCACGGATCGCCGGGGCACCGCGGCGCGTCGTCGTCTCGGTCCACCCCGCCGCGACCCTGTACGATCCCTCACAGCGCGAGGCGCTCGACCGGGCGCTGGAACGGGCGGCGGACCTCGCCGGCGAGTCCGAGAGCGGACAGTCGAGGCTCGGCGAGTTCTGATTACGAGGGAACGAGTGGAAGAAAGTCACCAGAACCAGGGCGATTCTGTCATTACCTACTTGGAAACTCGCTCTTCTGTAGACTGGCGGAACTAGGAGTATTAGTGCCTTTGACCGGGCAGAAACGGACATGCATGAGGACCGTCCTGCCTTCGGCCAAAGGCTAGCGGAACCGGGAGTAATAGAATTTCGGCCCGAGCCGCTCGACGCCCTCGTCGAGCGGCGTCTCAAGATGGTCTGGGAAGCTCGATCCTGCCCGAATTGCGGCGCAGACAGTCTCCAGGCTCTGGACGGGTCTGACCGGATCTGGTGTGGCCGCTGTCACTGGAAAACCACCTACACCCGAGGAACGCCCTTCTACGATTCGGAACTCACCCCCGGTGAGTTCCTCATCGCCTTCGTCCTCTACGCTGATACCTTGCTCAGCATCACCCAGATCGCCGCCCTCCTCTCACCGTGCTACAAGACGTTCCACGACCAAATCAGAGGGGTCGAAACCGCGTTTTGTCGGGGGTTTCTGACTGTCTGGGAGCGCATCTCCCAGACAGTCGATGGGCCGACGCAAGTCGATGAAACACAGCAGGTGTGTTCGGGATTCAAACGCCAAGAGCCGCCGCGGGAGAGTCTCGACCGCGGCGGCTCGCCAGAGGGAGGGCGGACACGCTGGACCGGAGAGCAGGGCGACGAGGTGACGCTCGTCGCGGCCTGCCGCGACGTGCTACGAGTTGTGTCAGCCCAAGAGGGCAGCGACTACGAAGAGGATCTCGCACCAGTAATTGAGGATGCAGACGACCTCCCCCAGGAACTGGGAGAGGTCTGGACTGATGGGCTCCCCGCCTACCAAGGCATGGACTACGACCACCAGTACGTCGTTCACGACGACGGATACGTCTCAGACCAGGGCGTCCACACGAACCAGGCAGAGTGTCTCTGGTCGCTGGTCCAGCCGTGGCTGGCGAAATTCCGCGGCCTCTCCAAGCAGGGCCTGGAGCAGGCCGCTCGCACCTACGGGTTCCTCCGCTCACTGAACCTTACGGGGGCACCGATCCACAGCCTCGTTGACTGTATCGCCGTCAATGCGTTCCGCTAGACTACCGAAGAGCGACCGAGGTAGATCTGAGGGTTATTGACCCCAGATAACACCCTATTCCCCTGTGACTTTGGCGATCCTTCCAATGTACAACACCGTGTTCGTCGAACGGTCTCTAATGAAGAACAGAAACGGTCGATCAACGATCATCTCGAAGGGATCAAACATGCCGATTCCTTGTCCCTCCACTCCGGTCGCACCGGCGGCCTCGGTACCGCGTTCGTCGATAGAAACGTACGCGTCGTGTAGTACTGCCCCGATCTGCAAGTTAGGTTTACCATCTGGTTCGTACAGTCGACCGAAGTCAGCCTGTGGACCGAATGCCGTTCGGATCCCCATATCCGGGAGAACCTTGTCGAGGTCTAGGGTTGACTCCTGACGGAACTTCGGGAGCCCGAGACGACCGTGTTCGATGTCCAGTGTTTCGAAGATCTCCTGCAATCGTTTGGCGTTCAGGTCGCGCTCGAACGCCTCGAATCTCCCGGCCTCTGGAAGCACGACTACCATTCCCACCTCATCACCGACGTACGGTAGTTCTACGGCTTGATACTTCTCGCCCGAAGCATATGGGAGGCGTTCGAAGATATGCATTATCGGGACCTGTGTGGTTGATCCGTCGAGCGCGGTGAACGGTTTTTGCTCGGTCCCCTCCTCCGGGAAGGGATCTGCCCAAGTCGCTTTGAAATAGGCCGCATTGGCCAGTACGAACCGCGTTTGCTCGTCAAGGACTCCCGGGTGAAACAGTTCCGTGATCCGGTTGTTGGTATGATTACCAGCCCAAGTGTTAATCGCACGTCGGGCCGACTCGGGATCGGAGGAGAAGTCGGCCAGCCTAATACCGGCACCGTAGTGAGCCGCCAACCCGTCGAGATATGTACTTTTGAACGGAAAGCCGTCCTGTCCCCAGAGGGCATTCGTAATTTCCAGTTTGGGAGCTACACTCTCAATTGGTCGTTGTGCGTTTTCGCTTCGAGCCTTGATCTTCCGTTTAAGATAACTCAGCTTTGCACGTTAGCGTCGGCTGTTGAGTGAACGAAGAGGTGGTCGATCTCGGTCATGAGGTCGTCGACGCCACGGTCATCGTTGTCTCGAACC
>PXRX01000012.1 GCA_003023195.1 Halobacteriales archaeon QS_8_69_26
CACGCGGTGGAAGAAACACCTGAGCTGATTGCTTATCCATCGTTGAACGACGCTTGGCTCGCCAGCAGAATTGATGTTACGATCTATCGAGATGAGCGTCTACCGAGGGTGTGCCGGTCCCCGACGGCGGGCCGACACCACCTGACGCCGAGGGGCAGACCACTTTCGACCAGTGGGGGTGGTCGGCATGACCGACTCCTGTGCGGTCTGTGGCCAAACCGGCGATGTGGGCCGGTTTGACCTCGGGAACGAACACGGAATTGTTCCTATCCAGCTTTGCCCTGACTGCTGGGCGCAGCTACAACGCGACCGATGTGGTCGGTGTGGAGAGCCGGCCGAAAGGAACGACGAGTGGGTCGCACCGCACGGCGATCCTCGCGACGACGTCACCGTGCAACTCTGTGACGGCTGTCGACGTGCCCTGCTGTCAGATTCAACGGGGGGATCACTTCAGTACACCTGGTCAGTCCCCTGGTTCCGGGACCGCTCCCGGAGTCGGCTCGGCCCGGGGATCGGGACGGTTCAGGGGTCGGGTCGGTCCCCGGTGGTCGGACTGGATTCCAGGGATCCGGACTACTCCGGCGCGGTCGATGATTCGATCGAGAAGCTGTTCCCCTCGGGATCGCGGTCGTCGCAGACGTACGCGCCCGGTGCCGGGTTACGGACGTCGCCGAATTCGACGTCCCGGTCCAGCAGGTGCGAGCGGGCCTCGTCGAGGTCCCCGACCTGAAAGAGGAGTTTCGGGGCGTGGCGGCCGGGTTCCTCGCGTCGACCGGCGTGCAGACGGAGCGTGCAGGTACGGTGTCGAGCTTCACGAACCCGTGGTCGGGGTCGCCCGCCACGACGTCGAGACCGAACACGTCGGCGTAGAACGACGCCATCCGGTCCACGTCCTCGACGTACACGATGACCTCCGACAGCGAGTCGAACGCGGCCATGGGCGAGGAATCGTCCCCGGGCGAGTTAACCGCTCGGCTGCCCCGATGAAAGTGATTGGTTCCGTCGGTTGCCGGTTCCCGTGACGGTCCCCGAGGCCCGCTCGTTACACGAACAGGACCGCTATCAGGACGAAGCTCCCCAGTCCCAGGAGGCCGACGCTCGACGCGAAGTCGGTCCACCGGTTGCCGGGTCCGATCTTCGCGTCCGTGTCACCGTGGGTCGCGTCGGCTTCGCCGATCACGCCCCGCGCCGCGGCGTTCTCGGCCCGCCTGTCCTCCCCCAGGATCCCGCCGGCGATGCCGATGGGGAGGAGCACGATACCGATGTATATGAGCGATACCTCGGGCCAGTCGGGGACGAGGGCGTAGGCCGGCGCCAGCACTACCAGCGGCAGTAGCAGCTCCCACTTCAGTCGGGTCCACTGATCGTCCGAAAGGCCGACGAGGTGTCCGTCGTTGGATCCCATACTGTCGTCCGATGGACCCCCGGACTGTTAATTTCACTGGCCCGGTGACACAACCGTCGTAACTACCGACACTGATAGGGGCAACCGCCGGTCCACGGAGTGACCGTCGCCCCGGCGGTCCCCCCGTTTTTAGGTCCCCGTGGCCCAAGTCCCGGTGATGGATCCCGACTACGTCCGCCGGCAACTGTGCGTGCGCGCGGACGACGTCCACCGGTCGCTGTTGCTGGAGTGGGGACAGGTTCCCGACCGGGAGCGGACCGTGGACGTCTCGGGGTACGCCTTCCCGGAGACGCCCGACGACCTGTTCCCCTGGGCGGCGGTCGCCCTCGCGACTGATTCCGACCGGGAGCGCGTCCTCCTGGTGCGCCACGAGAGCCACGACTACGGCTGGGAACCGCCCGGCGGGAAGGGAGAACCGGACGAGTCGGTCTCCGAGACGGCCCGCCGGGAGGTCCGAGAAGAGACGGGCCTGATGGCCCGCATCGAGGAGCTGGTCCTGGTCGAACGCCTCCAGTTCGACTACGGGCTTCCGGTGAACGCCCCGGTCGTCCAGGCGGTGTTCTCGGCGCGGGCCGACGGCGAACCCCACGCCCCGCCCGGCGAGGACGCGATCCCGGAGGTCCGGTGGTTCCACCGCGAAGATGTCCCCGAGGACGCACAGTTCCGGGAGTTGATCCTGGAGGAGTTGCTGTCGTAGCTCCGGTCGCGGCGGGAACGTCGGAACGATCGCGGGGTGTGGCGGCCTCCTCGGCGGTGGCGGCGTCCCCGACACGCTCCCGTTCGGTGACCGCCTCGAACTCGACGTGCCGCCAGTCCCGCGGTGCTGTTCGACGGCGAGGTGCTGTTCGACACCGGATCGGCAGAACCGGGCACGACCGTCGACCTCCCGCCGGGGTGAGGTCGGATCGCGAGAGCGACGGAGTCCCGGTGCCCAGTACTCTCGGATCCCGCCGGTTCTCGGGTCCACCGGTGATGTCCCGCAGTGGTTTTGGGGCCCCCGCCCGAAGCCGACCCCATGGACGGGACGGTCGTCGTGGTGGGTGGCGGCCTCGCGGGACTGGTCGCCGCCCGTCACCTCGCGGAGGCCGGGGCGGACGTGACGGTGTTCGAGCGCCGGGACGAGGTCGGGGGTCGGGTTCGCTCGGTCCGCCGCGAGGGGTACGTCTTCGACCGCGGGTTCCAGGTGCTGTTCGACAACTACCCCGCGGCGATGCGGGAACTCCGCTACGACGAACTCGACCTCAAGGCGTTCCGGCCGGGCGCCGTCATCGCCCGCGGGGACCGGCGGTCGGTGCTGGCCGACCCCCTCGGCGACCCGGGTGCGGCCGTCGAGTCGCTGTTCAACCGGCGGGTCTCGACGGCCGACAAGCTACGGACCCTCCGGCTCAGGTGGGACCTCCGCGGGCGCTCCGAGGCCGACCTCTTCTCCGGTCCGGACACGTCGATAGCGGAGTACCTCCGGGAGCGGGGGTTCTCCGAGCGGTTCGTCGAGAACTTCGCCGCCCCGTTCTACGGGGGGATCACGCTGGACCGGTCGCTGTCGGGCTCCAAGCGGGTCTTCGAGTACACGTTCCAGCGGCTGGCGTCCGGCCGGACGGTCGTGCCGGCGTTCGGGATGGGGGCCATCCCCGACTCGCTGCGCTCGCGGGCGGAGGCCGTCGGCGCGACCGTCGAGACCGGTGTCCGGGTCACCGACGTGGACCCGACCGGGACCGACGCCTCGGGCGAGGTGGAGGTTCACCTCCCGGGCGAGACGGTCGAGGCCGACGCCGCGGTGGTCGCCACCGACCCGTCGACGGCCCGGGAGTTGACCGACGTCGACGGTATCCCGACCGACGGAAAGGGCTGTGTGACCCAGTACTACGCCCCGAGCGGGGACCTGGGGGTCGACCGACGGATCGTCCTCAACGCAGAGGACGCCTGGCCGAACCAGGTCGTCCCCCACACGGAGGTCGCGCCCTCGTACGCACCCCCCGGCGGGAGCCTGATCAGCGCCACCTTCCTCGGGACTCCCGGGGAGGACGACGAGGAACTGGCCGAGATGACCCGCAACAAGCTCTCCCGGTGGTTCCCCGAGCGGAACTTCCGGGAACTGGAGCTCCTCCACACGGCCCGGGTGCCGTTCGCGCAGTTCGAACAGCCACCGGGGGTCCACGAGACGCTCCCGGACGCCGACGACCCCGCGGGACCGGTCTACCTGGCCGGGGACTACACCCGGTGGTCGTCGATCCAGGGTGCCTTAGAGAGCGGGACAGTGGCCGCCGACGCCGCGGAGGCGGCGCTCCAGTAGTCACTGTCCCTCCGTCGAGGACCGGCCGGCTACAGCATGTCCCGGAACCGCCCGAGTGGCGGGAACCGGAGGGTCTGGTCGGCCTCGGGGTCCCGGACGATCGGCCGGTAGTCGTCCAGGTCGGTGATCATCGGGGAGTGCATGTTCGCCGCGGTGGCCCCGTTGACCGTGACGCCGGCCGCCAGGCGGTTGAACGCGGGCAACACCAGCACGTCCGCCCCGCGGTACGCGCCGTGGGCGAGCAGGTAGCAGGGCCGGCGCCGCCCCTCAACCCGGATCGCGGGGTGGTCGTGGCCCATGACGTACCGTCCCCGGCCGTGCTCGCCGGGCGGGCGCTCGTCGGGGGGTTCGTGGCCGTGGACGACGAGGGTGTGGCCCCGCCCGGGCCGGTAGGCGTCGTGGACCGTGCCGTCGTAGACCGACGACAGCATCGCGTCGTGGTTGCCCCGGACGGCGACGAATTCCGCGTCGGCGTCCTCGACGGTCGCCCGGACCGCCGCGAGGGTATCCGCGACGCCCCTGGGCACCGAGTCGAAGGCGTGCAGGAGGTCCCCGGCGGCGACCACCTCCGAGGGCTCGAACCGGTCGAGCAGGGCACCCAGGCGCTCGGTCAGGTCCTCCCGCTCGCCCATCGGGAACTCGACGTTGGAGGTGGCGTCCCGACCGACGTGGAGGTCCGCGACGACGAGCGCGTCGCTACGGGGGAGGTACGCAGCCCGGTCCCGGAAGACGATCCCGCCCGAGTTGGACGATCGATCGGTCCCATCGCCGGTCTCCCCGCGGTCAGTCCCCGCCACTCTCGGTGCTCACCTCCCGTTCCGGTCCGTCTGCGGGCGGATCGCTCGACCGGGACGCTCCGGGTGGATCGCCCGACGTGGGATCCCCGGTCGGGTCGCTCGACGGGGACCCACCGGTGCCGGCCCCTGCGTCCCTCCCTGTTTCCGGGGTTGGTCCGTCACCGGTCGGGGATCCCCCGACGCCCAGCGTCGCCCCGAGGTCGAACGCCCGGCGCGTGAGGGCGTACAGCGCCTCCTCCAGGACCGCCAGCACCTCGGGCACCTCCCGGACGACGAGCCAGGTGACGCCGACGAGGGCGACCACCGAGAGGGTCTGTGCGACCACCCGGTCGGCGACGAAGTAGGAGGTGTAGCCGGGGTCGGGGTGGACGTTCGCGGTCACGAACCCGACGAGCACTCCCTGCTGGAACCACTGTTCGCCGTAGGCGACCGCGATGAAGGCGTTCCGGCAGAGGTTGAGCACCCAGACGACCCCGACGGCGACGGCGAGGGCGCGGGCGCGGCGGGCGAGCGGTGCCCTGACCGACGCGACCAGGCCGCCGAAGATGGAGATGGACCCGATCCCTGTACAGGCGGTGACGATGTACGTCGACCGGCGCGCGCCGTCCGGCCCGACGAAGGTGAATGCGTTGCGGTAGCCGTAGTCCGGACCCGTCCCCACCTCGGGGTGACGGCCGACGACGGCCATCAGGGCCTCCGTCTGGGTCGCCACCGTCTCGATCAGGACCTGGCGAACGACGGGGACGGTCTCGACGGGCAGGTAGATCAGGCCCATGAACGCGACGGCCCGCGAGAGGACCAGTAACGACCGCCGGCCGGACAGGAGAAGGTAGGCCGTCGAGAGGCAGGCCGGCACCGCGAGCAACGAGAGGGTCCCCTCTATCGGACTGCGCATCTCGAGGGCGAACTCGGGGAACACCGACAGCCAGAAGACCCCGAACAGGACCCACGCGCCGGCCCCGGTCCACACCGCCGCGTCGGTCCGTTCGGCGGCCTCCAGGGCGACGCCCAGCGCGAAGGCGGCCACGACCGCCCACGCGAGGGCGTCGGAGTGTGCCGCCAGGGCGTCGAGGGGTCCGAGGAGTCCGGGGGGCGCTGTCACGTCAGGTCACTGGGTCGGGTCCCACTAAAGCGTTGACTCCACCCTGAGGTGGTCGCCCCCCGATCCGCCTTCGTTCTCCCGGGCCGGACACCCGCGATCCGCGTTCCGTTTCCCCCTGTCGGTCCGGATCAGGCGTCGTCGTCCTCGTCGTCGTCGACGGCGTCCTCGCCCTTGACCTGGCGCTTGATCGTGTCGAGTTCGGACTCGATGGTCTCGTCGGTGTCCAGCTGTTCGAGTTCGCGGTCGATGTCCTCCTTGCCGGTGTAGGGGTCGTCGTAGACGCCCTCCTCCTGGAGTTCCTCCATGGCCGCGGCGCGGGCCTCGGCCTCCTCGGTGGCGCTCTCGGCGCGTTCGACGCCCTCGTTGACGTCCCGGCCCCCGATGTTCGTCGCGGACTCGGCGGCGTCGGCCTGGGCCTCCGCGGCCCGGCGGCGGGCCTTCATCGTCTCCTTCTCGGTGCGGAACTCCTGGACGCGGCGCTCCAGTTCGTCGCGCTTGTCGATCAGTTCCTGCTGGGCGGTCTCCAGTTCGTCTATCTGGGCCTCGACGTCCTCTATCTGCTGGATCTTGGCCTTCTTCTTCTCCAGGGCCTTCCGCGCGAGGTCGTCGCGGTCTCGCTGGACCGCCTTGCGGGCCTGCCGGTTGTGCTTCTCGACGTCGTCCTGGAGTTCCTGCTGGTGTTTCTCCAGGCGTTTCTTCTCGGCGGTGAGGTCGGTGATGCCGTCCTCGACGTCCGAGAGCTCGCCCTTGAGTTGCTCGTAGGTGTAGTCCAGTTCGTCGTCCGGGTCGCTCGCGCCGTCCAGGAGCGAGTTCACGGTCGAACTGAGGCTGTCCGACAGCCGTGAGAAGCGGCTCATGTTCCCGCGTTGTGCCCCCGGCGACAAAATCGTACCGGTCGATCCGCCCACAGGTTTATCCTCGAACGTCCGGAACGTTCGGCCATGCGTGCGGTGAACGCCGCGACGACCGCTCTGGTGGGGATCCTCGTCGCCGCCGTCCTGTCCGTCGTGGACCCGGTCTGGCCGGCGGCGGCCATCGGCGCCGGTGCGCTGGTGAGCGCGGGGATACTGCTCGCCCGCCCGGGCGGTCGCAAGCACTACGCGCTGGCGGGGATCGGCTACACCCTCGGGCTGGCGGCCGCCATCGCGCTGTCGGGGTGGTTCCCGGCGGAGTACGGGGGATCGCCGCTGGTCTCGCTCGTGCTGTTCGGCCTGTTCGGGACCTTCCTGGTCGCGCTGAAGGTGGCCGGCGGCCGCGTCGTGCGCGCCGTCGCCCGGCGGTACGGGGACGCCGAGTACGCACAGACCGTCTACGACGCCGTCGCATCCGTCGCCACCCTGATCGGACTCGCCTGGACGCTGCTGACGATCCAGGAGAAGGCCGCGCGGTACGGGGGGATCGGCCTCGGGGCCGTCGGGACGGCCGCGCTGAACTACTACGGCGTCGAGTACGCGGTCGTGGTCTGGTTCCTCGACTCGGGGGTCGACGTCGTCGTCCTCCTGTTCGTCGGGTTCACGCTGGGGCTGTTCCACGTGCTGGAGTCGCTGCACACCACCTGGATCGCCACGAAGAAGACCGCCTCGGCGGGCGCATCGAAGGCCGAGGAGGCCCACGCCAGGGTCGCCGAGGCCAGGGGAGAGGGCGACGAGGATTGAGTCCACGGAGTAGGGGCGACGAGGATTGAGTCCACGGAGTAGGGGCGACGAGGATTGAGTCCACGGAGTAAGTCCACGGAGTAGGGGCGACGAGGATTGAGTCCACGGAGTAGGGGCGACGAGGACCGATCCCGAAACCGGTGATCCGCCGTCGCGAGCACCGGGGAGCGATCCACCGGCTGGAGTGGGGTTTTTGGTCTCCCCGCCGCCAGTTGGGGTATGACCGACGTCCTGGAGGACAAGCGGACGGCGACGCGGTTCCGGATCCTCGTCGAGATGGCCGACCGCCAGCCCGCAGTCTCCCAGGGGGAGATCGCCGAGGCGGTCGGGGTCACGAGCCAGGCCGTCAGCGAGTACATCCGCGAACTCGTCGAGGAGGGGTTCGTCGAGAAGGAGGGCCGCTCGCGCTACCGTGTCACCAAGGAGGGGGTCGACTGGCTGTTCGGGGCCGCGGGGGACCTGCGCCGGTACGTCGAGTACGTCACCGACGACGTCCTCGGGAGCGTCCGCGAGGAGGCGGCCATCGCGGGGGACCGGATCGCGGAGGGCGAGACGGTCACGCTCTCGATGGTCGACGGCCTCCTGCACGCCCACTCCGGCGGCGAGGGACCGGCGACGGGGGTCACGACCGGCGACGCGGCCACGGGGGAGGCCGTGGGCGTGACCGGCTTCGAGGGCATCATCGAGTTCGACCCCGGGACCGTCCGGGTGCTCCAGGTGCCGCCCGTCCGGGTTCCCGACCGGGACCTGGACCCCGAGGCCCTGGCGGCGGCCTGCGAGGACCGCGGGGTCGTCACCGCCGCCGGCGTGGAGGCAGTGGTCGCCCTCCGACGGGCCGGCGTCGACCCCGACACGACCTTCGCCGCCGGCGAGGTCGCCGCCGACGCCGCCGCCCGCGGCGTCGACGCCGTCGTCGTCACCACCACCGACGGGGTCGGCCGCGTCACCGACGCCCTCCGGGACGCCGGCGTCGACCACGAGGTCTCGGGGATCTGATACCCCGGGTCGGAGCCACCCCGATCCAACTCGGTCCGGATCCCAGTCTCCTCCTTACAGTAATGGTACTGTAAACCGGATCCACCCCGCCGGATCCGCGGGTGTTATGCGTCCCGGCGGCCGAGTTCGGGTATGCGGGTCCGCGGCCGGCGCGAGTGCAAGGAGTGTGGGACGCGGTGGTCCTACTACGAGACGGGGTCGATCCACTGTCCCTCCTGTGGCTCCATCCGGAGCGTCGGGGTCGACGAGGAGCGCCGCCTCCACACCGACGGGCCGGCGGCGCTGGACCTGACCCCGGTCCGCGAGCGGTTCGACCGGGATCCGATCGGGGCGGTCACCGACGACGCGAAGGAGTGCTGCCGGGAGTACGTCAGGCGCAGGGGGTTCGTCCGGGGCGGCGAGTTGCTCGACCTGGACGACGGCTACCTCGCGGCGGCGGAGTTGCTCCACGTCGCCGACGTCGTCGGGCGATCCTTCGACCCCGACGACCGGGAGGAGCTCTACTTGCTGGAACTGCTCCGCGGGGCCGACGCCGGTGAACGCCCGGACCCGGGGGACGTGCCGGACTCGATGCGGGCGGCGCGGGGGCTGGCCTACGCGAACGCGGTCCGGGACTACCGCCGTGAACTCCGGGAGTGGCTGGAGGACCGGGACGAGGACGACCGCGCCCGGCAGGTCCCCGCCGTCAGGGAGACGCTGGGGCAACTCGACGACCACGCCAAGCGGATCCGTGCCCTGGAGGGGGACGTCGACCCGCAGACCGTGGAGCGACTGGTGCTGGCCACCCGCGACCTGGCCGAGGCGCTCCGGGACGGCGACGAGGACGCCCTCGCGACCGCGAGGGACCGACTCGCGCGGATCGACGGGGCGTGACCCCGAACCGTCCGGGGGATCCTAGGAGCGTTCGAGGACTGCCAGCGTTCGAGGACTGCCAGCGTTCGAGGACTGCCAGCGTTCGAGGACTGGGCCAGCGTTCGAGGACTGGGCCAGCGTTCGAGGACTGGGCCAGCGTTCGAGGACTGGGCCAGCGTTCGAGGGCCGGGAACGGGCGACCACGACCCAACCCGAACGTCGGGCCGTTCGCCACCCCCTCCCCAACCGACTCCCTCCCTCGCTTCGCTCGCTCGGTCGTCCCTCGCGCGTTCCTCGCGCGCCCTGTGGACGTTCGCTACTGCGGATCGCCCGGTGTGGTTCCCCGATCCGATCCCCGGGCGTCGACCCCGGCCCGAAGCGTGATGTGGAAGTGCGAGGGATAGTCGGGTGGATCCGAGTGGACGGGGTACAAGACCCCCCGTCCCGAAGGGCCGGGAAACGGGTGGTCAGATGGCACGAACGAAACACGTCGACGTCGAGTCCGCGCTCGGCGACGACCGTCTCCGGACGCTCCTCGCGGACCTGGATCGACTCCCGACGCCCAACCGGTTCGAGACGGCGGTGACCGACGGCCTGTGGGACCTGGTCGCCGGCGACCCCGACGCGGACGCGGTGTCGTTCGCGGACCTGCCCGACCGGGGGACCGAGGTGTTCGGGCTGGCCCGCACCCCCGGGGGCGAGGCGAGGCTCCCGTGGTGGTTCGAGGAGTTCCGCTGGACGGTCCGGGAGCCGGACATCCACGAGGTGGTGATCGACGACCCCGAGAGCCTC
This sequence comes from Halobacteriales archaeon QS_8_69_26, assembly GCA_003023195.1. Classification (GTDB taxonomy): domain Archaea; phylum Halobacteriota; class Halobacteria; order Halobacteriales; family SW-7-71-33; genus PXRX01. The sequence goes on from PXRX01000012.1 coordinate 9,890, forward strand.
CGGGAGATAGAGAACCTGGACCCGACGCGGGCGATGGTCGGGCGGCCGGAACTCCGCAGCGACTTCGTCGACGTCCTCGACGCCTTCGGGAAGCTCAGGGCCGAACTCGGCCGGCATCTCGACCTGGACCCGGGGGAGCCGACGGTCGGGGAACTCCCCGAGTCGCCCTTCGAGTTCCGCCAGGACGGGATCCGGACGACCGACGCGTTCGCCGGCTGGTTCGAGGACGTCGTCTCCGCGTGCCCCCCGGTCAACGAGCCGCTGACGGCCCTGCTGACGGCCAACGCGAACGTCCTCTGGGAGGTGGCCGAACAGGTGCTGGCCGAGGACCTGGCCGACCGCCTGGAGGCCCTGGGCCTGCGCGACGGCGGGTCGCGGGGCGAGGAACGGGTGTTCAACTGGACCTACTACGACGCGTTCGTCGCCCTCCTCGGCCTGCGGGGCGTGTTCGACCTCTCGCTGGGCGACGGGGACGACCCGCTGGCCCCGTCCGAGCGGGCGCTCTACGAGAGCTGGGCCGGCGGTGCCGACTTCGACGCCGAGGTCAACCGCTGGGTCGCGACCATCGCGGGCTTCGGCGACGAGGCGCTGGACCCCGTCGAGGAGCGGGAGTTCGCCCCGGTCGCGTTCAACAGTCCCCTCCGGCTGGACCGGACCGTCCCCGTGTTCACCCCGCTCGACGAGGGGAGCTACGGCGACCGGAAGTCCGCCATCGAGGACGTCCTCCGATCGGAGGGGATCCTCACCGACGACTGACGGAGGAGAGAGGATGACCGACGACCACCGACGGGGTGACCGGAACCGATGACCAGGGATCGCGGCCGGGGTGAGTCGCGTCGATGACCAGGGATCGCAAGCGCCGGGAGTCCCAGGACCGGGAGACGGAGCGGTCGGGCGAGCGCGAGTTCGCCACCGAGCGCAGCGAGGGAACAGCGGACGTGGAGGGGGTGGCGGTCGACGTGGAGACGACCATCGGGAGCGTCGAGGACCTCGGCCCGACCCGGACCCGGGAGGACGCGGTCACGGAGCGGGTGACACCCGAACCCGACGCGGAGGCGGCGACGGAGACGCCGTCGCTACGGGTCGCCCCGCAACTGGAGGCGACCCGGCGCGACGAGTCCGTCGCCCGGACGCTCGCCCCCGCAGTGGACGACCGGGTCGACGCGCCGACGGCCGCCACCGTCTCCGGTCTGTCCGGGACGCGGCGCGAACCGCGCCTCTCCGAACAGGTGGAGTTCGAGGAACGCGAGCGCGGCGGCGCGGGCGCGTTCGTCGCCGACCCCATGGAGGCCGAGTGGGTCGCGCTCCCGGTCACCGACCGGTTCACTCCCCTCGCGGACCGCGGCGGCCGGCCGGAGTCGCCGCTCGGCGAGTCGCCGTCGGACGACATCGAGATCCGTCCGGAACCCGGGCCGCTGTTCGACTGGGAGGGCGGGTCGCCGTACACCTCCCGGCGCCCGATGGTCGTGGTCCACCGCGACCCCCCCGAGGTGCCGTCGCTCTCCTTCCTCCAGGCGCTCCTCCGGGACGCCTACACGGAGATGGTCGGCGAGGAGCCGACGGCCGAGCGGGTGGCGTTCGTCGCCAACGAGCCCCAAGTTCCGGAAATATCGCGGTCGGTCGTCACGCTGGACCTGCGCGACGAGGGCTGGGAGCGGGAGGTCAGGAACGGCCGACCCGTGATCGAACGCGAGGGCGTCGACGTGGTCCCGCGACTCCGCGAGGTCGCGGAGACGCTGTACGCCGGCGAACTCGGCTACCTCGTGGTCAACGTTCCCGACGAGTGGGAGGACCCGCTCCGGCACGCCGACTTCTTCGACCGCCTGGTCGCGGCCATCGCGGGCGAGGCGTACGACCCCGACCGCGGGTCCGACCCGGCAACCTCGGACGCCGATGCGCCGGCCCTTGACCGGGCCGGATCCCCCCCGGTCGTCCTCGCGGACCCAACGGAGACCGACCCCGACCCGTTCTTCGGGACGGTCGGCCGGTACTTCGGCTTCGACCGCGGCACCGAGCACCGCGAGGGGTTCCTGACCGACGCGGTCCCGGAACGCGTCGTGGCGTTCGAGACCCTCCAGGAGCGGGTGCTCCGCCAGGACGACTGGCGGCGCGTCGCCGCCACCCGGGTCCGCCCCTCGGGCGAGGAGAGCGACGAGCACTACCTCTGGAAGGCCGCGGTCGTCGAGGGCCTGGTCCAGCGACTCTACCGCCGGCGGGGCGAGGACCACGAGAGCCTCCGGGAGTACCACAGCGAGGAACTGTTCGACCCCGGCGGTTCGATAACCGTCGCCACCGAGTGGTCGCCCGACGTCGGCCCCGACGGCCCGACGGCCGACGTCTACGTCGCCGAGGCCCCCGACTGGGGGGCCGTCAAGACGTTCGTCGGCGGCCTCGGGTCGCTGCACAGCCACGACCTGGTCCTGGAGGTGGAGACGGGCATCGGCGAGGGTGCCCACAACTTCCGTGCGATCCGGGGCACCCTCTCGGAGTACGAACGGGTGGCGGACATGGTGTCCTACGTGGGCGTCGTGGTCCCGCCCCGCCTGCTGTTCCGGGGCCGCCGGCGGGCGGTCATGCTCGCCGAACTGGTCGACTCCTGGGCCGAGGTGGTCCCGAACGTCGACGCCGGACTGCTCGTCCCCCGCCTCGCCCCGGGCGTCGAGGAGTCGGGTACCTGCTGGGGACTCGTCTCGGCGTGGACGGCCATCGAGGAACTGTACGGCGGCTTCGGGACCGGGGACGGGAGCGACGACGGCGACGACGACCGAGGGGAGGTGGACGGACGGTGATCCGAGTTCACCCCACTCCCGTCCGCGAACGTCGGTCGACCCCCGGGGACCTCCGACCACCCCGGAACGGTGAAGGGGTGGCCGACCCGTCCGTCCCCACGATGGAACGGACCGCCGACATGCGGGGAGGGGTACCATGAGCGAGGCGGTCGACGCCCGGTGGTTCGAGGAGGTCGTCGAGGGACTGGACGACGGCGAGTCGGACGGATCCGACGATGGCGAATCGGAAACGCCCGAGGACGAAGCGCCCGTCGGGATCGGACTCCGGGGCGCCGCGGGGGACTGGCTCCCCCGCCACGAGTACGTGCGGGCGGGGGACGGGGACCCGGCGGACAGGACGTTCCTGCTGGACCCCGACGGGGTCGAAGAGACGGTCCGGTACTTCCCGCGGTTCCGGGCGGACCCTCCGACCGTCGAGGCCCGTCACCGCTACGCCGTGCCGATCACCGGGGTCCACGACGCCGGCGAGGGGACCCGCACCCTCACCGGGACCGACGCGGGGGTCGAACTCGTCCTGGAGTTCCCCGGGGCGGTCGACGTCGGGGCGCGTGGGGGCGGATCGATGGGGTTCCCGGCGTCGGCGCTCGCCGAGGTGGGCGACGGTGGCCGCTACCGCCCCGTCGGAGCGAAGCGCGTCGCCGGCCTCGACCCCGAGAAGCGCCGGCTCACCCGGTTCCTGTCGGCCTCGAACGCCGACTGGGGGCTGGCCGAGGGAACCGGGATCGTCCTGGAGGGCCCGCCCGGCACCGGGAAGACCGAACTCGTCATGGAGGTCTGCCAGGAGCGGTTCGGGACCATCCCCGTCACCATCTCCGGCCCGGAAATACTGAGCAAGTGGGTCGGCGAGTCCGAGCGACACCTCCGCCGGAAGTTCGAGGAGGCCCGTGAAGGGGAGACACCGGTGCTGTACATCGACGAACTCGACGCCATCGCCCGGGCCCGCGGGGAGGCGACCGAGGACTACAGCGCCCAGATCGTCGCCCAGTTGCTGGTGTTGCTCGACGGCGTCGAGGCCAAGCGCGAGACGGACGACCGGCCGCTGAAGGTCGTCGCCTCGACGAACCTCTCGCACGTCGTCGACCCCGCCCTGCGCCGGCCCGGCCGCCTCGGGAGCCGACCGATCCAGTTCGAGCGACCCGGCGAGCGGGCACGCCTGGCCGTCCTGCACCACTACCTGGAGGGGATCCACGCCCGCGCCAGTCCCCCGAAGGGACTGGGCCCGACCCTGACCCGGTTCGTGGAGGGCGAGTTCGACGCCGACCTCCTGGCGCGGTTCGAGGACGACCTCGTCGCCGGCATGGAGGGATTCACCGGCGCCGACGTCGAGGACGTGGTCCACGAGGCGCTGACCGCCGTCCGCCGGTCCGGGGGCGACGAGTTGACGTTCGACGTCCTCGCACGGGTGCTGGAAGGGGAGTTCGCGCCCGCCCGGGACTACCGGACCGAGGAGTTCGCGCCGGCGGACCTGGCGGACGAGGCTCCGGACCTCCCGGGGATCGACCGGGACACGATGGTCGTCGAACTCCCGCCGGCGGCGGGCGGGGAGTCGACGGCCGCCGCCGACGCCGTCGCGCGGTCGTACTTCGGTGCGCTCGTCGACGACGCCGAGGATCCGCCCCGGCTGAAGTACCGGGTCGCCGGCCCGGGCGACCTGCTGGACGCCGACGCGATGCGGACCCGGGAGAACGCCGTCGAACTCTTCGGCCACTCGGGCGACGAGCGACTGGTCGTCTACCTCCGGGACGCCGACCGCCTGCTGGCGGCCCGCGACCGCTCGGAGATGGTGGACCGCCTCGTCGGGGTGGTCACCGAACAGGTCCTCCGGTGGGACGACGACAACCTCCTCGTCCTCGACGCCCCCGCCGACGGGGACTCGCTGGTGCCCGTCCCGGGGAACGCCGTCCGGATCCGCGACCCGCCGGTCGAGGAGTGATCCGGCGGCCAGCACCCGCCGGTCGACGTGGGGCGAGGACGGCGGCCTGACCGCCGTAGCCGTGGGTCTGGTCGTGGCCCCGGACGGCCACGACCGTCTCCCCGTCTGGAACCTCCACGGTTTCCGAGCGCGTGAACTCCCGGGTGCCGTGGGCGTGGAGCAGGTCCCGCCGTCCCAGTCGCTCGCCGGCGAGGGTCTCGACCTGCCACCAGTTCGCGTAGCCGTCCTCGCCGTCGTCGTCGTGGTAGAGCGTTACCGAGAAGCGGTACGCACCGTCCTGGGGTTCGAACTCGACGCCAGTGACGTTGGCCTCCCGGAGGTCCAGGTCGTCGGGGTCGGCCGCGGTCCCGCCGCCGTCGTTCCCCGTCGTGGTCTCGTCCGTCCCGCCTCCCTCGTCGGTGTCCTCGGCGTTCGTCCCCGGATGGGTTTCGGTCCCCCCTGTGCCGCCGGCCGTCGGTTCCGCGTCGGTTCCTGCCGTGTCCTCCGGATCGCCGGTCGTCCCTCCCTCCCCCGGTCCGCCGTCGGTCGATCCCGACCCGTCGGTCGTCCCGGCCCCCTCGTCCCCACCGGCACAGCCGGCGATCCCGGCGACGACCGTAGCGCCGACGACCCCCAGGAACCGGCGACGCCCGGGATCGCGGTCGGGCATTCGGCTACCGTCCGCAACCCCGTCGTCCCCACCAGCCATGGCCCGGTCTATCGTTCCCGGGAGGAAAAGGGATCGCCACTCGTGGTCCGGCGGCGCACGAGCGGGGTCTCCGTGGCCCACGCCTTCCCCCTCGACAACCCTCTTGTAGATCCGTCCCCGATCCGGGGGTGTGGACGTCGAACTGCCGCCGCGGTTGACCGACTGGACGATCCTGGGGGTGGTCGTCCTCTCGGTGGGGACGGGACTGGTGAGCCTCGTCTCCGGGCGGCCGGGGGACTGGTGGGTCTTCTGGCTGCACGGGGCCGGCGGCCTGACGCTGGTCGTCCTCCTCGTGTGGAAGTTCCGCCGCGTCTACCGCCGGGTGACCGACGCCGAGTGGACCAGGGCGACGGTCGTCTCGGTGGCGCTCGCGACGGTGGCCGTGGGCGCCCTCGCCAGCGGGGCGGCGTGGGCGTCCGGGTTCGACCTCGATTTGGCCTACTGGAACCTGCTGAACCTCCACGTCCTGCTGGGACTGCTGGTGGTGCCCCTGCTGGTCTGGCACCTCCGCCATCGCTTTCGCCTCCCCGAACGGACGGACGTCGAGGGACGCCGGACCGCGCTGTCGTACCTGGCGCTGGCCGGGTTCGGGGTCGGGGCCTGGTGGCTCCAGCGCGGGGCGAACCGCGCCCTGGACCTGGTCGGCGCCGACCGGCGGTTCACCGGGTCCCGCGAGCGGGGCTCGTTCGCCGGCAACGCCTACCCGGTGACGATGTGGATGGCCGACGACCCCGACCCCGTGGATCCGGGAGAGTGGTCCCTGTCGGTCGTCGGCGCTGTGGGGGAACCGATCACCGCCGGCTACGACGTCGTCGCCGAGTTCGAGGACCGGGAGACGGCGACGCTGGACTGCACGAGCGGGTGGTACGCCCGCCAGGAGTGGGAGGGCGTTCGCGTCGGCCGACTGCTCGACCGCGCCGACCCGGACGGCGACGCGCGGTACGTCTCCTTCCGGTCGGTGACCGGCTACCGGTGGAATCTGCCCGTCGAGGAGGCCGAGGACGCGCTCCTCGCCACCCGCGTCGGCGGCGAGGACCTCTCGCACGGCCACGGCTTCCCGGCGAGACTCGTCGCCCCAGGCCGCCGGGGATTCCAGTGGGTCAAGTGGGTCGAGACCGTCGAGGTCCGGACCGACCCCGACCCCGGTCAGGTGGGTGCGATCTTCCTGAGCTGGACTGGCTGACTCCTCCCTCCGTCGCCGCTCGCGCCCGGATCCGGCGAGCGGATCACCGGTCGGTCCAGCCGACGTGCTCGCCGACGCTCTCGAAGGCCGCCCGCTCTTGGTCGTCGCCACACCGGTCCACGACGTCCGCCAGGTGTTCGAGTCGGTCGAGGAGTTCGGACTCGTCGTAGGCGTCGACGTCCAGGCGGGAGGCCGCGACGGTGGCCTCCACCACGGCGGCGTGGGCCCGCCGGGTGGTCGGGATGACGCGCCGGACGACCGCCCGCCGGGTGGGGGTCAGCCGCCAGTCGACCCACCCGGTGCCGCCGGACTCCCCGGCGTCGATCCGGTCCGTGGCGACCCGCACCCAGGCGTGGGCCGCGTCGTCGACCGGGTCGGACCGCTCGACGATCCCCAGGGCGGCGTCGACGAACAGCACGGGATCGCGGACGAACTGGACGACGCCCTCCCCCTCTCGCTCGAAGTTCCGACGGGTTCGGGTCCGCCCCCAGGTCCGGGCGGTGACCGGCCCCTCGCCGTCGTCGGGGCCCTGGAGGCCCAGCGCCGCGAGGTTCCACTCGCCGTTCGGGCCGAGGGTGGCGACCACCGACTCGGTGACTCCGCACAGTTCGACCGGCCAGCCGACCCCTTGCCCGTCGGTCGACCCTACCGGGTCGCCACCCTCGGTCGGGGCGCCCCCGTCCGACCTCCGGGCGTGGTCGCCCCCGTCGGATCGCTCGGGATACTCGCCCGCCGCCCGGTCGCGCCCTCCCTCGCCGCTCATACGTCGATCCCGTCGCGTTCGAGGGCGACGAACAGGCCGCCGGCCGTGACGTCGGCGGTCGTCCCCGGGTTGATCCCGTCCTCGACCAGGGACTCGGCGAAGGCCTCGACCAGGTCCGGGCCGCCCTCGCGGGCCTCCTGGGCGCGGACCATCACGCTGTGGGCGACCCGCTGGCCGTGGTTGGTCGCCACGAACGTGTCCGGTTCCCGGGAGAGCAACCAGAGGTAGGTCTCGGCCGCCCGGTCGGGGACGGGCCCCTCGCCGTCCGCGATGACCGTCCCCGCCCGGAAGGTCCGCTCGAAGCCGCCGGTCCACTCGGCGGCGACGCCGTCCCGCCCGGCGGCGAGTTCCATGACCTCGGCCAGGGTGATCGACCGGTCGCGGAGGTGCTCGACGGCGTCGGCCCCCCGCCGAACGTCGAGCGGTTCCATCCCCTCGGGCGGGTCCCGGACCGCCACGTCGACGTACTCGAAGGCGCGGTAGAAGTTCGCGGCGTCCTCGACGGTGGTCTCCTCGACCATCCTGGTCGCCGCTGCGGGGGAGCACTCGTCGGTGGCCGCGGCCCGTACGAGGGGCACCAGCAACAGTACGGCCCCGAACTGGGTGTTGCCCCCGCGCTGGTCGGCCATCCCCTCGACGGCCCGCCGGAACGCCTCGCCGAGGCCGACCGAGGCGTCGGTCGCGGCGGCCAGGCCCTCCCTCGCCCCGACGGCGCCGGCCAGGAAGTGCTCGAACCGGAGGTCCGGGTACTCGCGGTGCCGGTCGACGTTCCCCGGTTTCGGGGTCGAGGCCACCTCCAGCAACAGCGCGAGTTCGGCGTTGCCAGCGGTCGATCGCATGCCAGACATGACGGCCGCCGGGAACTTAGTTGGCCCGCCTCCCCCGTCGGCGACCAGTCGTCGCCGTCGCCGATCTCACCGCCTGCTCCGGGTGCGCTTCCCCGTTACTCGACCGGGCGGATCCCTCAGGGGGACGGGTGGACGATCCGTCAGGGGGAGGGGTGGGCGATCCGTCAGGGGGAGGGATCCGCCGCCTTACGGGCGAACCACTCCTCGGTGGCGGCCCGCACCCGCCGGAGGACCTCGGGGTCGTCGCTCGGCCGCCCGACGGAGACGGCGTCGGCGCCGTACTCCAGGTACTCCCGGACGGTCGCGTGGTCGCGGACGCCGTTGTTCGCTATGACGGCGGCGTCGGTCGCCGCGACAACCTCGCCGACGACCGGTTCCGAGTCCATCGCGTCGACGTGGACCAGGTCCGCCCCCGCGTCGCCGAGGCGGGCCGACAGCGCGGGGAGGTCGACCCCGTCGACTTCGGTCCTGACCTTCACGCTGACCGTCGCGCCGGTTCCGGCGGCCCGGACCTGCGCACACAGGCGGTCGGGATCCCGCAGGAGGGACTCGCCGGCCCCGGCCGCGCACATCTCGTCCTGGCGACAGTGGGCGTTGACCTCCAGGACTGCGTCGTGGTCCCGACAGATCCGTGCGGCCCGCTCGACCGGGTCCGGGCCGCTCGCGCGGACGTTGAACCCCGCCCGGACCGGGACGTCCGCGAGGGCCGCTAGCTGGTCCGCGACGAACGCGAACGGGTCGGGCGGGAGGAACTCCTCGCGTCCGCGCTCGACCATCCGGCGGGCCGCCGACCGCGTCGGTTCGTCGAGCGCGATCCCTCCGAGGAAGGCCGCGCCGACGTGGCGCGCGCCGCCCCGTGCCCAGGCCGCGTCGGAGGCACCGCTGAGCGACGCCAGCGCGACGCGCGGTGTGAACCCCACTGCGTTGTCGACCATCTCAGAGACGGTCCAGCGCCCCCTCGACTGCCTCGACGACCCTGGCGGCGTCCTCGCGGTCGTCGATGGTGATGTCGGTCCTGACCGTGGGGGCGTCGAACTCGGTGCCGTCGTCCCGGTCGACCACGAACGCGTCGGCGAAGGGGTAGGCCCGCGGGAGGCCGGCCGACCCGGGTTCGGCGCCGACCGCCTCCATCAGCTTCACGGCCGGCCCCGAGAACGCCTCGTCCTCGACGAACGGCGAGACCACCACCACCTCGGTCTCGTAGAGGGCGTCCGCGAACCCCTCCAGGGCGAGCATCGGCCCGATGCCGGCGACCGGGTTCGAGGGACCGATCACCACGCGGTCGTCCAGCGCGTCCAGGACGCCGGGGGCCGGTTCGGCCATCGACGCGCCCCGGAACTCCACGTCCTCGACGATTGGCTCGCCCTCGTGGGCCACCCAGAACTCCTGGAAGTGCATCACGCCCTCGGGGGTGTGGACCAGCGTCGCCACGGGGTCGTCGCTCATCGGCAACAGGTCGATGGTCAGTCCCAGGCCGTCGGTGAGTATCCCGACCACCTCGCTCAGGGTGTATCCCTGGTCCAGCAGCGAGGTCCGCGTGATGTGAAACGCCCGGTCACGGTCACCGATCAGCATGAACTCGCCGACGCCCGAGAAGCGCCGCCAGGCCGCGATCCGTCGGCCGGCGGTCTGGTACTCGTCGTCGAGGTACTCCGGGCCGCCCTCCAGGCCGGCGGCGTCGGCGATGTTCCCCAGCGCGTCGTGGGTCCGGCTCGTGTCGCCGTCGATGCCCCACCACGTCGACCGGTCGAGGATCCCGCCGCCCTGGTAGAGGATGGTATCGACGTCCGGACAGACCAGCAGGCCGCCGACCTCGACGTCGTCGCCCGTGTTGGCGATAACCGTCGTCTCGTCGGGGGAGAAGGCGGCTGCCGCCCCGTCCAGGAGCTTCGGGGTACCCGTGCCGCCGGAGAGAAACGTGACCATGGGAACCCCATCGACCCCATGTCCCATAACTGTTGGCGGCCCAGACGAGCGGTGCCGTTCGATCCGCTTCCGGGAGTGGCCTCACCGCCCTTCCCGGATCCGTGTCGCGAAGATTCATCCGTCCAGACGCCCCATGTTCTGACATGGCGACCCCCCTTGCCGACCGGGAGTGCGAGGCCTGCACCTCCGGGGACGAACCGCTCACCGGCGACCAGTACGCCGACTACCTCGAGGAACTCGACGGCGACGTCTGGACGGTCGTCGACGACCACCACCTGGAGGGGACCTACGAGTTCGAGGACTTCCGGGACGCCCTGGAGTTCACCTACGAGGTCGGCGAACTCGCCGAGGAGGAGTGGCACCACCCCGACATCCACCTCCAGTGGGGCGAGGTCCGCATCGAGATGTGGACCCACAAGATAGACGGCCTCCACCAGGCCGACTTCGTGATGGCCGCCCGGATGGACCGGATCCACGAGGAGTACGCCCCGGACTGACCGGCCGTCTCCTCCGCCCGGCGACCGCGGTTTCCGGCCGGCAGTGCCCGGAATCCCTGTCGGTGGTCGCCCCGGCGACCTCGCACCTCTCCGGGGTAGGGACGGCCGCGTTCTGGCAGGCGGGGGCGCCCTTCGTCGCGCCGATGGTGGCCTACAAGGTCCTCCACCGGCGCGGGAGCCGTCTCCTGTTCGAGGTCGGCTACCGGCTCGGTCGACGCGACTGGCGCCTCCCCGACGGCCTCGACGAGGCCGGCCGGATCGCTACCGCTCATCGACCATTCCCTCCATGAGCGAGCGGAACTGCTCGAACTCCTCGGTGCGGTGGACGGGAATCCCCTCGGTGACGATGTCGGCGATGTCCTCGGTGTGTGCGGGAACCGACCCGGGCGTCTCGACGACGACGTGGAAGTCGTAGCGGTCACCCGCGATTTTCGTCTCCCCGAGTTCCGTCGCCACCTCGTTTGTCCGTCGCTGGTTCCGCATCCTGTCCTCCCGGACGAGCACCCAGAGGTCGACGTCGCTCCGGCGGTCGGCCTCGCCGCGGGCGACGCTCCCGAACACGAGAACGCCCAGAACGTCTTCCAGTTCCTCGACGATGGCGTCCACGGCCTCCCGAACGGGGGGCTGGAACTCGGACTGCGGGATCCGGAGTACGTCGTCTTCGGGGGTGTCGACGCGGTCGCGGTTGATGCTGACGAGTTTCTTGTTGCCCTCGGGCGTCACCACTACCAGGTCGTTGTCTTCGAGGATGTCGACGGTCGTCCCGACGGTGCGGTGGGTCGTTCCCAACACCGAGGCGAGCTTTCGGATCGTGTACTCGTCGAACGGTCGATCGAGCAGAAAGGAGAGGAGGTCGTCCGTGACCGAGTGGCGGTAGAGGTCGCCGTTCTTGGCCGGGACGGGTATCCGGACCGTCGACCCGGTAGTCCCGGCTTTCCCCTCGTCCCGATCGTCACTCGTACCGTCAATTCCCATGGTTACTCTTGGTACCCAAAGATTATAAACCTTATATAGAATAGAGAGCTCAGTGATAAGACATCGGCCGGCGATCCGGTCGGCTTAACAGGGGGGACCGGCAACCTAACCCATGGAGTTCGCGGAGTTCGCCCGCCGGGCCCGGGAGGTCGAGGCCGCCTCGGCGGACACCGAGGTCGTCGAACTGGTCGCGGACCTGTTCTCGGCGGCCGGCGACGACCTGGGGATCCTCGCGCGGTTCGTCCAGGGACGGGTGTTCCCGGCCTGGGACTCGACGAAACTGGAAGTCGGTCCCAGCTACTGCTACGAAGCGATCGCCCGCGCGGCCGGGCCCAACGTGTCGGCCGACGACGTCGAGCGGCGGGTTGCGGAGGTCGGCGAGGTCGGGGAGGTGGCCGCGAGCTACGACTTCGCGGGGCAGCGCGGCCTGGGGGCGTTCGCGGGCGGCGGGGACGCGGACGGTCGCACCGTCCGGGAGGTGTTCCGGGAGTTCGAGCGCCTGGCCGCGGCCGAGGGGTCGGGGAGCCAGGGGACCAAGGTCGACGTCCTGTTCGGCCTGTTCAACCGCGCCGACCCCGACGAGGCCCGGTACGTCGCACGGCTGGCGCTCTCGGAGATGCGCATCGGCGTCGGCCCGGGCACCGTCCGGGACGCCGTCGCGGCGGCGTTCGACGTCCCGGTCGAGGCCGTCGAGCGCGCCCTCCAGGTGACCAACGACTACGGCCGGGTGGCCGAGGCGGCCCGCGACGAGGGGGTCGACGCACTGGAGGAAATGGGGCTCTCGGTGGGCCGGCCCGTCCAGGCGATGCTCGCCCAGGCCGGCACTGTCACCGAGGCCCTGGACGAGTGGGACGAGGCCGCCGTCCAGCACAAGTTCGACGGCGCACGGGTCCAGATCCACCACGACGGCGAGACGACCGACGTCTTCTCCCGGAACATGGTGAACGTGACCGACGCGCTCCCCGAGGTCGTCGAATTCGCGGACCGGCACCTCGGGGTCCCCGCGATCCTCGACGGCGAGGTGGTCGCCGTCGACGGGGACGGCGATCCCCTCCCCTTCCAGGAAGTCCTGCGGCGGTTCCGCCGGAAGCACGACGTCGAGCGGGCCCGGGAGGACGTCTCGGTGACGGTCTACGTTTTCGACTGCCTCCACGTCGGCGTTCCCGAGTCCGAGGCGGACTCGGGAGCCAGTCGGACGGAGCCCGACCCTGGCGAGGACCTCCTGTCGGCACCCCTCGCCGAGCGGTACGACCGGCTCTCGGAACTGCTCTCGACCGGCGTCGCCGACCTGTGGGTCACCGACGACGCCGACGAGATAGAACGGATCGAACGGGAGGCCCTGGCGGCCGGTCACGAGGGAATCTTGCTGAAGAACCCGGCGGCGGCCTACACTCCCGGGCGGCGGGGGAAGAACTGGCTCAAGCGCAAGCCCGACGTCGAGACGCTGGACCTGGTCGTCACCGGTGCCGAGTGGGGGGAGGGCCGGCGGGCGAACCTGGTCGGGACCTTCCAGGTTTCGGCCCGGACCGACGGGGGCTTCGAACCCGTCGGCAACGTCGCGACGGGGATCACGGACGAGAGACTATCCGAGTTGACCGACCTCGTCGAGCCACACGTCAGGAGCGAGGACGGCCGGGACCTGGACCTCGATCCCGCCGTCGTCTTCGAGGTCGGCTACGAGGAGATACAGGAGTCACCGACCTACGCCTCCGGGTTCGCGCTCCGCTTCCCGCGGTTCGTCGGCGTCCGGCACGACAAGGACCCCTCCAACGCGGACTCGGTCGAGCGGGTCCGTCGGCTGGCGGACCGGACGTGACCCTCCGGCGGATCCACCGCTTAGCGGATCGAAACTGACCGCCCCCGAGGGGTTTACACTCCCCCGGTCCCTAGCGGGACCGTGTCGCGATCCCCCCTGCTGGTCGGCGTCGGCGGCGTCCTCTCGGGGGTGGCCGTCGTCATGACCCTGCTGGCCATCGCCTACGAGCCGTTCCTGTTCCTCGTGGCGCTCCCGTTCGGCGGTGCCGGCTACCTGATCTGGTACCAGGGGACCGGGCGCCTGGCGGCCCGCGTCCGCCGTCGTGCGCGACGGGCCGAGGACGCCGCCGGTGAGGCGAACCGGCGAACCGCTCCCGGGGAGGGGCGACGAACCGCCACGGGCGACGGACGTCGGCGCCGTACCCGGGCACGGGCCGCACCCGGCGAGGGCCGGCGACGGACGGCACGTGGAACCGGCCAGCGGGCGTCCGGGACGGCCGACCCACGGTTCGGACCCGGAGCGGGCCGCGGTCGAGCCGGGAACGCCGAGTACGGTCCCGGAGGCTACGCGCCGGGTGCGGCCCAGCCCAGCGGTCCGACCACCGAGGAGGCGTACCGCCGGCTCGACCTGGAACCGGGGAGCGACTCCGAAGCGATCCGGGAGGCCTACCGCGAGAAGGTCAAGGAGGTCCATCCCGACAGGGGCGGGAGCGAGGAGGAGTTCAAGGAGGTCACAGAGGCCTTCGAGACGCTGGACGAGCGGGTCCGGTGAGCCCGGTTGGCCAGGTCTACTCCCGCCAGATGGCCGTCACGACGCCCCCGTCTGTCTCCACCGTCTCGTACGGATCTCCCGGGTCCGCGCGACGACCTCGCCGTCGCGGTCACGACGCCCTCGTCGGTTTCCACCGTCCCGTACTGGTACCCCCGCTCGTCCAGTCGAGGGGAGAGGTGCTGAGGGGCCCCGTCGTTCACCTGGACGAGAACCGCCTCGTCGTCCATCCCGGCCAGTCGTTCGAGGGTCCCCTTCAGGGCTCCGGCGGCGGGAGGTCGCTGGCGTCGAACCGCCGGACCGGCCGGTCGGTCGGGGCGTCGGTGCGCCGGATCGGTCCGGTTCGCCGGAGTCGGTTGCCCCGATGATGTTCGGATCCCGGTCGGACCGGCGGCCCGCGGGTCACGCCGGGGTCTCCTGGCGTCAGAATCTGGTGGTTCACGGGTCACGCCGGGGTCTCCTGGCGTCAGAACTCGTCGTCCGCGACCGGGCGGTGGGGGCCGAGGGCGACCCGCCCGGCGACCGAGAGCACCTCGCGGCGGAGCGTCTCGGTCGGGGTCTCAGCAGTTGACGACGGGACCATGTGCCTCCGTCATCGCGGGGTCTCGCCGGCCGTCGCGGCCGGCGCAGTCGACGTACGTCGCGTCGTACAGCACCGGGAAGACGCGCGGGTCCGCCCCGTCCGATCCCTGCCCATGGTTCCGGGTCTCGCCCGGGTGGGACGCGTCGAGGGCGAACTCGCCGTCCGCTCCGCGGGGGTCGACGACGGCGTAGGCCTCGGAGCAGCGGGGTCGGAGGTGGAGGGTCAGGTCGTGGGCGGCGGTGGACTTCGAGAGCATCAGGTGGTCCGTCCACCGCCCGCTCTCGGGGTCGGTGTACGCGACGGCGTTCCAGGCGTCGACCGGGGCCGCCGCCGGGAGCGACGGGGCGACCGTCCGGGAGTCGAGGTCGAACGCCTCGACTGAGGGGGAACCGATGACCTCCCGGTCGGTCAGGGCGGAGAGCAGGTCGCTCGCGTGGGCCTCGACCGTCCGGACCCGCGCGTCCCGCGACGCGTACCGTTCGTCGAACTCCGTCCCGGGGATCCTGCCGTCGGCGGCGGCGATGCCCGTCGCGAAGGACCTCACGGCGGCGGGAGAGACGCCGATCCGCTTCTCGACGACCCGCCTGTCGATGTCGTCCATGTGGATCCCCGGTAACTGGCCCGAATTTATAAAGGTAATGGAGTTTTTGCCTGGTATTCCAGGTATCGAGTGCGGACCAGGCGGTACCGGGCCGGGCGCGAACCCCCGTGGACAGGGCGGCAGTCCCCGGCCGTGCCGGGGTGGCGATCCCCCGTGGATGGGCAGTGGTTCCCGGCCGGGCCGGGGAGATGGTTCCCCTGGTCGTGGCTACTCCTCGCCGAACTCGTCGTCGAGGAGGCCCGGCACGTCCACCAGGTCCGAGACGACGTAGGCGACCAGCGCCTCCCGCATCCGGGTCGACGCGCCCTCGGCCCCCAGGACGACCTGGTACATCCGGGATCCCTCGATGGCCATGTACATCGTCTCGGCGGTGTCGTGGGGGTCGACCGGCCGGAAGACGCCGGCCTCGACGCCGTCCTCGATTATCCGGGCGGCGGCCTCGACGTTCCCGCGGTAGTGCTCGGCCAGTTTCCCCCGGAAGGCGTCGTTGTGGACAGCCTGGATCCGCAACTCGAACAGCGCGACGATGAAGTTGCGGTGGCGCTCGTCGCCCGGTTCGATGGTGAGCCTGTCGATGTACTCCAGCAGGCGGGCCCGCGGGTCCTCCGTCTCCGTCTCCTCCAGGCGGGCGCCGATCCACCCCACCAGGTCGTCGATGAACGCCATCAGGAGGTCCTCGCGGCTGTCGTAGTGGTAGTACAGCAGGGACCTGCTCTTGTCGAACTCGTCGGCGACGTCCTGCATCGAGAGGTTCGCGTAGCCGTGTTCGCACAGGGCGCGGTAGGTGGCCCGCGTTATCTCCTCGCGGATCTCCGCGTCGACCCCGGACTCCTCGGGCGGGGCGGCGTCCGGGTCGGCGGCCGAATCGCCGGCGTCCGGGTCCACGCCGGCGGAATCGCTCACGTCCGGATCGGTCTCGGCGGAGCCGTCGGCCGTCCCGTCCGCGCTCTGCCCCGCCGGGTCCCCGGACATACTGACAACACTGTTAGCCAGGGTAAAAAGCCCTTCCCTCCCGGAGGGGTCCGACTGCCGAACGGGTTCGGCATCCCACCGATCCATGGGCTTCACCCCCGTCGGGGGTCGCTTCCGGCGGTCTAGCGGGTCGGATCCGGTCCGGATCGCGGTCGTCTTACCCCGTGTGACCGCGGAGTCCCCGTCCGGTCCACGCGCGAGGGACCGGGGTCGAAGGTCCGAATCGGGCACCCCGGGAGGATCCGGGGACTGCGGACCCCTGTCCGGTTCCCGAGGATATTTATGGCTGACAGTGTTGTTAGTACCATGAGCGGCGCAGGGGCGGACGAGGACGACGAGTTCGCCGACATCCGGAAAGAAGAGGGGAACGCCATCTGGCGGCTGTTCCGCGACTACGGGCGGGCCCAGGCCCCGCAGTTCGTGATGGGTGCCAGCGCCTCCGTGCTCCGGATGACGATGGAACTCGTCCCGTCGCTGGTCCTGGCCATCGCCATCGACTCGCTGTTCTTCGACACGCAGGGGTTCTCGCTGTGGGTGGTTCCCCGATCGTGGCTCCCGGCCGAGCAGAGCGAACAATTCCTGCTGGTCGGCGGCCTCATCGTCGGGGCCTACGCCCTGAACTCCGTGTTGGGGTGGTTCAACAGCTACATGTGGAACAGCTTCTCCCAGCACTTCCAGCACGAGGTCCGGGTCGACACGTACGACGCGATGCAGCGCCGGGAGACGGACTTCTTCGACAACAAGCAGACCGGCGAGGTGATGAGCGTCCTGAACAACGACGTCAACCAGCTAGAGGAGTTCCTGACGACCAACCTCAACAACCTCATCGTCATCCTCGTCCGGGTCGGCGGGATGGGCGCGGTCATGCTGTGGATCAACTGGCGGCTGGCGATGTTCCCGGTGCTTATCATCCCCGCGCTCGGGTATGTCAGCTACAAGTTCGTCGACGTCATCCACCCCAAGTACCAGGAGGTCCGCAGCAGCGTCGGCCAGTTGAACAGCCGCCTGGAGAACAACGTCGGCGGCATCGAGACGGTCAAGGCCTTCGCAACCGAGCAGTTCGAGACCGGGCGGGTCGAGGAGGCCTCGGAGGGCTACCTCGACGCCCAGTGGGACGCCATCACCACCCGCATCCTCTACTTCCCGACCCTGCAGGCCATCACGGCCGCGGGCTACGTCTCCGTGTTCTTCGTCGGCGGGTGGTGGCTGGTCGTCGGGTCGCCGCCACACTCCTTCTTCGCCGGACCGACGTTCAGCGGCCGGGCCTGGACGGCCGGGACGCTCGTCCTCTTCCTGAACTACACCCGCCGGTTCGTCTACCCGATGCGCCAGATGGGTCAGATCATCAACGGCTACCAGTACGCCGAGGCCGCCGGTGAGCGCATCGTCGGCCTACTGGACATGGAGTCCCGTGTGAAGGACGACCCCGACGCGCCGGTCCTGGAGGACCCGGACGGCCACGTCGCGTTCGACGACGTCTCGTTCGCCTACGAGGACAGGGAGGGACACAGTCCCTCTGGCAGCCGGGCGGAGCCCGGCGACGCCGAGGGCGAGCCCGACGATCAGGTCCTGCAGGACGTCTCCTTCGAGGCCGACCCCGGGGACTACGTCGGCCTCGTCGGTCCGACGGGCGCGGGCAAGTCGACGACGATGAAGCTCCTCCTGCGCTTCTACGACCCCGACGAAGGGGCGGTCCGGGTCGACGGCACCGACGTCCGGGACGTCTCGCTGCGGAGCCTCCGGGAGTCGGTCGGGTACGTCAGCCAGGAGCCGTACCTGTTCTACGGCACGGTCACCGAGAACATCGCGTACGGCCTCCCCGACGCCGACGAGGACGAGGTGCGGGCGGCCGCCGAACTCGCCGGCGCACACGAGTTCGTCGCCGACCTCTCGGACGGCTACGACACGATGGTCGGCGAGCGCGGCGTCAAACTGTCGGGCGGCCAGCGCCAGCGGATCGCCCTGGCCCGGGCGATCCTCCGGGACCCGGAGATCCTCGTGCTCGACGAGGCCACCAGCCACGTCGACAACGAGACGGAGGCGGTCATCCAGAACAGCCTGGAGGACCTCATCGAGGACCGCACCACCTTTGCCATCGCCCACCGGCTCTCGACGGTGAGGGACGCGGACGAGATCCTCGTGATGGACGACGGGCGGATCGTCGAGTCGGGCACCCACGAGGAGCTCCTGGACGAGGACGGCCTCTACGCCAACCTCTGGGACGTCCAGCTGGGCGAGGTCGGTGACCTGCCCGACGAGTTCCTCGAACGGGCCGCGCGTAGCGGGGTCCGGGCGCCGGGCAACGACTGACGCTCGGCGTTTCCCACCCGGCCGGGGGCGACCGGCAGGGATCACACGTCGGGCGGCCGCAACGCCACGAGCGAGAGCCCGGCGACCACGACCAGGGCTCCGCCCAGCAGGAACGACGGCGACCAGCCCAGGGTGAGGACCAGTCCGCTCGCGACGGTCCCGCCGAAGACGCCGCCCGGGAGCTTCGCGGTGTACAGCACCGCGTAGTTCTCCGAGGACCGCGCCTCGCCGTAGTAGTCGCCCACCAGGCTCGGGAAGACCGCGAACACCGGGCTCCGGAAGAAGGCGACCGCCCCGACGAGGGCGACGAACGCGAGACCGATCCCCCTGTCGCCGGCGGCGACGGACGCGACGAGCGCCAGGCCGCTCAGCACCAGGGTCGCGGCCGAGGTACGCTCCCGGCCGACCCGGTCCGACACCGCGCCGACGGAGACGACCCCGCCGGCGTCCGAGACGGCCACGACGGACGCCGCGGCGGTCGCCGTCGCCGCCGACAGACCGAGTTCGCCGGCGTAGGAGACCACCTTGCCGACCACCATCAGGCCGACGCCGGTGACGACGACGAAGACGACGTAGAGGTGCCAGAACTGCCAGGTCCGGACCGCCTCCCGCCAGGTCGTCGGATCCTCGTCTGCGTCCGGGTTCCCGGCGGGGGAACGTGTCTCCGGATTCTCGCTCCCGGTGTGGGCGTCCGGGGTCTCGCTGGCGGGAGCTTCCCCGGGGTCCTCGCCTCCCGGATCTTCAGCGTCCGATCCCGACCGTTCGGGGTCCCGGAGGACGACGGCCGCGACCAGTGCGACCAGGCCCGCGCCGGCGCCCATGAGCAGGAGGGTCCGCCGGAACTCGGTCCGGATCCCGCCCCTGACCGCCGGGATGACGAGGAAGCTCACGCCGCCGTAGGCCATCCCGACCACGCCGGTCGCGAACCCCCGGCGTTCGTTGAACCACTTCACGCCGGTGTTCAGCGCGACGGTGTAGGCGATACCGGCCCCAATCCCGCCGACGACGTAGGCCAGGTAGACGGCGAGGAGGCCGTCCGCCGACGCCACGAGCGCGTAGCCGGACGCGAGGGCGACGGCCCCGCCGAGCATCGGGATCCGCGGCCCGTAGCGGTCGCGCACCCACCCGGCGGGGAACTGCGAGACGGTCTGGAAGACGATGAACAGCGTGAAGACGGTTCCCAGCCTCGCTTCCGGGATCCCGATCCCCGTCCGGATCGGGACCCGGATCGACGACCAGACGAACTGGTAGGTCCCGGCCACGCCCATCGCGGCGGCCGCGACGGCGAGGAGCGTCCACCGCCCGACCCGCGGCGTTCTCGACACGTCCCCTCACAGTACGGCGGTCCCCTTCAAAGTGTACCCCGCCACAGTGGGCGGTGCGGGTGGACGTGCCGGGTCGGATCCCCGACGGCGTCTGTCGGATCGGGCCGCGGTGGCTGGTCGTCCGGGGCCGGCTCAGACCCAGAAGGTCGCCCGGAGCGCGTCCCTGGTCCCGGGGCCGAGTCCGACCGCCAGGGCGGCCAAAAGCAACATGATCGCAAAGCGGGGCGAGTCCTCGAAGACCTCCTCGTTGAATATCCAGACGATGAACACGGCGGCGACGACCTTCAGCAGGAGGAACGGCCAGGTCACACCGACGACGTTCGTGACCTCGGCCGGGAAGACGGCCCGGCTGAAGTCCCTGACCGCCGCGTTGACGGGGTGTTTCGGGCTGAGCCGTCCCGGTGCGCCGAGTTCGACCGTCCAGTCGAGGCCGACGACGTTCGCGACCCCGTCGACGGCCTGTCCGAGGATGACCAGCAGTCCGATCGTCCCGGTGCCCGCGTTGAGTTCGGGGGCGAACCGCTCTATTCCCTCCCAGGTGAGGAGGGTCACGACGACGGACCCGGCGACCACCGCGAGCAGGATGGCCGGATAGAACGACACCTCGGGGGTCGTCAGTGCGAAGAACGCGAGGATCCCGATGGTGGCGGTGGCCGCCGTCGTCCCGACGGCCGCGAGCGGCGTCTCGAAGCCGTCGGCGTACCCCTCCCTGTCGAGGTAGACCCCCAGGACGAGGCCGAGCACCGCAACGACGAAGACGGTGAAGTAGATGACCGGGCTGATGAGAAGCGTGTTCAGCGGGTAGGCGATGAGCCGGACCGCCCCGTCGGACTGTGCGAAGACGGCGTCGTTGACGTCCTCGACGACCCGGAGCGCGCCCCCGAAGATGACGAACGGGAACAGCGCGAAGAACATCGCCCGGTAGCGTTCGATCCGGAGCCGCTGGAGCAGGAACGCCACCCCGACCAGCGCGACGATGAGGGTGACCGCGTACCCCACCTCCGAGACCAGGGTGTATCCGGGGAACGCGACGGAGGAGGGCGCGCCCGCACAGGCGCTCTGGGTGTAGCCCAGCTGGTTGGCCTCCCCGGCCCGCCAGGCGCACCGCGCCCCGTGGGCGTCGGCGTAGACCGGTCCCCAGAAGTACTTCCAGAGGAACCCGTCCCAGACGACCTTCGGGAACAGCACCGAGCCCCCGGCGAGGGCCGAGACGGCGACGAGCACGCCCCCTGCCCAGGCCCGCTCCTCGTCGAGTTCGACGCGTTCCGTAACCGCTGCCATGTCCGGGACTGGAGGGGGGAGCGGGTTTCAGGGTTCCGGTATCGTGTGTCGGTTCGACACGGCCGTGGGGTCGTTGGGTGTCCCCGGAGTCGGACGTATCGCCTCTCCGTTCGGGTGTCCCCGGAGTCGGACGTATCGGATCTCCGTTCGGGTGGTCCCGGAGTCGGACGTATCGGATCTCCGTTCGGGTGGTCCCGGAGTCGGACGTGTCGCTTCTCCGTTCGACGACAGGCACGGAGGCGGACATAACTGCCGTACGGAGGATTCCCGAGACTGGTAACTGTGCTGATTCGACCGTCCCGGGCGAACCCTCCCCGGGATCCGGATCGGTACCACGGCAGGACCGGTCGTATCCGATATGTTTATTTAATTTCGACAATAACGTGATCGTGGACATACCCAATGTACGACCTGACAGGATTCCAGCGGGACCTCCTGTACGTTATCGCCGGGGAGGAGGAACCCCACGGACTCGCGATCAAGGAGGAGCTAGAGAAGTACTACGAGAAGGAGATCCACCACGGCAGGCTCTACCCGAACCTGGACACCCTCGTGGACAAGGGTCTCGTCGAGAAGGGACAGCGCGACCGCCGGACCAACTACTACACGCTGACCCGTCGGGGGCGGCGCGAACTCGAGGACCGGCGGGAGTGGGAGCAACAGTACGTCGACCTCTAGGTCGAAACTTCACGAACGGGGGCGATTCACCCGCCGGATCACCCCGGTAGCCGGCACCGCTCCGGACAGCGACTGCTGTTCTCTCTGGGTCCGGTCGCCCCGCCGCCGTCAGTCCTCCGAGGCGTCCTCCACGAAGGGATCCTCCGGGGACGGGTCTCCGGTGGCGGCCTCGTCCGGGGGCCAGGCCTCGGTGGGCGGGTCGACCACCGTCATGTACGTTGGGTCCACCGAGAACGGCGCGTAGGTCCGCTCGGACAGTATCGCCGGGACGACGATCCGCCCGAAGTGGTAGGCCAGGATGAGGATCATCGGACCCAGGAACAGGCCGTACCAGCCCCACAGGAGCGGTCCGAACGTGTACGCGAGGATGACGGCCCCGATGTGGAGACCGCGCCCGGAGACGTACGGACGGATGACGAACTCCGGCCCGAGGTCGACGAAGACGAACGCGATGGCGAGGAAGACGACGGGGAACCACAGTAGCGTGGGGTCGGTCCGGAACGCGTCGACGGCCAGCCAGCCGGTCAGCGGGAGGTAGACGAGTTTCAGGCCCACCAGCGGGAGCAGGCTTGCGGCCCCGGCCAGCAGCCCCATCAGTATCGAGAAGGGCACGGACAGTTCCGGCGGGGCGACGAACACGTCCACGACGGTGAACACGACGCCGCCGACGATGGCCGTCAGGATGGCGTTGAGGATGTTCCCGAAGAAGATGCGCTCGAAGTCGGCGTCGACCTGGCGGACGAATTCGTCGAGGACGCCGCTGTCGTCGGCGAACTTTCCCTGGAACCACCGGCTCAACTGGCGCCCGTCCTTCAGCAGGTAGTAGCCGATGAGGATCATCACGAAGGTGTGCAGGCCGACGTTGATGAAGAAGCCGAGGTAGTTCAGGGCCTGGTCGAGGATGGTCCGTGCGAGTTCGACGTCGAGCATCTCCGGGTTCTCCAGGAGTTGCTGGGGGTTCTGGGTTATCTCCGAGACGTCCCGGTAGGGGCCGAGCAGGTCCAGGTACCCCTCGAAGTCGCTCCCCTCCAGGCTCTCCGAGAGGGCGCTCAACTGCTGGACCGCCACCAGCAGGACGTACCCGAACAGCAACACCATCGGCAGGGCCATCAACAGCATCGACGACGACGCCGCGAGGATCCTGTTGTTGACCCGCCTGTTGACGCGGTCGTAGACCGGCCTGGTCGCGTAGTAGAAGAAGAGACCGAACACGAACGTCCCGATGTAGGACCAGACGACGTACATCACCGCCACCGACAGGACGACGCCAGTGAGCAACCACGCGAGCCGGGATCGGCTGACCATGTTCGTTCCGCCGGTGTGACGGATGAAAAAGGTGTCGTGCGTATCCCTCCCGTCGCTCGACGGCCCGGACGACCTACGGTGCGGGCCGGAGACCCCCCAGCTCCGATCGGAACGGGGCGGGACCGATCCGGTGCGGATCCCGGTGGATCCCCGGGACCCTGACACTGCGAGCGACCGTTTCATGCCGGTGGACGGGTAACCCTCGAAACCGCCACACTGAGTCCGGTCCGCCGGATTTTTATATATGACTATATAAGGTATATAGGTGAGCGAGCACCTCGGGGAGTTGGCGGTGTCGACCCTCCAGGGGAACGTCGGGCGGATAGCCCTGGCCGCGGCGCTCGGAATGTTCCTGGGGCTGGAGCGCGAGTGGTCGCAGAAGACGGCGGGGATCCGGACGTTCTCGCTGGTCGCGCTGCTGGGTGCGCTCTTTACCATCCTCTCGACGGAGACGGAACTCGGTACCGGGTTGCTCGTCATCGGTGCGCTCCTCGTGATCGTTCAGGGTATCGTGCTGGCGACGAAGGGGTTGCTGGAGGAGGACGAGACGCTCGGGTTGACGACGTCGGTGTCGATGCTGGTGACCTACGGCGTCGGAGTGGTGGTCGCGACGGGCTACCTCATCGAGGGCGTCGTCGTCGCCGTGCTCTCGTCGCTGTTGCTGGTGCTCAAGCGGGAACTCCACTCCATCGCCTGGGGGCTGTCCCGGCGCGAACTGCGGTCGGTCACCGAGTTCGCCATTCTCGCCTTCGTGGTCTTCCCCCTCCTGCCGGGCCGGCGGGTGCCGGTCGCCAGCCTGGGCGTCAGCGTCAACCCCCAGGAGGTCTGGGCGATGGTCGTCACCGTCGCCGGCATCGGCATCGTCAACTACGTCGTCGTCCAGAACTACGGTGGGCGCGGCATCGCGGTGACCGGCTTCTTCGGGGGCCTGGCCTCCTCGACGGCCGTCGTCGGCACCATGCTCGACCACGTCCGGCAGGACGCCGACGCCGCCTCCTACGCAGTGGCGGCGATACTGCTCGCCGACGCGGCGATGGCCCTGCGGAACCTCACCATCGCGGTAGCCTTCACGCTTCCGGACGGCCTGCTGACGGGGGTGGTCGCGCCCCTCGGGGCCGTCGCGGTGCTCGGCGTCGGCATCGCGGCGGCGAACGCCGACTGGTCGACGGAAGTCGAAATCGGACTGGAGAGCCCGTTCTCGATGCGGAACGCGCTGGCGTTCGGTGGGGTCTTCCTCATGGTGGTCGTCGTCGGGGCCGTCGCGAAGGCGCAGTTCGGCGACGTCGGGTTCATCCTCACCGCCGCCATCACGGGCCTGGTCTCCAGTGCGGGTGCGACCACCTCGGCCGTCGTCCTCTACCCCGAGTCGCTCGGGTCGGACGCGGCGGTGTACGCCATCCTCGCGTCGACGGCCACCTCCATCGCGGTCAAGTCCGGGCTGACGGTAATGGGGTCGGACAGTCAGTTCACCCGCAGCGTCGCCATCTGGAGCGGGTCGCTCATCGTCGGTGCCGTCGTCGTCACCGGTCTGGTGACGCTGCTCGTGACCTGACCCGTCCGGTCGGGACCCCGCCACGCTCCCGTCGCTCGTCGCCGGCGCCATCGTCGTCACCGGTCCCGTGGCGGCGACTGCCAGGGGAGTCCCGGTAAGTGGATCCGGATCGGGTCGGATCGATTAAGACGGGGGTGGTCGTACCCGGGGCCATGGATCGAGACACAGCGGAGGTCGACGTCGGGGCGGTCCCCGGCGAGCGAGCGCGGGAGTGGGTCGAGCACCACCACCGGTACTCGGCGCCGAGCACCTACGTCTACGACTTCGTCTGGGACGCCACCGGCGAGGCGGAGGGGCCCTTCTGCACCGACGTCGACGGGAACGTCCTGCTGGATTTCACCACCCACGTCGCGGCCGCACCGCTGGGGTACAACAACCCCAAGATCCTCGACAAACTGGACGAGTTCGACCTCGTCGACCCCACCAAGATAGCGGGCCAGGACTTCTACCTCTCGCTGGGCGGGACGCCCGAGGACCCTGACCTCCCGGGACCGACGCACCTAATGGAACGGCTGGTCGACGTGACCGACCAGTACGGGATGAACACGGTCTTCCTCTCGAACTCCGGGGCCGAGGCCGTCGAGAACGCGATGAAGATCTGTTACGACCACCGGCCCGAGGCCAAGTACGGCATCACGTTCGAGGGGGCGTTCCACGGCCGGACGCTCGGGGCCCTGTCGCTGAACCGCTCGAAGTCGGTCTACCGGCGGGACTACCCCGAACTCTCGTCGGTCCACGACGTGCCCTTCTGCCGGGACCAGTCCTGTGACCCGACCACCTGCTCGTGTGGCTTCTTCCACCGGGACGACCCCGTCTCGAAACTACGGGAGAAACTCGACCCCGAGACCGGGCACGTCGACCCCGAGGAGGTGGCGTTCGTCGCGATGGAGCCGATCCAGGGCGAGGGCGGCTACCGGATCCCCTCCGACGCCTTCGCAGAGGAGGTGGCCGCGCTCACCGACGAGTACGACATCCCTCTCATCGCCGACGAGATCCAGGCCGGGATGGGACGCACCGGGGAGCTGTGGGGGTCGGACCACTTCGCGTTCGAACCCGACGTGATGGCCGTCGCCAAGGGCCTGCGGGTCGGCGCGACCGTCTCCAGCGAGGAGGTGTTCCCCGAGGACAAGGGTCGGATCTCCTCGACCTGGGGGGCCGGCGACCTGCTGTCCTCGGCGCTCGGGACCCTCACCCTCGACGCCATCGAGGAGTACGACCTCCTGGACAACGCGACCCGCCGCGGCCGGCAGTTCCGCGAGATAATCGAGGACGCCGACCCTGGGATGGTCGTCGAGGTCCGCAACAGGGGACTCATGTTCGCGGTCGAACTGGACACGAAGGACCGTCGCGACGCGGTGATAGAGGCCGCCTTCGAGCGGGGACTGCTCACCCTCGCCTGCGGGCACAAGTCGATCCGGATGCTCCCGCCGCTGGACGTGACCGAACGGGAGATCGAGATGGGCGCGGACCTGTTCCTCGGGGCCGTCGAGGACGTGACCGAGCGGACGGCTCCCGACGCCGACTGACCCGAAATTCGGCCCGGAACGGGAGCTAGAACCGGTAACGCCGGTCGTTGTCGTCGCCGACCTGGTCGATGGGGTCCCCGGTCATCTCCGCGTAGGTCATCCCGGAGAGGTACTCGTCGTTTGTTCCAGCCGGTATGAACAATACTTACATTTTCCGGCGGAATACCCACTCCTCGCTCGCAGGCAGGCCCAAGAGCGTGAGGAGCGCCGGCAGCGACACGAGGAACTGAAGGAGCGGAGCAAGCGGAACTACGCACGGCACATGGAGCAGAACAGTTCCGACGAGTCGCAGTAGGCGGCTACTCGCCGAGGGCTTTGAGGAGCAGTTTGCCGTTCTCCGTCAGTCGGTACGTCGTCCGCTGTCGGCCGTCCGTTTCTTGGTTTTCGACTTCTATCATCCCGGCGTCTTGGAGTTCTTCGAGATGTTTGTAGACGTAGCCGGAGGAAATCTCTAACTCTTTCGCCAGCGTGTATCCGTGGGTGGGTTCATCTCGGAGTCGCAAGAGGATGTCCCGTTTCGTATCTCTGATTAGACTCATCGCTCGGATATTTCGGACCGGCTGTAAACAGTCATATAAACGAAAAATCTAATCGGTGACTCTCACCAAGTGGTTGAATACTTCTAAGTGGTTGAAGCGGTAAGCACCGGCTTATGGCCGAGGCCGATTCGGACCACCACGTCGAGGCATCATACGACCCCGAGACGGACACGTATCACGCCAAATACCAACCGGACGAAACGGGGTCACTCGCCGGGGCGGTTGTCTACCTCGTTTCCGTAGCGACGGGGAATGATCCGAAGACGATGGACCCCCTCTATGAAACCATTGACGTCGATGCACTGGAGAGCCTGTTTCGGGGCCAGGAGGGACGGACTGGGCACATCGAGTTTCAACACTGTGGGTGTGCGGTAACTGCGATGAGTGATGGCGAGATTGTGGTTTCGCCGTTGGACGACTGTTCTCCATGACCGATGGTGATAACCCGCTCGATTCCGGGTTGGGCCACATCATTGAGCGGGGCGGTCCGCACTATCGACCACCGCGGCCACGCGACTGCGGTGAACGCCAGCCTGTACACCCCTCTCCCCGTTCACGGGCTGGAAAGGTTCAAAGGTTCAGGTCAGAACTGGTACCGCCGGTCGTCGTTCTGGTCGGGTTGCGGAAACCCCTGCTGTTCGTTGTATGTATCCATCGTCGTGTCCATTAGGTACTCGTCGTAGGTGACGTCGTACTCCGTCCGGAGGTGGAAGTCGACCTTCCCCGACTCGACGGCCGTCTGGAACAGCAGGTGGACACCCCGCCGGAGGAGTTCGTCGGTGTCGTCGGTGTCCAGTGCGGCCAGCAAGAGGGCGAGTTCGTGTTTCGTCTCCCGGTCGAGGTCGACTTCCGGGCTGTCGTCCATCTCGCCGTACGCGTCTTCGACCGTCTCGGCCAGGTCTTCGAGGGTCATGTCGGTCCTGTGGGTGGGGACGGCAAGGGGCTTTCGGGTGCCAGTCGGGGCGACGTTCGGCGTAGCAACGGTCGGTTACAGTAAAGTTACCGTAACCCGAACGATTCGAGAACGGGATCCCGGGCAGCGAGACGGCGCGTTCCCGGGGAGTCGGTTTACCCCGAGCACGGGAACCGGACGGCGGTTCGATCACTCCCCCGGAGCCAGCGGTCCCGGCGCTCCCGACCCGCACGCCCGTGTAGTTCCGGCGACCCCGACCGGGGATCACCACACACAAGCCGCCCCGGTCGCTGGATCCTGGCGATGGCCGAGGGGACGGACGAATCCGAGGACTACCTTCCGGAGGATCCGGGGCCGGTCCGCGAGTCGCTGGTCGAGTGGTACGAGGACGACCACCGGGAGTTCCCCTGGCGGGAGACGACCGGCCCCTACGAGATACTGGTCTCGGAGGTGATGAGCCAGCAGACCCAGCTGGGGCGGGTCGAGGAGGCGTGGGCGGCCTTCCTCGACCGGTGGCCGACCGTCGCGGACCTGGCCGACGCCGACCGGTCCGAGGTGGTCGCCTTCTGGACCGACCACTCCCTGGGGTACAACAACCGCGCCCGGTACCTCCACGAGGCCGCCGGGCAAGTGGTCGAGGGAGAGGTCGGTCCGATGGACCGAACTCGCGACGGCGACGACGCCGCCGAAGCAGGCGGGGAGTTCCCCACCGATCCCGACGCCCTCCAGGACCTGCAGGGCGTCGGGCCCTACACCGCCAACGCCGTCGCGTCCTTCGCATTCAATACCGGGGACGCGGTGGTGGACACGAACGTCAAACGGGTGCTCTACCGCGCGTTCGGGGTCCCCGACGACGACCGGACCTTCGAGGACGTCGCCCGCCGCCTGATGCCCGAGGGCGAGTCCCGCGTCTGGAACAACGCGATAATGGAACTCGGCGGCGTCGCCTGCGGGAAGTCCCCCCGGTGCGACGAGGCGGGGTGTCCCTGGCGAAGGTGGTGTGACGCCTACGAGACGGGCGACTTCACCGCGCCGGACGTGCCAGAGCAACCGGACTTCGAGGGATCGCGCCGGCAGTTCCGGGGCCGGGTCGTCCGCGCGCTCTCGGACGGCGAGGAACTCGCGCTCGACGAACTGGGGCCGAAGGTGCGGGTCGACTACGCCCCGGACGGCGAGTACGGCCGGGAGTGGCTCCGCGGCCTCCTCGCCGACCTGGCCGAGGACGGCCTGGTCGAGGTGACCGAGGCCGGCGGGGAGACGGTCGCACGGCTCGGAGAGTAGTCGACGGTCGGGCTTCGGGGCTCGCCGGGCGTCGACGTTCGTGCCGGGGACCGGCGGATTCTTGGGATCCAGCCGAGATACCCCGTTCGATGGTCGCGGAACCGGGATCGCTGCTCGTCCTCCTGGCCGGCCTCACCCTCGTCCTGGCGACGGCGCACTCGCTCGGACTGGAGGCGGGGCTCGGGGCCTTCCTCGCCGGCCTCCTCGTCCGCGACCGCCTGGATCCGGAAACGTCGCGGGTGTTCGAGACGGCCACGCTGGGGCTGTTCGCGCCGCTGTTCTTCGCGACGGCCGGGTTGCGGGCCGACCTGAATCACCGACGCCGCACCAGGAGGTAGCCGAGGACCGCTAAGACCGCGAGCGCGGCCCCGAATCCAGGGAGCGGGAGGCCGCCGGACCCGGAGGATCCGCCGGCCGTCGGCGTCGCCGTCGCGGCCTCTCGGGTCGTCGCGGACGGCGTGGGATCGGGCGTCGAGACCGCCACCGTCGATCCGGGCGTGTTCACGCCGACGCCCGTCGTTCCGTTCCCGTCGTCGACCCGGAGGACGGGGAACCGGGAGGCGACGGGGTCGCCGCCGACGGTGATCGGATCCGCGGCCACGCCGCCGTCCCCGTCGTCGGGGTAGAGGACGGCCCAGAGGTGGAACCGCTCGTCCTGGTCGGCGAAGAACTCGTCGTCGAGTTCGACGGTGACGTTGTGGTGGGTGCCGGCGTCCAGTGCGGTCCGGCCGACGACCGCGCCCGGTTCGAGGTCCCGGTCGGCGTGGAGGACGACGTGGCCCGGTCGGTCGAGTTCGACGCGGTCGAGGGTGACCGACCCGGTCGAGGGCTGACCCTGGAGGCCGTCGGCGAGGACCGCGACGCTCCCCTCGCCTGCCCGCGCCGAGAAGGTTCCCTCGGTCTCGCTCCCGAACGACCGGAGGGTCCGGTCGCTCTCGGGGTCGAACTCGCCGTCGCCGTCGTCGCCGTACAGGACCGCCCGGAGCGTGACGCTTCCCTCCTCCGGCAACACCCCTGGTTCTATCGGCACCTCGATGCCGACGTGGCGGCCGAGGGAGACGTGCGTGTGCCCGACGACTGCCCCGCGGGACCCGTTCTCCGTCCGGTGGATCGCGACGTACCCGTCGGACATCAGGGCCGCGCTCTCGACGAGGACCCGGCCGTCGCCGACCACCTGGTTCCCGACGGTGAGGTGGTTGCCGTGGAGGGTCCCGCCCGAGCGATCCGTCGCGGGCGTGGCCCCAGGAAGGGGGGCGCCGTCGGTCGATCCGGACTCCCCGGCGGCCCCGGCGATCCCCGGGTGTGCCAGCGATAGCGCGAGGACGAACACCGCGACCCAGGCGGCCGTCACCCACCCCCGCCGTGTCATGTCCGGGCGTTCGGCCCGACGGAAAAAGACCTGTCGGACCCGGGTTTTCGACCGCGGAGGGATCCGCCCGTCGGACCCGGGTTAGACGATCGGACCAAAACCGTTATTCGTCCGATCCCCCGAGGCGGGGACGATGCACAGGCGCCGACTGCTCCGGATCGGTGCGGCGGCCGGCGCCGCGGGGGTCGCGGGGTGTCTCGACGGCTCCGGCGGGGACGACGGCACGGGATCGGAGGAGGGAACGACGCCGGACGGGACGGGGGAACCGACCACCGGGGGGGCGACGACGGAGGACCGGGACGCCCCCGACGGGGTGTACGTCCAGCCGTTCGTCGAGACGATGGTGAACGCCGGGACTGCCCGGGAGGGCGACCTCGCGTTCGCGGTGTTCTGGACGACCCCGCACGTCTTCTGGACGATGACCGGTGCGGACAGGTCCCGCCACTCGAAGGACGACGAGGACGCGGTCCACCTGATGGCGACCGTCTGGGACCCCGAGACCGGGACGGTCCTCCCGGAGGTGGGCCTCTCCGTGGAACTCACGCGGGAGGACGACCTCGTCTCCGAGGAGGTCATCTACCCGATGCTCAGCCAGCGCATGGGCTTTCACTGGGGGGCGAACTTCCCGCTCCCGGGCGACGGCACCTACACCGCCTCGGTCTCCGTCAGCGGGATGGGGATCGACCGGACCGGCGCGTTCGCGGGCCGGTTCGGCGACCCCGTCACCGCAGGGATCGAGTTCGAGTTCACGCCGGAGAACCGCGAGCGGGTCGGAACCGAGGAGGTCGCGGGCGCCGGCGACCCCGGTGCCGTCCAGCCAATGGAGATGGGCGACCTCCCGGACTCGCGGCTCCCGGCGCCCGGGGACCTCCCCGGCACCGTCGCGGGCACCGCCAGGAGCGACGACGCCGACATGGTCGTGACCCGGCTGTCCCCGGCCGAGGCCGACCGGTTCACCGACGGCACCGGCTACCTCGCGGTGTCGGCCCGCACCCGCTACAACGACCTCGTGCTACCGATCATGGGCCTGTCGGCGACCGTCGACCGCGACGGGGAGACGGTCTTCGACGGGACGCTCTCGCGGACGCTCGACCCCGACCTCGGCTACCACTACGGCGCGCCCGTCGGCTCCCTTTCGGCCGGCGACGAGGTCACGCTCTCGGTCGGGACGCCCCCGCAGGTCGGCCGGCACGAGGGCTACGAGACCGCCTTCCTGGAGATGCCGGACGTGACCGTCACGCTGTGATCGCCCCGCCCGTGACGTTGTGACGGTCCCGACGGCGTCCTCCCGTGACGTTGTGATCGTCCCGACGGCGTCCCCCGTGATCGCCCCGCCCGTGACGTTGTGACCGTCCCGACAGCGTCCTCCCGTGATCGCCCCGACTCCGTCCACCGGCCCGCTGGCTCCGGGACCGGTCGATCGAGGGAGATAAGTCGTGCTCGTCCCTAGGGTCCCCGACAGATGGGTCCGCCGGGCCTCCCGGAGGTCGTCGCCTACCTCGCACCGGGAGCCGTCGATCCGACCGTGATCGAGGCCGTCGATCCCCCAGGGGACCTCGCCGCCGTCCAGGGTGGGGTCGATCCCCTGGGGGTCGTCCTCGGCCTCGCCGGCCTGGGGTCGGTGGCCGTCGTCGGCCTCGCACTCGTCGCCCTGGCGAGGCGGCGCTCCTGGTCGTACTTCCTGGTGACCGCCGCCCTGGGGACCCTGCTCGCCCGGACCTCGCTCGGGGTCCTGTCGATGGCCGACGCCGTCTCCGTCGGCTCCCACCACCTGCCGGAGCACGCCCTCGACGTCGTGATGATCGCACTCCTCCTGGGGGCCATCTACGTGTCGCGGAGCGGTCCGGACGCCGGGGACCTCGACCGTCGAGGGGCCGGGAATCTCGACCGAGGGCCGGACGTCGACCGCGGTGCCGGCCCGGAGGAACGGGACCCGTGACCCGTACCCTGCGGGAGGACCGACCACGAACCACGACCGAGAACCGCCGCTCACGATCCACGATCGAGATCCGAACTCAATGACCGACGCAGACACGCCGGAGGCACGCAGGCGCATCGCCGACCGCATCGCGGACGACCCGGGGATCCACTTCAACGCGCTCGTCCGGGCGCTGGACCTCGCCCCGGGACAGGTGCAGTACCACGTCCGCGAACTGCTCTCGACCGACCGGGTGGTCGCCGAGTCCCTGTACGGGCGCACCCACTACTACCCGCCGGACGTCGACCCGCGGACGCGGCGGGCGCTGGCGGTCCTCCGCCGGGAGACGGCCGCCGACGTCGCCGCGGTACTCGCGGTCGAGGGGCCGGCGCGACCGGCGGCGGTGGCAGAGGACCTGGGGATCGCCCGGAGCACACTGGAGTACCACCTCGACCGCATGGAGTCGGTGGGGCTGGTCGAGAAGCGCCGCGACGAGCGCGGCCGGGTCACGTTGGCCCTGCCCCGGCCGGCCGAGACGGCCGACCTGCTCGACGGGACCGACCCCTCCCTGCCCGCACGGATGGCCGACCGGTTCGAGCGCCTGGTCGACGGGCTCCTCTCGGAGTGATCGGAGGCACGAGTCGTCCCCGAAGCGTAGCGCCGGTAGCGCCCGGTCCAGGCGGCCGTTCGAGGGACGGACCAGAATCCCCTTTCCGATCGGGCACCGAGGTGGGCGTGATGACCAGCCGTCGACGCCTGTTACAGAGCGGTGCCGCACTGGGGGCGGCGGGCCTCGCCGGGTGTTTCGGACTCCTGGAGACCCGCTCCGCGAACCGCCCGCCGCTCGTCGAGGACCGACCCGACGCCGTCTACGTCCCGAGCCACGTCGACGGGATGGTGACGAAGGGGACGACGACGGCCGGCGACGTCGCGTTCGCGGTCACCTACAGCACGCCCCACCGGTTCTGGACGGTCACCGGGACCGAGGCCACCGAGACGCCTGCCGAGGACGACGACGAGATGCACCTGATGGCGGTCGTCTGGGACCCCGAGACGGAGACGGTCCTCCCGGAGACCGGCCTGTCGATCGAACTCACGCAGGACGGCGACCTGGTCGCCGAGGAGGTCGTCTATCCGATGCTCAGCCAGCGCATGGGCTTTCACTACGGGGACAACTTCGGGGTCCCCGGCGACGGTACCTACACCGCGAACCTCGACGTCAGCGCCCTGCCGATCCGCCGGACCGGGGCGTTCCAGGGGCGGTTCGACGGGGCCGAGAGTGCCGCCATCGAGTTCGAGTTCAGCGAGGCCGAACGCTCGGACATCGAGTACCGCAAGATACCGGAGGACCGGCGGGGCGACCGGGGGGCCGTCGACCCGATGCAGATGGAGATGCTGCCGGACTCCACCGCTCCGCGGCCCCAGGACCTGCCCGGAAACGTCGTCGGGGAGGCCGAGAGCGGCGACGCCGTCTTCGTGGCGACGCTCCTCGAATCGCCGCCGGCGGGCCTCGATGGGTCGGGCCGGTACCTCGCCGTCTCGGCGCGCACGCCACACACCCGGTCGATCCTCCCGATGATGGGGCTCTCGGCGACCGTCTCCGGCGGCGGGACGACGCGGTTCGACGGGATGCTGAACCGCACGCTCGACCCCGACCTGGACTACCACTACGGGGCCGTCGTCGGCGAGGCGACGGCCGGCGACGAGATACGGATCGAGGTCACGACGCCCCCGCAGGTCGCCCGCCACGAGGGCTACGAGACCGCCTTCCTCGACATGGACCCGATGACGCTGACCGTCTGACGCGACCGAGCCGTCATTTACGGAGACAGCAAGGTATTTACGGGTGTGGCGCGGTCGATCCCACATGGCCCGCGCCCTGGCCCCGGCGTTCTCGACCCCGGCCAGCGGCGCTATCGCGGGTGGCAAATTTAAAACAGCGTGCTGCTAGGCGTCCGTGGCGGGGGTGGCGACCCCGTCCCGGGGGCGATTCCTTTCTCGCACCGCGCTGGAACCGACCACCCACTACCGCACCCGCAATGTCACACCGACCCACCGACGAACCCTTCGCCGGCGTCTACCCGGCGATCACCACGCCCTTCGCGGCGGACCGCAGCATCGACTACGAACAGCTCCGCGCCGACGCCCGCCGACTGGAGCGGGCCGGCGTCGACGGGGTCGTTCCCGCCGGATCGACCGGCGAGAGCGCGACCCTGACCCACGACGAACACGTCGAGGTGGTCGAGGCCGTCGTCGACGCCGTCGACGTCCCCGTCGTCGCCGGCGCGGGGTCGAACTCCACCCAGGAGGCCGTCTCGCTCTCCCGGCGCTGTGAACGTGCCGGGGCCGACGCTCTCCTGTGGATCTCCCCGTACTACAACAAGCCCGAACCCGAGGGGATGTACGAGCACTACCGGGAACTGGCAGACGCCGTCGACGTCCCCGGCATCGTCTACAACGTCCCCTCCCGGACCGGCCGCGCGATAGAACCCGACACCGTCGTCGACCTGGCCGCCCACGAGAACGTCGCGGGCTACAAGGCCGCCGGCGGCGACCTGGCCGTCGTCTCGGAAGTCGTCGAGCGCACCCGCGACGAGTCCTTCTCCGTCCTCTCGGGCGACGACGGCCTCACCCTCTCCATCTGTTCCGTCGGCGGGACCGGAACGATCAGCGTCGCCGCCAACGTCGAACCGCGCCGCTGCGTCGAACTCGTCGACGCCGCCCTCGCGGACGAGTACGCCCGCGCACGCCGGGTCCACCACGACCTGGGCGACCTGTTCCGGGCGCTGTTCGTGGAGACCAACCCCATCCCGGTCAAGGAGGCGATGGCGATCCGTGGCTATGGACCGGCGCGGCTCCGGCCGCCCCTCTCGCGGCTCTCGGAGGAGAACCGCGAGTACCTCGAAGGGATCCTTGCGGACCTCTCCGGGGAGCGCGAGGGCGACGCGGAACCCCGCGACGGATCGGACGCCGACGGGGTCGACGAGAGCGTCCACGGCCCGGACGCCGACCGGGTCGAGGAGAGCGTCGACGAACCGGATCAACGGGGGGTAGACCGATGACGAGGGTAGCCGTCACCGGCGCGACGGGCCGGATGGGCCGGACCGTCATCGAGGCGGCCGAGGACCGCGACGACGTCGAGGTCGTCATGGCGATCAACCGCGACCCGGACACGGAGCGGGTGGGCGGCCACCGCGTCCACCCCGCCTCGGACCTGCGGCGGATGATCCGCGAGCGGTCTCCCGAGGTCGTCGTCGACTTCACGGGGCCGTACTCGGCGGTCCGGTACGCCGAGACCTGCGCACAGACCGGGGTCGCGTTCGTCTCCGGGACGACTGGCATCGACAACGGTCACGAGGAACGACTCCGCGATGTCGCCGAGTCGGTGCCGGTGTTGCACGCCGCGAACTTCGCCCGCGGGGTGGGCGTCCTCCGGGACGTGCTCCAAGAGGCCGTCGCCGCCCTCCCCGGGTACGACGTGGAGGTGGTCGAGACCCACCACCGCGGGAAGCGCGACGCCCCCAGCGGGACGGCCAGGGACCTGCTCTCGGCCGTCGAGGACGCGTCCGGCGGGGAGCGAGAGCGCCGACACGGCCGCCACGGCGAGTCACCCCGCGAGGACGGCGAGATAGGCGTCCACTCCCTCCGGGCCGGGTCGGTCACCGGCAGTCACGCCGTCGTGATCGCCGGCGAGGGCGAACACCTCCGGCTCGAACACCGGGCCGGCGACCGGAGCGCGTTCGCGGGCGGGGCGCTCCAGGCGGCGGCGTGGATCGCCGGCCGACCGCCGGGCTGGTACGAGCTCTCGGACGTCGGCGGGGGCGAGTGACGATGGCCACACCGTCCACCGACGGCCTCCGGTCCGGGGTCGAGGACCTCTGGAACCGACACGAGGCCGACGAGGTGGCCGAGGGGGACCCCGACGCGGTGGCCCTCCTCGACGAGTTCCTCGCCGCGCTGGAGGGGGGGTCGATCCGCGCGGCCTCGCCCGCCGACGCCGACGAGGGGGAGGGATCCCCGGACGGCGACGGCGAGGCGACCGACGGCGCGGCGGCCCGCCGCTGGACTGCCAACGGGTGGGTCAAGCGCGGGGTGCTCCTGAACTTCTCGCTCCGCCCGACCGAACCCCGCGAGCACGGCGGCGTCACCTACCACGACGTCCTCGGGGTCCGCGGAACGGACGGGGAACCGCTCGGCCCCGGCACCCGGAACACGCCAGACGGGACGGTCGTTCGCCGGGGGGCCTCGGTCGGCGAGGACTGCATCCTGATGTCGCCCTCGTTCGTCAACGTCGGCGCACGGATCGGCGACGGAACGCTGGTGGACTCCTGCGTGACCGTGGGCTCCTGTGCACAGATCGGCGCGGACGTGAAGGTGGGCGCCAACACCCTCGTCGGCGGGGTGCTCGAACCCGTCGAGGACGCGCCGGTCGTCGTCGAGGACGGCGCGACGCTGGGGGCCGGCTGTCGGGTCACCAGCGGGTTCGTCGTCGGCCGGGACTCGGTGGTCGCCGAGGGCACCCTGCTGACCCCCCGGGTCCCCGTCTACGACCTGGTCGCCGATGAGGTCCTCTACGGCCGTCTCCCGCCCGAACGCCGGGCGTTCACCCGCTACGTCCCCTCTTCGCTCGGGGAGTACGACCTGCTGGAGGGCGGCGCGTTCAAGCCGGCGGTGGTCGCCCTGGACGTCGAGGCGGACACCCGCGAGGCGGTCCAGCGGGAGGAGGCGCTCCGGTCGTGACCCGCGTGGCTCCGCCGTGGGTCCGTCGTCAGTCGGGGTGGTTGCCGTGAGCGGGCGAGCACCCGCGCCGGGATCCGTGCCTTCCGAAACGGGACCGGCGGTCCGGCGACTCGACGACTGGGACGCCGACCGCCTCCGGGGGATCGCAGGGGAGTACGGCACGCCACTGTACGTCGTGGACCCGGAGAGGGTCAGAGAGAACCTCCGGCGGTTCCGGAACGCGTTCCCCGCCGCCGGGATCCGCTACGCCTCGAAGGCCAACGCCGGCCCGGCGGTCCTCTCGACGGCCGCAGACGAGGGCGCCGGCGTCGAGGTGGCCTCGCCCGGCGAACTCCGGCGGGTCCGCGCGGCCGGGTTCGACCCCGAGCGGATCCTCTACACCGCGGTCAACCCGCCGGCCGCCGACCTCGACGCCCTGGTCGAGTTCTGGCACGACGCGCCGGAACTGACCGTCACTGCCGGCGCCGTCGACACCCTCGACCGACTGGCGGAGCGGGGGTTCGACGGCCGCCTCGCTCTCCGGGTCAACCCCGGGGTCGGGGCCGGCCACGACGAGGCCGTCCACATCGGCGCGGACCCCCAGTTCGGGGTGCCCGGCGACCGGGCGGTCGAGGTCGCACGCCGGGCCGCCGACCGGTTCGACCTGGTCGGCGTCCACGCCCACGTCGGGTCGGGGATCCTGGACGACGACCTGGACCGCTACCGGGCCGCCGTCGAGCGACTCGGGAACCTGGCCGGCCGGATCGACGGCGCGGTCGACGGGGGTCTCGAATTCGTCGACGCCGGCGGTGGACTCGGCGTCCCCTATCGCCCCGACCGCGATCCCCTGGCCCTCGACGCGGCGGCCGACGTCGTGCGAGAGGCCCTCTCCGGGGTGGACGCCGACCTCCGCCTCGAACCCGGCCGCTACCTCGTCGCCGACGCCGGGGTGCTCCTGACCCGGGTGAACACCCGCAAGGAGACCCCCGGGACCGTGGTGGCCGGCGTCGACGCCAGCCTCGCCACACTGGTCCGGCCGGCGATGTTCGACGCCTACCACCCGATCCGGAACCTCTCGGCCGACGGTGGCGACCCCGCCGGCGGGGCGAGCGGTTCCGGCGAGGATCGCCCGACCGAGGAGGTCACCGTCGGCGGCCCCGTCTGCTCCGGCGCGGACACCTTCTGCTCCGACCGGTCCCTGGCCCGCCCGGAACGGGGCGACGTACTCGCGATCGGGATGGCCGGCTCGTACGGCTACGAACTCGCCAGCCGGTTCCACTGCCGGCCGCTCCCCGGCGAGGTCGCACTGCGGGACGGCGACGTGACCGTCTCCCGGCGCGCCGAGAGCATAGAGGACGTCGAGTCCGTCCTGCCGTCGGACGGGGATCCCGGCGCGTGAAACTCCCTCTCGGCCGGGATCGGAATTTTACGGTAAGTTTACTGTAACCGGGACCGGGGAGCGACGGGTGTGCCTCCGGATCCACCCAGCGGTGAGTCGGTGCTTCCCGGGAACCTACGGTCCCCGCGCCGACCGTTCGAACCGGGGACCTGGAGACCTACCACGAGGGTTGCGGCTCCGGGCCGCCGGTCGTATTCGTCCGCGGGGCGATCCCCATCGTCTCACTCCTCGTCCAGTTCGTCCACCAGGTCGCTCGCCAGGCCGGTGTAGCCCTCCGGCGTGAGCGCCGCCAGTTCCTCGCGGACCGACTCGTCGACGTTCAGGTCGGAGAAGAGCTCCTGGAACTCCGCCATGGTCACCCGGCGGCCCCTCGTCAGTTCCTTCACCCGTTCGTAGGCGTCGGCCTGGCCTTCCCGCCGGAGTATCGTCTGGACCGCCTCGGCGATCACTTCGGGGTTGGCCGCCAGGTCCTCGGCCATCGCGTCGGCGTCGGGGGCGACCTTCCCGAGGCCGTCTCCGATCTTGGTGTAGCCGATCAGGCAGTGCGCGAGGGTGCCGCCGACGGTGCGCTTGACCGTCGAGTCCGAGAGGTCGCGCTGGAGCCGGGAGGTGGTGAGGTAGTCCGCGAGGAAGGCGAGGTCCGAGTTGGCCTTCGAGCAGTTCCCCTCGGCGTTCTCGAAGTCGATGGGGTTGACCTTGTGGGGCATGGTGCTCGACCCCGTCTCGCCCTCCACGGCGCGCTGTGCGAGGTAACCGCGGCTGACGTACAGCCAGGCGTCCCTGGCCAGGTCGATCAGGACCGAGTTCGCGCCACGGAGGGCGTCGAACAGCGCCGCGAGGTCGTCCCCGGGGTTGACCTGGGTGGTCAGCGGGAGAAATTCGAGGCCGAGTCCCTCGACGAACTCCCGGGCGAACGCGCGCCAGTCGACGTCCGGGAACGCGGCGTCGTGGGCGCCGTAGGTGCCGGTCGCACCGCCGAGCTTTCCGGCGAGTTCGCCGCGGGCACGTTCGACCCGGCCCAGGGCGCGCCCCAGGCGGGCGGCGAAGACGGCGGCCTCCTTTCCGAAGGTGGTGGGGGTCGCGGGCTGGCCGTGGGTGAACGCGAGCATCGGCACGTCGCGGTGGCGGTGGGCCAGGGCGGCGAGTTCGTCGCGCACGTCCCGGAGCGCCGGGAGGAGGACGTCCTCGACGGCCCCGGAGAGGAGGAGGCGGTAGGCCAGGTTGGTGACGTCCTCGCTGGTCAGCCCGAGGTGGATCCACTCGGCGACGCCGGCCAGGTCCGCCGGGAGTCGCTCGCGGACGAAGTACTCGACGGCCTTGACGTCGTGGTTCGTGGCCGGGTACTCGCCGTACCCCTCGGTCTCGATGCGCTTGACGAGGCGGGCGTCCTCGTCGTCGAACGCCTCGTAGATCCCGCGGAGGCGTTCCCGGTCGTCCTCCGAGAGCGAGCGATCGACGGCCGGCAGGTCCGAAAGTGCGACGAGGTACTCCACCTCGACCCGGACCCGTGCGCGGGCCAGGGCGGACTCGCTGACGTAGGGCCGGAGGGGTTCGGTCCGGCCGGCGTAGCGCCCGTCCAGCGGCGAGACGGCCAGCAGGGGGTCTGTCACGGGCGACAGTGCCCGTGGCGCGGGCAAAAGCGTGTCGTCTCCCTCGACCGACCGGAGGGGGCCGGGCCGGTGGATCGCCCACCTGCGCCGCCGGGCCGAAACCAGTCGACACCTCGGTCCATCGGCGAAAATAATTATTCCCTCCCCCGAGAACCGCCGGGAGATGGGATCGGGGACGGTCGTCTCGAACGGTGACTGGAGCGACGAGGGGTCGGCGGGCGGCGGCGGTCGCACCCGGGGGTACGTCCTGCTGGTGGTCCCGGCGGCCGCCATCGTCGCGTTCTACGTCTACTACCTGCTGGTCGCCGACGTCTCCGACGTCCGGCGGATCCTCGCCTGGGTCGCCCCGGGGATCCTGGCCGCGGTGGTCGCATACGCAATCCTGTGGATCACCGTCTCGGACGACCGCCACGAGCAGTCCGCCCGGGTCGGGGCCTGGTTCGCGGCCGGTGCCGTCGCGTTCGGCCTCCTCGCGGGCCTCCTGGTCCTCCTGCAGGGACGGATCGGCGGCCAGGTCGTCGACGCCCGGTTCACGGTGGCGACGGCCGCCTCCGCCGGCGGAGCCGTCGGGGCGTTCGTCGGCATCTACGACGCCGCCGGGCGGGTCCGGACCGACCGCGCCCGCGCGGAGCGGGCCGAAACCGAGGAGCTCAACCGCCGCCTGTCGATCCTCAACCGGGTGTTGCGCCACCACATCCGCAACGACCTCAACCTCATCGAGGGCAACGCCCGCATCCTCCTCGACACGGGGACAGACGCCCCCGACCACGCACGGGAGATACGGACGGTCTCGGGCGAACTCCTGGAACTGAGCGAGCGAGCCAGGGCCGTCGAGACCGCCCTGACCGTCGGGAGCGACCAGCGCTCGCCGGTCGACGTCGCGGACGTGGCCCGCGAGCACGTCGATCGGTTGCGCGACGAGCACCCGGAGGTACTGTTCGAGGCGGAGTTCCCGGACTCGGCCGAGGCGCTGGCCCACGAACTCCTCGACGACGCCGTCGGGGAGGCGATAGAGAACGCCGCCGAGCACAACCAGGGACCGCTCCAGCGGGTGCGCGTCGAGGTGGTTCCCGACGACGACGCGGTCGAAATCGTCGTCTCGGACAACGGCCCCGTGATCCCCGAGGATGAAGTCGAACTCGTCAGCACCGCGAGCGAGATCCGAACCCTCCAGAGCCACGGCCTCGGGCTCTGGGTGGTCGCGACCGCCGTCTACGCCTCCGGGGGCGAACTCCGGGTCGAGGAGGCCGACCCCTCAGGGAGCGTGGTCCGGATCCGCCTGGACCGTCCCGAGTGAGGGGTCATCCGGCCGGTCGGGGGGTGATGGAGGATCGGGAGTACCGCAACCCCTTTGCCCGCGCCGACCCGCGCTCCGGGCATGAAGGTAGCCGGTTTCACGAGCGGCGAGGGGCGGAACCTCCTGGCGGTCGGGACCCACCGGCCCGGCGGAGCAGAACTCGCGCTGGTGATCACGGACGACCTCGAGGCGGCCGCGCTCCCGCCGTCCCGGGACCTGGGCGCGAGCACCGAGGTCGTCGACCCCGACGAACTCGCGGGGACCGACGAACTCGCCGTGGCGTTCGAGGACCACGGGATCGACCTGGTCTTGCTCGACGGGTACGAGCCGTCGCTCCCTCCGGATCTGGAGGAGTGGCCGACGGTCCTGACGGCGGTCCCGACCCTCCTGCCGGCGTTCGAGGACGCGGACGACCCGGTCGCGGCGGCCGTCGAGGCGAGGGTGGCCGTGACCGGCGCGACGGTCCACGTCGTGGATCCCGGTACGGGGGCGGATCCCGACGCCGAGAGCGAGGGGTCGGCGGGCGAGGGCGGGGCCGGACCCAGCCGACGGATCCTCGCCCAGGAACCGGTCTTCGTCGGGGAGGGATCGGTGGAGGCGGTCCGGGAGCGGGTGGCCGACGCGACGACGACCGCCTCCCTCCGGGCGGTGCGGGAACTCGCGGGTGGCGACGGCGAGGCGGTGACGGGGGACGAGGGCGACGACCGGTTCCCGGCGGCCTGGCTGACCACGGCGGACCGCGTCTCGCGGTTGCGCTACGGCGAGAACCCCCACCAGGACGCGGCGCTGTACGGATCCCCGACCACGGAGCCGTCGGTGGTCGACGCGGTCCAGCACAACGAGGGGACGAAGGCGATGTCGTACAACAACTACAACGACGCCGACGCCGCACTCTCGCTGGTCCGGGAGTTCGACCGGCCGGCCGCGTCGGTGATCAAACACACCAACCCGGCGGGGTGTGCGACCGCCCCGACCGTCGCGGAGGCCTACGACCGGGCGCTCTCGACGGACCCGATGAGCGCGTTCGGCGGCATCGTGGCGCTCAACCGGGAGTGCGACCGGCAGACTGCGGAAGCGATAACGGAGTCGTTCAAGGAGGTGGTCGTCGCGCCGACCTACACGGAGGGGGGCCTGGAGACCCTCCGCGAGGAGGAAAATCTCCGCGTGCTCTCGGTCGGCACGTTCCCGGACCCCGGCGACCGGACCCCGACGGTCGTCGAGACGGACCTCATGGGCGGGCGGTTGCTCCAGGAGCGAGACGACGCCCGGCCCGGCCCCGGGGATCTGGAGGTGGTCACCGAGCGGGAACCGACCGACGAGGAGGTCGAGTCCCTGCTGTTCGCCTGGCTGACGGTCAAACACGTCAAGTCCAACGCCATCGTCTTTGCAACGGGCACTGAGACGGTGGGGATCGGTGCCGGACAGGTGTCCCGGGTGGACGCCGTCGAACTGGCGGCGAAGAAGGCCCGCGAGGACGCCGAGGGCAAGTCCGCCGAGGGCGCGGTGATGGCCAGCGACGCGTTCTTCCCGTTCCCGGACGGCGTCGAGGCCGCCGCCGACGCCGGCGTCGAGGCCGTCATCCAGCCCGGCGGATCGGTCAACGACGACGACGTGATCGCGGCCGCCGACGACCGCGGGATGGCGATGGTGTTCACCGGCCGGCGGGCGTTCAGGCACGACTGACGGTCGGCGGACGTTCGGGGAGTGAAGACGGTGGGGCGTTCGGCGACGACCGATGGCCGGTCCGTTTCGCCGGACGAGTACCAAAAATTTACCGTGATCCGGGGGCATGGAGTACCATGGTCCACAGGTCAACCGACTGGATCGGCGAACACGTCCCGGGGTCGGACGCCCTGGGGCGACCGTACTCGGAGGAGCTGACGATCGGCCGGCTCTACCGGCAGCGGGGGGACGCGGTCCTGGCGAGCGGCGAGACGATGCGCGAGAAGCGTTCGGAGATAGACCCCAAGACGTGGTACGAGTACCGGCAGCACGGCCGGAGCGACGCCGACACCCTCCTCCAGCGGTTCGGCGAGGACCGGTCGTCGAACAGGCGGTTCTACCGCCTGGACGACGAGGACGCGTTCATCGTCCGGTTCGAGGAGGACACCCGGGTTCCCGAGGGCCACGTCGGCTACGTCGCCCCGAAGGAGTCGTTGCTGTCCATCGGCGTCCACATGCACGGGAGTTTCGTCGGGGCGGACGAACCGATGACCGGTGGGATGCTGTACCTGGAGGACAAGGTCGCACTCGTCGGCGAGGACGCCGCCATCGCCGAACTCGTGGTCTGGGAACCGGATCACTGAGTGCCGACGCGGGGTCGGACGACTGACTGCCGACGCGGGGGAACCGTCCACCGGGAATCGGTGAAGCAAGTCCCGTTCGTTGCCGGTACCGGGGAACATCGAAATAACCTTCGGCGCGCGCGGGGAAACTCCGGGTATGGCCTCCACCGAGGCGCTCCCGAGCGTCGACGGCTACCCGCTGGTCGGGATCGTGCCGAGCTACGTGCGCGACCCGTTCGCTTGCATCGACGACATCGCCAGCCGGGGTGACGTCGTCGAGTACCGGTTCGGGTATCGCAGGTTCGTCGGCGTCTACCACCCCGATCCCGTCGAGACGGTGCTCGTGACCGAGGCCGCGAAGTTCCGGAAGCCGGACTTCCTCCGGCAGTCGGGGGTCGAGTTCCTCGAGAACGGGCTGTTCCTCTCG
Source organism: Halobacteriales archaeon QS_8_69_26 (assembly GCA_003023195.1). GTDB lineage: Archaea > Halobacteriota > Halobacteria > Halobacteriales > SW-7-71-33 > PXRX01. Next base: position 53,906 of record PXRX01000012.1, read on the forward strand.
GAGGGCGAGCAGTGGGGGCGCCAGCGGTCGTTGCTCCAGCCGATGTTCTTCCTCGACCGGATCCGGTCGTACGGGGAGACGATGGTCGATCACACGCGCCACGTCGTCGATGAGTGGGACGACGGCGAGGTCGTCGGCCTCAGGGACGAGCTATCGCGGCTCACGCTCCGCATCCTCGCCGAGACGCTGCTCGGGGTCGACATCCGCGAGGAGCGCGAACGGACCATCACCCGTCTGAGCGACGCCATCCTCGAGGTCAGCAGCCCGACCAGTCCGGCGGCGTTCCTCCCGCCGTGGGTGCCCTCGCTGACCCGGTACCGCTTCCGCCGGGCGGTGGGCGAGTTCGAGGACCTGGTCGACGAACTCCTGACCGAGCGGCGGGACGGCGACCCCTCGGGCGACGACCTCCTGGGATTGATGGCGACCGCCGAGTTCGAGGACGGCTCCCGGATGGACGACGAAACGATCCGGGACCAGCTGATGACGTTCCTCCTCGCCGGCCACGAAACCTCGTCGCTGGCGCTGACGTTCACGCTGTTCTACCTCGGTCAGTACCCCGGGCCGAGAGAGCGGGCCGTGGCCGAGGCGAGGGACGCGGCCGAGGACCGACTCGGCCCGGCCGACGTTCCCGACCTGACGGCGGTCGAGTGGGCCATCAAGGAGGCCATGCGGCTCCGCCCGCCGGCCCACGTCCTCTTCCGCCAGACGGAGGAACCGGTCACCCTCGCCGGACACCGGATCGAGGAGGGGGTGCCGCTCACGCTCTCGGCGTACCACGTCCACAACGACGAGGAGTGGTACGACGACCCCGACGAGTACCGGCCGTCCCGGTGGGCCGACGGCCTGGAGGAGGACCTCCCCGACTACGCGTACTTCCCGTTCGGCGGCGGCCCCCGCCACTGCATCGGGATGCGGTTCGCGATGCTGGAGATGCAGCTCGTGCTGGGGACGGTCCTCCGGTCGGTCGAGTTCGAACTGGTCACCGACCCCGACGACGTCGGTCTCACCCCCGCCACCACGCTCCGCCCCGACTCCGAGATACGGGTGCGGATCCGGAAGTGATCCGGCGTCCCGAAGGACCAACTTCCCCCGGGAACTAAGGAGCTCGATGGGCGTACTCGACCGGATCCGCTCGATCATCGGCGGGTCCAGTGACGGTGAGGGGGTGGCCGACGGACGAACCGCCAGCGAGGGGGTGGCCGACGGACGAACCGCCAGCGAGGGGGAATCGGCGGGGATCGACCGCGGCGCGGGGACCGGCCGGGCGGGGACCGACCCCGGGGACGACCGCAAGGTGGGTGCCCACGGCGCCCACTGGGACGCGGCGGTCGGGACCGACGACGAGGTCCGCGAAGCGACCGTCGAAGCCGTCCGGCGGGGCGAGACCCTGCCCGGCCGGACGGTCGGCGGCCGGGAAGTCGTGGGGCACCGCCACCCCGCGGGGAACGCCGTCTGGACCTGCGCCGTGACCACCGGGGAGAGCCTCACCACGGCCTACCCGGTCGCCGGCGGGATCGGTCACGAGGTGACCGTCACGGAGGTAATCGAGTGGGCGAACGGCGTCGAGGCACAGGTCGCGTTCGACCTGTCCGGCCGGCGCGCGGCGGCCTTCGACGCGGGGTACTTCCGGCCGGTCGAGTACGAGGCCGGGGACGCGATCCGGCTGGACCTCTCGGGGTTCGCCTACGAGGTGGCGCCCGCCGGCGGGGAGTCACAGGTGACCGAGGGCGGAGTTCCCGAGGAGGGGCAACAGGCGTTCGTCGGCTTCGACGGCGGCGACGTCGACGACTACCTCCTCCGCGGCCGCGTCGAGGAGGTCCGGCACGGCGAGTTCCGCGGGCGGGACCTCTACGGCCTCCGGATCCCGATCCCGGAGGGCGGCGAGGTCGCGGTCTACGCCGCCGACCACGTCCTGGACGGCTACGTCCCCGAACCCGGCGACGAGGTCGAGGGCGTCGTCTGGCTCCAGGCGTGGGTCGCGGACTGACCCGGCGGGATCGCGGCTGTCGATCCCCTCCCCAGATCGGCCGACCCCACCGATCGGTTCGGACTCGTTGTCCTCGCGCCGGGCGTCGTCGACCCAGGCCGGCGGGGCGGGGTCGGTCCGGCCGACGCCCCCGAACGCGACGGTCGTCCGGACCGCGGCCCAGCCGTCGCGTTCCCGGCGCTCGTAGGACACCCGGAGCGTCCGGACCAGGCTGCGGGAGTCGACCTGCGCCCGGAGCGAGAGGTTCCGGACCCCCGTGGATCCCGGCGTGATCCGGTCGGCCCGGTTGCCCGACGCGAACACCCAGTAGCGGGCCGGCGCGACCGACCCCGCGACGGACTCGACGGCCGTCAGCACCGTCGCCCCGAACGCCCGCCGGACGAGCGAACGGTGGGTCGGGTCCCCGACGGCCGGCAGGCCCTCCGCCGGCAGGTCCGCCGCGTCGAGGCGGCCGTAGGTCCGGGTGTCGCCGTAGGTGATGCTCCGGAGCGCCCCGTCTCCCCCGGACCAGTAGCCGGTGACGACCCGGCCCCGCGGGCCGTCGGCGGGTCGACTGACGACCTGTCGCACCCGGTAGCGCCGCCGGTCGGCCGACACCGCCGCCGCGACGGTCCGGATCCGGCGGTCCCCGCCGGGCAGGGTCACGACCCGGCGGTACCGCACCCGGAAGGACCGGTCCGCCAGCACCTCGTGGTGGGCCGCCGCGAGGCGGTCCGGGCCCCAGGCGGTGTCGGCCGAGAGTCCGGGGGCGAGTTCGCTCACCTCGACCTGCCGGCGGGCGGGGTCCTCGGGGTCGTCGGCATCTGGCGGGTCCGGCACCGTCGCGGGCGGTGCGTTGTCGGCGGCCCTCCCGTTCGATCCCCGGGTCCCTCCCCCACCCGCTCGCTGCTCCGGCCCCGATCCGGCCGATCCTGCGGTCCCCGGTTCGGGCGTTCCCACCGTCGTCGCGTCCGCCGTCGTGGCCGGATCCGCTTCGGGAACGCCGTACGTCGTCCTGGCGTCGCCGTCACCCAGCGGTGACGAGCACCCGGCCGCCGTCACGAGGACGACCAGCAGTACGACGGCAAACCGGCGGTCGCCGGCGACGCTGACCGCAGTCACGGTCCGAGTGAGGGTCCCGCGGGGCATCAACGGATCGCCGCCGGGGATACGGTCCATCGGCGTCGGGAGCGGACCGATCAGAGCCGTCCGCGCTCGGCCAGGAGGTCCGTGTAGAGGTCGACGTACCCCTCGACGACCTCGGTTCGGTCGAACTCGGCGAACCGCTCGTCGAAGTTCCGGGCCTCCATCTCGCTGGCTTCGACGATGGCGTCGACGAGTTCTTCCTCGTCGGTGGTGCGGAACGAGCGGTCCCGGCCCTCGACGAGTTCGTGGGCGCTGGACTCGGCGTGGTACTCGACGATGCCGATGCACCCCGCGGTCAGTGCCCAGAGCAGGTCCTCGGCGAACGCGCACCGCCGGGCGGTCTGGACGAACGCGTGGGAGGCGCGGTAGGCGGCGATCCGACCGTCCAGCGGCCGATGGCCGACGAAGTCGATCCGGTCTTCGATCTGCAGGTCGTCGGCCTGGTCCTCGTACTCCTCCCGGCGCGGCCCGTCGCCGATGACGGTGGCCGACCAGTCGTAGCCCCGCAGTTCCGCCAGCGCGAGCAACAGGACCTCCAGGTTCGCCCCCTCGTCGAGGCGCCGGGCGTAGACCAGGTCGGCGCCGACGTCGGGGTCGGGCCGGGCGTCGAGGACCCGTTCGACGTCGATGGGGTTCGGGACGACGACGCAGTCCCCCTCGTCGGCACCCGCCTCCCGGACCCAGCGCCGGACCAGTCGCGAGGGGACCACGTGCCGGTCTGCGCCGTCGACCGACCGTCCGGCCCGGCCCGCCCGTGGGTCGGTGCCGTACCACTCCACCACGAGGGGTGCCCCGGTCAGGCGCCGTCCGGCCCGGCAGGCCACCACCGCCCCGGGTGCGCGGGCGTCGGCGTGGATGACGTCCGGGTCGAGTCGCCGCAGGGCCATCGGCAACCGCAGGGTGAACGACCGCCGCGCGTCGCGGTCGCCGGTGAGGGCCCGGTAGACCACGTCGTTGCCCTCGAACTCGTCGACGTCGTCCGCCTCCCACCAGGAGGTACAGAGCACCGTCACCTCGTGGCCGCGGTCGACGAGCATCCGGGCGATCCGGTCGAGTCGAACGCTCGCGTCCGTCTCCCGGTGGTGGACGGTCTCCGGAACCACGAACGCGACGTGCATACCACACCGCGCGGTTCCGGCCACCAAAAATTCACGGGTAGCCGTCGACCGGTTGCCGGTCCGACCCGGGGGTCCGGTCCCCCCACGGGAGCCGGTTCGGTGGAACCCGTAAGGCCGGACGGATCCCAAAGCGGTTAGAGGGTCGACCACCGATGAGTCGGCCATGGCCTACGACATCGAACGGTACCTGAACGTCCGGAGCGCCGGGTCGGCGTCGTTCGGTCCCGACGGCGACCGGATCTCGTTTCTGATGGACACGACGGGCGTCTCGCAGGTGTGGACGCTCTCCGCGCCCGGGGAGTGGCCCGAGCAACGGACCTTCTACGACGAACGGGTCACCTTCGCGTCCTGGTCGCCCGAGCACCCGGAACTCGTGTTCGGGATGGACGAGGGCGGCAACGAGCGAGCCCAGTTCTACCGTCTCTCGGCCAGCGGGAGCGAGGTAACGAACCTCACGCGACACCCCGAGGCGAAACACCGGTGGGGCGGGTGGTCGAACGACGGCGGCCGGTTCGCCTTCGCCTCGAACCGTCGCAACGAGGCGGAGTTCGACGTCTACGTCCAGGACCGGGACGCGACCGGGGAAGACGCCGAACTGGTCTACGAGGGGGACGGCTGGTACTCCGTCGTCGGGTGGAGCCCCGACGACCGGCGACTGATCGTGGCGGAAGCCCACTCCAGTTTCGACCAGGACCTGTACGTGCTGGACATCGAGACCGGCGACCTGGAGCACCTCACGCCCCACGAGGACGACGTCCGGTACCAGAGCGCCGAGTGGGGACCGGACGGAGAGGCCCTCTACGTGGTGACCGACGAGGGCGCGGACACCCTCTACCTGGCCCGCCTCGACGTCGAGACCGGGGACCTGGAGCGGGTGCGGTCCGGTGGCGAGTGGAACGTCGACGGGGTGGCCCTGGACCAGGACACCGGCCGCCTCGTCTACTCGCGGAACGTCAACGGCTACACCGAACTGACCGTCGGGGAACTCGCCGGACCGACGACCATCGCGGAGCACCCGACGCCGGACCTCCCCGGCGGGGTCGCCGGCGGCGTCTCGTTCGACCCGGATGCCGAGCGGTTCGCGGTGACCGCGGTTGGCAGCGGAACCAACGCCAACGTCTACGTCGTCGAGGTCGAGACCAGCGAGGTCGAGTGCTGGACGCGAGCCTCGACGGCCGGCATCCCCCCGGAGACGTTCCGGGAACCGGACCTCGTGCGCTACGAGTCGTTCGACGGACTGGAGGTGCCAGCCTTCTTCACGCTGCCCGAGGAGACGACCGGGGGCGAGACGCCCGTCGTCGTCGACATCCACGGCGGCCCCGAGAGCCAGCGACGACCGTCGTTCAACCCGGTCAAGCAGTACCTGCTCGCCCGGGGGTACGCCGTCTTCGAACCGAACGTCCGGGGCTCGTCGGGCTACGGCCGGGAGTACACCCACCTCGACGACGTGCGCAACCGGATGGACTCGGTGGCCGACGTCGAGGCCGGCGTGGAGTGGCTCCACGACCACCCCGCGGTCGACCCCGACCGGATCGCCTGCATGGGCGGCTCCTACGGCGGGTTCATGGTGCTGGCCTGCCTCACGGAGTACCCGGACCTCTGGGCGGCCGGGGTCGACGTGGTCGGCATCGCCAACTTCGTGACCTTCCTGGAGAACACGGGCGACTGGCGGCGCGAACTCCGGGAGGCCGAGTACGGCTCCCTCGAGGACGACCGGGAGTTCCTGGAGTCGATCAGTCCGATCAACAACATCGGGTCCATCGCGGCACCGCTGTTCGTCCTCCACGGCGAGAACGACCCGCGGGTCCCCGTCGGCGAGGCCGAACAGATAGTCGAGGAGGCCCGCGAACAGGGCGTCCCCGTCCGGAAACTGATCTTCGAGGACGAGGGCCACGGGTTCTCGAAACTGGAGAACCGGATCGAGGCCTACTCGGCCATCGCGGAGTTCCTCGACGAGCACGTCGGGGTCGAGTGAACCGGGCGTTCGCACCGTAGCGCCGGGGTCGCCAGGTTGGGGGCAGGATTAAGCCACGCCGCCCCCGAGGCGGGGTATGGAGGGAGCAGCCGAGGACGTCGAACGGGTGAGTCCCACCCGCCACGTTGGCGTGCAAGCCCCACCCGCAACGAGCGCATCAGCGCGAGTAGGGTGGGTAGTTGACTCGCCGTCGGCCTGTTGACGGTGCCGGTCGCCGGGCTGGTCGGGTTCTCGCCGCTTCCCGGCGGGATCGGCGGGGTCGAGGTGGTGCTGTCGGGACTGCTCGTCACCCTCGCGGGCCACGACCCGGCGGTCGCCCCGGCCGCCACCCTGCTCTACCGGCTCTCGACGCTCGGAACCTTCCTCGTCGCCGGTGCGCTGGCGGCCGGCGTCCTCACCGCCCTCCCCGGTCCGTCCCGGCCCATCTGATCCCGGGACTGCCTTTCGCCGACGGCTCGTCCGATCCCGGTAGCTCGTTCGGGTGCCAGCCCATCCGATCCCGGAACCCTCTTTCGGTCGCCGGCCGAACCGTCGCGCATGACCGAGGACCTCACCCGACGGTCCCGGGATCGCGTCGACGACCTCGCGGCGCGCCTCCGGGACGACCACGGCGAGTTCCGGACCGTCGAGAAGGAGTGGCGCCACCCGCCCGGGTTCTACGAGAGTCTCGTCGAGCGGTTCGAGGCGGGCCACGCCGGCGGCGCTGGCGGGTGGATCTACGACGACGACGGCCGGGTCCTCCTGGCGAAGGACGAGGGCACGGTCGGGTGGATGGACCCCGGCGGCAAGCGCGAACCCGGTGAGAGCTTCGAGGAGGCGGCACGGCGAGAGATCCGCGAGGAGACCGGCGGCGAGGTCACCCTGACGGGCGTGCTCGAACTCCACCGGATCACCGTCTACGACGGGACCGACCGCGACCGGCCACACCTGCTGGAACCCATCGTCATCTTCGAGGCGCGCTACGAGGGGGGCGACCCGGAGCCCACCGATGGCGAGATCGAGGCCGTCGAGTGGTTCGAGTCGACGCCGGACGCCGTCGGCTACGAGGAGGTCCGCGAGCGACCGATCCCGTTCGACCCCGACTGAGGCCTGCCACTCCCGCGACGGTGGACGGATCCACCCCCAGCCCACCTCGGCGGGCCGGACGGGCGATCAATGGGCTTTAGTTCGCCAGCAATAAATCCGCACTCATGGCGATCAAACCGGACTACGTCAAGAAGACGGCCAAACTGCTGCTCGAACGGTACCCGGAGGCGTTCTCCACCGACTTCGAGCACAACAAGAAGAGCGTCCAGCAACTGACGAACATCGAGTCCAAGCCGGTACGCAACCGGATCGCGGGCTACGTCACCCGGAAGAAGAGCGCGAACGTCGAGGCCTGACGCTCTCGCCCTCGTACCCCACGAGAGACTCTCTCTCCTCTCCCCGTCGTGATTCGGTCGATAGCCGCCGGTAGTACCACAGGGAGCACCGTCGTGGGCGACGGTCGGACGGCGACGGATCCCCGAACCACCCCCTGGATTTATGTCACTCCTCCGGATCCGCATGACGTAGGGTCGGCGGGATCCTCCCGGCGACACCACGGGGACTACAACGTATGTCCGAACGAGAACCGGAGGCGACCGATACGAGCACAGCAACCACCGGAACGACCGCGACGGGGACGGACGACATGCACACGTCCATCGGTCCCGACGCGAACATCCTTGCGGCCGTCGGGTACGTCTTCTGGATACTGGCCGTACTGTTCTTCTTCATAGAGGACGAGAGCGACTTCCTGCGGTTCCACGCGCTCCAGGCGGCGGTGCTGGGGGTAGTGCTGTTCGTCGTCTTCATGGTGGCCCAGGTTGCGCTCTTCTTCCTCACGGTCATCCTCTCGTTCGTCTCGGACGTCCTCGGTAGCCTGCTCGGCCTGCTGTTCCCGCTGATCGGGCTCGGGGTCTTCCTCGTCCTGCTGTTCGGGGCCTTCAAGGCCTTCCAGGGCGAGCGGTACAAGTTCCCGCTCATCGGGGACTTCGTCGAGGGCCAGATCTAGAGGTGCTCGACGGTTCCGGCTCGACCGGCCGGGCACGGCAGTCGCTTTTCAGTGGGTCGGGAACATTGCGTCGTGCACCGGTCCACGATCCGAACCGTTTTCACCGGTGGTACCCCACTGGTCGCCAATGACCGTTCGTGTCGGCATTCTCGGCGCCACCGGCGCCGTGGGTCAACGGCTCGTCCAGTTGCTCGCACCGCACCCCGAGTTCGAGATTGCCACCCTGGCCGCCAGCGAGGCCAGCGCCGGGAAGTCCTACCGGGAGGCCGCAAAGTGGCGGATCGACGCACCGATCCCCGACGACGTCGCCGAGACGACCGTCGTCGAGGGGACCCCGGAGGAGTTCCCCGAGGACGTCCCGCTCGTGTTCTCCTCGATGCCCTCGGGGATCGCCGAACGGGTCGAACCCGCCTTCGCGGAGGCCGGCTACGTGGTCTCCTCGAACTCCTCGAACGCCCGCCTCGACGACGACGTCCCGCTGGTCGTCCCGGAAGTCAACGCCGACCACCTCGGGTTGCTGGAGGTCCAGCGCGACGACCGGGGCTGGGACGGCGCCCTCGTCAAGAACCCCAACTGCTCGACCATCGCGATGGTCGGGCCGCTTGCGGCGCTCTCGCCGTACGGCCTGGAACGGGTCCGGGTCGCCACCCTCCAGGCCGTCTCGGGGGCCGGCTACTCCGGGGTCACGTCCATGGAGATACTCGACAACGTCCTCCCGCACATCGGCGGCGAGGAGGAGAAGATGGAGACGGAGACGAAGAAGCTCCTGGGGGTGTTCGACGGGGCAGAGGTCCAGCACCACCGCGTCGACGTCTCCGCCTCGTGCAACCGGGTCCCGACCATCGACGGCCACCTGGAGAACGTCTGGGCCGACCTCTCGGATCCCCTCGCACCCGACGAGGCCCGGGAGGTGTTCGCCGAGGGGCCGTCGATCGACCTGCCCAGCGCCCCCGACCGCCTGTTGCAGGCCCACGAGGACGAGGACCGCCCACAGCCCCGCCTCGACCGCACCGCCGGCGACGGGATGGTGATCCCGGTCGGTCCGCCCCAGGAGACGACCGAGGGCCTCCAGTTCGATTGCCTGGTCCACAACACCCTCCGGGGCGCGGCCGGGGCGAGCGTGCTGAACGGCGAACTGCTCGTCGACCGGGACCTGGTCTGAACCGGCTGTTTCTCTCTTCACCACTCTCGGATGGCCGAGTCGCAACGTTCTCCGGACGGAACGGCCAGGATCACTGACCGGACCACGGCCGAACGTCGGCGTTCCGGCCTCGTCCTCCCCAGCCGACTCCCTCCCTCGCTCCGCTCGGTCGGTCGTCCCTCGCGCGTTTCTCGCGCGCCGTGGGGACGTTCGGGCGGTCGGATCGGAGGTCTTGCCGCCCCGTGCCGGTGGTGCCGCGTCTTACAGTAAAATTACTGTAAATTATCCCTGCCAGATCCGCACGCCCGCCTCGGTCCCGACGCCGACCGCGACCCGTCCGTCGGGGAGGGCGATCCCGGTGAGGTTGGTCCGGACGGTGCCAGCGGGGTCGAGGGTCCAGGCGACGCTCGCGTCCCCGGGTTCGCGGCTGACCGCGGCGAGGACGTCCCGGTCGCTCGTGGGCAGGAGGACCTCCGTCGCCCCGTCGCCGTCCAGGTCGCCCGCGATTGCACCGTCCTCGATCCGGGAGCCGTAGCTGTGCGTCGAGAACCCCGTGTGGCTGGCCGCCACGTCGAGGGATCCGCCGTCGAGGCGGTAGAACTCCAGGAGCTTGTCGACGTGGGGCTTGCGGACCACGGCCAGTTCCGGGCCGCCGTCCGGGCCCAGCGGCGCGACGACCAGTTGGTGGCGCCATCCCGGCTCGTGGATCGGTCCGGTCGCCACGTGGTCGCCGTCGGCGTCGAAGACGGCCATGCGCGCGCCGTTCTCCGAGTCCGCCAGCGCCGCGACGATTTCCGGGTCGCCGTCGCCGTCCAGGTCCGCGACCAGGGGCTGGATCCCCTCGAAGACTTCGGGCGGGCCGACGCTCGCCCGCGCGTCCACCTCGGGGACCGAGGGATCGACGAGGACGACGCTACTCCCCTCCGTCACGTCGCCCAGCGCACCGTGGGTGTAGCGGTCCGTCGCGTCCCCGAACAGGGCGTACCGGCCGTCGCCCACCGCCGACAGGCGGGCGTCCGGGGGCGCGTCGACCTCCAGGCGGGTCACCTCTTCGCCCGCGACGATGAGGTCGCCGTTCCCGGCGACACAGAGGAGTTTCGGGTTCGACCCGGATCCCTCGCCCCCGGCGTCCACACCGCTCCCGCCGCCGGGTGCGACCACGGGCGACGCCATCTCCCCCGCGCCCGGTGGCGGACGGACCAGGCGCGGATCCCCCTCCCCGGTCGCGACGGCCGGCGCGGCCCCGCCCGGGAGCGGGTCGTACTCCCCGACCCGTGTCGCCTCGCCGTCGGCGACCCGCCAGCGCGTCGCCCGCCCCTCGTCGGTGACGAGGGTCCAGTGGCTCCCCCGGTCGGCGGGGTGGGCGACGAGCCACTTCGGTCGTCCCTCGATCGTCACGGGGTCGACCCCACGGAGGTCCCCGTCACCCCCGAGGTAGCGGTTCCCCGTCGGCCGTGGATGGGTGTACCAGTACGCCTCCGCCGGATCGGGCGGCGTCGGCGTGCCCTCCTCGGCGTCCGTCCTCCCGCCGTCGGCGGCCAGGCACCCCGAGAGCCCGACGGCCCCCACCGTCGCGAGCAGCGATCTGCGTAGCGGCATCGTCCGCACCTCGGGTGGGATCGGTTTAGTGGTTCGGCGGACGTTCGCCGGCCCCGCCAGACCGGGGGTCACCGTTCTCGGGCACCAGACCGAAGGGGATCACGCCGCCCTCCCTTGCGGACCGTCCGTCAGGCCACCCGATTCTCCAGGTCCTCCCCGGTCCCCAGGCGGCGGCGTACTCCTCCACCGGTATCCCGTGGGTCCGCCGCCGCAGGACGAGGACCTCCACGTCCTCGGCCCCGCGGTCGTCCGTCCCGGTCGGATCGCTCCCTCCGGAGTGATCGCCGGGGTCGCTCCTCTCGGATCCGTCGTCGTGATCGCTCCCTCCGGAGTGGTCGTCGAGGTCGCTCCTCTCGGATCCGTCGTCGTGATCGCTCATGTCCGTCCGGTCGTCCCGGCCCGGCAAAAGTCCGGTGACGGGCGGCGCTCGCCGGTCGACCGGGCCCCGGGATCGCCGTGGGGGACGGACCCATACTGGCAAGGGCGACCGACATCAGGGGGTGTTTATCCGTCGGTGTCGAAGGGCCGGTAGTGACGGACGACGAGCGCTTGCTGGCGAGCGAGCGGGTCCAGCAGTCGCTGATAGCGGTCTCGGGCGCGACCCGGTTCATGAGCGGGATCCTGATGGGCACGGCGATGGCCGTCTACGTGGGCCGGTCGGGATCGGAGTTCGCGGTCAGCATGGTGCTGACGGCGTACTTCCTCGGGATGACCGTCTTCGCGCCGTTCTGGGGGGCGGTCGCCGACGTGACCGGTCGCCGCCGGGCGGTGATGGTCGCGACGGGGCTGCTGGCGACCCTGGCGGTGCTCCCGCTGACGGTCGTCGACGGCGTCTGGGGCCCCATCGGCCTCCGGGCGCTCTATGCAGTCTTCGCGGTCGGGTTCGGCCCCGTGATGCTCGCCATCGTCAGCGAACGGGGCGGGGCCGAGGGCCGGGGCCAGTCGCTCGGCTTCTACAACAGCGCCCGGGGTGCGGGCTTCGCGGGCGGGCAGTTGGTCGTCGGCGTCCTCCTGGGACTGCTGGTCCCCGCCTCGCTGTACCTGGTGATCGCCGCCGTCAGCCTGCTCTCGACGGCGGCGGCCGCGCTGGTCGCGGACCCGACGCCGTCGACGGACCGGGACCCCGACGCGGGGGAGGTGCTGGCCGAGGTCCGCCGTCGGCTCCTCCCGGCGGTCGACGACCGCGAGCACCTCCGGACGAACGGGCTGTGGGTGCTCTACGTCGCGCTGGCGCTCCGGAACATGACCGTGCTGGGGGTGATGAGCCTCATGCCGGTGTACCTCACCCGGGACGTGCTCTTCGCGGAGGTGGTGCTGGCCGGGGTCGCCCTCCCGCCCGAGACGGTGATGGGTGCGCTGCTGGCGATAAATCCCGCGGGGCAGACGGTGTTCATGTACCTGTTCGGTCGGATCGCGGACGCCGCCGGCCGCAAGCCCCTCATCGTGGTCGGGATGGCCGGATCCGGCCTCTTCGCGGTGGTCGAGGCGGTGGCGACGGTCCCCGGTGGCCTCCTCGCGCGGACCCTGGTGGCTGGCGCCGGTCTCGTGGTCATCGCCGCCGCGTTCTCGGCGATGACCACCGGGGCGCTCGCGTTCATCGGCGACGTGGCCCCGGCCGCCCGGGAGTCGGAACTGATGGGCCTGCGCTCGACGGCGAAGGGCGTCGGCGGGGTGCTCGGTCCACCGATTATCGGCGGCGTGGCGACCGTCGCGGGCATCGAGGCCGCCTTCGCGGTCGGGAGCACGCTTGCGGTCCTCGCGGCGGGCCTGGCGTTCGCCGGCCTCGTCGAGAGTGGCCCCGTCGCGCCAGACCCGTCCCCGGCGCCCGGCGACGACTGAGCGGGCTGCGTCGGGAACGACCTTTCGTAGCCAGGATCGAACACCGATTCCACAATAAACGGGTTTCAATTCACGGTAGATTTACGGAATTTTATGTGTTTTGCCGCTACTGGTATGGACATACATGGCACGTCACAGTTCCACAGGGTGCGACGACGGCGACACGGGCGGTTCGGGCGGCGGTCGGCGGGGCATCGGCAGGCGGTCGTTCGTCAGGGCGGCGGCGACGACGGCGGTCGGGGTCGGCGCGATCGGTGCGGCGTCGGGCACGGCGGCGGCCGGTCCGCTCAAGGACGGGAAGGGCGAGAGGGCCGAGGCCCCGAACGACTTCCCCCGCGTCTCGACCCGGGACCACTTCGACGACGACGCGAACCTGATAAACGGGGAGTCGACCTGGAGCTACGACGTCGAGGGGAGCTGGCCGGGGTCGTGGGGCGAGGATACGCTGACGCTGCTGGTCCACGGCTGGCTCAGTAGCGACGAGGACGACCAGGACATCGACGGCGGCTACGAACTCAAACTCGGCCTCGAGAAGTACGGCTACTCCGGCGATACCGCCGTGTTCACCTGGGACTCGGACAAGGGCGACAGCTGGGACTACGGCTGGCACGACGCCAAGGAGATCGCCGAGCGCAACGGCCGGAAGCTGGCCAACTTCAGCCAGTGGTACTCCCGGAAGTACGGCGTGAACGTCCGCTGGGTCGCGCACTCGCTGGGCGCGCGGGTGGCCCTGTTCGGGATGAAGTCCCTCCACGAGGACTACGGCCACTACAAGCTCCTCGACTCGGTCAGCCTCGTCGGCGGTGCCGTCGAGGAGGACGACGTGTCCACCGACGCCGGCTGGTGGGACTCGGAGTACGGCCAGCACATCGAGTACGCCACGCAGGAACTCAACAACTTCCACGCCTCCGACGACGAGGTGCTCGAGTGGATCTACGAGACCCGCGAGTGGGACGAGGCGGCCGGACTGAGCGGCGGCGACTCGCCCCTGCCGTACAACTACACCGACTACGACGTCACCGACGTCGTCCCGACCCACTACGACTACCTCGTCCGGGACTACGGCTGTATCTCCGAGGTCGTCCGCAGGTGGTGACGGGTCCCGGCGGATCCCGGTCCGTCCGGCCGTGAGGGCGGCTCACCGCCCCTCGAACTCCGGCGACTCCTCGCCGAAGAAGGCCTCGTGGCCCCTGGCGTAGTCCGCGGTACTCGTCAGGCCGGTCAGGGCGTCCGTCTCGGCCGCGAGTTGTGTCCGGAGGTCCCGCCCGTAACTCCGGTTGAGGAGGCGCTTGACGGCGGCGTGGGCCCGCGTCGGTCCGTCCGCGAGGCCGGCGGCCACCGTCGCCAGCCGGTCCTCGAACTCCGCGTCCGGCACCACCTCGGTCGCCAGCCCCATCTCGACGGCCCGATCGGGGGGGATCGGCTCGTCCAGCAGCGCTATCTCGCGGGCCCGGAGGTGTACTCGAACCGCGCGTCCTCGGAGACGACGACCACGTCGCCCGACAGCGAGAGGCCGAACCCGCCGCCGGCCGCGACGCCGTTGACGCCCGTGACGACGGGCTTGGGTGCCTCGGCCAGCGCCGCCACGGCGCCGTGCAGGCGGGCGGCGATCCCGCGGAGGCGGCGCGAGTCGGAGGCGTCGCCCGCCAGGACCGAGAGGTCTGCACCGGTGTTGAACGTCCCGCCGGTCCCCGTGAGGACGATACACCGGACGCCGTCGTCCTCCGCGAGGTCCACCGCCGCTTCGCGCAACTCGCCGACCATCTCCCGGTTCATCGCGTTGTGCCGTCCGGGGCGGTCCATGACGATCCGGCCGACGTCCTCGACGTGTTCGACCCGCACGTGCTCGCGGTTCCCCGTCCCGTCGCGGTCCTCGGACGCGTCGGATCCGCTCATAGTCGGTCGATCGTGAGGTCGGTACCGACAATAAGTCCCCGGGTGCGAGAGATCAGTGCAGCAGGAAGCCCCCGACGGGACGGGGTCAGTTCAGCAGGAAGAACCCGAGGTTCAGGTAGCCGGCGAAGGTGACCCAGAGGAGGTACGGGACCAGTAGGGCCGACGCCCGCCGGTCCACCCGGTCGAAGGCGGCGATGGTCCCGAGGATGGCCAGCCAGAGGGCCACGATGACGGCGAGGCCGACCGCCGTCGACTGGAGGCCGAAGAAGGCGGCGGACCAGGCGACGTTCAGGACGAACTGGCCGGCGAACGCCCCCAGCGCGACGGTCCGGTCCCGGCCTGCGTCGCTCCGGTAGACCAGCCACGCGGCGGTGCCGACGAGCGCGAACAGCACGACCCAGACCGGACCGATCACCCAGTTCGGCGGCGTCAGCGGCGGCCGGGTCAGCGAGGGGTACCAGCTCTCCAGCCCCATCGACGTGAACACCGACCCCGACGCCCCGACGAGTTCGGTCACCACGACGGCCAGCAACCACGACCCGATCGTCCGCGGATCGGGGAGCGAACGCCCGCCGTCGGCCGTCCCGGTCGAGTCAGTCGTCCCCATGCCACCGTCTCGGGCCGCCGGATCCTTCGGGGTTTCCGTCCGCCGTTCGGCCCGGGAGTCGACCGTCGGGGTCGGTCGCCCCTCGCCGACTGCCTTCAGGCAGTTTATTATCGAGGGGCCGGTCTCCCCTGCCATGGAGCGAGCCGACGTCGCCATCGTCGGCGGCGGGCCGGCGGGGTCGGCCGCCGCCGCGGAGGCCGCCGCCGACCGGGACGAACTCGGGCCGGACTCGACCGACGCCGCCGGGATGCTCGACTACTGGGTCGACATCATGGGGTTCTCCCTCGACGAGATCCCCGACGAGGTGATCCTCCAAGAACTGTCGGACGCGGAGTTCGTCGGACCGACCGAGCGGATGGTCCTCCGGTCGACGGGCATCGACGCGACCTACCCGAAGATGGGGTTCACCTTCGACCGGGTCGGCATGGACGACTGGATGCGCGAACGCGCCGAGGACGCCGGCGCGGACTACCGCGTCGGGACGGGCGTGCGCGACGTCGAGACGGACCTCGACGGCGACCCGACCCACACCGTCGTCCTGGCCGACGGCGAAGCAGTCGAGGCCGACGCCCTGGTGCTCGCGGACGGCCCCCAGCGGACGGTCACGAACGGCGTGCTGGACCGGTTCCTGCCCGAGGGCAAGGAGGTCACCGACTACCTGGCATCGACGGAGGCCAACCACATCGCCTACCAGGAACACCGCCGCTTCCCCGAGGAACTGTTCGACGACGACACGCTGAAGTTCTGGTGGGGGCTGATGCCCGGCGAGACCGCCTACCCCTGGGTGTTCCCCAACGACGACGGGGTCGCCCGGGTGGGACTGACGATGCCCATCGGGATGGACATCGACGCGATCCCCAACCGCGAGGAGTACGACCTCCTGCGGCCCGAGGACGAGTCGATCCCCCGGGGCGGCGAGTACCTCCGGCGACTGCTCGAACGTGAGTACGGCGACGAGTACGACATCGAGTCGGACTTCCCCCTCGTCGAGGACCGGGGCAAGCGCGGCGGGACCGAGACCTACCCCATCTCCTCGACGAAACCCGTCGACTCCCCCGTCGGCGCGAACGTGGCCCTCGCCGGCGGCGCGATGGGCACCACCTCGGCGTTCCACGAGGGCGGCTACCACGTCGCGGTCCGGACGGGCCGGGAGGCCGGCCGCCTCGCCGCCGAGGGCGACCTCTCGGGGTACAACCGCGCCTGGAAACGGGCCATCGGCGACGAGATCCGGCGGAACGTCGCTTTCGCGGACATCGTCGGGGACTACACGCCCGCGGACTTCGACCGGGCGTTCCGGACCGCCCGGAAGCTCGTCCCCCAGGAGGGCGACGAGGGCGAGCAGATCACCTACCACGTCCGGGCCGGTATCTCGGGACTGCGCCTGTACCTCCAGTACAAGTGGACCAAGTTCGGCTACCGCGACGGCCGGTACGGCCAGATCCCCGAGTCGACGTACGTCTACGGCTGAGCGATCCGTTCCGGCTCCCCCATCCGGATGGATCCGTTCCGGCTCTCGGCCGTCCGGTGCCACACCTGATCCTCCCGTGGGGACAGAGGTTTGAGGATCCGGTCCCTGCCGAAGCACGCCGACGTCGAGGCCCACTGGATCGTGGGGACAGAGGTTTGAGGATCCGGTCCCTAGTCCGTGGTGCGTGCCACAGTCCCCGCCCGAGTGTCCCGTTCGGGTGCGATGAGAGCGCGGAGAACCCAGGCACGCGACACTCGGCGGTTCTCACCGCCTCGGCATCCGGAGGCGCCTGGCGGCGTCTCCCGCCCGGCACGAGGGTTTCCCGGCCGACTCGGCACGACGCCAGGGATGAGGTCGGTCGTTAGTGTTCCGGGCGCACATTTCCTGCCGCGACGATCCCCGAACGGCGACCGCGCCGCGAACGTTATGGTGGGGAAGGATCCCCACGTCATATATACACACTAGATTGTCCTTATCTGACCCTACCCCTACAGGGAAGCGTTCATAGCCGAGGATCCGACCCTCGGTAGTATGAACTCGCGTGCGCCCGCTTCCGACGGGCCCGTAGACCCGTCGGATCAGAAGTCGAACTGTGGCGTCGGCGTCGTAATGGACCTGGACGGGGACGGTGGGCACGACGTCGTCGCCGACGGTGTCGCACTCCTGGAGAACCTCGAACACCGGGGGACGACCGGTGCCGAGGAGAACACCGGCGACGGGGCAGGGATCACCCTCCAGCGACCCGACGAGTTCTTCGAGGCTGTCCTCGACGTGGACCTCCCGGACATCTACGCGGTCGGGTCGGTCTTCCTCCCCCGGGACCCGGCCGACCGCCGGATCGTCCGAGAGATATTCGAGTCGGAACTGGCCGACCACGCGCTCGACGTCGTCACCTGGCGGTCGGTCCCGACGGACAACTCCGACCTCGGGAAGACGGCACTGGACTCCGAACCCGCGATCGAACAGCCGGTGGTCGTGCCCGCCGGGGACGGGATGGACGCCGAGGCGTTCGACCGGGCGCTGTACGTGGCCCGCCGGGCGGCCGAGACGGCCGTCGAGGACCCGGACGTCCCGGGCGCGGAGCGGTTCTACGTCTGCTCGCTCCACCGGGAGACCCTGGTTTACAAGGGCCTGCTGAAGGGCGACCAACTGGCCGACTACTTCCCGGACCTGACCGACGAGCGGGTGGCCTCGGAGTTCGTCCTCGTCCACGCCCGGTTCTCGACGAACACGCTCGGTGCCTGGCACCTCGCACACCCCTACCGTCGGATCGTCCACAACGGTGAGTTCAACACCATCCGGGGGAACCGCAACTGGATGCGGGCCCGGGAGCCGGACCTCTCCCACCCCGAACTGGGCGAGGACTTGGAGACGGTCACTCCGGTCATCACCGACCCGGAGGGGAGCGACACCGCCTCGGTGGACGACGCCCTGGAACTCCTCCTACAGGGCGGCCGTGAGCTCCCCCACGCGCTCAGGATGCTCATCCCGGAGGCGTGGCGGGACGACGAGGAGATGCCCGAGTCCCGCCGGGCCTGGTACGACTTCCACGCCTCGCTGGTCGAACCGTGGGACGGGCCGGCGCTGGTGGTCGGCACGGACGGCGAACGGGTCGGCGGGGTGCTGGACCGCAACGGTCTCCGGCCCTGCCGGTACGACGTGACGACCGACGGCCGACTGATCATGGCCAGCGAGGCCGGCGCGCTCGGCACCGACCCCGCAGACGTCAGGGAGCGGGGCCGCCTGGAACCGGGACAGCTCTTCCTCGCGGACCCGGAGGAGGGCCGTGTGGTCCCCGACGACGACGTCTTCGCGGACCTCGTCGACGACCGCTACGCCGAGTGGGTCGACCGGGAGCAGGTCCGCCTCCCGGCGGTCGAGGACCCGACGCCCTCCGTAGCGGTCGGGTCGCTCCGTCGCCGCCAGGCGCTGGCGGGATTCACCCACGACGAGATCGAGGAACTGATCGAGCCGATGTTCGCGGACGGGAAAGACCCGGTCGGGTCGATGGGCGACGACACGCCGCTGACGGTGCTCTCGGAGTACAACCGGCCGCTGTTCTCGTACTTCAAGCAACTGTTCGCCCAGGTGTCGAACCCGCCGCTCGACTACATCCGCGAGGAGTTCGTCACCAGCCTGGAGAGCCGGCTGGGCCGCCAGAACAACCTCCTGGGCGAGTCGCCGGAGCACGCCCGGCAACTCGTCCTGGACTCGCCGGTGCTGACCGACGCGGCAATGGAGCGGGTCCGGGACCCGCCCGGGCCGCTCTCGGCGCGGACCGTCGACACCACCTACGACCCGGAGGCCGAGGACCTCCGGGCGGCGGTCGAACGGGTCCGGGAGGAAGCCGCGGCGGCCGCGCGGGACGGCGAGGACGTGGTCGTCCTGTCCGACCGCGCGACCGGGCCGGACCGGGTGCCGGTCCCGGGACTGCTGGCGACCGGTGCCGTCCACCACCACCTCGTCCGGGAGGGCCTGCGTGCCGGGGTGGACCTGGCCGTCGAGTCCGCCGACCCCCGGACGGTCCACCACCTCGCGACGATGGTCGGCTACGGTGCCGGTGCTGTCAACCCGTACCTGGCCTACCGCACCATCGAGGACCTGGTCGCGGGGCCGGACGGCGCCGACCTGGACGAGGCCGTCGACGCCTACGTCGGCGCGATGGAGGAGGGCCTGCTGAAGACGATGGCCAAGATGGGCATCTCCACCGTCGAGAGCTACCAGGGTGCGGCCGTCTTCGAGGCCGTCGGCCTCGACGCCGACTTCGTCGGGGAGTACTTCGGTCCGACCCCCAACCGCACCGGCGGGATAGGGATCGACGACCTGGAGGCCGACCTCCTGGCCCGCCACGCCGAGGCCTACGGGGACGAGGCCCCGGCCCTGGACCGCACCGGGGAGTTCATGCAGCGCTCGGAGGGCATCGTCCACGGGTGGAACCGGCGGACGGTGGGCCTCCTCCAGCAGGCGGTGCGCAACGGCGACCGGGACGTCTACCGCGAGTTCGCGGCCGAGGTCAACGACCAGAACGAACGCCTCCAGACGCTGCGGGGCCTCCTCTCCTTCCGGACCGAGGAGCGCGAGTCGATCCCGGTGGAGGAGGTCGAACCCGTCACCGACATCGTCGAGCGGTTCTCGACGGCGGCGATGTCGCTGGGGTCGCTCTCGCCGGAGGCCCACGAGAACAACGCCATCGCGATGAACCGCCTGGGCGGGAAGTCCAACACCGGCGAGGGCGGCGAACCCCCCGAGCGGTTCGACACCGAACGGGAATGTCCGGTCAAGCAGGTCGCATCCGGCCGGTTCGGCGTCACCGCGACCTACCTCGCCAACGCCGAGGAGCTACAGATCAAGATGGCCCAGGGGTCCAAGCCGGGCGAGGGCGGGCACCTCCCCGGCTCGAAGGTCAACGAGATGATCGCTGGTGTCCGGAAGTCGACTCCGGGGGTCGGCCTCATCTCCCCGCCGCCACAGCACGACATCTACTCCATCGAGGACCTCAAGCAACTGGTCTTCGACCTGAAGGCCGCCAACGACGACGCCGACGTCAACGTGAAACTCGTCGCCGAGGACGGGGTAGGGATCATCGCCGCCGGCGTCGCGAAGGCCAACGCCGACGCGGTCCACATCTCCGGTCACTCCGGCGGCACCGGCGCCAGTCCCCGGACCTCCATCAAGAACGCGGGCGTCCCCTGGGAACTCGGGCTCTCGGAGGCCAACCGCCTGCTCCGGGAGACTGGCCTGCGCTCGCGGATCCGGGTCAGCGTCGACGGCGGCTTCAAGACCGGCCGCGACGTCGCCGTCGCCGCCGCCCTCGGGGCCGAGGAGTACGTCTTCGGCACCGGGTCGCTGGTCGCGGAGGGCTGTGTCATGGCCCGCCAGTGTCACGAGAACACCTGCCCGACCGGGGTCGCCACCCAGCGCGAGGACCTGCGCGAGCGGTTCGCCGGCGAACCCGACCACGTGATCAACTACATGACGTTCGTCGCCCAGGAGGTCCGCGAGATACTGGCGGAACTGGGCCTCCGGAGCGTCGACGAACTCGTCGGGCGGGTCGACTGCCTCGAACAGCGCGACACCGACCACCCGAAGGCCCGGAAACTCGACCTCTCGTCGGTGCTCGAAGCGCCCGAGCCCTACGAGTCCGACGAGGAGGGGGTCGCAGTCGACGCGCCGACGAAGGTCGTCGAACAGGAGGACGAACTCGACGACCACCTCGACTACGACCTCCTGGCGGACCTCAACGCCGCCATCGAGGACGGCGTCCCCGCCTCGACGGCCGCGACGGTCACCAACCGCGACCGGGCGGTGGGGGCCGTCGTCTCGAACCGGGTCGCGGGCGAGTACGGGGAGGACGGCCTCCCCGACGGCTCCCTTCGGATCGACCTTGAGGGGACGGCCGGCCAGAGCCTCGGTGCCTACCTCGCGAAGGGGGTGGACCTGCGGGTCCTGGGCGCGGCCAACGACTACGTCGGCAAGGGCCTCTCCGGGGGTCGCCTGGTCGTGCGCACCCCCGACTGCGCCGGCTACACCCCGACCGATGACGTCGTCGTCGGCAACGTCGCCCTCTACGGCGCGACCCGGGGCGAGTGCTACGTCAACGGCGTCGCCGGGGAACGGTTCGCCGTGCGCAACTCCGGGGCCCGGGCAGTCGTCGAGGGCGTCGGCGACCACGGCTGTGAGTACATGACCGGCGGCGTCGTCGCCGTCCTCGGCGAGACAGGGACGAACTTCGCGGCCGGGATGTCCGGCGGCATCGCGTACGTCTACGACCCCGAGGGCGACTTCGAGGACCGGTGCAACCACGGGATGGTCACGCCGACCCGGGACCTGGACGACCGGGACGAACGCGTCCTGGCCCGGATGGTCGAGAACCACGCCACCTACACCGACAGCGACCGCGCCCACGAACTGCTGACCGACTGGGAGGCCGCCCTCGACTCGTTCGTGAAGGTCGTCCCCGACCCCTACGCCGCCGTCCTCGAGGAGCGCGAGGGGATCAGCGACGTCCGGGACCGGATCCCCGACCCCGCCGGGGCCGTCGAGGGCCCGGGCCGGGAGGTCGGCGAGGCCGACGACGGACCCGGCGACGGGGCGTTCGTCGCCGAGGACTGAGGGGCGGGATCGGCCCCTCTCCCGACACGGCGGATCCCGGACACGGCGGATCCCGGATCCGGGACACATCTCCACGGCATCGTGGGGTTCCCGTCCCGACTCCGGCGTGACGTCCTGCGATCACCGGGGTCGATCCTTTTACAGTAAGATTACTGTAATAGCTGCTTCCTCGGTCCGACCGACCCCCCTGCCTCCGTCGTCACCGTTTTCCCCACCGCTCCCGACCGGAGGGCATGGACACCGCACTGGTGATCGGCGGCACCCGCTTCATCGGCAGGCACCTCGTCGAGGAACTGCTGTCGGCGGGGTACGGCGTCACCCTGTTCAACCGGGGGAACCACGAGAACCCCTTCGCCGACCGGGAGGGGGTCGACCGGGTCGAGGGCGACCGCACGAACGACTCGGCGCTAGAGGGGGCCAGGGACGCAGTCGACCCCGACGCCGTGGTCGACTGCGTGGCCTACTACCCGCGGGACGTCCGGTCGGCGACCCGGATCTTCGCCGACGTCGACGCCTACGTCTACGTCTCCTCGGGCGCGGCCTACGGGGCCGAGGAGATACCCAAGCGCGAGGGCTCGACCCCGCTGGAACCGTGCGACGAGGAGCAGGCGACCGACGACTCGCACGACTCCTACGGGGCGCGGAAGGCCGAGGGCGACCGCGCAATCGTCGCGGCCGCCGACCGGGGCGTGCGGGCGATGAGCCTCCGGCCGCCCATCGTCTACGGCCCCCACGACTACACCGAGCGGTTCGACTACTGGATCGACCGCGTCGAACGGTTCGACCGGGTGATCGTCCCCGGCGACGGCACGAACGTCTGGCACCGGGTCTACGTCGAGGACGTCGCCGCGGCCCTCCGGACGATAGCCGAGGAGGGCGAGGCCGGCGAGGCCTACAACGTCGGGGACCGCCACGTCCCCACGCTGGGGGAGATGGTCGAACTGATCGCAGGGGCCCTCGACGCGGACCCCGAGGTGGTCACGGCCGGGGAGCGCGAACTCGCCGCCGCGGACCTCGAACCCACCGACTTCCCGCTGTACCGGCCGTACCCGCACCTCCTGGACACCTGCAAGCTGGAGTCGCTGGGCTGGTCGGCCACCCCGACCCGGGAGGCGATCGAGCGGAGCGTCGCCGACCACCTCGACTCCGACCGTACCGGGCGCGAGGAGGGTCCCGACCGCGAAAACGAGGAACGGGTGCTGGCGGTGCTCGACACGGTGTGACGGCGGTCCGGCGGCCAGGTCCCGGCCCATCGTGATCACGGGGACTGGCGCGACTGCCGGGGACCGCGGTTTCGAGGAGAAAGGGTTTCCTGGCCGGGGCGAGTCGGTCCGGGTAATGTTCGACAAGTCCACCTGGATCCGCCTGCCCCGGGACGTCATCGTGGGCCACGGCGTCCTGGACAGCGTGGGCGAGTCCGTCGACGGCCTCCACCTCGGCGGGCGACCCCTCCTGGTAACGAGTCCGACGCCCCGCGAGATAGCGGGCGAGCGGGTCCACGAGGTGCTGGCCGACCGGGGACCGGACCCCGAGACGGTCGTGGTCGAGACCGCCAGCTTCGACGCCGTCGAACGGGTGATAGACCGCGCCCGCGAGGTCGACGCGGGCTCCCTCGTCGGCGTCGGCGGCGGGAAGGCCATCGACATCGCCAAGATGGCGAGCGACGACCTGGGCATCGGGTTCGTCTCGGTCCCCACCGCGGCGAGTCACGACGGGATCGTTTCCGGTCGCGGGTCGGTCCCCGAGGGCGACACCCGCCACAGCGTCGCGGCCGACCCGCCGCTGGCGGTGGTCGCCGACACCGAAATCCTGGCCGACGCGCCCTGGGAACTGACGACCGCGGGGTGTGCGGACATCATCAGCAACTACACGGCCGTGATGGACTGGCGGCTCGCGAGTCGGCTGAAGAACGTCGAGTACAGCGAGTACGCCGCATCGCTGGCCGAGATGACCGCCGAGATGCTCGTCGACAACGCCGAGTCGGTGCGCCCGGGCCTGGAGGAGTCGGCCTGGGTGGTCGTCAAGGCGCTCGTCTCCTCCGGCGTGGCGATGTCAATCGCCGGGTCCTCCCGCCCGGCCAGCGGCGCCGAACACCTCATCTCCCACCAGCTTGACCGGACCGCACCCGACAGCGCCCTCCACGGCCACCAGGTCGGGGTCGCCTCCATCATGACGGCCTACCTCCACGGCGGCGACCGGGGCAAATGGCGGGACATCCGCTCGGCGCTCTCGGCCATCGGTGCTCCGACCACGGCGGAGGAACTCGGTATCGACGGCGACACCTTCGTCGAGGCGACGACCACCGCCCACCGGATCCGCGACCGGTACACCGTGCTCGGGGACGGGATGAGCGAACCGGCGGCCCGCCGGGTGGCCAGCGAAACCGGCGTGATCTGAGGGGTTCGATCTTCGGGGAGCCGCCGTGACTCCGGCTGACAGGTCGGCCGGACCGGAGCCCTGGCTCCGAAACCTTATGGTCGATCCGCGGGGATCGCCCGACGTGCTCTCCGTGCTCTCGGACGGGTCGGCCGAGGACCGGCGCGAGCGGCTCAGGCGGGTGGTCGCCGGTTCCCCGCCCGTACCGGTCGAGGACCTCTCCCCCGGGGCCGGCGCCGTCTCGGGGACCGTCGAGGTCCACGAGGGGACCGTCGACGGGCCGCTGACCGACCGGGAGTGCGTCCTCGTCGAGTACGAACGCGAACGCAACGACGAGGGCGCCCCGGAGGTGGTCGAGGGTCGGGTCGAGTCGGTCCCATTCCTCCTCGCGGACGACACCGGCCGGGTACTGGTCGACCCGTCCGGGCACGCGTACGAAGAGGGGGTCCTGCCCATCTCGCCGGGCCGCACGGAGCGATTCGAGGGGGACGAGGCCGGCGAGAACGTTCGGCCGGTCGACGACGACCCGGTCCTGCCGTGGGTCCACGCCGAGGCGGCGATCCGTCCGGACGACGAGGCGTACGCCGTCGGTACCCTCACCCGCGTCGACGACCCGGACCTCCCGCCGGACGTGCGCTTTCGACTCGCTCCCGGCGACGCCACCGAGGAGTTCGTCGTCACCGACCTGAGCCGGCAGGCGCTCTACGAGGGGCTGACCCCCGACTCGCGGGTTCCGGCCGGGTTCTGGCGGTTCGCGCTGCTCGGTGGGATCCTCGTGGCAGTGGTGCTGGGGCTGGTCGCCCTCTTCCTGGCCGTCTTCCTGGTCTGACCGGGGCCCACCGGGGTCGGTGGACCAGTGGCTGGCGAGGCGTGCGGTCGATCGGAACGGGGGGTCCGCGGGGACCGGGCGGCGTGACCCGAACCGGCGTCAGGCGAGCAGGCTCTGTGCGATGCTGACGATCTGGTCCTCGTCGGCGTTCTTGAGGCGGTCGTCGCCGAACTTCAGGCGCAGGCGGGGACGACCGACGTCGATGGGGACCTTCTCCGTGTCGACGATGCCCATGTCCTCGAGTTTCGTCTTCGTGCGCGAGAACGTCGCCTTGGAGGCGATGCCGACGTCCTCGCCCCAGCGGGAGATGTCGTACAGGAGGACTTCGTTCTTGGCGGCGACCAGGAGACTGATCGTCACCTCGTCGAGGCCGTCGCCGTCGCCGCGTGCGGTCTCGAGCGAGTCGAGGATGTTCGTGAAGTCGGCCTCGGCGTCGGGACCGATCTCGTCGGAGAGGGTCTGGCGGACCCGCGAGAGGCCCGGCGTCCGGAGGGTGTACTCCTCGGCCCGTTGGAACTCGTCCTTGTAGGTGTCGAAGGCGGTCTCGATGAACTCGCCCCTGTCGGTGGTGAGTCCGCCGACCGAGGTGCCGGCGGCGACCAGGGCGACGACCGAGTCGCGGGTGATGAGCAGGGAGTTCTCCTGTTCGCCGTCGGTCGTCCGGAGCGAGAGGAGGCCCTCGTCGACCAGGTCGGCGGCCTTGGAGGCGACCTTGAAGTCGTCCGTTGCGTCCTTGAGGGTTCGTTCGTCGGCCAGCATGGAGACCTGGGGGAGGTCGCCGTCGTACAGGCTGGCGACGCGGACGAACTCCGCGATGGCCTCGTTGGAGGGGTTTATGACGAGGAGTTCGTCGTCGGCCTCGTCCAGTGTCTCCCGGATGATCTCGTCGAGCTTGGTGTCGAGCAGGTTCGGGTCTACTGAACTCATGCGCTTATATACCGATTCGGTATCGAACTATTTAATTTTTTGGTGGTAGGGTCAACCAAATTCCCTTTCATTCCGGTATCAGGGGGTCTCTCGGCCGGATTCGGTCAAGTCGGAATTATTATAGTACCGCCGATCCTCGGGAACCTGACGGGTACGATCGGAGGGTCCTCCCGGCCGATTCCGGGACGACCCCCCCGCCGTTTTCCCTCGATGTCGGCTCGATTCGGCCAAAAGAATAAAGTAAACCTATTGCGAACATAAATAGATGCCGACATGGCAGTTACCTCATGGATCCGCCGGATCCCCACGCCGTCCGGCGGTGGCCGTCTCGACGCCGGGGGAAGCGCCTACACCGGCCCCTGACCCCGCGCCCTCCCGGGAATACCTGATCGTTTCGCCGTCTCGTCGCCGGCGGTAGTCACCGCTGAACCGGTGGCGTCACCCGCTGGCCGACCGGTCCCAGCGCCTACTCGTCGAATCGATCCTGTCATTCGATCGTCAACTGACCCGGCACTCGCTCGCCGGCCGACTCCGCGCTCACCCGTCGAACCGGTCCTCGAGTTCGTTCGACCAGCAGACGTCGCCGTCGTAGACCACCGGCGTCTCTGCACGCCGGAGGAACTCCCGCACCTCGGTCCGGTCGAGGGCGAACTCGGACTCGTTGCCACAGAGGTAGGAGTACTCGTTGCCCTCGACGTATGGGTGGTAGAACCCGCCGGTGTTCCCCGCCGAGAACTGGTCGTAGGTGAGCAGGTACGAGTCCTCGGCTACCTCCTCCAGCGTGGTCGTCGCCGGAAGCCGGTTCTCGTTCTGGGTGACCACGTGCGTGCCGTCGCCGACGACAGCGTAGTCCTTGCCCATCATGATCCGCCGCCGGGCGAGTTGCATGGCGCGTTCGATGGCGAATCCGTGGATGAGCAGTCGTGCGAAGGCGGTGCCGACCTTGACGGCGTGTTCGTCCAGCACCTGCGAGAAGGTGATGGCACCGGCGACGGCGCCCTTCTCGACGAGTTCTATCCCCTCGTAGTAGGAGCCACAGGCGTTCAGGAAGAACGTCTGGGTGTTGCAGTCGGACAGGTTCGAGGCCGGGAGGTAGCCGTTCGGACAGCGGAGGCCGTCCTCCTCGCAGTGGCCGATGTAGTGGACGAAGTCGTTCTCCGCCTCGAACACCTCGGCCAGTTCGGCCGTCGAGAGGTGTTCGTGGACGGTCACCTCCACCGGGATGTCCTCGCCCCGGTCCCGGTATATTTCGGCCACGTCGACGTGTTCGCCGTACATCTCCTCGTCGTTGAGCACGACCGTGACCCGGGTGGTTCCGCCCTCCCGACCCCGGTACTGCGCGCGGTTCCGGTAGGCCGCTGGCGTGGACTTGAACACGTCGATGGGGGTGCCCTCGGCCAGCCAGCCGTGGACCCGGGACCCCCGGAGTTCCGGCTTGACGATGTCGACGGAGGCCACCTGCCCGGCGCCGGACCGGTAGAAGTCCCCGAGCGAACGCTCGACCAGTTCCGATCCCTCCAACTCGGAGGTCCGTGGGGTGTAGACGAGGCTGAGGTCGTCGAGCAGGTACGGGAGCGTCTCCAGGTGGTCCGTGACGGGTTCGACGTACGTCGAGAGGTGCCAGTCGGGGAGACGGTGTTCGACGGCCTCGTAGGGGACCGAGAGGTACGTCGAGAGCCGCTCGGCGGGGTCGGCGTCGTAGAGCCATTCGGCGTCCAGTTCGAGGGTGTCCAGCAGGCTGGCCTCCGCCAGGTTCGTCCCGAACGGACCGGCGTTGCGGACCAGGCAGTCCAGGAAGAACACCTTCCTGAGCACCCGGGTGGCGTCGCGCTCCAGGACCGGCATCGCGTCGAGTTCCTGTTCGACCCCGCCGGCGGGTGCCCGCAGCGTCGGCGTCGCCCCCTCCGCTACAGACACCGACGCCTGCAGGTAGTAGGCCAGCGGGGCCAGCACGTAGAGGCTCTCCAGGTCCGCCGGGGCCAGCAGTTCCACCCCCGTGTCCCGCGTCGACGCCGCGACGCTCTTCGGCACGTCCAACTCGTCCCCCAGTTCCACCAGGGGCGGGTGCCCGCGGAGGGTCGGGTAGGACCTGTCCGGGCCCGTCGTCTTGTGCGAGGAGTGGAGTCGCGAGAGTGCCGTCGCCATCCCCTCCGGGGTCGGGGGAACGGTCACCGTGCCGGCCGGTTCCCGGTGGCGACTCCGGAACCCGACGGTGACCGCCCGCCGCTCCGGGACGGTGACCACCACCTCGTCGAAGTCGGCGGTCTTGCGGACGGTGACCGGCCCCGAGAGCTTCAGGTACGTCTTCACCTCCGCGTCGACGTCCACGAGGTACTCGCCGTCCGGGAGGTCCAGGGGTTCGGTCTCGTTGGCGAGTTCGTATCGCTCCTCGTCCGCGAGGGACTCCACGTAGACCACGGCGATCGGCAGGCGGAGTTCGGTCGCGACCAGGTCGAGGGTCTCGTCGACCGGCCTGGGGACCTCGGACCCCGGGGCCGACACCGACAGGTCGCGGGCGTCGACCCGGACCGAGGAGTCCTCGGCGTCGTGGACCCGCACCCCCGACTCCGTCACCACCCACTCGATCATTCGGATCGAAGGGTGACACTAGGGCAATTTATTTGTGTCGGAGACCCCGGCTGGCCGGGGATTCCAGGGTTCCGATCGATCCACTCCGCGGACACGTATCCGTCCCCGTCGACTCCCGTTCCCGGATGCGAGGCCACACTCATCCCTCTCCCTCGGGTGGCTCCCACTCGGTGGGGGTCGCCTCGTCCTCCTCCCCCTCGTCGAGGATGTCGGCGACCCTGTCGGTCAGGTCGTCGGTCCGCTCTCCATCGTCCCCCTCCCCGTCGTCGGCCTCGGGGTTCTCGTCCCCCGCTTCGACCTCGGTCCGCTCCGGTTCCTCGGGCGGGTCTCCACCGGTCTCGGGGAGTTCGCCGAACTGGAACGCGCTGTCCGACTCCGTTTCGCCGTCCCTTCCCCCCATCTCGTCGAGGTCTACGGGCACCTCCGTCCAGGCGTCGTCTCCGGACGTGGTGATCGGACCGCCGGGACCATCTCCGGTCGCGCCGTCGGAGGTATCGGTGGCCGGCTCGCGGGGACCATCTCCGGTCGCGTCGTCGGAGGTACCGGTGGCCGGCTCGCGGGGACCATCTCCGGTCGCGCTGTCGGAGGTACCGGTGGCCGGCTCGGGGGGACCATCTCCGGTCGCGTCGTCGGGGGTATCGGTAGTCGGATCCCCGGAGTCGTCGACGGATCCCTCCGACCCCGGGGGGTCCGCTCCGTCGTCCCCGTCGTCGGGGACCGTTACCCGGGTGGGATCGCCGCGGACGAGTGCCGCTAGCGACCGCTCGGACCGTTCACCGTCCCGGTCGCCCCTCGCGGAACGGGCCTCCCCGACCAGTTCGTCCCGGACCTCCCCGATCCGACCGCCGACGACCTCCACCCGGTCGGGGCGGATCGGTGGCAGTACCGCGACGACGTCCGTCGCGAGGCGGGCCTTCGCCCGCCAGACGTCCGACTCGTCCTCGCAGTCGGTGAGGACGGCACCGGCGACGCGGACCCCCCGGTCCCCGAGACGGTCGGCCAGCCGGGAGGCGTCCCGGGCGGTCTCCGCGTCCGGACCGGAGGCCACGACTGCGCCGTCCATCGGATCCCCAGACAGGGGGTCGACGGCGTCCTCGTCCGCGTCGAGGACGACGGCGTCGTAGTCGCCGCGCAGTGCGGCCAGGGCGTCGTCGAGGCCGTCGAGGGGGAGGGTATCGTCGGCCGACCGGCCCGGGTCCGCCGGGAGGACCCCCAGCGACGCCCCGTCGAAGGGGTCCACCTCGACGGGCGTCACGGCGGCGACGGGGTCGGTCCCCCCGGCGAGTACGTCGTCGACCGTGCTCCGGAACGCCGGATCCGGTCCGGGTGCCAGTGTCTCCAGGGGCGAGGTCCCTCCCGGGCCGAGTTCGACCAGGACGGTCCGGTCCCCGGCGGCCGCGAACGCGCCGGCCAGGTCCAGCGCCACGGTACCGCGGCCGGATCCCCCGGTTCCCACCACCGCGTAGACGTTCCCGCTCACTCGTCGGTCCTTCGACGCTCCCTGCCTTGACCGTTGTGGGCCCGGCACGAAGGCGGGGGCTTTTCGGGCCGGGTCACCATCCGGGCGACATGGACGTGAGACTCGCCGGCGGGGATCCGGCGATAGACGCCGTCGAGGCGGCGCTGTCGGACGCTCGCGCGGACCTCGGGACGGCGGTCCGGCCCGCCCGCGTCGCCCCTGGCCGGGTCGGCGGTGCCGACCTGGCGGTCGCGGCCGGCGCGGTGGGGGACGGGACCCTCCCGACCGCGAACGAGAACGCCCGGGAGGCCGGGACCCCCCTGGTCGGCATCGAAGTGGGGGGCGTCGGCGGCCACCCGGTCGCTGGCGTCGAGGCCTCCGTCGCCGGGTTCGTCCCCGACGCGGGATGCTTCGAGTGCCTCCGATCGCGGGTGGCGGCCAACGACCTCGAGACGAACGACGATCCCTCGACCCGGAGCGCGGCACGGCTCGCGGGGGCCATCACCGGCCGGGAGGCCCTGAAGCTCCTGGCGGGTCAGCCGTCGAGGCTGCTGTCGGCCACGGGCGAGGGCGGGCGGGTCGCCGGGGTGATCGAACTGCCCCAGGCGGAACGGCGCTTCCTCCCGGTCCCGGGCTGTGCCTGTGACCCGGGCGAGGACCGGCACCTGGAACTGGCCGCCCGGTCGGTCGACCTGGAAACCGCCCTGGAGCGGGCGGAACTCGCGGTCGACGAGCGGGTGGGCCTCGTCTCGGGGGTCGGCGAGGTAGAGTCGTTCCCGGCCCCGTACTACCTGGCGAACGTCGCCGACACGACCGGGTTCAGCGACGCGCGGGCGGCCGAGCAGGCGGCCGGGGTCGACCCCGACTGGAACCGCGCGTTCATGAAGGCCCTCGGCGAGGGCATGGAACGGTACGCCGCCGGCGTCTACCGGACCGCGTCGTTCGAGACCGGGTCGCCCGCGGCGGTCGACGGCGTCTCCCCTGCCGACTTCGTCCGCCCGGACGGCACCCCCGAGGTCGACCCCGACGAACCGATCCCCTGGGCTCCCGCGACGGACCTCCGGGACGGATCGGGGACGCTGCTCCCCGCGGAGGCGGTGCAGTTCCCGCCCCCCGAGAAGCGGTACCTGGCGCCGATCACCACCGGTCTCGGACTGGGATCCTCGACGGTCGAGGCGGTCACGTCCGGGCTCACGGAGGTGATAGAGCGCGACGCGACGATGATAGCGTGGTACTCCACCTTCGACCCCCTGGCGCTGCGGGTGGACGACGAGGGGTTCGAGGCGCTGGCGCGGCGGGCCCGGTCGGAGGACCTCTCGGTGACCGCGCTCCTCGTGACCGTCGACGTCGACGTGCCGGTCGTGACCGTCGCGGTCCACCGGGAGGGGGACTGGCCGCGGTTCGCGGTCGGTGCCGACGCCGACCTCGACCCGACGGCGGCGGCCCGGGACGCACTCGCCGAGGCCCTCCAGAACTGGATGGAACTGCGGTCGATGGGCCCCGAGGAGGCCGCCGAGGAGTCGACCGCGATCGGTGAGTACGCCGACTTCCCCGAGGAGGCCCGGGACCTCGTCGACGCCGGGGATCCGGTGCCCGCCGGGACGGTGGCCGAGGGGGGCGCCGAGGACCTGGAGGGTCGGGAGGAACTCGACGCCATCGTCGACCGGGTCGCCGAGGCCGGCCTCGCGCCGTACGCCGCCAGGGTGACGACCCGCGACGTGGCGGCCGCCGGGTTCGAGGCCGTCCGCGTTCGCGTCCCGTCGGCCCAGCCCCTGTTCGTCGACCGCCCCGCCTTCGGGGATCGCGCCAGGGAGGTCCCGGCGGACCTCGGGTTCGAACCGGCTCTCGACCGACGGACCCACCCTTACCCGTGATCGACCGACGGCATTCCTGTCCCTGATCACTCGGTGGATCCACCTCCGTCCCCGATCGGCAGGTCGACCGACGCCTCACTGGGTCGCCCGGCGCGATCCGGTCGGCGGCTGTGCTGGGGGTTTTATTCCTCGCTCCCGAACGCTCGACCGTGTCGGGACGTGCCCTCGACGCCGCGGACGTCGTACGGACCGTTATCGCGGCGGCCAGGGACGAGGACGTGACGTTCCTGGCCGCGGCGGTGGCCTACTACGGGTTCGTCTCCCTCGTCCCCCTCGCACTGCTGTCGGTCGCCCTCGCGACCCTCGCCGGTGGGCCGGCCCTCGCCGACCGCGTGGTCGGAACGCTGGAGCAGTTTCTCACCCCGGAAGCCCAGGGGGTGGTCCGGGACGCCCTGACCCAGGACTCCGGTCGGGGGGCGGCGACCTTCGTCGGCCTCGTCACCTTCCTGTGGGGCGCTCTGAAAGTTTTCCGGGGGCTGGATCGGGCGTTCTCCCGCGTCTACGGGAGCGACGAGGTCGACTCGCTCGTCGGGGCCGTCCGGAACGCGACCGTCGCGCTGGCGGCCATCGGCGGGGGCGTCCTCGCCGTCGCCCTCGTCGACGCCCTGGTCCGCCGGATCCTCCCGGACCTCCCGACGGTCGCAGCCGTTTTCGGGACGACGACGCTCCTGGCGACGCTCGTGGCCGCGCTGTTTCCGCTGTACTACCTGTTCCCCGGTGTCCGGCTATCTCCCCGCGAGGCACTTCCGGGAACGGTCTTCGCCGCCGTCGGGTGGACGCTCCTCGAACTCGCCTTCAGTGCGTACGTCGCGGTCGTCGGGGCCTCGTCGGTGTACGGCCTCCTCGGCGGGGCCCTGCTCCTGGTGACCTGGCTGTACTTCGGTGCGGTCGTCGTCATCCTCGGGGCCGTGGTCAACGCGACCCTGTCCGGGCGGGGCCGGCCGCCCGGCCAGGACCGGCAACTACAACACCCTCCCCCACGACAGCCCCGACCGGACCAGATGCCCCGAGGCGACGACACCGGTTCCGGCGACGGAGCGACCCGGAGCGACGCGGACGCCACAGGGAGCGATCCGGACGGAACCCGGAGCGATCCGGGCCCCACCGTGAGCGACGCGGACGCCACCCGGAACCAGGACGCCGGGTCCGCCCGGGGCGATTCGGGCGCGGACGACGGCTCCGGCGGCCCCCCGGTCACCGACGGTGGGCGCCCGCCGGACGACGACGCGCCGGACGAGGACGGGGAGACGACCACGGGGGAAGACGAGGAGACGACCACGAACGACGAGGAGGAGACGGGGGATGGGGAGACGACCGCGGACGAGGTGCCCTCGGAGGAGGACGAAGCGACGGAGGACACCGAGGACGTGGACGACACCGGCGCGGACGACGGATCCGACGAGGACGTGGACGGCACGGACGGGGACGACGGATCCGAGGAGGATGATGACGACACCGGCGCGGAAGACGGATCCGACGAGGGCCGCGAGGTAGACGGGCCCGACCACTTCTGGGAACCAGAAACCGAGGACGTCGGTGACCGGTCGGCCGGGGACGACGGAGATGCCGACGACGCCGGCCCGGCGGAGGGTGACGACGCCGGTGCGGCGGACGGCGACGAAGCCGGTGCCGGGGACGGCGACGGCGGCGACGGTGGTGACCCCGGGGGCTGGCGCGAGGGCGGCGAGGACCCCCGGGACCGGACCGACGCCGGGTTCCGGGACGAACTCGACCGCCTCTGGGAAGACCTGGAGGAACTGGAGACCCACGTCCAGGACAAGACGGTGAGCAGGTCCTCCCTGGAGTCGGAACTGCGCTCGTACGTCCGGTGGCGGGTCCGGCGCGGCCACGCCCGGGGCTGGGGCCCGTACCTCGTCCTGCTCTACGGGACGGTAATGACACTGGGCGCGTTCTACTACCTCGACGGCATCTACGCCATCCTGGCGATGATCGTCCTGTGGCTGTCGACGCTCGGCCTGTACACGCTGATGATCATCGTCGGGGCGGGGATCGGCCTGCTCCGGGTCGTCGCCAAGGCCCGCGGACTGCTGGGCGGCCTGCGCCGGTCGGAGGAGTAGATCCCCGTCGGGGTCGGTCGATCCGGGGACCGGGACGTCGGGAGCCGAACGGGAGGGATCGGAGTGTCGGAGGCCGAACGGCCAGGGGATCGGATGGCGAACGGCCAGGGGATCGGATGGCGAACGGCCAGGGGGATCGGAGTGTCCGGGACCTGTCCGTCAGAACGCCTCCAGGTAGCGGTCTATCTCCCACTCGGAGACGTAGCTCTTGTACTCGTTGAACTCGGCACGCTTGGCCTCGACGAACTTCTCTGCGACGTGTTCCCCGAGAGCGTCCATGACGACCTCGTCGGCCTCGAGGGCGTCGACGGCCTCCTCCAGGTTGCCCGGGAGGGTGTCGATGCCGTACTCGTCGCGCATTGCCTCGTCGAACTCGTAGATGTTCTCCCGGACGGGGTCCGGCGCCTCCAGGTCGCGTTCGATGCCGTCGAGGCCGGCCTGCAACATCACCGCTAGCGCGAGGTAGGGGTTACACGAGGGGTCGGGCGACCGGAGTTCGATCCGCGAGGCCGCGGGGTTCCGGGCGGCGGGCTTGCGGATCAGCGCCGACCGGTTGACGTCGGACCAGGCGACGTAGACCGGAGCCTCGTACCCCGGAACGAGGCGCTTGTAGCTGTTGACCGTGGGGTTGCAGACGGCGGTGATGGCCGGGGCGTGTTCGAGGACCCCCGCCAGGAACGACTTCGCGGTGTCCGAGAGGTCGAACTCGTCGCTCCCGTCGTGGAAGGCGTTCTCGCCGCTCTCGAACAGCGAGAGGTGGGTGTGCATCCCGCTGCCGTTGATCCCTGCGATGGGCTTGGGCATGAACGTCGCGTGGACGTCGTGGAGTTCGGCGGTCGCGCGCACGACCGACCGGAAGGTCGCGATGTTGTCCGCTGTCGTCAGGCCGTCGGCGTACTTGAAGTCTATCTCGTGCTGGCCCTCGGCGACCTCGTGGTGGCTGGCCTCGACCTCGAAGCCCATCTCCTCCAGGGTGTGGATGATGTCGGCCCGGAGGTCGCTGGCCAGGTCCTTCGGGGCCAGGTCGAAGTAGCCCCCGGCGTCGTGGGTCCGGGTCGTCGCCCGCCCGTTCTCGTCCTTCTCGAAGACGAAGAACTCGGGTTCCGGACCCGCGTTGAGCGTGTAGCCCATGTCGTCGGCCCGGGCCAGGGCGCGCTCGAGTACCCGCCGGGGGTCGCCCTCAAAGGGACCGCCCGAGGCGGTGTCCACCACGTCACAGATCAAGCGCGCCGACTTCCGGTCGCCCTTGGTCTGCCAGGGGAGTACCGCGAACGTCGAGGGGTCCGGGTCCAGGCGCATGTCGCTCTCCTGGATCCTGACGAACCCCTCGATGGAGGAGCCGTCGAAGTAGATGCCCTCGGTGAAGGCCTTCTCTATCTGGCTCGCCGGGATTGATACGTTCTTGACGGTGCCGAGGATGTCCGTGAACTGGAGGCGCAGGAAGTCGACGTCGCTGTCCTCTACCTTGTCCACGACCGTCCGTTCCTCTCTCGTTAGGTTGTCATCCGTCATCTCTGTGTCCAGAAGTTCGTACTATATGGGCACATATAATGCTTTTTGTCGGCATAATTTCTACCAAATCGGGTTGGTAGTGGATATTCGTTAATTTCTAATGGTCGGGACCCGGACGTGGATCCGATGACCTACGAGAACCTCGACGCACGGCTGATAAACGCGCTGCTGGCGGACGGGCGGGCGAGTCTCCGGAGCCTCGGCGAGGACCTGGACGTTTCGGTGACGACGGTCTCGAACCACCTCTCGGACCTGGAGGAGCAGGGCGTTATCACCGGCTACGTCCCCGTGATCGATTACGACGCCCTGGGGTACGACGTCACGGCGGTCCTCCAGTTGAAGGTCGAGGGCGACTCCCTCCCCGACGTGGCCCACCGACTGGGGGAACAGCCCAGGATGATAAGCGTCTACGAGGTCACCGGGGACCACGACGTCATCGCCGTCGGCAAGTTCGAGGACACCGACGAGATGAACGACCGGATCAAGGACCTGCTGACCGACCCGGCGATTAAGGAGACGAACACGAGCGTCGTCCTCAACCCCGTCAAGGAGAACGAGCAGTTCGAACTCGACGTCGAGGAGTGAGGACCCCGGCTCTGACGGACTCGTCCGGCCGGGATCGCGAGGAGAAAGTCGAGACGTTCGTTAGCGTTCGATCAGCGGATCGGTAAGCTCCGGATGGTGTTCAGTCAGGCAGGGGTCACATCGCGCCGCCCATGCCGCCCATGCCGCCCATGCCGCCCATGCCACCCATGCCGCCGGGGCCGCCGGGTTCCTCGTCCTCGTCGCCGAGGTCGCCCGCGGCGATGATGTCGTCGATCTTCAGGACGAGGTTGGCGGCCTCGGTCGCGGAGGCCAGTGCCTGGCGCTTGGAGTGGGCGGGTTCGACGACGCCGGCGTCGAAGGTGTCGACCACGTCGCCGCTGAAGACGTTCAGGCCGGCGCGGGCGTCGCCGTCCTCGTGGGCGGCCCGCAGGTCGACGAGCGTGTCGATGCTGTCGAGACCGGCGTTCTCGGCCAGGACGCGGGGGACCAGTTCGAGGGCGTCCGCGAACTGCTGGACGGCCATCTGCTCGCGGCCGCTGATCCCGTCGGCGTAGTTCCGCAGGCGCGAGGCCAGTTCGACCTCGATGGCGCCGCCGCCGGGCAGGACGCGACCGTCCGCGATGGTGCTGGCGACGACGTCGAGGGCGTCGGAGACGCCACGCTCGAGTTCGTCGACCACGTGGTCGGTCGACCCGCGCAGGAGGAGGGTCACGCCGTGGGCGTCCTCGTCGGCACCCTCGACGTAGAACAGCTGCTCGTCCTCGTCCCGGCGGACGCTCCCGCGGCCGAGGTCGTCCTCGGTGAGGCCGTCCAGGTCGGAGACGATCCGGGCGCCGAGGACCTCGGTCAGGAACTCCAGGTCGCTCTTCTTGAACCGGCGCACCGCGAGGATGCCCTCGCGGGCGAAGTAGTGCTGGGCCAGGTCGTCGATGCCCTTCTGGCAGAAGACGACGTTCGCGCCCGAGCCCTTGATCTTCCGGACCTTCTCCTTGATCTCCCGTTCCTCCTTGTCGACGAACTGGCGGATCTGCTGGGGGTCGGAGACGGCGACCTCGGTGTCGACGTTGGCCTCCTCGACCTCGATGGGTTCGTCGATCAGGAGGACGCGGGCGTCCTCGACGTCGGTCGGCATCTCCTCGTGGTTGGGGTCCTTGTCGATGACGGCCCCCTGGAGGAGTTCGGACTGCTCGGCGCTCCGGCCGGTCTGGGTCTCGATCTTGAGGAACTCCAGGTCGACGTTGTCCTCGACCGTGACCCGGCGGACGCCCTCGACGATGAGGTCGGCGAGGAACTCCTTGTTCACGTCAGCGCCCTTACCGGTCATCGAGGTCTCGGCGACCTTGCGCAGGATCTCCTCGTCGCCGGGGTCGACCTCGATGGCGACCTCGTCGACCTGCTGGCGGGCCTCCTCGCTCGCCATGTGGAAGCCCTTGATGATCGCCGAGGGGTGGATGTCCTGGTCGAGCAGTTCCTGGGCGTTGCCCAGTAGTTCGCCCGCGATGGCCACCGCCGTCGTCGTGCCGTCGCCGGCCTCGTCCTCCTGGGTCTCGGCGACCTCGATGATCATCTCGGCGGTGGGATTGTCGATGTCCATCTCCTGGAGGATGGTCACGCCGTCGTTGGTGATGGTTACGTCCCCCATCGAGTCGACGAGCATCTTGTCCATCCCCTTCGGCCCGAGCGTCGACCGCACCGACTCCGCGACCGCGCGCGCCGCGGAGATGTTGTGCTCCTGCGCGTCGCGGTCTTTCATCCGCTGGGCCTCCTCGTCCATCACTATCATCGGAACGCCGCCCTGCATTCGCTGACTCATGGTCGCTTCGAGGATTGAATGTCCTTCTAAATAAGGTTTTTGTATCCCCGGTACCGGCGGGAGATCGCCGCCGAACACAGATCCGGTCGATCAGCCGGTCGAGGGGTCCGTTCTCCGAAGTTCGTGTGGGTAGTTAACACGCATCTCGACGCGGCCAGATCCCGACGATCCGCGTTCTTTAAGTGATAGATGGCGGGCTGGCGGTCGCCCTGCGGAGGCGTCGCGGCGCGAGCGAGGTTCCGATCGCGGTGCACGCCCGTCTTTACGGTAAATTTACTGTAAGACGACGTGCGACCCGGACGGGACTCTGCCGACCGCCGCGGGGGCCTACGCCGGTTCTATCAACTCCGGCGAGTCGTTCGCCGGGTCGTTGACCTTTCGCGAGACCGGGTAGGCTTCCATCTCCTCCGCGGGGTACGGTTCCAGCAGGTCCGAGGGGTCGTCGTCGGTCAGCCACCGGCCCTCCTCGCCCGGGGGAACGATTACCGCCATCCTGTCGTGGAGGTCGGCGACCACCTCGTTCGGTTCGGTCGTGAGGATGGCGAAGGAGTCGATCCGTCTGGTTCCACCCAGGTCGGGCCCGCCGTCGTCTGTGAACGCGTCCAGCCCCGCCTGCTCGGACTCGACGGTGCCCTCCCAGGTCTCCCAGACCCCCGCCATCCCGAAGGGTCGGTCGTCGGTCAGGCGGACCCTGTACGGTCGCCGGTCACCGCTCGGCCCGGTCCACTCGTAGAACCCGTCGGCCGGGACCAGGCACCGCCGGCGCTCGTAGGCCGACCGGAACGAGGGCTTCTCCGCGACGGTCTCCGACCGGGCGTTGATGAACTCGAAGTCCGATGGGTCGTCGGCCCAGGACGGGACCAGCCCCCAGGTCAGGTCCGCGAAGGCGTCCGGGTCCTCGTTCCGGATCACCGGCAGGTCCTGGCCGGGCGCGGCGTTGTAGGTCGGTTCGAACCCGTCCGGGAAGCGGGCGTCGAACCGGTCCTCTAGCTGGTCGGGCGGGGTGAACAGGCTGTACCGGCCACACATCGCCGGTACTTGAGGGTCGAGGGGGATAAATCCCGGATCCCCCGAACCCCTCACCCGGGGCCGGGTCCGGAAGTCGGTCGGACCGTCAGGTGGCCGAGTTCCGGGAACGGGTTCGATCCCGGACCGGTCACACCGGGGAGTTTTGTCCCCTGCACCCGATCCGACGGTATGTCCGAGCGGAACGTCCTCGGCGGGGACCTCGCCACCTGCGGTAGCGACCCGACGACCGGCTTCGAGCGCGACGGCTGCTGTGACACCCACCCCCAGGACCGCGGCAGGCACGAACTCTGTGCGGTGATGACCGAGGAGTTCCTCGACTTCAGCAGGGAACGGGGCAACGACCTCGTGACGCCCCGCCCGGAGCTCCAGTTCCCGGGCCTGGAACCGGGCGACCGCTGGTGTCTCTGTCTCGGCCGGTGGGTCGAGGCCCTCGACGCCACCCGATCCCACCGCCTCCCGGAGACGACCGTCCCGCCCGTCGTCCTCGAAGCGACCAACGAGGCGGTGCTGGACACCGTCGAGATGGAGACGCTGGAGGCGCACGCATTCGACGCGTGATCGACCCCTAGACCTCAAGTCCGGGACGAAGGACTATCGATCGGATCGTCAGTGAAAAACGCCAGGACAGGGATTTGAACCACGTCCAGACGGTCCTGCTCGGTCGTTTCACTCCCTGCGCGGGCTGCGACTGGCCTCGTTCAAATCCCTTCGTCGGGTTCTGCGGCTCGCGGAATTGCTCGCCGCAGAAGCGCCAGGACAGGGATTTGAACCCTGAATCCCAGATGGGAACACGCTTTCCAGGCGTGCGCCTTGCCGTTCGGCCATCCTGGCCCGCGATCGTCGGTAGTGAACTCCGGGGCTTAACTCTGTTCGTTCGGAGCGACGACCCGACCCTCGAACAGGTAGGCGGCCAGGGTCGTCGTTGCCCCGACGAGGAGTGCGATCCCGCCGACGGGAGCGAGGCCGAGGAAGGTGCCCCCGGCCAGCAGGTAGCCCTGGTGGAGCACCAGGAAGGCGAGCGCTCCGACCAGGCCCCAGGTCGTCGCGGCCCTCGCCCGTCTCGACCCCGGGAGCGACCCGGTCACGCCGCGTCGGCGACGACCTCCATCTCGACGTCGAACCCCACGGGGAGTTCGTCGACGGCGACGGCGCTCCTGGCGGGCGGGTCGCCCTCGAAGTACTCCGCGTAGACCTCGTTGACGGCCCCGTAGTCGTCCATGTCCGCCAGGAACACCGTCGTCTTGAGCACGTCGTCCATCGAGCACCCCTCGGATTCGAGGATCGCGGCGAGGTTGTCGAGGGCCTGTCGGGCCTGCTCCTCGACCGGCGCATCGTCCAGCGCCTCGCCGTCGGGCGTCAGCGCCACCTGCCCGGCCGTGAACAGCAGGTCGCCGTTGGTGGTCGCCTGGCTGTACGGTCCGACCGCGTCGGGTGCGTCGTCCGTGCTGATCGTCCGCTTCATACCCGGCGAGTCGGGGCGACGGAACTTAATTCGGGCGGGATCCCTGCGGTCGGCGGGTCGCGCCGCCGGACTCCCGCCACCGGCCGCTCAGTCGGACGGCGGACCGGACAGCCTGTCCACCTCGTATCCGGCTTCCTCCAGGGCCGTTATCAGGGTCTCGACGTGGTCGGGACCCCGGGTCTCCAGGTCGAGTTCCACCTCGGCGGCGTTCATCGACAGTTCGCGGGAGGTCCGGTCGTGGCGGATCCCGTAGATGTTCGCGCGGTGATCGGCGAGTATCTCCAGCAACTCCTCCAGCGCACCGGGCCGGTCCTTGAGCACCGTCCGTATCTTCAGGTAGCGACCGGTCCGGACCAGGCCCCGCATGATCACGGTCGTCAGGGTGTTGAGGTCGATGTTCCCGCCACAGAGGCCGGGGACGATCACCTCCCCCTCCTCGTAGTCGAACTTCTCCTCCAGTATCGCGGCCAGGGGGACCGCGCCGGCCCCCTCGACCAGGGTCTTCGAGCGTTCGAGCAGGTGCGTGACCGCCATCGCGATGTCGCGGTCGGAGACGGTGACCACCTCGTCCACTCGCTCCCGGATGACCTCGAAGGTTTGCTCGCCGACGCTGCGGGTGGCGATGCCGTCGGCGATGGTGTCGACGGAATCGAGTTCGTGGACCGCACCCTTCTCCAGCGATGTGGCCACCGAGGAGGCCCCCTCGGCCTGGACGCCGACCACGCGGGCCTCGGGGTTCAGGCCCTTGACCGCGGTGGCGACGCCGCTTATCAGGCCGCCGCCGCCGATGGCGACCACGACGGTGTCCAGTTCCGGGAGTTCCTCCGCGATCTCGAGTCCCAGGGTTCCCTGGCCGGCCATCACCATCGGGTCGTCGAAGGCGTGGACGTAGGTCCGCCCCTCCTCGTGCTCTATCCGGTGGGCCTCCTCGGCGGCCTCGTTGTAGTCCGCGCCGTGGAGGACGACGTTGCCCCCGTAGCTCTCGGTCGCCTTGACCTTCGAGATGGGCGCGTTCTCGGGCATCACGATGGTCGAGTCCACGCCCGTCCGGGTGGCCGCCAGCGCGACCCCCTGGGCGTGGTTCCCGGCGCTGGCGGTGACCACGCCCGCCGCACGTCCCTCCTCCGGCAGGGTCGCGATCCGGTTCGTCGCCCCGCGGATCTTGAACGACCCGGTGCGCTGGAAGTTCTCCAGTTTGAGGTGAACCTCCGCACCGGTCATCGACGAGAAGGTGTTCGAGTACTCAAGGGGCGTCCGTCGCGCCGTCTCCCGGACCCGGTCCCGGGCGGCCTCCACGTCCGCGAGTTCGATCATGGCCCCGTCTACCCGTCGTCGGGTCTTAAGAATTGGTTGCACCGGCAGTCGCCGCTCCCCGCCGAGGCGTCGGCCGTCGGTGTCTCCGATCCCCGCCTCGGTTACGTCTCGATCCGAACCTCGACCCCGCCGTCGGTGACGTACTCGCGCACCCGGTCCCCGAACCCGCCGTCGCCTGGCCACTCGACGCCCTCGATCCCCAGCCGGTCGGGGTTCCCGACGTAGACTGCGGCGCCGTCGGCCCCGTCCCACGTCCGCTCCTCACACTGGTCACCGTGGACCGGGACGCGTACCCGGACGTAGAGGCCGCGGTCGACCCCCTCGTAGTCGTCGAGGACCCCGACCCGGTCGGTCCGGAGGATCCGGCCCTCGACACTGGGCTCGTCGGTGCCGGTTTCCCGGTCGTCCCCTGGACCGCCGCCGTCCCTCCGGGACGCGTCGGTCGGCGATGCGAGCGTCGGGTACCGCCCCTCGACCCGGCGGAGACCCACCAGGGTCGCGTCCGGGCCGAACTCGAAGCCGTCGTCGAGGACCGCCCGCGCACGATCCGGGTCGGTCAGGGTCCCGTAGACGAACACCTCCATGGGGGATCCCAGGACCGCCCCGGGGAAATGCGGTGGGGGTGGTGGGGGCTGGAGCATCGATCCGGTTCCTGGCCGGTTTACGGGAGGTTTACTGTAACCGTGGTCCCCCGGGAGCCGCTTCTTTCAGGGGGCACGTATCATACCCGAAAACATTTACCAAACCCTACAGCACTTTCCCCCATGCGGGTGGAGACGCTCCTCGGGGCCGGGGTGGTCGCGGTGGTCGCAGGGGCGATGATACTGACGGCGTTCGTACCGGGAGTGATCGCGTCACAGGACCAGGATCCGGCCACGCCACCGGGGGACGTCGCGATCCAGGAGGTGAACATCGCCGCCGGGCCGGTCACCGGCGGGTCGGCGACGCTTTCGGTCGACACGCGGATCCGCCACCGGCGCGGCCCCGCGGAGAACGTCACGGTCGAGTTCCGCGCGGTGAACACCAGGACGGGGCTGGTGGCGACGACGAAACGGGTGGACCTGGGCACCGTCGACGTCGACGGCGAGCGCCGGGTCCGGACCGACCTCGTGGTGCCCCGAAAGGACGGCTACCGCGTCGAGGTGGTGGTCTTCCAGAACGACAGCCGGGAGGACGCCGGACACAAGACGGTCTCCGGCGTGGGGTCGCTGACCCCCGAGTACGCCCGGACCGGCCTGGAGTTCCACCGGTTCGAGGGGATCGGTGTGTCCGACTTCCCGGTCATCGAGTATTCCATCGCCGAGACACGGGACGACCGGGTGACCCTCTCGGTGACGGCGTTCCTGACGAACACCGGTGACGAGACGGCGACGGACCTCAGTCTCACGCTGAAGGCCCGCCAGTCCGACTCCGGCATCGTCGCCGACGAGCAAACGGTCGACCTCGGAGAGGTCCGGCCGGGCCGGACCGCCGAACCCACCGTGGACCTGACCGTGCCGGACAACTACAACTACTACCTCGACGCCGTCCTGCGGAAGGACGGGGTGGTCGTCGCGGCGGCCCGGTCGGCGGCGAAGCTCAACCCCAACGGAACGATCACCGTCGAGGACCCCGAGGACGAGGGCGGCCTCAGCGTCGGCGACTTCGAGCGGAACCGGGGCGAGTCCAACGACGACTTCCGGAAGCGCTCGGGCGAGGACGCCGCCGACCTCGGTGGCGAGGGCGCACCCGGCTTCGGCCCCGCAGTCGCCGTGATCGGACTGCTACTGGCGGCGCTCCTGGCCGCAGGGAGGCGAATCCATGACTGACGAGGACACCAGCGACGACCGTACGGACCGTGGAGCGAGCGACCAGCCCGGTGGGACCGGGGCGGCCGACCAGTCGGGTGGAACCCGGACGACGGATCCGGACGCCGGAGCGGTGGAACCGGCCGACGATACCGCCGAAGCGGAGGGGGACCGCGGCACCGGCGCGGCGGGGGACGCGACCCCCGATGGCGGCGCCGGCACTGCGGACCCGATCAGTGAGGCCGCCACCTCCGAGGAGTCGAGGACGAAGTCCCTGCTCCTGTGGGTGACGCTAATCGTGCTCTCGGTGCTCGCTCTCGTGGCGCTGTTGCAGTTCTACCTCAACGCCTCGGCGGCGATCAACCGGTGGATCGCACCCGAGTACCGGCGGATCATGCAGGCGGTGTTCAACCTGGCGGTCCTGCTGGTCTCGGGCATCGGGATCGCGCTGGTCGTCCGGGAACTGGGCGACTGATCGGGGAGGGGATCCCGCCCCGTCGATCCCGGGCGGCCGGGGATCGGTGAACCGCTCCCGGCCGCTCACATCGACTCGGGCGCTTCCACGCCGAGGGCGTTCAGGGCGTTGGCGACGGTGTTGCGGGCGGCCGCCACCAGCGCCAGACGTGCGGCCCGCAGGTCGGGGTCGACGTCCTCGGAGAGCACCGGACACTCCCGGTAGAAGGCGTTGAATCGGTCGGCGAAGGTCCGGGTGTAGGTGGCGACGACGTGTGGCTGGAGGTCCTCGGCGGCCTCCTTTATCACCGCCGGGAACCGGGCGATCGTTCGCAGGAGGTCGCGCTCCTCGGGCGTCGAGAGGAGCGCGGCGTCGACATCCCCGGCGGTCAGGTCGGCCGGGTCCGCGTCGGCCCGGTCGACGATCCCGCAGGCCCGGGCGTGGGCGTACTGGACGTAGGGTGCAGACTGGGCCTCGAAGTCCAGCGCCCGCTCCCACTCGAAGGTTATCGCCTTCGTCGGTTGCTTGGCGACGATGTCGTACCGGACGGCACCGATGCCGACCTGGTGGG
Source organism: Halobacteriales archaeon QS_8_69_26 (assembly GCA_003023195.1). Lineage (GTDB taxonomy): Archaea > Halobacteriota > Halobacteria > Halobacteriales > SW-7-71-33 > PXRX01. Next base: position 98,428 of record PXRX01000012.1, read on the forward strand.
CGATGCGCTCGACGTCCTCGTCGTCCAGGTCGTCCTCGCGGATCCGGTCGCCGAGGCGATTCTCGACCTCCTCGCGGGCCCGGTCGACGGCCTCGTCGAGCAGGTCGTCGAGGTTCACGGCGGTGCCGGCGCGGGTGCTCATCTTCCCCTCGGGCAGGTTGACGTAGGAGTGGATCACCTGCCGGAGCTGGTCCGTGTCGTTGCCCAGCAACGCCAGGGTGGTCCGCAACTGGTCGGCCTGGAGCTTGTGGTCCTCGCCGAGGACCGTTACCGCCCGGTCGAAGTTCGCGAACTTCCACTCGTGGTGGGCGAGGTCCCGGGTCGGGTACAGCGAGGTGCCGTCCGACCGCAGGAAGACGAGGTTCTTGTCGATGCCCCGGTCCGAGAGGTCCAGTTGCCAGGCGTCGTCCTCGTAGACCGCCTCCTCCAGGTCCTGCAGGCGCTCGACCACGTCGTCGGTCGAGCCGTCGAACATGAACCGGGTCTCCTTGACGAACTCGTCGAACTCCGCCGGCAGGCGCTCCAGCGAGGCACCCATCCCCGAGAGCATGGGGTCGACTACCGCCGAGGTGCGTTCGTAGGTCGCCTCGTCGCCCGCCCCCAGGCCCTGCATGATCGCCTGGATCTCGTCTTCGGCCTCCTCGACCGCGGCCGGGTCGCCCTCCTCCAGGAACTCGTTGCCCTTCCGGTAGTAGCGCACGAGGTCGTAGTCCGCCCGGTCCCGGGCCGGGTCCTCGTCGAGGTCGGACTCGTCGAAGCTCTCGAAGGCCCAGGTGAAGATGGCGACCTGGCGGCCGGCGTCGTTGACGTAGTAGTGGACCTCGACGTCGCAGCCGGCGTAGTCGAGGATCCGTGCCAGCGCGTCCCCCACGATTGGGTTTCGGGCCCGGCCGACGTGGACGGGGCCGGTCGGGTTCGCGCTGGTGTGTTCGACGACCACGGACTCCCCGCGGTCGGGGAGGTGGCCCCAGTCGTCGCCCGCGGAGGAGAGCGTGTCCGCGAAGTAGGCCTCGCCGGGGTGGAAGTTGACGTAGGGACCCCGTGCCTCGGCCCGGGCGAGGTACTCGTAGCCATCGGTGTCTATCGCGTCGGCGACGTCGGCGGCCACCTCCGGGGGGGGTGCCCCGACCTCCCCGGCGAGTCGGTAGGCCGCCGAGGACGCCAGGACGGCGTCGACGTCCTCCGGCGGCTCCTCGACCCCCAGGTCCTCGGTCGGGAGGTCGAGGTCGGACAGCGCCGTCGCCAGGGCGTCCTCGACCTCCCCGCGGAACTCGACGAACATACCCGCCCTTCCCGACCGTCCCCTAAATCGGTAACGGGACCGTGTCGATCACTCCCGATGCCATCACCTTCTGGGGCTGTCCGACCTCCGGCCCCAGGGAACGGCCCGCTCCCCGACCGAACGGCGTCGACGTTCCGGGGCCGAACCCGTTCGGCGGTTCCGGCGGCCGGGGGCAAGGCGATCCGTCACCGCCGGGTTTTAACACTCCCGGCGAGTATCCCGGGATCCACCGACTGATCGTCCACGGGTTGTACGTTGTGACGCACCCGCCGCCCTACCGTAACGAAAATGTTACGCATCCCACTTTCGATATTCTTATACCCCCGCCCCGCGAAGCGGGAGGCATGCATCGAACGGAGCGAGCCGTCGGACCGGACGGCCTCGAAGTGCTGAAGCTGTTGGCCCTGGAGGGCGCGGTCGAGGGAGAGGTCAAGACCTCCTGTTCCGCGCTGGCCGAGCGACTGGGGGCGTCCAACCAGACGGCCTCGCGCCGGCTCCGCCGCCTGGCGGACGCCGACTGCCTGGAACGGGAGACGGTCAGTGACGGCCAGTGGATCCGCCTCACCGAGACCGGTGAGTCCGCGCTCCGGGGCGAGTACGAGGACTACCGTCGGATCTTCGAGACCGACCGCGGCGTCGACGCCCGGGTACATGGAGCAGTTCCGGGAGAAACTCGGCTACGAGCCGTTCCCGGGGACGCTGAACGTGGATCTGGTCCCCGAGAGCGTCCGCCGCCGGTCGGCGCTGTCCTCGCTCTCGCCGGTCAGTATCCAGGGGTGGGAGGACGAGGACCGGACCTACGGCCCCGCGGTCTGTTACCCCGCGGTCGTCGAGGGCGACGGCGGCCAGTACGAGGGGGCCCACCTCATCCACCCCGAGCGCACCCACCACGACGAGGACCAGGTCGAGGTCATCGCACCCGACAAGCTCCGGAACGAACTCGACCTCCACGACGGCGACCGGATCACCGTCCACGTGGGGGAGGGACCATGACCCGGGCGGACGCGGAGGCGGCCGCCGGGGAGGGTGCCAACGCCCGTTCGGAGGCCGACGCGGTCGACCGTGCAGTCGAGGCGTTCCGGGCGGGGCGGCCGGTCCTGGTGCACGACGCCGACGACCGGGAGGGCGAGACGGACCTGCTCTACCCCGCGACGGCGGTCGACCCGGCGGCGGTCGTCAGGATGCGCGCAGACGCCGGGGGACTGCTCTTCGTCGCCCTGGGATCCGAGGTGGCCGACGCGTTCGACCTCCCGTTCCTCCACGAGGCCATCGACCACCCGGCCGCCGAGTTCGACGACCTGGGGTACGACTCCCGGCCTTCCTTCTCGCTGTCGGTCAACCACCGGGACACCTACACCGGGATCACTGACGAGGACCGCGCCCTGACCGTCCGGTCGCTTGGCGAGGCCGCGGCCGACCCCGAGGGGACCGACTTCGCCGCCGCCTTCCGCTCCCCCGGACACGTCCACGTCCTGCGTGCCGCGGCGGGGTTGCTGGACGAGCGCCTGGGACACACCGAACTGGGGATCGCCCTGGCCGAGGCCGCGGGACTCCCGGCGGCCGTGGCCGGTGCGGAGATGCTCGACGCCGACACCGGCCGGGCGCTGGCGCCGGCCGCCGCGCGGGAGTACGCGGCCGCGAACGACCTCGTCTACGTCGAGGGCGCGGACCTGATCGAACGCCTCGGCTGATTCCACCGCCCACCGGATCGGTCGCCCGGTCGACCCCTCCGACTGCCGGTCCTTTCGAAGCCGGAAACCTTGCCCTGAGAGCCGTGGATTCTTGTGTCCGCGGGCGCTTCTGAGGCCCATGTCGTCGGACGAGTTGGGCGGCTTCGAGGACATCCGTCAGGAGGTCGACGGCCACCCCATGCTGGGCCTGCTGTCGTACGCCCGCCCGTACTGGGCCAGGCTCACGGTCGGGGTCGGTTCCTCGATGGTGACCCGGCTGGCACGGCTGGTGCCCCCCATCGTCGTCGGCGCCGCCATCGACCGGGTGATCAGGGACGCCGGGACGCCGGGCCTGCTCGCCGATATCGGCCTGGTGTCGGCCGCGCCGGTCACCACCGAGGCGGCCAAGATGGGTCTGCTCTACCGGCTCGCACTCATCGCCGCCATCGCCTACGTGGTGCGCTCTATCACCCGCTTCGGCTCCCGGTACCTCCTCCAGTCGACCGCCCAGAAGATACAGCGGGACCTGCGGAACGAGACCTACGACCACATGCAGCGCCAGTCGATGAGCTTCTTCGCCAACCACCAGACTGGGGCGATGATGTCCATCCTCAACAACGACATCAACCGGCTAGAACGCTTTCTCAACGACGAGATCCGTCAGATAATCCGGGTCGTCGCCACCGTGGGCGGGATCGGTATCGTGTTGCTGTGGCTCTCGCCGCCCCTGGCGCTCATCGCACTGGCGCCGGTGCCGGTCATCGGCCTGGCCAGTGCGCGGTTCCTCACCTGGATCGAACCCAAGTACAAGCGGATCCGCGAGACGGTCGCGCGGCTGAACGCCCGTCTGGAGAACAACATCGGCGGCGCGAAGGTCATCAAGACCTTCGACCGCTACGACTTCGAACACGACCGGGTCGCCGACCTCTCCGAGGACTACCACGACGACCAGGTCCAGGCAATCAAGCTCCGCCGGGCGTTCTTCGCGAGCATCCGCGTCCTGACCGGCGTGGCCTTCGTCGGCATCCTGGTGGTCGGCGGGTCCCTGGTGGTCTCCGGCTCGTTCGTCTTCGGGCCACTCGCCGTCGGGTCGGCCGTCTCGGCGGGGACGTTCACGATGTTCTTCCTCTACCTCCGGCGGATGTACTCGCCGATGCGCCGGATCGGACTGACCGCCAACCGCTACCAGCGTGCGAAGTCGAGCGCGGAGCGCGTCTTCGGCGTCCTGGGGCACGAGCCCGAGATAACCACCCCCCAGGGCGGCTTCGACCCCGACGAGGTCGACGGTCGCGTCGAGTTCGACGACGTGACCTTCAGCTACGAGTCCTCCGAGGAGGTCCTCCGGGACGTCTCGCTGACCGTCGAGCCCGGCGAGACCGTCGGTCTGGCGGGCGAGACGGGAGCCGGCAAGTCGACGCTCGTGAAACTCGTCCCCCGGTTCTACGACGTCGACGAGGGGGCGGTGCGGGTCGACGGGACCGACGTCCGTGAGTACGCCCTCCAGGGACTCCGCCGCCACGTCGGCGTCGTCGAACAGGACCCGTACCTCTTCTCGGGGAGCGTCGAGGAGAACATCGCGTACGGCGACCTCTCGGCGATGTCCGGCGAGAACGAGGACCTCGACTCGCGGGTGCTGGAGGCCGCCAAGGCCGCCGAGGCACACGAGTTCGTCACGGACCTGCCCGACGGCTACCACACGCAGATCGGAGAGCGGGGCGTCAAACTGTCGGGCGGCCAGCGCCAGCGCCTGTCCATCGCCCGTGCGCTCCTGAACGACCCCGCGATCATCGTTCTCGACGAGGCCACCTCCGACGTCGACACGGAGACGGAGGAACTGATCCAGGAGAGCCTCGCGCGGTTGACCGCCGACCGGACGGCCTTCGTCATCGCCCACCGCCTCTCGACGCTGGCCGACGCCGACCGGATCGTCGTCGTCGACGACGGCCAGGTGGCCGAGAGCGGGACGCACGAGGGCCTCGTCGACCAGGACGGCATCTACGCCGACCTCTGGGAGCGCCAGGCCGAGGCCTCCGGCGAGGGACAGGCCCCCGCCGACGACTGATCCTCATTCCTCTGCCGCCGCCTGATCCTCATTCCTCCACCGCCGCCTGATCCTCATTCCTCTGCCGCCGCCGACTGATCCTCACGCCTCCTCCACTGACGGCTGATCCTCAATCCTCCGCCGCCGACCGGCGGACCCGCTGGGTCGCGGGGTAGACCCACCCCGCCATCGCCAGTGCGCCGACGAACTCCGGGATGGCGACTCCGGGCGCGTCGCCGGCGGCCGCGACCAGCGCCCAGAGGAGCCAGGCCGTCGCGTTGGCCATCCCGAGCCACACCACGAGGAGCCCGGTCCTGGGCCGTCCGGCCAGCACCCGGGCCGACCCGTCGGCCACCAGCCCGTAGGTCAGGAACACGAAGAAGGCCACTGCGGCGGGGCCGTGGCGCGGGTCGCCGACCGGGAACGCGCCGACGGCGGCGAGGCTCCCGGTCGCCGCCAGCAACAGTGCCGAACCGGCCCAGCCGACGACCGAGTCGGACTCCAGGGCGACCCGGCAGACGAAGACCGACCCGAGGAGACCACCGAGGATCAGTCCCCAGTTGAACAGCCAGGCGTACGGCTCCCCGGGCGCTCCGAGTTCCGAGAGGGCGTTGCCGGTCCACGAGAACCACGGCGCGAGCAGGGTCGAGGCGACGATGGCGACGAACGAGACGACGACGGCGGCCGCCCCGGACCACGTGAGCGCCCGGTCGAGCGGGTCCGGGATCCGCCCAGGATCGGGACGGCGAGGGGATTCCGGCCCGTCGGGGGTGGCGGACACGGTTGTCGGATCCCCACTACGAACGTGCAAAAACTCTCCGCCCGGGATCGGTGGTTCGCCCTCCGGTCCCGTTCTCCGCGGATGGTCGATTCCACCCGGGGGCGTGCCCGGGTTCGGTGGTCGATTCCCTCCAGGCCGTGCCCGGATTTGGTGGTCGATTCCCTCCGGGTCGTGCCCGGGTTCGGTGGTCCGTCCTCCGGTCCCGTTTTCGGCGTCGGTCACCGGTCCCCTCGGGGACTGTTTCGGACCGTAGGGAGAGTATGTTACTGGTACCGATCCACAGGGAAGGGATGACAATGGGTAGGAACCTTGTAACAACGGTTATTCCGTGTGAACGGGTACCTGTGGGTGCTCCGGGAGCGGCCACCGGAGGCCCAACAGAACCATGCCCGGAACCGAACCATCGGCGAGCTTTTCGGACGTGGTCCTGACCACGATCCGTCGGTTCGCGGTGTTCGTCCGGGGGCTGGCGTTCTGGACGGCCGTCGTCCTCCCGGTGTTGTACCTCCCGCCCCTCCTCGCCGGTCCCGCATCGACCACGGAACTCACGGTCCTGAGCGCACTGATCGGGGTTCACGTGGCCGCCATCATCGTCGGGCACAACTACCGGGAGATCCAGGAGAACGCCGGCTCACGGCCCCGCTAACCGAGCCCCTCCCCGTCTTCCCGTTCCACGCGACCCGGAAGAGGCTTCGATCTCAATCGCTAACGCGGCGTGGCACCCGAAGGCCGCCTTCCCGGAACCGCGTCGGCCCGGGGCACCCGGCCCGCGACCCCGAGGCCGTTACAGAGAGTTCCCCGCCCGGATCAGAGTTCCCCGCCCGGATCAGAGCCAGGGGACCCGCTCGCCGTCGGTTACCCTGCTCCGGCCCCCGTCGGGATCGGATCCCCGTCCGTTCGTCGTGTCGGTGTCCGAGTCCCGTCCGTTCGTCGTGTCGGGATCCGAACCGTCCCGGGCAGAACGACCGGCGTCCGGACCGTGCCCGTCCGCCCGACCTGGATCCGACCCCCGCTGGTCCGCCTGGCGTGACCCGCCGCCGCCACCGTCGGCGACGGTCGCCGCGGTCGCGGCGTCGGCCAGGCCGCCGGAGGCGACGGTGTCCGCGCGCGCGGTCTCGGATCCCCCGACGTCGGCGACGGTCCGGTCGGGTCCGCCGGCGTCGGCCGCGGGACGGTCAGGTCCGCCGGCGTCGGCCCGGTCGTGGGTCCCCGTCACGGCGGCGTCTCCGCCGTCCGGATCGTAGGCCAGCAGCCCGGCGACGGCGACCGCGAGGAGCGGCGCCTGGCCGAGGTTCATCCCGAGGATCGACAGCGCGAGCAGGCCCAGGGCGACGGCGCTCGCGAAGCGGAACCGGTCGACGTCGACGACCGTCCGCAGGCGCGGTGCCAGCAGTGCGACCCCCAGGGCGAAGGCCGTGCCGACGGCGGCGGCCCCGGCGGCCCTGCCGACCAGCACCGGGTCGGGCTCGACCACGACGGTCGCACCCGCGGGATCGACGCTCGCCAGGAACCCGAGGCCGACGATGACTCCGGGGCTCGGGAGGTACTCGCCGATCCGTGCGCTGGCGGTCGTGGCGGCGATGGCCGCGATGACCAGAGCCGCGAACCGCTCGAACCTGGGGACGTCGACGAGGCCCTCGATGGTCGGTGCCAGCGCCGCCTCGGCGGCCGCCCCCGCGACGAGAACGACCCCCACCAGGGCGACGGCGCGGGCGCCACGACGGGGCGGGACCCGCATCTCGGCGAGGACGACCGCCAGGGTTGCCGAGCCCCCGAAGATCAACAGGCCCACTTCGAGGACGCCGGCCGGGTCGGACAGCGCACCCCCGAGGACCAGCGCGGCGAAGATGCCGTCGACGAGCGGAAGGGCCATCACGGTCGCCAGTAACTCCACCTCGCCGCCGACGTACCCCTCCAGGCGGAGGGCGACCGGGTGTCTGGAACTGGACATCCCTAGGCGGCGTGGCCCTCACCCGTGGCCCGGGGGGAGTCGGAGCGGCGATACCGGCGGCGGGGCGGCACGGCCGCGACGGAACGCCCGTGGACGCCGGGTTCGAACCCCGTCATTCCGTTTGTGAATCGAAGTCCCATCCAAAAAAGCGGTGCCCGCGTCTCGTCGGCACTCGACTGCGCGGCGGCGCTCGGCGCGATGGGACTGGCGGAGTCCATGTCGATCGAAGGGGGGATCGCCGGGCAAAAGAATTGCGTGAGTGTGGTGGACACACGCCACCGACCGGACACTCGCCGGTGCCATCGGCCGGTGGGCCGGGTCCCCGTGCCGGTCGTACTGTAAATTTACAGTAAGGCGGCGGGGCGGCTCCGGCCCCCGGCGGGGCGGATCGTCAACACTCTTTAGGGACGGCTTCGTGGGATCGCTCATGGCAGGATTTGCCGAGATGGACGTCGACACCATCTGGATGGACGGCGAGTTCGTCGACTGGGAGGACGCCCAGGTACACGTCCTGACCCACGCGCTCCACTACGGGACCGGCGTGTTCGAGGGGGTGCGGTGCTACGACACCGAGCAGGGGCCGGCCATCTTCCGGTGGGAGCCACACCTCGACCGGCTCTACGACTCGGCCAAGCCCTACGAACTCGACATCCAGTACTCCCGGGAGGAGCTCACCGAGGCGACCCTGGAACTGATCCGCCGCCAGGACCTGGGCGGCTGTTACATCCGTCCCATCGTCTTCTACGGCTACCGCCAACTGGGGGTCAGCCCCGAGGGGGTCCCGACCAAGACGGCCATCGCCTGCTGGCCGTGGGGGACGTACCTCGGCGAGGAGGCACTGGAGAGGGGCGTGAAGGTCAAGGTCTCCTCCTGGCGCAAGCACGCGCCCAGCCAGATACCGACCAACGCGAAGACCACTGGCCCCTACGTCAACTCGATGATCGCCGGCGAGGAGGCCCGTCGCCACGGGTACACCGAAGCCATCGTCCTCAACAAGGAGGGCTACGTCGCCGAGGGTCCGGGCGAGAACATCTTCATGGTCGAGGACGAGACGATATACACGCCCGCGGTCTCCCAGAGCATCCTCGACGGGATCACCCGCGAGACCGTCGTCGAACTCGCCCGCGAACTGGGGTACGAGGTGGACGACCAGGCGACCATCGGCCGCGGTGAACTGTACACCGCAGACGAACTGTTCTTCTCCGGGACCGCCGCCGAGGTCACCCCGATCCGCCAGGTCGACAACGTCGAGATCGGTTCGGGCGAGCGCGGTCCGGTCACCGAGGAGATCCAGTCGCGGTTCTTCGAGGTGGTCGAGCGCCGGACCGACGACCACGACGAGTGGTTCACCTACGTCGAGTCGTAAGCGTCGGCACCGCTACTCGAGACGGGGACGTCAGCACCACGCCGTCGAGACGTTCCGCTGCCCTCGGGGACTCGTTCTAGTCGTCCTGTCTGGGCGGCTCTTCCGACCGGGTAGTGTCGGCGTCCGTCCCGTCGTTCAGCGCCGCGCTCCCTTCGTCCAGAATCTCCTCGATGGAGGCCTCCGATCCCTGGTTGTCCCCGAAGCCGGCCGAGAGGATCCGCGTGAGGGCGTCCTCGACCCGCTCGTCGGTCTCGGTGAGGTCCTCGGGGTCGACCTCGAGGACGAACCCGGTGGTGATGTTGGGGGCGGTCGGCAGGAAGACCACCTCCCGACCGTCCTCGGTGCGCTTGCCGGTCTTGAAGGCGGTCATCCGCATCCCCTTCCAGGGTTCCATCTTGACGGGGGTCTGGAGGGAGTCGGTGCCGCCGAAGGCGGTCTGGGCGGCCATCTTCGAGGCGTTGTACACCACCCGGAGGCCGGGCACGCGGTTGGCCACGTCGTCGAGGGCGGACTCGAACAGGGCCCCGACGGTCGTCCGCATGAGGTAGCCGACCGCGAAGACGAGGATGACGAAGACCACCAGGGCGACGAGCACCCTGACGAACTCGGTGTAGGCCGGGTTGAGGCCGGCCTCCTCCAGGAGAGCGGGACTGACCACCTGCTCGGGCGTGAATCCGGCGACGATGCCGTAGATCCAGGCGACGACGTACGCGCTCACCAGGACCGGCCCCAGCACGATGAGCCCACTCGCGAAGTCCCGCTTCCAGGAGCTCATACCCCACGTTACGTCGGGGGGTTATTGAGACCTTCCTTTGCCGATTCAGGTCACCGGATCAAAACGTGGGGACCGGGTCTCGTCGAGGTGGATCGTTCTCCCGCCTGCGGCCGTGGATCGGTGTCCGTCGCGGATCACCGGGGATTAAGGGTCGGCCTTCCTGCCCCCGGACATGGATCCGGTAGCCGTGATCGTCGTCGCGTTCTGGGCGATGCTCCCGGCGTACGTGCCGAACAACGTCGCGGTCCTGGCCGGTGGCGGGCGGCCGATCGACGGCGGTCGGACCTGGCGGGGAGACCGACTGCTCGGGGACGGGAAGACCTGGCGCGGGACCGCCACGGGGACGCTCGCGGGGGCCGCGCTGGCGGTCGCGCTGAACGCGGTCCGCCCCTCGCTCTCGCCGCTGTTCGGGGCGGAACTCGTGGGGTTCTCGGCCCCGGTCGTGCTCGCGATGCCCTTCGGGGCCATGGTCGGGGACACGACGGCCTCGTTCCTGAAGCGGCGGACCGGCCGGGAGCGAGGCGCACCGTTCCCGGGCGTCGACCAGCTCGACTTCGTCGTGTTCGCACTCCTGCTGTCGGCCCTGGCGGCCCCGTCGTGGTTCGGGTCGACCTTCCTCGACCCGGTCTGGGTACTCGTCGCCGTGCTTCTGGTCACCCCGGCACTGCACGTGCTGACCAACGCCATCGCGTACGTCCTGGGCCTGAAGGACGAACCGTACTGAAGATCCGAACCGAAGGACGAACCGTGCCGCGGGATCGACACGACCGATCCCCCGGCCGCGGGGGCCGGGAGGAAGGGGACTCCGGTCGCCCGGACGAGTAGCGCGGGATTTAAACGGCGCGGCGACCGTATCGATCCGTGTTCATGTCCGTCGCCAACGACCCGGCGGGGTGGTCGTCGTGAGTGCCTCGGCCGCCGAGGAGGAACTCGAAGACGTCGAGCGTGCCGGCCTGGAACTGGTGCGCGAGACGGGGGGCATCCACCAGTCGGAGTTCTGGAAGGAACTCGACATCAACTCCCGGAAGGGCAGTCGGATCGTCGAGACGCTCGTCGAGAACGACCTCATCGAGCGGGAGGAGACCATCTACCAGGGACACAACACCTACTACCTCACCCCGAGGGCGCGGGACCTGGACTTCTCGTTGCTCATGGCCGGGGACATGCTCTCGCCGTTCATCGGCGAGGAGGAAATCGACGCCCAGAGCGACGACCTCTCGCAGTGGATAATGAACCTCGCCTACGAGGAGTAGCCGGGGACTGGCCCCTGCCGTCCGCCGATCCGACGCATCGGGGCGCTTTTGTTTCGGCCCGTTCTACCGGGAAGCGTGCTATCGGTCGAGCTTCACTGCCACTCGGAGGTCTCCGACGACGGCTACGACCCCGTCGAGGACCTCCTGGCGCGCGCCAGGGAGGTGGGGCTGGACGCCATCGCGGTCACCGACCACGACGAACTGGAGGCCAGCCTCGCGGCCGTCGAGACGGCACCGGAGTACGACCTGGTCGGGATCCCCGGCATGGAGGTCACCTCGAAGGCGGGCCACGTCCTGGCGCTGGGGGTCCGGGAGGCCGTCCCGCCCGGGATGTCGTTCGGCGAGACCCTCGACCACATCCACGCACTCGGCGGGACGGCGGTCGTCCCGCACCCCTTTCACATCTCCCGGAGCGGCGTGATGGCGAACGTCACCCGGGACGAACTCGCGGCCGCCGACGCAATCGAGGTCTACAACTCCCGCCTCCTCACCGGACGGTCAAACCGGAAGGCAGAACGGTTCGCGTGGCGGCGCGGCCTCCCGATGACCGCTGGATCCGACGCCCACATCGCCGAGATGGTCGGCCGGGCGGTCACCGCCGTCGACGTCGAGCGACGGGAGGTCGACGCCATACTCCGGGCGGTCCGCGAGGGCTACACCACCGTGGAGGGCCGGCGGACCCCCTGGCACATCTCCTTCCGGCAGGCCGCCGCCGGTACGAAGCGCAAGGTCCGCGACCGCCTCACGCGGATGCTGGACTGACCCGACGATGCGCCCGACTCTCGACGGGGATCGAACGGTGACCGGGAACGGACCGGCGGTGGTGATCCGACGGTGACCGGGAGCGACCGGTCGCTCGTCGGCGCCGACCCGTCGACGGTCCGCGCGGCCCTCGACGACGGCGACCCGCTCCCGGGGACGGCGGGGTTCGCCGGCCGGGTCGACGACGTCCTCGTCCGGGACGTGCTGGGTCGCCAGCCACTCTTCCTCCCCGGCGGGGAACCGGACGGTCCGGTGTGGTCGTTCGACCCGACCGAGGTCGGGGATCCGCGGGCGCTCCCGGCGGGCCACGCGGTCCCGATCGGTGGGTCCGTCGATGACGCCCGCCGGGTCTGGACGCTCCCGGACCCGCCTCCCCTCCCGGACCGGGCCGCCGGTGTCAGTGCGCTCCGGGGGGCGCTGGGATCGGTCCCGGTACCCGACTGCCCGGTGGCCTTCTCCGGCGGGGTCGACTCCGGTGTGGTCGCCGCCCTCGCGGCCGGCCGAGGACCGGGAGGCACCGGTGGAGGGGCCACTGGCTCCGGCGGATCGGGGGAGGACGCTGGATCTCCCCTCTACGTCGCCGGGTTCCCCGACAGCCACGACGTCGCGGCCGCCCGGGAGTCGGCCGAGGCCATGGGCCGGGGGGACGACCTCCGGGTGGTCGAGTGCACCCACGAGTCGATCCGGGAGGCGGCCGTCGCCGTCGCCCGGGCGACCGGCCGGACCAACGCCATGGACGTCGCCATCGCGGTCCCGCTCTACCTCGCCGCCCGCCGGGCAGCCGAGGACGGCCACGACCGACTGCTCGTCGGGCAGGCCGCCGACGAACTGTTCGGCGGGTACGCGAAGGTCGCGAGGGCACCCGAGGATCCGAGAGTCGAGGCCGACACCGTCCGGGCGGCCCGCGACGAGGTCCTCGCAGGGTTCCCGGACCAGGCCGCCCGCGACGTGCCGGCCGTCCGGGCGGCGGGCGTCGAACCGGTCGCCCCGTTCGCCCACGACCGGGTGGTGCGGGCCGCCCTCGAACTGCCGGCCGAGTGCCTGGTCGCGGGGAATCGGCGGAAGGTCGCCCTCCGGGACGTGGCCGCGGGGTTCCTCCCGGACGTGGTCGCCGAACGGGACAAGAAGGCCGTCCAGTACGGCACCCTCGTCGACCGGGAACTGGACCGGCTGGCCCGCCAGGCCGGGTTCAAGCGACGGATCGGCGACCACGTCTCGAAGTACCTGGCGTCGCTGGTCGAGGAGTGACCCCGGGCCGTCGGTCCGGCCCGATCCGACTCGCTCAGTCGGTCCAGGGACCGCCGCCGATCAGTTCTCGGACCGGCCGTGCTGTCGCATCCCGCGGTCGGGGAGCGTCTCCAGGAACGACAGCACGTCCTCCCGGGCGTCCGCGATGGGGGCCGCGACCTCCGGGTCCTCGACCGCTCCCTCGACGTCCCGGAGCTTGGAGTGGATCCGGTCGAGCCCTCCCAGCGCGGGTGTCGCCTCGCGGTCGGCCTGGGACCTGAGCTGTCCGGCCAGCCCCGCGAGGCGGTCGCTCGCGTCCGGATCCGCGGCTTCCGCCGCCTCGTCCACACGGTCGGCCGCCCGGTAGAGGGGGTCGCGCGTCATGTCACTGGAAAGTTCGCGCCGGTAGGGCAAATAGCTCGGGGTCGGGATGCGGAGAGGAACAGCCCGGGGATCCTCACCCGTCGACGCCGTAGACCGACGTGTCGGGGTGGAAGTCCCGCCAGGACCGGAGGTACAGCGCCGGGACGTCGGCGGCGCGGGGGAGGCGGGTTCCCTCGTGGGGGTCGTCGACGGCGTCGATGGACCCGAGTGCGCCCCCCGACGAGAGGTCCTCCAGCGGGACGGGGAGGTCCGCTCCGGCGACGGACGCCACCCGGTCCGGTCGCATCGTCGGCGGTGGCGTGGCCGAGGGCGCCGCGCACCCGGCGAGTCCGGCGACGCCGGTCCCGAGGAGCGCCAGGAACCGGCGGCGGTCGACGGTCCGATCTACCGGATCCCCCGCTCCGGGGTCGGGGGTTCGTCCCCCGTCCGGGGGATCCACCGGCTTCCGGCATCGCTTCCCGTTCGGACCCGGCGGACTAAACCGCGCCGGGCTCGCGCAACAGGCGTGCACGACCGACCGGCCGGGTGGATGGGGCGTCGGGGTTCAGGTCGGGCGCTCGACCTCCTCGATGGCCCGCCGCGCCACCTCCCGGACGTCGGCGTCCAGTTCGTCGCTCCGGGACCAGAGGGTCCCGGCGTCGAACCACTCCCACTCTTCCGCCGGGGGTTCACCCTCGCCGGGGTCGATACCCCGATCCGGGGCCCGGGCGTAGTAGACCAGGTCGACGTGCTGATGGCCGACCTCGCCGTCGCAGACGTTGACGTCCGCTAGCTGAACGTGCTGTGGCTGGGGGAGCGACTCGACCGTCTCGGATCCCAGGTCGTCGCGTTCGGCCACGAGGTCCACGTCCAGGCCGGTCTCCTCGCGCACCTCCCGGAGTCCCGCCTCGTGTGGGAGTTCGCCCCGGTCGACGTGTCCGCCCGGCGGCAGCCACTTGTCGAGGCGGGGGTGACGGTGGAGGGCGGTAGCCCCGTCGTTGACGACGTAGACGGTCGCGGTGAAGTGGCGAGTGGTCTCCATGGTGGTCGGCCGGCCCCCGGCGGCTTGTACCCGTCGCTCTCCGGGCGTGGTACGCGAAGAAGGGGACGGTGCCTCTGTCGGCCGGGATCAGCCCTCGGGCTGGATCCGGTCCTCGGCCTCTAAGAGTTCGTGGTAGCGGTTGCGGATCGTGACCTCGGAGATGTTGGCCACCTCGCTGACCTCGTTCTGGGTGACCTTCTCGTTGGTCAGGAGGGCGGCGGCGTACACCGCGGCGGCCGCGAGGCCGACTGGCGACTTCCCGGAGTGGATCCCCTTCTCCTTGGCGGTCTCCAGGAGGCTCCGGGCGCGTCGCTCGGCCTCGTCGGAGAGGTTCAGGTCCGACGCGAACCGGGGCACGTAGCTGACGGGGTCCGCGGGCTGGATCTCGAGGTTCAGTTCCCGGACGACGTAGCGGTAGGTGCGTGCGATCTCGTCCTTCTCGACCCGGGAGACGTTGGTTATCTCGTCGAGCGACCGGGGCGTGCCGGCCTGGCGGGCCGCGGCGTAGAGGCTGGCGGTCGCGACGCCCTCGATGGAGCGGCCGGGCAGGAGGTTCTCGTCCAGCGCCCGGCGGTAGATCACCGAGGCGGTCTCGCGGACGTTGTTGGGCAGGCCCAGCGCCGAGGCCATCCGGTCGATCTCGCCGAGCGCCTGCTTGAGGTTGCGCTCCTTGGAGTCGCGGGTGCGGAACCGCTCGTTCCAGGTGCGCAGGCGCTGCATCTTCTGGCGCTGGCGGCTGGAGAGCGCCTGGCCGTAGGCGTCCTTGTCCTGCCAGCCGATGTTGGTCGACAGCCCCTCGTCGTGCATCATCTTGGTCGTGGGTGCCCCCACCCGCGACTTCTCGTCCTTCTCCTTGGCGTCGAAGGCACGCCACTCCGGACCGCGGTCTATCTCTCCCTCGGACACGACCAGGCCGCAGTCGTCACAGACCGTCTCGGCACGCTCCTCGTCGGAGACCAGGTTTCCACCACACTCAGGGCAGACGAGGTCTTCCTCCTCGTCCTGGGACTCGCGCACTCGCTCTCGAGTCCGCTCGCGCGAATCGCTTCGGATGCTGGTATCGGTCATTGTAGTGCGTGAGAGTCGTCTCAGCCGCTCTATCCTGTGCGGGGCCCAGGAACCACTGAGAGAACCCTTTCTCGCTATATTGTTGTGATTGCGCCAACTTAAAGATTGTGGCTGGATAGACGTATCTGCCCTCCTGCCGGCCGAAAGGGGCGTTGCTTGCCGGGGTTGTGGGTCCGTCCGGGAAATACTTCATTTTCGATACTTCGGGTGATCGAAAGCTAGGCTGGTTCGTCCGGGAGCGGGTCGGGATAGTCGGTCACGGATCGGTCGGGCGGGGGGTCACCCACCTACGGGGATCGCTAGTCGTTCTCCGGATCAGCCGGTCCGGTTCGTCGCTACCGCTATCGTATTGACGTTGTAGAGCGGGCGTTCCCTGGGGTTGGCCCGGACGATTACCGTATCCCCCGGCTGTGCCGGGACGGTCACGGAGTCGCCCGTTTCGAAGGGGAGGCCGATCTCCCGTAGCTCTTCACGTTCACCATCCCGCTCACGGACGACGAAGACCCTGTTCGTGTTCTCACTGACGAAGTGAGTTCCGCCCCCGTGGGTGATGGTGAGCGTCCCGTTCGACGGATGGTACTGGCTCTCTATCGCCGCGTTTGGTACTTCTTGCCTTTCTTCTTCAAGTATGTTGAAGCACCCCGCCGCCAGTATCAAAGATAATAGTAATAAACATGTTATAATCCCTCTTTTTATGTTCATTTTATTTATTCTATTACTGGTATCCGAACGTTATAGAACTCCATTTATCTTTTATACTGTATGCCGATGCTCCATATATATTTTCCTCTATGTCTTGGCAATTACATTCATCGAACCCTGTATCATTGTCTCCTTGATTACGCATTCCACAAAGTGTACCGACTCCAGTACCGTCATCTCTGGTATAAATTGGAGCCCCTGAGTCACCAGCTGCGCCCCAAATTTTACCCCGAATGCCAGAATGGTTAAAGCTCTTACAGGCGTCAAAACCGTCATAATCATGATGTTCGCTACCCTTGAGAACTCCCGAACGGGTGCCCGTGGCCGTTCCTGTGTGATATACAGTAGTTTCCCTCTCGATTAAATCATCAAGACCTGACTTGCTGTAATGATCCCAGATATAAACATCTCCCAGGTCTTCGTCGGCAACATCACCGGTGAGGTCTATATTGTTCTGATTCTTATTACTCACAAGAGCAACATCCAATACGTCGGCCATATATTCCACATCGCCTAAATCTCTAGAATATTGAAGAACACCATGTCCAATATTATCACCATCACAAGGATCCCTATCGTTTGCGACTACATGTCCTGCAGTCATCATGTAATCGATGTCATCCTTAGTGACTCTCACTGTTGAGGTCCCACCTACTTGAATGACAACTCCACCGGGCATCTTATCATAATCGCAACCATAATAACACGGGTCGGTATTACTACATGATCCTGGCGTACATTTATATGGGTCATATCCCTGATCTTGAGGATTCAGAATCTCTGTATGAACCTGCTGACCCTCAAATTCTCCAGGAATTTTATACTGTAGATCGGATGAAGAAACTCCCACATAGATATCGAACCCCTGCTTCCCACCAAATTCCTCTTTAGATATTCTCTTTCCTGCACATTTTACTCCATCAATATGGCCGTATTCTTTACCGAACTCCGGGAGCAAATCTGAAACATGTTCTTTTTGTTCATACCAGGCTTTGGGAACGGTCATCCATTCGGTAACCTGATCTCCGTTAAATTTTCTTGGTAACTCTATAGTGTCTCCAGGTGATGAAATGCCACTGCCACTTCCTGTTTTGCTATTGCCAACAAACACCGCTGGGGCGACTAATGCTCCACCGGAGGATTTTAAAACAGATCTTCTACTTACCAACGTTTTTGAGTTAGTTGTACTACTAGCTCCAGTTTGATTATTCTCACCTTTCATTCTGACCACAACACCACTAGTCGGCAAATATACTTATAGCTCTGGGTTGGATAACAAGGGTATTTAAATATAGTAGCAGTAGAGGTGTTCAGATGACCGCTAGAGGGTGACTCAGAGTGGAATTTAACGTCCTAAGCTCAATAACGCCCCCCTCACGACATCATTGGCCTATATCATGCGGGAGGAAATTTTCTCGAAATCCAGTTTCTCACAAATCTTTGTGATAACCTTGCCGTTATTGATACGATTCTTATACATTGGAATTAATACATTAATTCGGGGAGTGTGCGCCCGCTTTGCCCGTGGCCTCGCCTCTAAAATTTCAGAGTATGCAATAAACTTAATATTTTATATAATGTATTATAATATGGGTTTAAAATATCGAATGTGCCGGAAGGGTGAAGCGAAACCCTTACTCCCGCCAGGACGGCACGTACGTCCATGAGCGACGCCGAGGAGGAACCCGAGTCCGTCGACCCCGAGACGGTCCGTCACGTCGCGGGCCTGGCCCGGGTGGACTTGGACGAGGGCGACGTCGAACGGTTCGCCGACCAGTTCGCGGACATCCTCGGGTACTTCGAGACGCTGGACGAGGTGCCAGAGGTCGACCGGGACGCCGACCTGGCGAACGTGTTGCGCCCCGACGAGGAACGGGAGAGCCTGAGCCAGGAGGAAGCGCTGGCGAACGCCCCCGAGAGCGAGGAGGGGTACTTCAAGGGGCCGAAGGTGTCGTAGATGTCCGCCGACCTCAACGCCTTCGTCACCGAGGAACGGATCGAGGGGGCCGACGACGGTCCCCTGGCCGGCCGGACCGTCGCGGTCAAGGACAACATCTCGACCGAAGGGGTCCGGACCACCTGCGGGTCCGAGATGCTGGCCGACTACGTCCCGCCGTACGACGCCACCGTCGTCGAGCGAGTGAAGGAGGCGGGCGCGACCATCGTCGGCAAGGCCAACATGGACGAGTTCGGGATGGGCACCACCACCGAGACGTCGGCGTTCGGCCCGACGCGCAACCCCGTCGAAACCGACCGGGTCCCCGGCGGGTCCTCGGGCGGGTCCGCCGCGGCGGTCGCCGCCGGCGAGGCCGACCTCGCTCTGGGGTCGGACACCGGGGGGTCGATCCGCTGTCCGGCCGCCTTCTGTGGCGTCGTCGGAATCAAGCCCACCTACGGCCTGGTCTCCCGGTACGGGCTGGTCGCCTACGCCAACTCCCTGGAACAGATCGGTCCGATAGCCCCGACCGTCGAGGAGGCCGCCGAACTGCTGGACGTCATCGCCGGACCGGACCCGAACGACGCCACGACTCGCTTCGACGACGAGGACGCGGCGGGGTGGGCCGCCGGCGACGAACACCCGGCCGACGCCGCGACCTACGCGGACGCGGCCGACGGCGACGTCGACGGATTAGAGATCGCAGTCCCGAACGAACTCGTCGAGGGTGCCGACGAGGGCGTCGTCGAGACGTTCTACGACGCGCTGGACGACCTCGAAGCGCAGGGTGCGAGCTACCACGAGGTTTCGCTGCCCTGCGTCGAGTACGCGGTCGAGGCCTACTACGTCATCGCGATGGGTGAGGCCTCCTCGAACCTCGCACGGTTCGACGGCGTGCGCTACGGCGTCTCGGGCGGGTTCGACGGCGACTGGAACGAGGCCTTCGCCGCCTCTCGGGACCAGGGTTTCGGCGAGGAGGTAAAGCGCCGAGTCCTGCTGGGTACCTACGCGCTGTCGGCGGGCTACCACGACAAGTACTACCGGAAGGCCCAGGACGCCCGCGCCTGGATCAAGCGGGACTTCGACGAGGCCCTGAGCGAGGCGGACGTGCTGGCGACGCCGACGATGCCGGTCAAGCCCTTCCGACTCGGCGAGAGCCTCGACGACCCGCTCCGGATGTACCTCGCCGACGCCAACACCACCCCCGTCAACCTCGCCGACCTCCCTGCCATCTCAGTGCCGGCCGGCGAGAGCGAGGGGCTCCCGGTGGGGATGCAGTTCGTCGGCCCCGCGTTCGGGGAGGAACGGGTCATCAGGGCCGCAAGCGCCCTGGAGTGAACGTGGTCACCGGCGCTCTCGCCGTGGCGACTCCGGGGATCAGGCCTGCAGGGTCGCGTCCAGTTCGCCGCGCTCGTCGAGTCGCTTGAGGACGTCGCTCCCGCCGACGAACTCGCCGTCGACGAACGTCTGGGGGATGGTCTCGCGGCCGCTGTGGCGCTCCAGGGCCGTCCGGAACTCGTCGGTGGAGGCCAGGACGTTCACCGTCTCGAACTCGCCGCGGTGCTTCTGGACCAGGCCGACCGCCCGCTCGGAGTAGCCACACTGGGGCAGCATCGGCGTCCCCTTCATGAACAGCACCACCTCGTTGTCCTCGATGGCCTCGTCGACGTGGTCGTTCACCGTCTCCTGGGGGAAGCTTCCCTCCTGATCGAACTCCATGTCCGGAGGCAGGGCCGGCGGGCCGAAATGTCTTCCGGGCACGGGTCGGACCGCGACCCCGACCACCCCCGGATCACCCGGTCTCCTCCTCTAACGTCCGGATCAGCCCGTCTCCTCGTCGAACTCCTCGGGCGTGTACGTGCGGAGTTCGATGGCGTGGATGTCGGTGGTCAGGTGGTCGCCCAGGGCGTCGTGGACCGCATCGTGGCGGTCGACCAGCGACTCCCCCTCGAAGGACGGCGAGACCACCTCGGCGGCGAGGTGGTCGTCGTCGTGCGGTCCCCGCGCCCGCCGGACCTCCGCGGTCGCGTCCGGCAGCGCCTCCTCGATCAGTTCCTCGACGTCGCCGGGATCCATACCCCGACGCAGGGGCCGGGGTGGCAAAACGCTTGGCTCCCGGCGGGACGGTCCCCTCCTCGAGAGGGGTGGATCGGGGTCGGGGTGACCGGTGACCACGCAAACCCCTCGCGCGCCACCCACGGCGCGGCCGCCTACGTTACTATCGTAAAGTAGGTTGCTATAGGTAACTATTTGTATCGCCAGTCCCGATCGCAACCCATGAGCGACACCCAACGGCTCGACGTGTGGTGTGCGGGCGAGGACTGGTGCCCCGTGACGACGACGGCCTCGCTGATCGGAAAGAAGTGGCACCCCGTCATCGTCCACCGACTGCTGGAGAACGGTCCCATGGGGTTCAACGACCTCAAGGAGGAGGTCGACGGGATATCGAGCAAGGTCCTCTCGGACAGCCTGGAGGACCTGGAGGAGAAACGGCTCGTGAACCGCGAGATAGTCAGCGAGAAGCCCTTCAGGGTGGAGTACTCCCTCACCGAGCACGGCCGGTCGCTCGAAGGGGTGATAACGTCGATGCGGGACTGGGGGATGGAGTACCTCAGGGAACCCGCCGACGAGGACGTCTCCATCGTGTGAAGGGCTGTCGTTCGCGGTCACCGGCGGCCCGACCCGGGGACGGCACCGTCCGGTCCGTCCGCGGCGTCCGTGGGCGTCCCGCCGGTCGTCGTCCCACCGCTACCGGCGGGGTCTGTCGTCCCACCGCTACCGGCGGGGTCTGTCGTCCCACCGTCCGTTCCGTCACCACCACCGGCGTCCGGGGCCGAACACCCGGCGATCGCGCCGATCGCTGCTATCGAACTCAACCGGAGGAACGTGCGTCGGTTCTGGTCGCGTTCCATCGGATCGACCGTACCCCGGGAGCCGTATGAGTCTCATCTAACCGACAGGTTAGAGGGTTACGTGCCGGTAATGGGTATAAAAGTTGATTGTCGAAGGGATTGTGTATTTAATAACTTCCTATTACCGGCCGACGCTCCCACACCAGCTCCCGCGATACCTCCCGCGGTGGGTGACTGTCGCTCGTCTCGGTGCCGGTTAGAGCGGAAACCCGTGACACGGCCAACCGGTCCCGCGACCGGAAACGGTATTCCGGCCCCGGTCGAATCCACGCCCATGCAGGTGAGGGAGATACGAGACCTCTCTCCGGCGGACCGGTCGGCGCTGTTCGACCGGTCGGCGGGCATCGACGAGGTCCGAGGGGACGTCCGCGAGATAATCGCGCGGGTCCGCGAGGAGGGCGACGTCGCGGTCCGGGAGTACACCGAGGAGTTCGACGACGTCCAGGTGGGGACCCTCGACGTGACCGGCGAGACGGTCAGGGCCTACGACCGCATCGACGACGACCTCCGGACGGCCATCGACGAGGCGGCCGAGAACGTCCGGCAGTTCCACGAGGCGCAACTCCCCGACGACTGGCGGCGAGACTTCGGCATGGGCCGGGAACTCGGCCGCCGGTTCCTCCCCATCGACCGGGTCGGCGTCTACGTGCCCGGGGGATCGGCCGCCTACCCGTCCAGTGCGATCATGGGGGTGGTGCCGGCGACGGTCGCCGGCGTCGAGGAGGTGGCGGTGGCGACGCCGCCCGAACCGCACGACGCGACCCTGGCGGCCGTCTACGCGGCCGGCGCCGACGCCGTCTACCAGGTCGGCGGGGCACAGGCGGTCGCGGCGCTGGCCTACGGCACTGAGACCGTCGACCGCGTCCGGAAGATCGCCGGTCCGGGCGGGCGGTACGTCTCCGCCGCGAAGGCCGAGATGCAGGGCGACGTCGACATCGACTTCGTCGCCGGGCCGAGCGAGATACTGGTCGTCGCCGACGGGACCGCCGACCCGGACCTCGTCGCGGCCGACGTGGTCGCCCAGGCCGAACACGACCTCCACGCCGCGGTCGCCGCGGTGACCGCCGACGACGACGCCGCCGAGGCCATCGCCGATGCGATAGCGGACCGCGTCGCGGGCCGCGACCGGGAGGAGACGGTCCGCGCGGCCCTGGACAACGAGGCCTCCGGCGTGTTCCTCGCCCGGTCGGACAGCGAGGCGGTGCTGTTCGCCAACGAGTACGCCCCGGAACACCTCTCGATCCGGACCGAGAACCCCGAGGCGTTGCTCCCCCGGATCGAGAACGCCGGGTCGGTGTTCCTCGGGCCGTACACCCCCGTCGCCGCCGGCGACTACGCCGCCGGGCCGAACCACGTCCTCCCCACCGGGGGCAGGGCGCGGACCTCGGGCGGCCTCTCCGTCGACACCTTCCTCCGGGGGACGACCGTCCAGCGGATCTCCGAGGAGGCGCTGGACGACCTCTCGACGACCATCGTCGAACTCGCCGAGGCCGAGGGGCTGGCGGCTCACGCCGAGAGCGTCCGTGCGAGAACGGAGGACCGCGAGCAGTGACCGGCGACCCCGGCGGCGGTGACGGATCCGGCGACCCTGGCGGCGGGAGCGCACCCGACGCCCCCGAGGGCGGTGACGGATCCGGCGGTCGCGGGGCCGACGACCGTCCGGCGGGGACGATGGCGGACGTCGTCGCGGAGGTATTCGCGGCCCTGCGCGAGGGCGAGGAGGGGATCGACCTCCTCCGGACGCTGGACCCGATCTACCGGACCGTCTCCCGGGACGGGGAAGCGGTGGTCGACGCGCGGGTGGAAACCGTCCGGTCGGCGCTCGGCGAGGACCCGGAGTCGGTGCTGGTCCTCGCGTGCGGCGTCGGTGACCTCCTGGAGCGTCTCGCGGGGGAGTATCCCCGCGTCCTCGGCGTGGAACCGGAGCCCCGGATCGCGGGGATCGCAAGCCGTCGGGCGGGGGTCCCGGTCGTCGTGGGCGACCCGACGGACCCGCCGCTCCGGGGCCGGTTCGACGCCGTCGTGGGCCTGGGGTACCCGACGGTCCGACCGACGGCCGAGGACGACCCCGACCGCCTGTTCGAGACGGTCCGGAACCTCCTCTCACCCGGCGGGACCCTCGTCCTCGACGCGCCCGAGGAGCCCCGGGCGGTCCTGGGGGGGCCGCTGTCCGGCGAGGTCGGCGGCTACCGGGTCGAGCGGTCGGTGGCCGCCGGGGACGTCACCGGCGACCGCGCCGAGATGGGGGTCGACTACGAACTGGAACGGACCGCCGACGGCGAGGTCACCGGGACCGTCCAGCACGCGACCGTCCGCCTGTTCGATCCCGACGACCTGGCCGACGCGCTGTCGGCCGCCGGGTTCGTCGACGTCCGGGTGAACCGGAACGAGGACGAACCCGGGGGGCTGGTCGCGGCCGGCCGGCGCGGTGACTGACCGGCCGTCGTCCCCCGGGAGCGATCGCTCGGCTTGGCTCGGACCGGTACCCCGTCCCACGTCGATCCGACCGGTCCTCTGCACAAGCGTTAACACCGTCGGGACCGGTAGGTGGAGGCATGAGCACGGACGCCGTCACGGGGGCCGCGGACTCCCTCATCGAGGTCACGGAGGACGCCGCGGAACGGGCCATCGCCCTCCTGGAGGAGGAAGGGATCGACCCCGACGAGGCCGGCCTCCGACTGTTCGTCCAGCAGGGCGGGTGTGCGGGGCTGTCCTACGGGATGCGGTTCGACGACGAACCCGAGGAGGACGACACCATCTACGAGCACCACGGCCTGCGGGTGTTCGTCGACCCGGCCAGCATGAACTACGTCGAGGGATCGGTACTTGACTTCGAGTCGGGCCTGCAAGGGGCCGGCTTCACCGTCGACAACCCCAACGTCGTCAGCGAGTGTGGCTGCGGCGAGAGCTTCCGCACCTGACCCGTCCCCGGGTTCCTCGTCGATCCCCCGACCTGGATCAGTTGTCGGTTCACTGCATCGATCCCCGACCCGGAGCAGTTACCGGTTTACAGTAAACTTACCGTAACAGCTCGCTTCCGCAGGAGGTGCTCGTTCCGCCAGCGATCGGTTCGAAGGGGGTGGCTGCCGCGGGTCGGGCGCGCCCCGTCTCAGTCCTCCAGTTCGAACGCCACCGTGACCTCCGCCTGGTACTGGGGATCGTCGACCGAGGCGACCTCGACGCCCAGGTCGTCCACCTCGATCCACTTGACGTTGTTCAGGGTGTCCTCGGCGCGGTCGAGGGCGTCCTGTGTCGCCGCGTCGAAGCTCTCCGGACTCGTACCGATCAGGGTGATCTTCTTGAATACCATGTCGCGTTCAGCCCGTTGACTGGGCGTCGAAAGGTTCGCTTCCGCGTCACTTAGTTGTAGTTGGTTCTTCGACCGGAAGCGGTCGAACCGGCCGTGGTGCCGGCGAGTCGCCGTCGACGCGGACCGGCGTCGGTCGGACGGTTACTGCGGGGGTCGCGTTCGACCGGCCGAGTCGGCGTGGAGCCAGGCGTACAGGTCGCTCGCGGAGGTGGCCGGTGCGTACACGCCGCCGTAGTATGCGACCAGTCCGAGGACCACCCCGCCGAGGACGTCCATCGCCCAGTGGATGGCGAGGTACATCGTCGAGAGGACGACCAGTCCGGCGGCGACCGCCGCGACCGGGGCGAACCGCCGGTAGTGGTCACGGGTTCGGATCGCCATCGCGGCGACGGTCACGGACAGCGAGGTGTGCAGGGACGGAAAGGCGTTGACGTTCCGGTTGACCTCCCGGGTGAGTAGCTGTGACTGCGGGTAGAGGTCGTACAGCAGCGGCGGTGCCTGGTCGAGGATGACGTTCCGCGGCCCGTAGACCACGAACAGGATGTAACAGACCAGTCCGAGGCCGTAGTTCAGGGTGGCGGCCGCGGTCAGTTCCCGGAGGTGGTCTGGCTCGTCCAGCGCGAAGTAGGCCACGAACGGGAACAGCAAGAGGAACGCGTACCCGTAGAGGTACGCGAACGACAGCGCCATCGTCACGGCGGGGGAGCCGTAGGACTGGAGCGTGGCGATGAAGGTTCCCTCGACCGCGTATATCGTTCCGGTGAGGTTGACGCCGACGACCCAGGAGAACTCCGGGCCGTACCGGAGCGCGAGACGCCTGAACAGCAACACGACCCCCAGCGTCACCAGGTACGGCGCTATCGCGTCGAGGCGCGGCCACGGGTCGCGGAGGGCGGCCCACAACCGCTCGCGGCCGACGAAGACGACGGTGGCGACCGCTATCAGGGCTCCCACGACGGCCGCGAGGACCCCCACCACCTCGAGCAGTCCCATCACTGGAGATCGGACGCTCCGGCGAATAAACGCACTGGTCCCGCTGGACCCTCCGGTACCGGCCCGACGGGACGGGGGTCACCCCGCGACGAGCGTCCCGTCGTCGTACCGGTAGCCGATCTCCCGGAACAGTTCACGCACCGCCTCGGGGTCGACGGACCCCTCCTCGCCCGGGAACGGGCCGAGGGTGCTCTCGCCGTTCCAGCGGAGGTCGTCGGGGACGTAGCGGTCGCGCATCGCGGGGACGTCGCTGGGGATACCCTCGCCGTCCAGAACCGCCTCGACGACGTGGTTCCGGTCGACCAGCCGCGAGAGGACCCGCCTGAACCGGGGGTTCGAGAGGTGTGGTCGTCTGGCGTTGTACCCCACCACGTACCACGACCAGTCGTCGTCGCGGCGGAACTGGACGCCGGTCGACGACCGTGCGCGCTGGCGAGCGGTCTCGTCGTTCAGCGGCGACGCGACGGCGTCGGCCTCGCCGTTCTCGAGGAGTTCGACGGCCGCCGTCCCCGATGGGGTCGCCTCGAACGTGACCCGTTCGAAGGCCGGTCTGTCGGCGAACGTCCGGGCGGCGCCCTGGAGGTCGTCCCGGAACAGGAAGTGATCGGAGTTCCGGACCAGCGTCAGCGACTGCTCGTACTCGGCCGACTCGAACGCGAGCGGTCCGCTCCCGACCGGTTGCCTGTTCTCCCAGACGAGTGCCTGTGTGAGAAAGCGCCGCCTGAGTCGGGACTTCTCGGTCCAGACGTGTGTCGGCAACACGGGGACTGTCAGGGCCCGGCGCAGGACCTCCCGCGAGCACGGTTCGAACTCGATGACGACGGTGTTCCGTTCGGGGACGTTCGTCCCGTGGACGAGACCGACCCGCCCGCGGAACCGCGGTGCTGGGACGGGTTCTTCGGCCGCGCCCAGCGAGGTGTCGGCCAGGAACCGGTAGCTGAAGGCCACGTCGCTGGCCGTTAGCGGTTCGCCGTCGTGGAAGGTCAGGTCCGACCGGAGAGACACTCGCAGCCGTGGCCGTTCCCCCTCCTCCATCCACTCCCAGTGGCGGGCGATCCAGGGGACGACGCGGCCCGCAACGCGGCGGCCGACCGGGTCGTATATCGACCCGACGACGGCGCCGCGGTCCCGGTACTCGACGGCGAGGGGGTTCCGGTTGACCAGGACCCGTCCGTCGAACAACAGCACCCTGAGCTCCGTCCGGTCCTCGGGGGGGCGCACCGAGAGGTAGTCCAGCGGCTGCTGGAGCGTCGTCGCCCCGGCCTCGAACGCCACCGACGCCCTGGCCGCCGAGTAGTATCTCGGGATCGCGACCACCGAGAATGGCTGGTCCCTGACGACCCGGCGGATCAGCTCCCGGACCACCCGTTCGCGGTCGGTCCCCGTAAGCCGGCACTGCGCCTCCAGCGCTCCGTCGACGTCGAGGTTCGAGTAGCCGAAGGGGTTCTGCCACCCCTTCCCCTCGGCGTTGGTCGAGTGCAACAGCGTCCGTAACCGGTCCGGGTCGGCGATCCGGGGGTGGTCGGTCACCACGAGGTCGAACTCCCTGTTGAGGAGCACGTTAACCGAGAGTTGCGTCTCGCCCTCCGGCACGAGGCGGGCGTCTATCCCCGCCGTCGAGAGGTTCGAGACGAGCTGGCGGGCGATCCGGACGGCGTTGGGGTCGTCGTCCGCGGGGGGCGTGGTCACCGACAGCGACACCTGGGAGGGCCGGTCGCGGGCGTTCTCCGAGAGGACGCCGTTCAGACAGCCGGCGCTCGCGGTCGCCAGGGCCGTCCCCGTTGCCGAAAGGAGGGATCGACGGCTGGGTCCACCGCGGTCGCCGGCCATACCCGCCCGGAGGTGGCCGACGGGTTTCACCTTTTCGTGTGCCATCTAGTAGCCTGCATGTAACTGGAAACGTCGTCGAAGAACGACCACGACTTCGAACCGCCGAACGGACGAGCGACCGGTAGTGTGGGCGAGAGATCGCTCCTCAGGAGGGTTCGCTCTCGCCGTCCATCCGGTCGGTCAGCGCACCGACAACGTCCGAGAGGTAGGCCGTCCCCCACGTGGCGACGAGTATCCCGCCGATGACGTCGAACACCAGGTCGAGCATCGTGTCCCCGAGGCCGTACTGGGTGAGGACCGACCCGCCGGTGAGTTCACCGACCATCCCGATGACGAACTCCAGGACCTCCCAGAGCACGCCGAAGGCGACGACGAACAGGAGTACGAACACGAACACGAACTTCGGGGGGAGGTCGATGCCCTCGTAGTGTTCGTCGAGGGCCCGGACGGTGGCGTAGCCGGCCGCGGCGACGACCGACGACGAGAGGGCGTGGGTCAGGTGGTCCCACCACCAGAGGTTCCGGTAGAAGCTCGCCTGCGTGCCGGGGATGCCCACGGTTCCCAGCGCGTGGAGGAAGGCGGCGGCCGTGATCCACAGGGTCAGGGCCGGGTCCATGGGGATCCCGTAGTCACGTTCGAGGATCGGCGGGAGCTGTGCGACGCCCAGGGCGACGAGGGCGTTGACGACGATGCCCGTGTTCCCACGGTCCAGCCCGATGAACAGCAACCCGATCAACGACAGCTCCATCGCTCTGGCGATCCGGGCCTGCGAGCGCTCGCTGGGGCCGATGCGGCCGCGGATCCTCACGACCCATCACCGTCCGTTGCCGTCGCGTCGTCGGCGACGGCGGACGTGGCGGGGACGGCCTCCGGGTCTGCGTCGTGGTCGGGGATCCGTCCGGCGAACGCCTCGCGGCCGAAGTACGCCCGGAAGACGCCCCCGGCGAGCACGCCGGCCGCGGTCGAGTAGACGAACTCCCACATGAGTTCCTCCTCGCTCTCGAGGAACCCGGTCCCGAGCTGGATGTCGGCCAGCCAGCGGACCACGGCCCACACGCCGGCGGTGGCCATCGTCGTGACGACGACGAACAGCACGGCGAAGGCGTAGGTCATCTTCACCGACGTGAACGCGTGGAGTTCGACCGCGACCATCAGCGCCAGTGCCGCCACGGCGAGGTAGGTCCCGAGTTCGGCCGCCACGGGCCAGGTGGCCAGTGCCCGGACCACCGTCGGGAGCGAGGCAATCCCGATCACTTCCCAGGGGAGCATGACCGTGAGGTTCCGTCGCTGGACCGGCGGCATCACCGCCAGCACGACGACGGTGAAGGTGAATCCCGCGGACAGGAGGTCCCCGACCAGCAGTTCTCCGGCACCGACCAGGACCATGAAGGCGACGAACGCCCAGCCGAGCGCGGCGTTCAGCCGCCTGTCCCTGAAGAGCCGGGGGAGTTCCCCCGTCGGAGTCGACATTTGTGCACGCCCGTAGGACGAGGTGCTTTATAGGATCACCGCCCGATCGGACGATCGGTTTCCGTACACGTCGCCAGGAACGGCCCGGACTGGTCGCCGTTCATGTCGCCAGGGACGGACCAGTCCGGTCGCCGGCGTTCACGCCGCCAGGTACGCGACCAGGTACGCGGCCCAGGCCGCGGTCACCGCCGCGGTCCCGGTCAACAGGGCGGCCAGCGCGGCGTTGCGCCGCCTGGCCCACCGTCGAACGGTCGCCGTCGACCCGTCGGATCCCTCGTCCACCCCGCCGTCGGTCTCCGCGTGGTAGGGGGATCCCCCGACGATCGTTCCCGCCCTGACGTTCCGGAGTTCGGGCACGGTCAGCACGAGGCCGACCGCGAGGACGGAGAACACGAAGTGGTACGACACATCCAGGGTCGGCGGCGGGATGACGAACGCCGCGAGGCCGTAGCAGATACCCAGTGCGGCCCTGTGGTCGACCGCCTCCCGGATGGTCGTGTCGGTGGACGCGATGTAGACGGCCCCGGCGAGCCACACCGTCGCGAGTTCGATGGCGAACGCTCCGAGCAGGTGGAGCGTCGGGTCGGAATGCAGGACGACGATCCCGTCGACGACCCGGACGTCGAGGGGGTACAGCAACGCCGGGGCGGACCCCGTGAACATGTCCCCGAACGGGTGGGTGACCAGACCGACCAGCGCGGTCCCGAGGACGGTGCCCGGGGAGAGCCCTCCGGACCGAGTCGCGGCCGTCGCTACTCCCAGGCCGGCCACGCAGAACACCACGAGCACGAACGCCTCCAGGAGGCCGGTCACGGCGAGGGTGACGAGCGCGATGCCCGAGAGCAGGACCGCGGACGCGGCGGTGGCGAGGCGGTCCTCGACCGCCCGGAGGCCGAACCCGACCGCCGCGGGGACGGCGACGACCACCGAGTGCGTGGCCGTTCGGTGGACCTCCGTGCTGGCACCCCAGAAGGCGTTCGTGGCCACGAACACGCTCGACGGGTCCGCACCGATCAGGCCGGTCACCGCGTAGACCATGTCGACGTCGGGCACGACGGCGAACGCCCCGGCGACCGTGCCGGCCCGGAGCGCGCGCTCCGGGGACCACCCGAGGGCCCGACAGCCCAGGGCGACGAGGGCGAACGCCAGGAGCGCGTGCCCGAGCATCATGTCGGGCCGGTATAGACTGGCCGGCACTATAAGCACCGCGGCGCAGGGTCACCGGTCCAGTCCCCGGCCGGTCGCGCCCATCGACCCCCGGCGTCCGAATTCGTTCACGATCCTTCCGACTTCGAACGATTCTTGAGCGTCGGGGCCGTCCTCGGGGGTGTGGTTCCCGGTACGCCGATCCCCGGCTGGTTGCTGTGGGGTCTGGCCCTCGGTGGCGGGTTCGCCATTCTCGCACTGGCGGCGTTCGTCGCCGGCGGACGGCTCTTCCCCGACCGCACGAGGGACGGCTCCGGGGAGCGAGTCGAGGGGGGGCAGGCACGGCGTCGCGACGAGATACGGGAGTACCTGACCGGGATAGACGAGTACTTCGTCGAGGACCGGGAGATAGCGGGCCACGTGGTCGAGTTCTACCTGCCCGGGCGCGACGTGGTCGTGACCTTCGACGCCAAGGCGTACCTGGACCTGCAGGACTCGCCGGTCGAGCCCGTGCTCTGTGAACACGAGATGCCCGGGTCACACCTGGGCGCCCGCCTCCCGTTCGACACCCCGGGACCGGACCCGACCGACCGAACCGACGACGGCCCCCGGTGGGCGGACGGGAGCTTCGCCGACAGGTGGCGCTCCCGCCGTGCCTACTGGGAGGGGGATCCCGGGGACCGGGCCCCCGGCGACGTCGGGGGATCGTCCCGTCCCGACCGGGAGACCGTCCGGGAGTCGTTCGCTGCCCTCGGACTGTCGCCCGACGCGTCCGGGGACGAGGTCCGCGCCGCCTACCGCGAACGGATCAAGGACGTCCACCCCGACCAGGGCGGCGACCGGGAATCGTTCCGGCGGATCCAGGACGCCTACGCGACGGCCCGGGACCACGCGGACTGAATCTCGCTCTCGGGGGTCGATCCCCCCGTCCCGATCGTTCACTCGCCGTCGAACGCCGCCAGGACTCGCTCGCGGTCCCGACAGTCCTCTGGGAGGACGTCCGCCCGTCGAACAGACCGACCTGCACCACCGGAGGGTTTATCCGGGGGCCGACTACTAGTGATAACCGAGATGTCGTCTCACCGTTCGACCCCGACGTCTACGGAGGATAGAGGAAGCGGTTCCCACGCCGCTGGTCGGGAAATTCTCCCGCGATACTGATAACCGGGCCGACGACGAGCACGAACCGTCCCACAGCCACGGCGACGTCCCGCGATCCGACGCGCCCGACGACGCTCCCACCGGGTCCCGCCCATCCCCCCGTGGGCCGCCCGCCGACCACCGCGACCCAGGCGGGGCGAGCACCCCGGAGGGCGTCGACGGCGTCACCGTCGAGTCCCGCGTGGACGGACCGACGGTCACGATGCACGTCGGACTGGAGTCCCGCGACCTGAGCCGCGAGGAGGCCCGCGAACTCCGCGACGCGCTCTCGGAGGCGCTGTCCGAGCGGTCGGAGTTCGTCCACACCGCGGGCGAACACCGCGAGGACGGATCGTACGTCGTCGAGCGCCGCAACGCGAGTTCCGCCGGCCACCGGAAGGTGTTCGACTCCTTCGCGGAGTGTCGCCGCCGGTACGACTCGCTCCCCGAGGCGTTCACCGCCGAGGACTGCTCGGCGGCGGACGTCTCCGGGGGCCGGCGACACATGCTGGCCTGGCACTTCGCGGAGCACCCGGCCTTCGACTGCGAACTCGTCAGCCGACAGCCGCTGACCGTCCGCAAGCGGGGTGATCCGGCCGCGGACTGATCGGTCCCGGTCCCGGGCCGCCGGGCGCGCCAGCGCCGGCACGACGGACCGCCAGGAGAGTGCCAGCGCCGGCAGGAGGAACCGCCGGCCGAAGGCATTAGTCCGCGGCCGGCGTGCCCGGAGCCATGCCCCAGCCCAGACCAGCGACGTTCTCCATCGTCGCCCGCGACCCCGACACGGACGCCGTCGGGGTGGCGGTCCACTCCAAGTTCATCAGCGTCGGGTCTGTCGTCCCCTTTGCGGCCGCCGACGCGGGTGCCGTCGCCACCCAGAGCTTCGCCAACGTCGCCTACGGCCCCGACGGCCTGGAACTGCTCCGGGAGGGCCACACCGCGAGCGAGGCCGTCGAGGCCCTCACCGCCGAGGACCCCGAGGCCCCCAGACGACAGGTGGGGATCGTCGGCCGGGACGGCACCGTGGCCGCCCACACCGGCGACGAGTGCCACGACTACGCCGGAGACCGGCAGGGGGACACCTATACCGTCCAGGGCAACATCCTGGCGAACGAGGAGACGCTGACGGCGATGGCCGACGCCTACGAGGAGGCCGGTGGCGGCCTCCCCGAGCGACTGATCACCGCCCTGCACGCGGGGAACGAGGCCGGCGGCGACAGTCGCGGCGAGCAGTCGGCGGCGCTGTACGTCGCCAAGCCGGAGGGCGGCTACGACGGGAAGAACGACCGGTGGATCGACGTCCGCGTGGACGACCACGAGACCCCGATCGACGAACTCGAACGGGTGTTCAAGCTCTACGACGTGACGCTGGTCTCGCGGGCCGCACCCGACGAGACGCGACGGCTCTCCGGCGAGACGGCCCGGGCGGTGACCGGCGCGCTCGCGGATCTGGGGTTCTACGACGGCGACCCTCCCGCCGAGTTCGGCGAGGCGGAACGCGACGCCCTGGAGACGTTCCGCGGGATGAACAACTTCGAGAACCACGACCTGGCCGTCGTCGAGGACGCCCTCGCCCGGGGGTGGGACGACGCGGAGGGATCCGACCCCGAGTCGCGCCTCGTCGACGCCCTCTGGCACGGCCTCTCGCGACTGGAGCGGGAGTGATCCGGGGTCGCGATCCCGTTCCGTCCTGGGGGGTGGCCGAATTCCCTCCCGTGATGTAGCCCACCGTCCCCGGTCGATCACCCGTCGGTGACCGAGCGTTGATGGGCCGGGAGCCCCAACCGGCGTCCATGCGATCCGAAGACGAGGTCCGCGAGCAGTACGAGTTCCTGGCCGAACACCTGGAGTCCGAGGAGATGAACCACGAGGGCGTCCGACGGATGTTCACCTACTACAAGCGGGCCCTCGGCTGGGTCCTCGAAGAGGAGTACATGTAGTCCGCGGCGGTTTCGCCCCGGTATCGAAGCCACGTTCTCCCTGGCCAGCGCCAGGGGTCCGCGTCCACGGAAAGCACTTCACCTCCCACGACACACTACGGATCGGCGGCCATCGGTGTCGACGGCCCCCTCTCAGGTATGGACGTCTCTACACCCACGCTCGCACGGGTCGGAAGGACTGCCGGGTACCTCGTACTGGGCGTCGTCGGGACGGCCGCCGTGGCACTCGGTACGCTGTACGCGGCGCAACCGATCCAGCCCGTAATCTACGACCTGTTCTACCTGCAGGTCGGCCCGAGCGAGGCGACCGAGACGGCCATCCTCACTCACTTCCTCGTGGCCGGCGTCGTCGGCCTCGGCGTCCCGATGGTGGTCGGTGACTACCTCGGCGACCGGGGAGCGAACGTCCCAGCACTGGCGTGGGGGGTCGCGGCGATGGTGTTTCTCCTGTGCGTGTTCCTCGTGGTGGCGTTCGCCGGACTGGCCGCGTTCCTCACTGCCCTCGTCGTCCTCGCGGTGGGGTTCGTCGGCGTCCCGGTGGCGTTGCGGTTCGGGGCCGGGGTACGGTCCGGTGGCGTCCTCGCGTTCGTCGGCGGCGTTCCGGTCGTCGTCTTCCTCCTGCTCCTGGCGGGGTTCGGCCTCGGCTGGGGGCACGTCGTGACCGCCGAGGAGGTCCCCGGATCCACGGTGGACGGGCCGGTGGCGGACTTCGACGACGCCCCCGAGGTCCGGGACGACCTCTTCGCGTCCGGGGACTGCGAGACGACGCAGGCGGACCGTCGCCGCTGTCGACTCCACGTGCGAGGGTACGACCACGAACGGGCGGCGGCCCGGTTCATGGCGCGCCACGGTGTCCGGTGTCCCTACCAGAACGCGGTAACCGGCTCGTCGGACTCGTTCGTCGCCGAGTACGACGGATCGTACTACAGAGTCACGTGCTCCCCGCACGGTGATTGAGTCGGCTCGCCCCCTACATTCCACCGCCCCCGGTACCACCAGTGTTGCCCTCGCCGAACAGGACCCTCACCGGGCCGTTGACCTCCATCGTCGCTCGGGTGGAGACTCATACCGGACTCGCAAATAGCTATCGCCCGGTCCGAACTTCGAAGCCAGCCATCAGTCCCCGGGCCGTCGGTACCTCGGCGACGGGCGATCCTGCTCACGCACCGGGATCCAGCCGCCAGGTGGGGATTCCGTCCCCGGGGCGAGGACGGGTTGTTCGGTAGATTTAATATCCAGGAGCAACGTGATTTAGGCGACGCTTCGCTTGGAGGGCCGAAGCGTCAGCGGGGACCAACTCAGGGCGGCAAGCGATCGCGCGAGCCCTTTTCGCTCGCGCGTTCCGCTTTCCTGTTTCGACGTACCGAACCGCCAGCGGCGTCCACGTTCTCACGGTACCTGTTGCGAACAGCGATCCGACCGAACGGCTCGACCGAATGGATCGGCGGAGGTGTGCCGGTACCGGCGGGTCAGGTCCGGTCGCTACGCCGGAGGTGCCGCCGGATGACCGACCTGCCGAGGCGGAGACGGCGGGCGGACTCGTCCGCCTCGACCTCGCCGGCGGCGACGGCCATCGTCATCCGGGTCACCGACCCCCGGTCGCCGGGGTGACCGGGTCCGCTCGGACCCAGCCGCATCGTTCGTCCTCGTAGACGAGCACCGTGCCGTCGGAGAGCGTCAACCCGGTCGCTCCGTCCGGCGGTCCCGCGTCGCGCCGGTTCCGCGAGGGTGCGGTTTCGTCGACCCCGGAGGGGTGGCTGGCGTCGTGTGTCGGTCCGTGGCGGGCACCACGGATCGAGGGGTGTACGGCCATGTCGATTACCGCTCCACGCCGGATCCACCTATATACCGGCGAATCTTCGACCCGTTCCACGCCAATTAACCCGGATTAAAACCGTTGTAGTAAGTCGATTCGATAGTTGATCACGATCGTTGAGGACTGAATATTACCGCGCCCCTCCGGGTGCCTCCGACAGGTGGTCGCCGGTCACGCACCACCGTGTGGTCCCGACCGGTTACCCCGTGTCGTACTTGTACGTCGCGGAGTCCGGGTCGATGCCGAAGTCCTCGGCGGAGGTGTCGTCCGCTTCCTCCTGGTCACGTTCGTGGGCGTGCTTGAACCGGTCCCGCAGGCGCTGGGGCATCCGGAACCGTTCGACCGCCAGGCGCATCGGGACGGCGTCGGCGGCGATGTTCTCGCGTTTCGCTGCCAGGCGGTCGGCCAGTTTCTCCGGGAGTTCGCCCTCCCCGACGGCCCGGAAGCCGAACTGCGAGAGGTAGTCGGGTTCGTCGGTCAGGGCGTAGACGTCCTCGAACTCCTGGTCGCCCGCGAGTTCGACCAGGCGCTCGACGACGTGGGCGCCCACCCCCTGGCGACGCCACCCCTCCAGGACGCCGACGCTGGTGAGTTCACAGAGGTCCTCGCCGTCGTCGACCTTGTGGACGCGGATCCGGCCGAAGCCCGCCTTCTCGCCGGACCGCTCGTCGACGGCGACCACGTAGTCCCGCGACCGAAAGGCGGTATCGTCCAGCCCCATCCCCTCGATGTGGTCCAGAAGCCAGACTTCCTCCCTGTTTTTGGCGTCCCGTACGTACATGTCCCCGAGTTCGTGGCGCGGAATCAAAAGGTTCCCGGGTCGGTACGCCCGGATCCGGCGGGAGAGCGGGGAGTACCCGGGTGGATCCGGACGGTTCTGGGTTGACGGGGAGTGCCCGGGTGGATCGGTTCCGGAGGTACCCACCGGGGTGAGCCCCGTCTCCGGGGCCGATCCAGGGGTCGGCACGTACCGCGGTTCGCTCGCCCGTTCCAGATCTGGCATCCACTACCCTTAATGGTACGCGTGGAAATCTACGGACGTGCCGAGCATACAGATCACGCTGGTCCAGATAGACAATTACGGGCCCTGGACGGTCACGCCCGCTCCGCGGGGGGAGATGGACCTCCAGACCCTCCAGTCGCGCCTCTACGCCGACCTCGCAGGGGCGGTCGGTACCCGGGAAGGCTACCTCTTCTACACCCGGTTCGACAACATGGTCGCGGTCACGAACGGCATCGACCGCGAGGCACACCGGCGGATCCAGGAGTCGATCAACACCCGCTACCCCGTCTCCGTGAGCGTGGGCGTCGGGACCGCGGCCTCGCCGGCCGAGGCGCTGGGCCGGGCGACTGACCGGCTCCAGCGGGCCGGTAGCGCGCAGTCGACCGCCCGGGAGGGGATCCTCGACGGCGAGTTCCTCCCGGAGGAAGACCGGGGTCACCGGGACGTCCAGGTCGCTCACTTCGACGTGGTGGACTCGACGAGCAAGTACACCGACCGGGTCAACGCCTTCGACGCCCACCTGGCGATGGAGGAGGCCCACCTCTCGCTGGCTCGCCACATGCGCGAGGCGCACGACTCCCTGTCCTTCTTCGTCGGCGGCGACAACGTCATCGCCGTCTGTCCGGATCTGGACGGCGACGCCTTCGAGCGTGCCGTCGAGTTCGTCCGGGACGACGTCGGCGTGGAACTCCAGGTCGGCGTCGGGCGCGCGGCGAGCGCCAGCGAGGCGGGCATGGCCGCCAAGCACGCCCTGGAGGAGTGTCGCCACAACGGCACGCGGGTGGAGGGCACCTGCGAGGCCGTCTCCTCCGACTGACCGCTGGCCGCGCGAGCCCTGTGGATCGCCCGGAACCATCATATCGCGGTCTCCCGCCGCGGGACCGAGTTTTAACACCGCCGACCCGGTACTGGGCGGCATGGATCAGGAGTCCGTCGAGGTCGGGGGGACGTCGGTCCCGAAACTCGGCCTCGGGACCTGGCGACTGGAGGGAAAGGACTGCTACCGTGCCGTCTCGACCGCCCTGGAGGTCGGCTACCGGCACGTCGACACCGCAGCGGCCTACGGGAACGAACGCCAGGTCGGGCGGGCCATCGCCGACGCCGACGTCGACCGCGAGGAGGTGTTCCTCACGACGAAGGTGCTACCGGTGAACGCGACCGACTACGACTCGGTCCGCGAGGCCGCCAGGGGATCGCTCGACCGCCTGGGCGTCGAGTACGTCGACCTCCTGCTGTTGCACTGGCCCAACCCCCTCGCGAATCACTCCGGACAGCTCCGGGCACTGAGCGACCTCCGGGAGGAGGGACTGATAGAGCACGTCGGCGTCAGCAACTACTCGCGGCGACGGCTCCGGCGCGCGAGGGAGGTGTCCCCCGGACCGATCCTCACCGACCAGGTCGAGTTTCATCCCTTCCACCCGCAGCGACCGCTCCTCCGGTACTGCCAGGACAACGACCTCCTGCTGACGGCGTACTCGCCGCTGGCACACGGGGGCGTCCTCCGCGACCGACTGTTGTCGGACGTCGGGAACCGTTACGGCAAGTCGGCCGCACAGGTCGCCCTCCGGTGGGCGACCCAGCACCGTAACGTCGCCGTCATCCCGAAGGCGACGTCCCGCGAGCACATCGAGGAGAACTTCGCGGTCTTCGACTTCTCGCTCACCGAGTCGGAACTCGACCGGATCGCACGGAAGTCCACGCTCCGCAGAGTGGTCTCCTGGGGTCGTGGTCGCACGGGCGTCTAGGCGGTGTCGGTTCGCTAGAACGGCGTGGTGAGAAGTTCACGGCCGCGAGTTCCTCTCTCCCGAGTCCCTGGGCGGCGCGGCGTCACTGTGTTTCCATCGCGTGGCGACGTTCGAACGACCTCCGTGGAACCCCCCTCATGCCACCCGTTACCCGCTTCGAAGGGACGGTAGTTATAGAGGTTTCGAGGCGAAACCCCACGCTTCAGCCGTGGGATGAAGCCGACAACTAGGAATCAACCCATGCTACTACGGCAGTCCGACTCCCCAACGTTTAAGAAACATCAGCACTGCATATAAGATATGGATGTGCGGCGTACTGTCCCCGTTGCACTTGACGTGGACAGTGACGACTCCGCACTTCTCGAAGACACCGTAGACACCTTCCTATGGTGCGCTCAGTACGTCACAGACCACGCCTTCCAAGGCGAGTCTGTCACTACCAGCAAACCCACGCTGGACGACGAAACCTACGACGACGTGCGGGAGGCGACAGACGGCTTCAACGGTGGACTCGTCCAAGCCGCTCGCAACAAAGCCGCAGACGCCTGCAAAAGCGTCGTCGCGCGCTGGAAAAACGGCAAGAACGCTCATCCCGATACATTGTAACGTAGGAGTTTCTCGAACCAGTCCTCGGATGAGTTGAGTTTCAGTGCGAGGAAGTCGAGGTACTTCTGGAGGTGATG
>PXRX01000013.1:0-26421 GCA_003023195.1 Halobacteriales archaeon QS_8_69_26
AGACACCGGGACGGCGTAATCATTTTATCGGTAGCGGTGGTTTGTGGGGGTAGCAGCGTTTCCATAGGTGAAAGGGGCCCGGGGGCTTTCTGGGCGGTCTCCGTCAACCCGTTCTATCACGGCGATATTACGACCGATCCCGCGCTCCAAACTCAGTCGCTCCCGACGGACGACACGGATTCTAACGCGTCCTCGACGACCCGGAGAGCGTCGGCCCCGGCCCGGCGGCCGACCACGACGACCAGTGCGTCCCCGGCCACTCCGGCCGCGGCGGGATCGATCCCGGCGGCGTCCATGCGCCGGAGGACCGCCGCAAGCGCGGGGCCGTCGACCGACCCCCGGGCGAGCAGTGCGGTGTGGTCCCCGCCGTCGGTCACGGCGGTCCCACCGACCGAGAGGAGCGGATCAGACCCGTTGCCGGCGGTATCTGGCGAGTCGCCAGGGGGATCCGACCCGACGCCGACCCCCGTCCGCATGGTCACGCGGGCCTCCCGCCCGTCGGTCGAGCGCTCCAGGTCCTCGGCGTAGCGCCGGAGTGCGGTCGCGACGGCCTCCTCCTCGCCCGAAAGGTCCAGGAAGCGGGCCGCAGCGGTGTAGTTGACCACCCCGGTGGCCAGCCCCGCCAGGAGGAACGGGTGCCGGCGGGCGGCCTCGCGCGCGCGGTCGGCCAGCGTTCGGCTCACGGTTGAGGGCGCGACTGGAGAGGCGAAAAGCGATCCGGATCCGCGCCGACGGCACCCGCTCCCCGTTTGTGCGTCCCTGGAGCACGGTGGGCCACGGAGCACGGTGGGCCACGGAGCGCGGTGGACCACGGAGCGCGGTGGACCACAGAGAAGCGAGCGGGTCGACCGGACTACCGGATCAACAGCGCTCCGGCGGCGACGACGGCGACGAGGACGACGAACACCCCGGCGATGACGACGGGAGATTCGAGGGTCAGGGCGGTGAGGGCCGCGATCCCCAGTGCGACGAGCGCGAGGCCGACGATGGGGAGCGTGCCGTCGGGGACCGACGGGGCGGCGGCGCCGGCCGCCGGGTCGACGGGTTCGGGGTCGGTTCCGGCGGTGGTCCCGACCGACGCCTCGGCCGCGGGGGCCTCGTCCGGCCGGCCGACGGTGACGTCGACCCCGACCCCCTCGGCGCCGAAGCCGGTCTCGACGGTGAGGGTGCCGGTGGTGACGCCGCCGTCGGGCGCCGTCTCGATCCGGACCCGGCGAGTCTCCCCGTTCTCGACGTAGACGTTGTCGTCGCCGTCGATCCGGGCGGCGCCGGCCAGTCCCTCGTCGAGACGGAGGTGGACGTGGGCGTCCCGGCCGTGGTTCGTTATCTCGACGACGAACGGCCCCGCCGTCTCGAACGACTCGACCGTCTCGATGGCGTGGCGCTCCGACCGGCCGACGTGAACGGGGAGCGGTTCGGGCACGGGCCTACGCGGCGCTCTCGCCCTCCTCGCGCATGTCCGGCGGCAGGAGGTTGGGGATCCCCTCCTCGATGGGGTAGGTCTCGCCACACTTCGTACAGACCAGCCGTCCGCTCATCACCTCGTCGCCGTCCCGTTCCTCGGCCTCCAGTTCCAGTTCCGCCTTGTCGAGGGGGCAACAGAGGATGTCCATCAGGTCCTCCCTCACGGGCGATCACCCGGGTTCATGCCCGGACCGAGGGGCCGGGCGGTAAAAAGGGTGGGGGGAAGCGTCCGACGCCGGTCGGACTCGTCGTCCGGGATCCGCGGAAACCGTCGGGTTACGGGAGGACCCGTGGGAAACCGGTCGCCGGGCTACTCCAGCGGGTGTTCGCGGACGACCGTCTCCTCGCGGCCCGGGCCGACGCCGACGGCGTAGATGGGGGTGTCCACCTCGCCGGCGAGGAAGTCCAGGTACTCGCGGGCGTTGGCCGGGAGCGCGTCGTAGCCCTCCTCGGCGACGGCCCCCCAGTCGGCCCCGGGCCAGCCCTCGAAGCGCCGGTACCGTGGCTCACACCGGGCCCAGCGGTCGGTCTCGCTGGGCACGGTCTCGACCCGTTCGCCGTCAAGGTCGTAGGCCACGCAGACCTGCAGTTCGTCGAACCCGGCCAGCGTGTCGACGTGGTTGACCACCAGGCCGGTGTAGCCGTTGGCGCGGGCCGCGTGGCGCACCAGCGGGAGGTCGAACCACCCCACCCGCCGGGGCCGGCCGGTGACGGTGCCGTACTCGCCGCCGCGTTCGCGGATGGTCTCGGCGAGGTCGCCGTCGAGTTCGGTGGGCATCGGGCCGGTGCCGACCCGCGAGAAGTAGGCCTTGACGACGCCGACCACCTCCCCCCGACCGACGGTGGTCACCCCGAGGCCGGTGCCGGTCGCCGCGCCGCCCGCGGTGGGGTTCGAGGAGGTGACGTAGGGGTAGCTCCCGTGGTCGATGTCGAGGCCGGTGCCCTGGGCCCCCTCCAGCAAGATTTCGTCGCCGGCCGCGACCCGGTCGGCCAGGAACCGGCCGGCGTCGACGGTCATCCCCTCCTCGTCGAGGCGGCGACCGTAGGCGCGGTACTGTTCGTAGAGGGCCTCGGCGTCGAACGCCTCGGCGTGGTCGGGGTCGTCGGGGTCGACGCCGAACACCTCGCTCGCCAGGGTGCGCTTGAGCGGAACGACGTACTCGATGCGCTCGCGCAGGCCCGCCGGGTCCAGCAGGTCGCCGACGCGGATCCCGCGCCGGGCGGCCTTGTCCTCGTAGGTGGGGCCGATCCCCCGGCCGGTGGTGCCCGCTTCGAGGTCGGAGTCGCTCTTCGCTGCCTCCTCGGCCCCGTCGAGCACCCGGTGGTACGGGAGGATGACGTGGGCGCGCCGGGCGACGCGGACGTCGGGGTCCAGCCCCCGCTCGCGCAGGGCGTCGACCTCGTCGAACAGCGTTGCGGGGTTGACGACACAGCCGTTGCCGAGCAGTCCGACCGTGCCCCGGACGACGCCGCTCGGTACCAGCGAGAGTTTGAACTCGTCGCCGTCGACGACGACCGTGTGCCCCGCGTTGTCCCCGCCCTGGTAGCGGGCGACGACGTCGGCCTCGTCGCCGTAGAGGTCGACGACGCCTCCCTTCCCCTCGTCGCCCATCTGGGCGCCGACGATCGTGACGGTCATGACACGCCCCGTTCCCGGCGACCGGACAAACCGGTTACGATCCCCCACCTCCTGGCCGCCTCCACCTCCTGCCCGACGGATCGCTCGTCACCGACTGGTTCCACCCACTGGCCGACGGATCGTCCCGCTCCGTGCGACCCGTCAGCGCGTCCGGGCCTCACCGATCCCAAAGGTTGATATTTTCGGGCCCTCGTAGCCGGGAACTAGCGGCTCCGTTGCGGTGGATCGCGGTGGCCGGACCGGGGGACCGGCCGACCACAGCAAGGTTTAAAACCCCGAGAAGACAAGTTAACAAGTGCCATGATCGACAGGCTAGAGAAGGAAGTCGACATGTTGGAACGGCACCTCCAGGTGTTGAGCATGGTGATAGAGAACGAGCCCATCGGGATCGTGAAGATGTCCAACGAGACCGGCTACCCGCACCACAAGGTTCGCTACTCCCTCCGAGTTCTCGAGGAGGAGAACCTCATCGAGCCCTCCAGCCAGGGTGCGATCACCACCGAGCGAACCGAGGAGTTCGTCGGCGAACTCGACGAGAAACTCGGCGAGATCGTCGGCAAGATAGAGGACATGAAGATCGTCGACGCGGACACGATAGAGAGCTAGTCCTGGGGGGACGCGAGCGCAGTCGACACCGTCACGGGCGGTAGTCGGAGTACGGGTGGGGAACGAGCACCCGACCGCCACCCGGGGTCGGAGTTCGGGAGTCCTGTGGGCGTCTCGGCCGGGTAGCCGTCGCCAACCGGTCGCGAACGCCCGATACCGTCGATCGGGGCTCGGGACCGCCGATCGGAGTCCCTGGGAGGGAGTCCGAGGGTTAGAGTTCGGGGACCCTGACGTGGAAGTCGCCGCCGCGGGACTCGACCAGACAGAGGTGGTAGCCCCGCTTGCGCGAGAGGTTGACGAAGCTCTTCCTGGAGTCCCGGCTCAGGAAGCTTCCGCTCGTCGCCTCCGACGCGGTGTCCCTGGCCTGTCCGTCGAAGTAACTCGACGTGACGAGGAACGCGGCGTTGAGCGGTCCGGCCTCCCTGACGGTGCCGGCCCGGTCGTTGAGTTCGACGACCATCCCCTGGGTGGCGGGGTCGCCGGAGGCGTCGAAGTTCGCCACCACCAGCGGTTGCTCGCGGTCGTCCCGGGCGACGACGTCGAAGTCGACGTGCTCGGGGTCGCGCTCCTCGTCGTCCAGGTACTCGATGGTGACCCGGCCGGCGAACTCCACGCGGTCGATCCGCGGGATGGCGTCGTACAGGTCCTCGAGAGCGGCGTCGTTGCCGGTCTCGCGGATCTCGAAGGGCAGGTCCCGGACCAGCCACTCGACGAACTCGCGTTCCATGCGCGAGTCGAGGAACTCCTCGAACGGTCGGCCGTCGACGGTCGCGCCCTCGGCCGGGAAGTCGGTGTGGACGTCGAGCCTGAGGTTGTCGTTGACCGCCTGGCGGTCCGCGCCCCCGTCGTGAGCGGTCTTGAGCGTCGGTTTGCCCTGGGAGCCGTACCGGACCAGGAGCTTCGTCCCGGCCATCGCCTGGGCCGGGGTCAGGTCGGGGCCGTCGGCCGTCGACGTGCCACCGGCCGCCGTCCCCGCGCTCCCGGACTGTGCTCGTTCGGGGGCGTCGCCGTCGCCCACAGCCCGGATCCGCTCGATGTCCTCGTCCAGGCGGAGGACCGTCCGCCGTAGCTCCCCCAGGTCGTCGGTCAGTTCCTCGACCTCCTCCCGGAGTCGCTCGTGGTCGGCCTCGTGGTCTTCGTGGTCGCCCTCCAGGGTCGAGACCCGCTCGCGGAGCCGTTCGATTTCGGCCTCCCGCTCGCGGATCCCCTCGCGGAGTTCCTCGACCAGTTTCTCGCGTTCCGCCTCCGGCATGATGGAGGGAACGGAACGGTCCTCGCGCCAGGCAGCCTCGTCCTCGAAGCGGCGGCCGTCCTCGCGGCGCTGACCCTCCCGGGGACGGTCGCCCTGGCCGCCCGAGTGCCCGCCGGGGTCGGCCCGGCCGCCCGGGTTCCCGGGCTGGCCGGGCTGGCCGGCGTCCCGGCCGGAGTCGACCGTCGACCGGTCCGGACCGGTCGCGTCCGACCCGCCCCGGCCGGTCCGGTCGGTCCGCGACCGGTCGGTCCCGTGGGCCGACCCCTCACGGCGCTCCGTCCGGTCGTCGGCGCGCCCCCCGTTCCCGCCGTTCCGGCCCCGGTACGCCGGGTCGCGGTCGCCCCCGCGACCGCTACGGTCGTCCTCGACCCGGTCACGGTCGCGGCGGTCCGGATCGGAGCCGCCGGTCCGGTCCCTGCCGGCCGGTTCCGCCGGGTCGCTCGCGGGGCGGTCGCCGGCGTCGTCGCGGGTCCCGCCTCCGGCGACCGGGTCGCTCGCCTCGTTCCCGGACGCCCAGTCGGTCGATCCCCCGGCACCCTCGGTCCCCCGGCCGGACCGGTCGCCGGCCGTCTCCCCGTCGCGTCCGGTTGGCTCCCCGCGGGTGGCGTCCTCCTCGCGCCCCCGGCCGCCGGTCGCGTCCGCGTCGGCACCGTTCGGACCCCCGGCGAGCGGGTCGCCGCCACCGGCCCGGTCCTGGGCGCCGCCCGACCCCGATCGGTCCGGGGCGTCGTCGGTTCCCGATCGGTCCTGGGCACCGTCCGATTCCGACCGGTCCGGGGCGTCGTCAGTTCCCGGGTCGTCGCCCGCGGCCCCCGGGGCGGGACCGCCGATGCTCGGCTCCTGGCGTTCGGCGGCCTGTAGCTGTTCGCTCAGGTCGCCGAGCGGGTTGTCGTCGTCCAGTGGCGGCCCGCTGGCACCGAGCGCCACGTCGTCGGCCGTGCTCGACCGGTCCTCGCGGTCGGCGTCGTCGCGACGGGTCCCGCTGCCTGCACCGCCCTCGCTCCGGCGGGTCTGGCTCCCGGCACCGGCGTCGTCGCGACGGGTGCCGCTCTCGCTCCGGCGGGTCTGGCTCCCGGCGCCACGGTCCGTGTCGCCGCGTGCGTCCGCACGGGCGTTATCGTCGCGGCCACCGCCCGTTCCGGTCCGCCCGTCGACGCCGCCCTGGTCCTCGGTGGCCCGGTCGTCACCCCGTCGATCCTCCCCGCGTGACCGGTCGTCACCCCGTCGATCCTCCCCGCGTGACCGGTCGTCACCCCGTCGATCCTCCCTGGCGGATCGGTCGCGCCCGGCGTCGCCGTTCCCGCCCGCGGCGGCACCGTGGGTCGCCCCGCCGCGGGAGCGGTCGTCGGCCCCGGCGGTCGCCCGGCCGGCGTCGCCCCCGGGGATCTCGGTGACCTCGACGTCGACCGAGTAGACGTCGTAGATGCCGACCTCGTCGTCGGCGCGCTCGAAGGCCTCGTCGCCGGTCATCAGG
This sequence comes from Halobacteriales archaeon QS_8_69_26, assembly GCA_003023195.1. Lineage (GTDB taxonomy): Archaea > Halobacteriota > Halobacteria > Halobacteriales > SW-7-71-33 > PXRX01. The sequence continues at coordinate 6,436 of PXRX01000013.1, forward strand.
CGCTCGCTGCTGCCGACGAAGGCGACGGGCATCGAGCGACCGCCGTAGTAACAGACGTAGTAGTCGCCGCTGAGGACGTTCTCGCTGAGTTCGATGTACCCGGTGAACGACCCCGACGTGAGCGTCCCGTCGGCGTCCGAGATGGGGGTGTCCTTGGTGTAGTACTGCTCCTCCAGCGTTCCGCCGAGTTCCTCCATCGCGAACAACAGCGGGAGCGCGGGGTCTGGGGCGACGTGGGCGGTGCCGTCGGCGTCCGCGAAGTCGTCCATCGCCCCCTCGAAGACGCCGACGACCTTCCCGTTGAGCATGCACAGCCACGCACCGTCTCCGGTCTCGACGATACCCGAGAACTCCTCGTCCGCGAGGTCGCGCAATCCGGCGTGGCCCCGGGAGAACGAACGGGAGTCCCAGCCTCCGACGCGCTCCTCGGTGCGCGCATTCATACGAAAAGCGAACCACGACCGGCGTAAATAGTTTCCCCTAAATTTTACCCTCTGCGTCGTCCGCGAGTTCCTCCATGCGCTTGCCGAGGCGGCCAGCGCTGGAGAACTCGTCCTCGCTCATCGCCGTCGCCAGCGCGTTGCCGAGCACGAACACCGCGTGCTTGTGCTCGCTCTTGGACTTGTGGATGTCGTCCGGGCTGACGTCCAGGCTCTCGTAGGTGTCGAACAGGTCCTCGTCGACCTCCTCGCGGGACTTGAAGTAGTCCTTGATGATCACCATCTCCTCGTGGAGTTCCAGCAGTTCGTCCTTGTGCATGGACGCCGATAGGTGCGAGCCCGAGTTAAGGATTTGGCCCTGGCACCGGTGTGCGGGGAGTTCACGGGGGGATCCGCCCCGCGACGGTGTAGTCCTCGACGGCGTCGTACTTGTCCGACCGGCCGAAGCCCGGGAGGTCCGGTACGATCACCCGGCCGGCCTCCGAGAACCGGGGGATCATCTTCCGGTAGAGGTACGCCCACGTCGGCTCCCCGTGGAGACAGAGGGTCGTCTCCTCCGCGTCGGGGTCGCCGGCGTCGACGTATGCCATCCGGAGGTCGCCGACCTCGACGTAGGACGGCTCCCAGGGGAACCCGGCCAGGTCCTCGAACCGATCCTCGGGCGTGCGAACGACCCCCATGCCGGGAGCTGGAGCGGGCGGGGCACAAGCCTTTCCCCGCTATTGCGGATCCCAGCCGTCCGGGGCCGGAGGAGTGGAAGATTCAATACCCGCAGGCCCCAACGACGGGTGAATGCGCCTCGACGACTACATCGAGGGGCTCGAATCCGACGAGGCGGCCCGGCGTCGCCAGCTCGTCGAGGAGAAGTCCTACGCCGTCGTGGACTACCTGGAGGACGTCGAGCGACGCTTCGACGAGGTGGCCCAGGGGGACTCGCTGTTCGGGTCCACCGCCCCGTCCATCTTCGTCGGGCGGTCGAACTACCCCTCGGTGTCGGCGGGCGTGCTCTCGCCGGTCGGCGACGAGGAGAACGCCGCCGCCCACGAGACGGGACCGCACTGGTACCGCGACGACTTCACCATCGACGACGTGTTCCGCCACCGCACCTCCCTGCTGAACTCCACCCGGACCACGGACGTCCACGCCGCCGACCGCTGGGACGGGTTCGTCGGGGTCCAGCGAGAGGTGGCCATCGCGGACCGTCCCGTGGACGTGGAGATCGGTCTCGACGGCCCCCTGGAGGTGGACCTCGACGTCTCCGTCGACGACATCGCCACCCCGACCGGGCCGCGGGCGACCGCCGAACACGCGGAACTCGCCGAGAACCCCTACGTCCCCCGGCCCGTCAAGAAGACCCTGGAGGACGACGACTGGCGGGCCGAGGGGGCGATGAACTACCTCTACCGCCGTGGCTTCGACGTCTACGACATCAACACCGTCCTCTCGGCCGGGGCGCTGGGCCGGGGCGAGAACCGGCGGCTCGTCCCGACCAGGTGGTCGATCACCGCCGTCGACGACGCCGTCTCCCGGTTCCTCCGGGGACAGATACGGAACGCGCGGGAACTCTCCCAACTGGAGGTGTGGTACAACGAGTTCCTCGCCAACCGCTTCTGGATCCTCCTCGTTCCGGGCCAGTGGGAGTTCGAACTGGTCGAGATGAAGGCCCCCGGGTCGATCTGGAACCCCGACGAGGACGACTACTGGGTGGCCGTCGACCGCGAGGGCTACGAGGGACGGACGGGCTACGTCGAGGAGACCGCCGGCGCCTACTACGCCTCGAAGCTCGGGGTCCTCGAACACCTGAAGGAACGCGACCGCCAGGCGAAGGTCCTCGTGTTGCGCGAGGTCACCCCCGACTACTGGGGCCCCTCGGGCGTGTGGGTGATCCGGGAGGCGGTCCGGCACGCCTTCGACGACCACGAGTTCGGGACCGCCGAGTCCCTGGGACAGGCCCTCCGGACCCTCGAACCCGTCCTGCCGATCGACCTGGCGCGACTCCGGCGCAACTCCGAACTGGCCGCCGGGGTCCAGCGGACCCTCGGGGACTTCTGACGCCACGTCCACCGGGGGCCCGCCCGCCGACCCCCGGCGGTGCCTCCGATCCGGGCCCGATCGTCCGAAACCGAGGGCGACAGCCCCTCGGGTGCTTATTTGATCGGTACTGGAAGTGCACAAAAGGCTCATCGCGTGACGGCACCTACCGGTAGGTATGTCCCTGCTCGTACGGATGGCCGTCCCCGGCGGTCCCGAGTTGCTGGTCATCCTCCTGATGACGCTCCTGATGGTGGGCCTCCCTCGGGGTGGCCGCCCTCCTCCTGGGCGGCTACTACGTGGTGTCACGGTCCGGCGGCGGGTCGAGTCGGCGGCCATCCGACCCCGAGCGCGACGGTTCCGGCACCGACGGTGACCGTGCCGGCGACGAGGCCGACTCCCTCCGGGAGCGCGACTCCCGGCCGAGCTAGCCGACTCCCCACCACGACCCGACGTGACTGTCGTGTCACTGGCCGGACCGACCGCAACGCGATTCAACGACCGCGTACAGTAATCTTACAGTAAAGCTTCGGCCCGCACGAAACCGCTCCGGGTCCGCAAAAGGCTTATTCGGGGACGACGCCTACTCTCCGGCGATGACACTTCCCGTCCAGATCGGCATTCCCGGCGGTCCCGAGTTACTGATCATCCTCATGATACTCCTGCTGTTGGCCGTCCCGGTCGTCCTGGTCGCCATCGTGGGCGTCGGCATCTTCGCGATGCGGCGGTCGGACGGCGGCAGGTCGGACGGCCGCAGATCACCACCAGAGGGGAGGGCGGCGGACACCGAGGGCGGGGCGGACGCCGAGAGCACGACCGACGACGCCGAGAGCGCGACCGACGACGCCGAAACCGTGGTCGACGAGGGTGACGGGCGGGTCCGCGACCGGGATTCCCGATCCGATTAGCCCGACCCCTCCCGGAGACGGACCGGTGCGCAGGGAGCGCCGGGGTCGGCCCCCGACCGGAACTGCCGGTGCCGGCCGTCCCGGTCGGCCCGACAGCCCGGATCCGATCCGGCGAGGATCCGGCGGATCGCGGGGCTTTTTCCCACTGGCACAATGGGTGAAGTATGGACGAGCCGAGCGACGAGGGCTCGGGGGACCGCGACGACCGGTTCGACTACGACCCCTTCGAGGACGACGCCGAGGAGGGGGCCGGTGACGACCCGGCGGAGTGGGAGACGCCCCCGGCCGAGGGGAGCGACGAGACCGGGCGGCGATCCCCGGGCGGGAGCGAGGGTGCCGAAGCGCGGCCGGCGAGTGGCGAGGCGACCCCCGGGACGGCGGAGGCGACGGTCGGAACGACCACCGACTCCTCGGGTGTCCTGGGGGTGAACTGGGGCCCGGAGCGCGACGACGTGAGCATCCTCTCGCGCCTGTGGTCGGTCGTGGTCGCCATCGGCCTGGGGGTCGCCGGGTTCGTCGTCGCGATATTCGCGTTCCAGGTCGCGTCCCTGGTGCTGATCGTGGCGGGGATAGAGCAACTGACGTTCGTCGGGGACCTGATCGTCGGGTTCGTGGTCCTCCAGGGGACGTCGTTCCCCATCGTGGCGCTCATCTACCTGCGCTTCCGGGGACTCCCCCTGTCGTACCTCGGGATCGATATCCCCGGCCTCCGCGACGTTGCGTGGGTCGTCGGGGGATTCCTGCTGGTCGTCGCCCTGGTCACGGCGGTCATCGTCGCCATCACCGTGACCAACGCCCCGCAGGCCGAGCGCAGCGACACCGAGGGGTTCCAGGAGAACCCCGACGCGATCCTGCTGATGATCCCCGTCTCGGTCCTGCTGATCGGTCCGGCCGAGGAACTGCTGTTCCGGGGGGTGGTACAGTCGCGCCTCCGCGAGACGTTCGGTCCGGCCGGGGCGATAGTGTTCGCCAACTTCGCGTTCGCGCCGTTGCACGTCTTCGCCCTCCAGGGGTCGCCGACGGCGCTCGCGGTCACCATCGGCGGCCTGTTCGTCCCCGGCCTGGTGTTCGGCGTCGCCTACGAGTTCACCGGCAACCTGACCGTCCCGGCGCTGATCCACGGGCTGTACAACGCCACCATCTTCACGCTGTTTTACGTCAGCGCGAGCGCCGGTGCGGTCCTGGCCTGACCGCTCGGCCGACTTACCCTCCCGGGATCGCTCGTCTTCCGGTCGTCCACGCGACCGGTATCACAGCCCCTAAATGCGACGGAACAGTACCCCGGTTCGAACGATGGCGACGGATCCGCGGCCGGCCGGGACGGTGCCACGCCGGGAGTGGCATCTCCCGACCGCCCGGGTCGCCGTCGCCAACGACAATAGCGCACCTGCGTGAGCAGGTGCACCACTACTCCCCCTCGTCCTTCCGGTTCGTCACGCCCGACCAGTGACTCGCATCGTTCGTCACTCGCACCGCGCGACCGATCGCGGTCGCACGACGCGACGAGACGCCCACCGACGGGCACCGCGACGACACACCCACCGATCCACCGACGACACACCGACCACAGCACCCATGATCGACAGAACGTACACCGACCGGATCACGCCCGAACGCGACGGAACCGAAACGCAAGTGGCGGGACACGTCCACGACCTCCGGGACCTCGGGGGGATCCTGTTCGTCCTCGTCCGGGACGGCAGGGGCGTCCTCCAGGTCGTCGTGAAGGAGGACGAGACGCCCGCCGTCTTCGACCGCGCGACGACGCTCGACCGCGAGGACGTCGTCCACGTGCGGGGCACCGTCTCGGCGACGGACCAGGCCCCCGGCGGGGTCGAACTCCACCCGACCGACCTCGCCGTCCTGAGCGAGGCCCGGTCGACGCCCTCGCTGGAACTCGCCAAGGACGTGGACGCCGACCGGTCGACCCGCCTGGACGCCCGCCACCTCGACGTGAGGCGGCCGGAGACGCGGGCCGTCTTCTCGCTCCGGTCGAAGGCCCTGCGGGCGATGCGCGAGTGGTTCTACCGGGAGGGGTACGAGGAGGTCGACACCCCCGTGCTGTCCACCGCGGGCGCGGAGGGCGGCGCGGAACTCTTCCCGGTCGTCTACTACGACCGCGAGGCGTACCTCTCCCAGAGCCCGCAACTGTACAAGCAGATCCTCGTCGCGGCCGGCTTCGACCGCCTGTTCGAGGTGGGCCACGCCTTCCGGGCCGAGGAGTTCGGTACCTCCCGGCACGTCTCGGAGATAACGATGTTCGACGTGGAACTCGGCTACGTCGAGGACCACCACGACGTGATGGACGTCCAGGAGGCCTCCCTGCGGTACACCGTGGAGCGACTCGCCGAGACCGCCGGCCGGGAACTGGACCTGCTCGACGCCTCGCTCGACCTCCCCGACGAGGCGTTCCCGCGGATCACCTTCGAGGAGGCGCGGGCGATCCTCCGCGAGGAGTACGACCACGTCCCCGAGGACCCGACGGACCTGGACACCCGCGGGGAGCGACTGCTGGGCGAACACTTCGAGAAGCGGGGGCACCCGGCGGTGTTCGTGGTCGGCTACCCCGACGAGAAGTTCTACTACCGCCAGGAGGTCCCCGGCGACGACGTCGCCTCCAGGAAGTTCGACCTCCTGTACCGCGGCCTGGAACTCTCCTCGGGCGGCCAGCGCGAACACGACGTCGACCGCCTGCTGGCGGCGATGGGGCGTCAGGGGGTCGACCCCGCGGACTTCTCGTTCTACGTCGAGGCCTTCCGGTACGGCGTCCCCCCACACGGCGGCTACGGCCTGGGGATCGACCGCCTCGTCCAGCAACTGGCCGGACTGGACAACGTCAAGGAGGCGATCCCGTTCCCGCGGGATCCCGACCGGCTGACGCCCTGATCGGGGCGATCCCGACCCGCGATCGCCTGACCGAGGGCGACACCGACCGGTCGACCCGCCGACCCGGTGACGGGCCGGCTCAGAACTCCTCGTCCTGCAACTCGACGTCGGCCACGAGGTCGTAGGGGTGTTCGCCCTTGCGGATCCCGTCGAGGATGAGGAACGCCTCGTCGGGCGAGAGGAAGTGGGTGGCGACGGCCCGGCCCAGCGGGGTCACGTCGAAGCCGTCGATGAACTCGTAGTCCAGGAGCTTGGCGACGGCGTCGGTCGTGGGCACGTCGCCGATCATCCGGTCGTTGATGGCCTTGGCGGACTTCCCCCCGACCAGGACGTTCGCCAGGGTCTCCTCGACGGCGGCGCTCCCGTCGTACCGGGCGAGGACGGGTTCCATCTCGCCCTTGAGGAGCTTGAACGCCACCTCCTCCTCGGTCATCTCCTGGCTGCCGTGGTAGCTCCCGCCGGGTTCGACCAGCACGTACACCACCCCGCGGTCGTGGTAGTCGGGGCGGCCGGCCCGGCCGAGCATCTGGTGGAACTCCTGGACGGAGAGCCACTCGATGCCCATCGCCAGCGAGTCGAACACGACCTGCGAGGCCGGGAAGTCGACGCCGGCCGCCAGCGCCGCCGTGGTGACGACCGCGGCCAGGTCCTGGTCGGCGAACATCCGCTCGACCTTCTTGCGGCGGCCGTAGTCCAGACCGGCGTGGTAGGGAGCCGAGTCGTACTCCAGTTTCCGGCTCACCTCGTGACACCGGCGACGGCTGTTGGTGAACACGATGGTCTGGCCCCGGTAGCCCTGCGAGGACTTCCGGTCGAACTCCCGCTCGACCAGCCGGTTCACGATCCGTGGTTTCTCGCGGCCGTCGGCGAACGTGACGTGGCGCTCGATGGGGACCGGCCGCTCCTCGAACTCGATGGTCCGGGCACCCAGCGCGTCGCCCAGGTCGCCCGGGTTGCCGACGGTCGCCGAGAGGTAGATCCACTGGGCACTGCCGTAGGCCTCCCGTTCGCGGGCCCGGGTCTCGCAGTAGTGCTTGAGCCGGGCGATCAGCCCGTCCAGCCGGTGGCCCCGCTCCGGTTCCTTGAGGGTGTGGACCTCGTCGATGACGACGGTGCCGACGTCGCCCAGGTCCCGGCCGGTCCGGAGGGCGTGGTCGACCCCCTCGTAGGTGCCGACGACGACGTCCGCCGAGGGGTCGAAGGCCGCGCCCCCGTCGCGGATCCGCGATGCGCCGACCCGGATGGTCACGTCCACCAGGTCGCCGTACTCCTCGCGGAACTCCTCGTGTTTCTGGTTGGCCAGGGCCACCAGCGGCACCAGGAAGAGGAGCTTCCCCTCGCCCTTCAGCACCCGGTCGATGCCGGCCATCTCCCCGACCAGGGTCTTGCCGGTGGCGGTGGCGCTCACGACCAACTGGTCGGCCGGCGGGTCGTCCAGCAGGCCGTTCTCGACGGCCAGGGACTGCACCGGGAGGAGGGTGTCGAACCGCTCTTCCAGCAGGTCCGCCAGGTCCGGGTGGAGGTCCAGCGAGTCCGTGGGGACCGGGTCCACCTCGTCGAGGGTGGCGCTGATCTCGTCGAACTTGGTCAGTTCGGGGTCCAGGTCGCCCTTCAGCAGGTTCGCCACCCGGTCGAAGTCCCGCACCTCGAACAGCAACTCCTCCAGGCGCTCGCGGGCCGCGCCCGACACCTCGCCGTGGTAGGACAGTTCCCGCTCCAGGCGCTCTATCGCACAGTCCGGGCAGATGTCGTCCTCGCCCTTCCGGATCGCGTTCTCGGAGGTTATCGGCGAGTACCGGCCGGCCGAGGCACAGAGCCGGCAGGTCCGCACCGCCCGCGTCTTGTCGTCGAGCTGGTAGCCCGCCAGGGCCTCCTGGGCCCGCCGGCGGGCCTCGGGCGAAGTCTGCTCGGAGATCCGGATCCGCGTCGCCCGCCGGGCCAGGTCGACGAACTCCTCGGGGTCGCGCGGCTCCTCGTGCGACCCCTGCTTGCGCCGGAACCGGCCCGGCCGGGGGCCCGCCGACGTCTCCTTGAGTTCGAGTTTCGCGCGGAACAGCCGGTCCCCGTCTCGCTGGGCGACGACGAGGAACTCGTCGCCCGTCCCGTGGAGGAACAGCGTGTCCACCTGCGTCGCCTGCCGTGACACTGCCATCCGGTAGGCGGGGCGGGTATTTCAGGGGTTCGGGTTACGGTCGTCCGGACCCTGGAGGATCGAGCGCCCCGGGGACCGGTCGTCCCGGCCCCGTGGGTCGACCAGCCTCCCCCGATCCAAACGACTACCAGTCCCCCCGACCTTTGGCGGGGTATGTCGGACGAACCCCCCAGTATCACCGTCGCCTTTCTGCGCGCCAGCCGGGTCCTGTTCGTGTTCGGGGGGATCACCGTGGTCGGAATCGTCGCCCTCGCCCCGGCGCTGGCGCCGGTGTACTTCGGGTTCCAGTACGGACAGACCGCGGAGTTCGAGCAGTACAGGGAGGTGCTGGCGCTCGGCGGGATCCTCGTCGGCAGTATCGTCGCCGTCTTCTTCACCCGCCCGGTGTTCGCCTACGGCACCGAGTTCGTCGGCAAGCGGACCTGACGCCGGACCGCCATCCGCGGCCGACCGCCGGTCACGGCCGTACCGAACGACCCGGGATCCGGCGATCCGGTCGCTGTCCGGATCCGGCGGTTCAGTCCTCGGCCTCGCCGGGATCCAGCCCCAGCTGGTCGTAGAGGAACGTCCACTGGTCGAGGCTCTTTCGCACCTGGACACTGGTGGGCGTGCCGACGCCGTGGCCCGTCTCGGTGATGGTCCGGAGCAGGACCGGCTCCTCCGAAGTGGACATCTCCTGGAGGAGCGCGGCCATCTTGCGGGCGTGGGATGGGTGGACCCGCGTGTCGCCGGCCGCGGTCCGGAACAGCGTCGCCGGGTACGGCCGGGACTCGACGTCGTGGTACGGCGAGTACTCCAGCAGCCACTCGACGGCCTCGGGATCCTCGGGGGAGCCGTACTCGTTGGTCCAGGCCTCGCCCAGCAGGAACCGGTGGAACCGCAGCATGTCGAGGAGGGGCACCGCGGAGACGGCCGCACCGAACAGGTCGGGTTCGCGGGTGATGGCCGCCCCCACGAGGAGGCCGCCGTTGGACCCGCCGAGGGCGGCCAGGCGGTCGGTGTCGGTGTAGCCCCGGTCGACCAGGCCCTCGCCCACGGCCTCGAAGTCCTCGAAGACGTTGGTCTTGTGCTCGCGCATGCCGGCCTCGTGCCAGGGCTCGCCGTACTCCGACCCGCCACGGAGGACCGCCTGGACGTAGACGCCGCCGTCGGCCAGGAACGGGAGAGCGTACGTCCGGAACCCGGGGGTCATGTTGTTGCGGAACCCGCCGTAGCCGTACAGCACCGTCGGCAGGGGTCCGTCCTCGGCCGGGTCCAGGCCGGCCCGGTGGACGACGAACGCCGGCAGGTCCGTCCCGTCGGCGGACTCGAACCACTCCTGGCGGACCGACAGGTCGAGGTCCTCGACCAGGTCGACGCTCGTCCCGGACCGGAACTCGCTCTCGCCGCTGCCCGGGTCGGCCCGGCGGACCGACGGCGGCCGGTCGAACCCCTCGACGCGGTAGAACAGTTCCCGCTCGTCGGGGTTGGCCGAGACGCCCAGCACCCTCGACGTTTCGGGGACGTCGATCCCCCGGAGCCGTTCGCCCGTCTCGGGGTCGTACACCGACAGCTCCGAGACGGCGTCCCGGTGGTGGTGGGCGACCAGGAGGTCGTCGGCCAGGTCGTAGCCCCGGAAGACCGCTTCGCCCTCGGGGACGACGGTCCGCAACTCGTCGGGGTCGACCTCGCCGCCGGTCAGGTCCTCGAACGGCGCGGCCAGCACGCGCCCCCGGGGCGCGTCGTAGTCGGTGTAGACGTAGACCGTGTCGTCGTGGACCGACGCCTGGAAGGTGGCGTCCTCGCCGACGATCACCGGAGTCAACTCGTCGTCGCCGGGCGCGTAGACGTACAGGTCCGAGCGCACGGACATCTCGGAGAGGGTGACCACCGCGCGGCCGTCCTCGGCGGCGTCGACGGCCGGCCAGACGTCCGGCGCGAAGCCGTCGGCCAGCAGTTCGTCCGTCCCGTCGAGGTCGTGGCGGCGCAGTCGCTTGTCCAGTTGGCCGCCGGTGGGGTCGCCCTCGCCGGCGCTCCCCGTCTGCAGGTAGTAGAAGCCGCCGTCGTACCAGGCGACCTGCGAGCGCCCCACCCCGTCGACGCGGTCGACCTCCTCGCCGTCGAGGTCGATCACCACGATGTCGTACTGTTCGGTGCCGCCCTCGGCGGTGCCGTAGGCGACCAGGTCGCCGTCGTGGGAGGGGACGTACCAGTCCATCGACCGGCCCTCGGCCCACTCGTTGGGGTCGACCAGGGTCTCGGGGTCGGCGTCGCGGTCCTCGCGGACCTGCAGGACGGGGTGGTCGGCCCCGGCGGGTTCCACTCGCTGGAAGTACGTCCCGCCGGCGACCTGCACCGGGAAGTGGGACTCGGTCTCGGCCAGCGACTCCATCCGCGGTCGCAGGGCCTCGCGGGTCGGCGTGTCGAGCAGTCGGTCGGCGTACTCGTTCTGTGCCGCGACCCACTCCTCGACGTCCTCGTCGTCGCCCTCCAGCCAGCGGTAGGGGTCCGTGATCTCGTGACCGTGGACTTCCTCGACGACCTGGCGTCGCTCCGTCTCGGGTGGGGCTGGGACCTCCCCCTCAGCTCCCGGCGACCCGTCAGGTGACATGGTCACGGATGGCCACCGACCGGGCAAAAGCCCACCGACACCGGCACGACGCCGGCGACGACGCGGATCCGGGTGTTCGCTCGCGCGATCCGAGGACCCGGGTCCGTGGACGCGGTTCCGATGACTCGGGTCCGTGGGCGCGGTTCCGATGACTCGGGTCCGTGGACCCGGTTCCAAGGACCCGGTTCCGAGGACCCGGTTCCGATGACTCGGGTCCGTGGACGCGGTTCCGATGACTCGGGTCCGTGGACGCGGTTCCGAGGACCGGGGCGACGAGGCTCCGTTCGTTCCACGCGGATCGCAACCGATAGGTGCCGTGGGCGGGGAGTCGCCCCCATGCAAGTAGCCGTCGTCGGCCTCGGACGCATGGGTGCGATCGTCGTCGACCGTCTGCTGGCAGGCGGCCACGACGTGGTGGCCTTCGACCTGGACGACGACGCCGTGGCGGCGGCCGCCGAGGCGGGGGCGACGCCGGCCGACTCCCTCGCGGACCTGGCCGACCGGGCCGCCCCGGAGCGACGGATCTGGCTGATGGTGCCGGCCGGCGAGGCGGTCGACGCGACGCTCTCGGAGCTGTCGGAGTACCTGACCGACGACGACGTGGTCGTCGACGGGGGCAACTCCCACTTCGAGGCGTCGGTCCGGCGGGCCGACCGGACGGAGGCGGCGTACCTCGACTGCGGCACCAGCGGTGGCCCCGCCGGAGCGGAACTGGGCTTCTCGCTGATGGTCGGTGGGCCGGAGCCCGCCTACGAGGCCATGCGACCGGCGTTCGACGCCGTAGCCACGGGACCGGACGGCCACGCCCGGATGGGTCCCTCGGGGTCGGGTCACTACGTCAAGATGGTCCACAACGGCGTCGAGTACGCCCTGATGCAGGCCTATGGCGAGGGGTTCGAGTTGCTCCACCGCGGCCGGTACGACCTGGACCTCGAATCGGTCGCCCGCACCTGGAACAACGGGGCCGTGATCCGGTCGTGGCTGCTGGAACTGTGCGAGGAGGCCTTCCGGGAGGAAGGGTCGGACCTGGGGAGCGTGGCCGACCACGTCGCCGGGGGGTCGACCGGATCCTGGACCGTCCGGGAGGCCATCGAACAGGAGGTTCCCGTGCCGCTGATCTACGGGGCACTCGGCGAGCGCTTCTCCAGCCGCGAGGAGCGGTTCTCCCGACGGCTTGCCAACCGCCTGCGCTACGGGTTCGGCCGCCACGAGGTGGCCCGGCGGGACGACGAGGAGTAACGGAACAGGAGAGCGATCCGCTACCGGATCGTGTTCCCCTCCAGGTCTCGCGGGAAGTGGGTCAGGCGCTCGGTGCCGTCCTCGGTGATGGCGACGGTGTCGGAGTGGCGGTACCCCTCCTCGTCGGTGTAGATGCCCGGTTCGATGGTGTAGACGTGTCCCGGTTCCATCGTCTCGTCGTTGCCCCGGTCGATGTAGGGGGGTTCGTGGCCACCCATGCCGATGTTGTGGCCGACGTGGTGCTGGGCCAGGTCGGTTATCCCCTGTTCCTCGAAGTAGTCCCAGACGGCCCCGTCGACGTCGGCGACGGGAACGCCGGGGCCGAGGGCGTCGATGGCGATGGACTGGGCCTCCAGCATCAACTCGAAGTAGTGGACCTGCTCCTCGGAGGGTTCGCCGACGAACATGGTCCGTTCGAGTTCGGAGTAGTAGCCGTCGACGTTGGCCGACGCGCCGGTGACCAGTACGTCGCCCTCCTGGAGTCGGCGGTTGGCGGTGTGGCCGTGGGGGAGGGCGGTCTGTGGACCGGAGATGAACCCGGCGTGGACGGGGCCGTCACCCCTGGTGCGGGCGACGTACTCCTCGCCGAGGGCGTCGAGCATCGCCCGCGATCCCTCCATGGAGGCACGCTGGCTCACCGTCGCCGGGTGGGCGCCCACCTCGACGTTGTCGGCCAGGTAGCGGTGGGCGAGGTTGGCCCACCGCGCTGATTCGCGGATCAGCGCCACCTCGGCGTCGGACTTGGCGTAGCGCATGTACGTCACCCAGTCCTGGGTCTCGACGTCGACGAACTCCGAGAGGGCCGGCCCCTCGTACCCCATCGTTCCCGGGGCACCGTCGGCGTCGGCGGCGACCGACTCGACGTCGAGTTCCCGGAGCATCCCGACGGCCGTCTCGATGGGGTCCCCCTGCGGGTAGTCGAAGTAGTGGTGGACCCGGTCGATGGTCTCGACCGCCTGGGCGCGTTCGACCTCCAGGCGCGGGACGGTTACCTCGACCCGGTCCTCCGTCACGGCGAGGAGGACGGGTCGCTCGGTCTGGATGTGGTCGAAGCCGGTCAGGTACTCGATGCTCGTCGCGCCGAACCAGGCACCGGCGTCCGCACCCGTCTCCGCGATCCGATCCCGGACCGCGGACAGGCGCTCGCGGAACTCCCGCTGGGGGAGGCTCGTGGGCAGGGCCATGTGCCGGCCTCGGCCCGGCCGACCAAAAGCGTTGGCTCGACCGAAGGTATCGGCCGGTACCGGGACGCGGCGGTCGGTCCTCGCCGGATCCCTACGGGCACTCGTCGACCGGGATCCACTCCGACCGGACCCCGTCGAAGCCCCACCGTTGCTGAGGGCGGTCCCGCTCGACCCGGAGTTCCACGACGCCGTCGAACAGCGAGGAGAGCATCGCCGCGGACTCGGCATCCCGCCTGGCGGGGAGGTGGCAGATCCCCAGTCCTTGAACGCGGCGGATCCGCTCGGTCAGGAGGTGGAGGAACCGGAAGACGGCGGGCCGGCCGTGGGCCGTGATCAGCGGACTCAGCGAGTCCATGCACACCCGGAGTTCGGTGGGGTCGAGTCCCTCGGACCCCGCGATGGCCTCGAAGCCGTCGATGGCCTCCGTGACCGTCGTTCCGATCGCCGGGAGGTCGCCCCCCTCGACGGTGGCTATCGACCGGGAGGGGATCCCGCCGTCCCCTCGGCGGTCGGCGTCGACGGCCCCGGGTCCTCCATCCGCGGGGTCGCCCGGGGCCGTCCCGTCCGCCGACCGAGAGGCGAGACCGCAGTCGACGACCCTGAGCCGTTCGGGGGTCCGGTCGTGACCGGGCGACAGCAGTTCGTCGGCGCGGCTCCGGTCGCGGTCGACGAACACCAGGATCCGGCGGCGGCGCTCGCCGGCCTCTCCGAGCAGGTGCCGTGCGGCCGCGGCGTGGACCTCGTCCGGGACGGCACCCGCGACCAGGAGGTTTCCACCCTCCCGTTGCAGGTCCGAGAGGCGGTCGGAGAACCCGTCACTCCCGGATCCGTCGTCGGTCATCGGTCCGCTCTGTCCCGAGTGGGCGTGTGCCGGAAATAAAGCTTGTGACCCTCCCGGCGACGGCGTTCGGGGGGTGAGGACGGTCGGATCCGGCGACGTTGGCAGGGGAGTACGTGGGATCCGACCCTCTCCTCGGCGTTCGAGGGGGCAGTCGGACCGGTGGCGTGGGACAAACTTATTGGGTGCTCCCGGCGTAGCCCGGACCATGCGGTTCGTGATCATCGGAGCGGGTCGGGTCGGCCTGCGCACGGCGAGGGTGTTGCGCGACGAGAACCACGAGGTGACGATAGTCGAACGGGAGTCGGTGATGGCCCAGCGGGCCCGCGACCAGGGGTTCGACGTGGTCGAGGGCGACGGCTCCCGCGAGGAGGTCCTGGAAGAGGCCGGGGTGGCCGACGCCGACGCCCTGGGGGCGCTCACCGGCGACCTCAACGTCAACTTCGCGGCCTGTACGATCGCCAAGCACTACGGCTGTCGCACCGTGATGCGCGTCGACGAGGACTACCGGGAGAACATCTACCGCCAGTACACCGCCGAGGTCGACGAGATAATCTACCCCGAACGGCTGGGGGCCATCGGCGCCAAGAACGCCCTCCTCGGCGGCGACATCCAGGCCATCGCGGACATCGCCCAGAACCTCCAGATCGTCCAGCTCACAGTGACCGAAAAGTCGCCGACCCGGGGGTACTCGGTCAGCGAACTCCAGTTGCCGGCCGACGCCACCGTCCTCGCGTTCGGCAAGTCCGGACAGCCCCTGGCGATCCCCGACCCGGACGAGTCCCTGGAGTCGGGCGACCGCCTGGTCGTGCTGGCGGACTTCGGCGTACTCTCGGACGTGAGACAGATCATCGTCGGCGAGACCGGCGGGCGCGAGGCCGCCGCCAGCGCGGGGGGTGCCTGAGATGGTCGTCGCCTACGTCATGGTCAAGGCCAACACCGGGGAGGCCGACCGCCTGCACGAGGAGGTCGCGGCGGTCGAGGGCGTCGTCGACGTCCACATCGTCGCCGGCGACGTCGACCTGATCGCCAAGATCGAGGTCGACACCCCGGGCGACGTCAAGAACGTCACCGCCACCAACATCCAGGCGATCCGCGGCGTCGAGACCACCCAGACCTACATCGCGATGGAGTGAGGCCCGGGTCGATCCGCCCACCACGACCCCCTCGGATCCGGCCACCGACTGTTCCCCCGGATCCGGCCACCGACTGTTCCCCTCGGATCCGGCCACCGACTGTTCCCCTCGGATCCGGCTATTGACTACTTCCCCGGATCCGACCCGATCACCGTCGTGGATTTGGCCACAGACTGCCCCCCGGGATCCGGTTGCCGTTCTTCCGAGTCCAGTCGCCGGACCGTCCGGGAACGCGCTTCTCGCGTTTAATTCGTATCCACTTCCGTTAATATCCTAACAACTATATAGGAGAATATACGACGTACTGGTGAGGGTGCGGCCAGGAGGGTCGTCGACGG
Source organism: Halobacteriales archaeon QS_8_69_26 (assembly GCA_003023195.1). GTDB lineage: Archaea > Halobacteriota > Halobacteria > Halobacteriales > SW-7-71-33 > PXRX01. The sequence continues at coordinate 22,178 of PXRX01000013.1, forward strand.
GGACGGGGGACTCCGGGAGCACCCGTTCGACAGCATGAACTTCGCAACCAAACTGCTCGCGTTCGGCGTCTGGGCGATCGGAGTACTGGGGGTCGCGCTCGCCGTCGCCAGTCCGCACCTGACCGGTCGTCAGGAAGCGACCGTGATCGGCGGACTGGTCGCCGTCGTCGGCCTGCCGATGTTCGTCATGTGGGTCCACTGGTGGGTCAACGCGTCCGTGTTCGGGAGTAGCGGGCGCCGGCCCGGTCAGGTCTGAACCACGACCGATCCCCGGTTTCACCGCCCTCCCGAGAGGTACCTTTCGCGCCCTGCCGGCTCCGTCCGGCAGTTCGGCCACGGTCCGGGAACTGCCCATTAAATTTACATACTGTAAAATCATCTAATAAATCCATGTTGTCACACAGGGTCGATCCGTGCGATCCGATCCGGTCGGGTCCGACGAGGGATAGACGGCGAGGTCGTGGCGGACGGGGCGTCGTTCACCCGGACCTTCGAGACGGCCGGCGAACGAGAGGTCACGCTTACGGTGACCTACGGGGACGGCCGGACGGGGACCGCGACCGAGACGGTCGTCGTCGGGACGACGGACAACGACCCGCCGTCCGCCGAGGTGACCCACGAACCGGACGCGCCGAGCGTGGGGGAGGTAGTCACCTTCGACCCGCAGGCGTCCGACCCCGACGGGACCGTCGAAACCTACGAGTGGATGGTCGACGACGAGGTCGTGGACACCGGTCCGACGTTCACCTACGCCTTCGACGCGACCGGCGAGCACCGGGTCACCCTCCGGGTCGTCGACGACGACGGGGCCACGGCGACCGCGGCGGTGACGGTCAACGTCGCGGAGAACGCGACGACCGACGCCGACGAGTCGGCGCTGGCCGGGAACATCGAACGACGGATCGGTCTCGGCAGCAACGCGACCCTCGTCGTCGTCCTCGTTCCGCTGGTACTGGTGCTCGTGCTGGTGGCCTACCTCTACGTCCGCGTCAGGACGGTCCGGATGGGGCCCAGGGAACCGGTCGGCGGGGACGAGGGCGAAGAAGGATCCGGGCCCGGACCCGACGGGGCCGACGGCGGGAACGACGACTAGCGCCCGGATCGGACGGGACCCACCACGCCGGCCCCGCGGAGTCGGTCGAGGGCGAAGCCCTTTCAACGACCTCCCTCCTACGGGTGGCCGATGGTAGAGGAGGTCACGGCCGCCCGACTCCACGAACGCCTCTCGAACGGCGAGGACTTCCAGGTCGTCGACGTGCGGGAGGCCGAGGCGTTCCGCGAGGGGCACGTCCCCGGCGCGATCAACATCCCGTTCCCGGAGTTCCCGCGGCGGGTCGCCGAGGTCGACTGGAGCGAGGACGTCGTGTTGATCTGTCCGGTCGGCCGGAGTTCCCGGCAGGCCGCCCGCCTGCTGGAGTCCTACGAGGAGGTCGGACCCGACGCCCGGATCGCCAACGTCGAGGACGGCTACGAGGCGTGGGAGTACGAACTGGAGACCGGTGCCCCCCGCGACGGTCCCGATGGCGCGGGGGACCCGTCGGACGGGACCGGCGACGGTCGGTCGGAGGAGACCGATGCCGGGGATCGGTCGGACGGGGAGGACCGCCCGTGACAGTCGGCCTCACCGGCATGGGGACCTACGTCCCCGACCGGACGATCACCGGCGAGGAGATAGCGGAGCGGGCGGGGATCCCGGCGGAGGTGGTCGTCGAGAAGATGGGTCTGGCGCGCAAGCACGTCTGCCCGCCCGAGGATGACCACGTGACCGACATGGGCGTGGCGGCGGCCCGCGATGCGCTGGCCGACGCCGGGGTCGACGCCGGGGACCTCGACCTGGTGCTGTACCACGGCAGCGAGTACAAGGACCACGTGGTCTGGAGCGCCGCGGCCGACATCGCCGAACGCCTCGGGGCCGGGAACGCCTACGCGAACGAACTGTACGCCCTGTGTGCGGGCGCGCCGGTCGCGGTCCGGTCGGCACGCGCCCAGCTCGCGACCGGTGACGTAGACCGCGCGCTCCTGGTGACCGCCAGCCGCGAGGAGGACCTGATCGACTACGGCGACGCCGACTCCTCGTTCATGTTCAACTTCGGGAGCGGCGCGGCCGCCGCCGTCCTCGAACGCGACCCGGGCGACCGGAGCCGTGCCCTCGTCTTCGAGAGCGCCGCGACCACCGACGGGAGCTTCGCGGACGACGTGGTCATGCCCGCCGGCGGGTCGCGCCGTCCCCCGACCCACGACACCGTCGACGCCGGCCTGCACCACCTTACCGTTCCCGACCCCGACGGGATGAAAGAGCGCCTGGCCGAGGTCACGCTGGCGAACTTCCGGACGGTCGCCGACCGCGCCCTGGAGCGGTCCGGCTTCGCCCGCGAGGACGTCGACTTCCTCGCGCTGGTCCACATGAAGCGCTCGTTCACCGACCTGCTGTTCGAGGAGTTCGGCCTCGACCCCGAACGGGACGGCTACTACCTCGACGACTACGGCCACGTCCAGAGCGCAGACCAGTTCATCGCCGTCGAGGAGGGCCTCGCCCGGGGTCGGATCGACTCCGGCGACCTGGTACTGTTCCTGGCCGCCGGCACCGGCTACACCTGGGCCGCGACGGCCCTGGAGTGGTTGGAGTAGGCGGCCCCCGCCGATTCCCCGTTCCTGGGCGGTTCTCCCCCGGCCGGATCCCGGTCAGGGGCCGACCCTGTGCCGTGCTAGCACGGGGATCGAGAAGCGGTAACGCCACCCGGAAATTTATATGCTCTTGTGGCATACATTGGCACATGTCGTCCGCACCCGAGGATACCGGCGACGACGTTTTCGACCAGTTCCTCTCACAGCGCGGTCACGAGACGGAGCCGGTACGGTGGGAGCGGAACTACAACAAGAAACAGTGTCCGGAGTGTAGCGGCCTCCACGACCTCTCGGCCAGCGAGTGCTCGGTCTGCGGGTGGAGTCCCTGACCCGGACACCTTCTCGCCGTTCGGCGTCGTCACCCCGTAGCGACCGCCCCGTTCCGGGTATCCACCCCCCGGGACCACCGATCACGGAACAGTGTTCGAACTGGTCGAGCCCGAATTACAGTAAACGTACCGTAAGTCGATCGGGGCCGAAGAACGGGGCTTTCGGGCAGGAGGACGAGGGGTCGCCAGGGGCAGTCCGCATACCGTAAGTTTACCGTAGAAACTCCCGCTCCACCCCGAACAGTGCCGACCACGGGATCGGACACACTGAAGACGTTCGATCCCGGACTGCGGGTATGGAACCGGAGGGCCGGGACACCGGGGCCGACGCCGGGGGCGAGGTCCGGGAGGCCGACGGGGGACGGGAAGCGGACAGCGGCCGTGGGGCGGACGCCGGTCGGGAGTGGATGGACCCCGGCGCCTCCCTGGAACGGATCGGGATCGACCCGGCGACCGTCGACACTCCCGACCTGGCGACCCTCGACCGCCTCCAGGCGGCCCACGTCCGGACGGTGCCGTTCGAGAACCTGTCTATCGTCGGCGATCCCTACGGCGACGCCGGGGGCGAGGGCGTCGACCTCTCCGTGCCGGCCGCCTACCGGACGGTCGTCGACCGGGGACTGGGCGGCTACTGCTTCGAGTTGAACGGCCTCTTCGGCTGGCTCCTCTCGTCGCTCGGCTACGACGTCGACCGGGTGGCAGCGAGGGTCACCTCCGGCCTGACCGTCCCGGCGAACCACCACGCCCTCGTCGTGACCCTGGACCGGCGGTACGTCGTCGACGTGGGGTGTGGCACCCCGCCGATGCGCGTGCCGACGCCGCTGGACGGGACTCCCCCGACCGACGGGGCCGGCGTGGAGTGGCGGGTCGTCACGAGCGACCGGCCCGACGCGACCCACCTCGCGCAGGTCCGGGTCCCCGGCGAGGCGGAGTGGTCGGACCGCTACGTCTTCACCGATCGACCCCGCGACCTGGACTACTTCGCGGCCGCGAACGACTACCTCCAGTCGGCCCCGGAGTCGCCGTTCACCGGCGATCCGGTCGTCAACGTCGCCACCGACGACGGGTGGCAGAAGCTCTCGGACGAGACGCTGACCGAGGTCGCGGGCGGCGAGGAACGGGAGCGAACCGTCACCGGCGAGGAGTGGTACGAGACGGTCCGCGAGGAGTTCGGGATCGAATACGAGTGGAGGTGACATCCTCCGCGCCGTAAACGGCGCGGCTTCCCCTCACCGCCGAAGGTGGAAGCGTTGGGAACTTACGTTCGCACACCGACGAGTGCAGGGAGTG
>PXRX01000013.1:26530-48265 GCA_003023195.1 Halobacteriales archaeon QS_8_69_26
ACGCGATTCACTCCCGCCCTGTTCGCTCCTCGGTCCCGACCAGTCGGAACACTCGTCCCTCACGGGAAGGGCGGGATTCTCTCGCTGAATCATGATAGGTCGGCAGTCGGCCGGTGGGGTCGGCTCCTCCGGTGATCGAGTCGTGCCCTCGGGCGTCAGTTCCCGCCCTCTCGGGAGTTCTCGTCCCCGTCGTCGGGGGAGTCGACCTCGCGCCACTCCGGGGAGTCCGACCCGCCGCCGGAGGAGTCCTGCCCGTCGCGGCGTGCCGGATCCCACTGCTCGGCGGCGTCCTCGCCGCCGGTGTCCCGGGACGTGGTCCCGTCGCTGTGTGCCGGATCCCGACCGTCCGGGGGTGCGGTGCCGGACCGGTCGGGGGTGGCGCGGGCGTCACCGGACCGGTCGCCGTCGGATCCGACCCCCGGGTCGCCGTCGGCCCCGGCCTCGGGGTCCCCGTCGGGGGCGTCCGGCGAGACGGCGGGCACCTGGGTGGACTCGACGGCGGTCCGGACGACGTCGCGGGGGTCGACGTTCTCGATGTTGGCGTCGGTCGTGAGGACGAGGCGGTGGGCCATCGTAGGTTCCGCGAGGCGCTTGACGTCCGCGGGGACGACGTAGTCCCGGTTGCGGATCACGGCCCCGGCGCGGCAGGCCTCGAACACGCGCTGGATCCCCCTGGGGGAGACGCCGACCTCGACCCGGGGGTCCTCGCGGGTGGCCCGCGCAATCTCGATGATGTACCGGCGGATCTTCCGGTCGACGGTAACGTCCTCGGCCAGTTCCTGGAGTTCCCGGACCGTCTCGGCCGAGACGACGGGGTCGACGCTCGGGGCCAGCGACCGGCGGTTCGTCCGCTTCTCCAGGAGTTCCATCTCGCCGGCCACCTCGGGGTAGCCGAGCGAGGTCTTGACGCTGAACCGGTCGCGCTGGGCCTCGGGGAGCCGGAAGGTCCCCTCCTGCTCGATGGGGTTCTGGGTGGCGACGACGATAAAGGGCCGGGGGAGGTCGTAGGTCTCGCCGTCGGCGGTGACCTGGCGCTCCTCCATGGCCTCCAGCAGGGCGGCCTGGGTCTTGGGCGGGGCGCGGTTTATCTCGTCGGCCAGGACGACGTTGGCGAAGACGGGGCCCTTGACGAACTCGAACTCGGCGGCGTGCTCGTCGTAGACGGTCGAGCCGGTGATGTCGCTGGGGAGCAGGTCCGGGGTGAACTGGATCCGCTTGAACTCCAGGCCGAGTGCTTCGGCGAGGACGCGGGCGGTCACGGTCTTCCCGGTCCCGGGGACGTCCTCGAGGAGGACGTGTCCCCGGGCGAGCACGGCGGCGAGCACCGATTCGAGCACCGACCGCTCGACGACGGCGGCTTCCTCGATCCGTTCGAAGACGGAACGGATCGTCCCGGCGGCCTCGTCAGTCGACAAGTGCGACCCCGTCACGGTCACCTTCGACCAGTGGGGCAGGGTGTAAAAATCGCCCGGATGCCGGCGCGACTACCCCCGGAGCGGGAGCAACAGCAACAGGACCCCGACCCCGGCGACGTAGAGCCCCACGGAGTTACCGACGCCGGCGAGTGCCACGCTCCCCAGGAGGTCCAGTCCGGCCAGGGCCACCAGGGCGACGCCACCGATCCCGAGCACCACCACCGCGTGGAGCAGTTCCAGGCGACGGGTTTCCGGGATGAGCCCCAGTTCGGCGGTCAGTCCCAGACCGTACCACGAGGCGTCCCAGGCGACGGCGGCGGCGACGACGCAGGCGAACGCGACGAGCGGCGAGACCCCCCCGAACCCGATCGCCGCCAGGACCATGCCCGTGGCGGCGAACGCGGGACCGCCCGCCCTGTCGGGGATCACCCCCACTTCCATCCCGATGGTCACGAGGAGGGTCCCGCCGACCAGGAGCGGGGGGACGACCGTGTAGACGACGAGTATGAGGACGCTGACGACGACGCCCCCGACCGGGTTGAACGGGGCGAGGACGAAGAACGCGACGGTCGTCGAGAGGAGGAAGGTCAGGACGACGCCCGCGGCCGCGGCGGCGACCCACTGGACGGTGGTCGTGTCGAACCGGCGGGTCGCCATCCGCAACAGGAGCGCCCCCAGGCTCGCGAGTATCCCGACGGTGCCGACCGTCCCGAACGTCCCCAGCACCAGCGGGGCGGCGAGCAGGTCGAGCGCGGCCGCGAGCGGCGGCGCTACCCCGGCGAGGGTGTCGAACGCGCCGAGGCCGACGCCGATACCGCCGAGTATCAGTACGCCCACCGACCCGATGGCGATCCCCAGGGTGACCCGCCCGACGTAGTGGAGGCGCCGCCGGACCTCGGCACGCCGCCCTCGCGGGGTCAACTGTTCGAACGGGAGGCGCCACAGCGCGATCCGGACGCCCAGGGCGGCGTAGCCGACGGCGGCGACGAACCAGAGGGTCGACGTCCCGGGTGCGAGGCCCGCGGTCGTGGCGGTCACCGCCCACCGGCCGACCAGGAGTACCGCGACGACCCCGAAGACCAGGCCGAGACCAACGAGCATCACCAGGTACGTGATCAGGCTCCCGACGAGCGTGTCCTTGGCGGAGTCGGCGTTCCCCGCGTCGGCCCAGGTGACGCCGATCCCGAGCAGCGCCAGCACGACGCCGGCCACCGCGAGGCCGACCGGGAGAACTGTCAGGAGTACGACCTGGAGTGCCAGGGTCGACCCGAACAGCAGTAGCAGCACGTACCCGGCTAGCTGTGGCCCGAACCGCTCGCGGTTGACGAGTCCGATCCCGGCGACGGTCAGTCCGACGGGGGTACCGACGGCGAGGGCCAGCTCCGGGACCCCGATCACCGCCCCGCCGGCCGTGACGGCCGCGAGGACGACGACAGTGGCGATCCAGAGGCTCACCGTCCGGGGGCGGCCCTCCTCCCCGATGGCGGACGGCCTGTCGAGGCGCGGGCCGGCGAGCGCCACCTACCGGACACCTCCCGCGGAGCGCTCGGCCGACACCTTCGCGTCGGCCGCGAACGCGCGCTGGATCACCAGCGGCAGCGGGGTGCCCCGCTGCCAGTCGAACACCCGGGCGCCGGCACCCTGGCACCGGGCCAGCCGGGTCCGACGACGCACCTCCGCGAACTGGCCGCTGACGGTCGTCTCCGGGACCACGTCCACCGACAGGAGCACGACCGGCATCTCGGCGCCGCGCCAGGTCTCGATCGCGGAGACCGCCGCGTCGTCCAGCAGGGGCGAGAACACCGTCAGCTGTGCACCTGCCGGGGCCAGTTCGAGGACCTGCCGGACCTGGGCGTCGAAGCCGGCGAGGCCCGGACCAGCGGCGACCCCTGGAGTCCGGTCGCCGGTGTCGCCGGGGTCCTGGTCCGCGACGGTCCCCGGGGTACGGTCGTCGTCGGGCTCCGTGGACCGCTCCCCCGTGGCCCCCCGGCCCGGACCGTCGGCGGGATCGGTGGACCGCCCGTCCTCGACCACGCCGTCGAGGTCGACGGGGTCCGGCGGCCGCTCGGCCGCGATCCGGAACAGGTCAAGCGCCCGTTCGCGCTGGCCGGCACCGCTCCCCGGCGGCAGCCAGTGGACGCCCGAGCGCTGTGGGCCGTCCCGCCCGAGGACGGCCACCCCGACGTCGTTGCCGGCCCGCAACAGGTCGGTCAGCGTCCGGGTCGCGGCGTAGGCCTGGAGTTCGACGGCGGTCGGACGGCCCTCGCTCGCGACGACGTGGTTCACCCGCCGGGCGTCGAGGACCAGCACCACCGTCGCCGGGACGTTCCGCTCGTAGTTGACCGTCGCGAGTTCCCCCCGCTTGGCGTAGTGGCGCCAGTCGATCCGGGCGGCGGGGTCGTCCGGGTGATACTCCCTGACCGAGTGGAAGGTCAGCCCCTCCCCTGGGTCGTCGGTGTTCAGCGTCCCGACCCGACCCTCGCCGTGCTCCTCCAGGGGCGGCGCGTCGGCGTCGAGCCGACACACCAGCGTCTCGTCGCCGGACACGTCCGGTCGCGCCGTCGCGACGGCGCCGGCCGCGATCCCCCGCGTTCGCACCTGGGGTCGCTCGAAGGGGTGGTCCCCGCGCTTGGCGACCACGTGGTAGGCCGTCTCGACGGACTCGTCGGGACGGAGCGTCCCGGCCGTCCGCGGCGTCCCCTCGACCACGGCGATGTCCTCGGGGACGCCGTCGGCGACGCGCAGGTCCGTTATCGTCCGGTCCGAGCCGTTGGTCACGGTGAGGGTGACCCTGACGACGGCCCCGGGCCTGGCGGGGCTGGGCTCGACGGTCCGCTCCGCGGTCAGGGCGTCCGGCACCACCGTCCGCGAGAGCGAGCCGTACGCGACGTACGCCAGGGGGAGCGCCGCCGCGAGCAACAGGGTGCCGTTCTGGTCGGCGATGCCGGCCGCGGCGAGGACGATCGCTGCGGCGACGGCGCCCCGCCACCTGAGCTGTCGGCGGTTCACGCCCCCCACACCTCCTCGTCGCCGCCGTCCGGGGTCGGGGTCGGCTCGCTCTCCGGACCGTCGGCCGTCGCCGGGGAATTAGCCCTGGACCGACCGGCGTCAGCTCCCGCGGATCCCGGGGCCGGCCCGTCCGGATCCCCGGACGCCTCGTCGGGGGTGGGCGGGTCGTCGTCGGGGCCGACGACCGTGGGGTCGACCGCGCGCTGGAGCCGGCCGTCCGCCCCGCGCTGGAGTTCCTCCAGCCGGGGTTCCAGCACCGGGACGGTCCGGGGTGCGGACTGGCCCGGCACGGTGGGCAGGCTCCCGTCGGCAGTCTCGGCGATTTTCTGGACCGTCCGCCGGACCCGCTCCCGGAGCACCCGCTCCGGGAACAGCCACGCCTCGATCCGCCGGCGGATCGACGTCTCGGGCATCTCGAGCCCCGGTTCCACGACCGCCGTGGCGACCGGGTCGTCGGTCCACGCGCCGGTCTCGACCGCGTGCTCGGCCGACGCCTCGTCGTGGGATCCGCCGACGAGCACCGCGACCAGCGTCTCGCGGAGCTCCGGGCGGAGGACCGCTATCCCGTCGTCGACGGTCCCCTCGGACCGGGCCGTGTCGCCGGCTTCGGACGTCCGGCGCGCGAAGTAGTCGCTCGACAGGGGGAACTCCTCGCGGCTCCGCTCGGGTGCCGGCGTCGCGAACTCCTCGTCCTCCGCCCAGGGAACCGGCTGCCCGGACGCCCAGTCCAGCGACCCCCACACCTTCCAGACCACGACCACGAACGCCGCCAGCACGAACATCGTCCCGAAGACCGCGCCGCCGGCCCGGCCGATCCGCCAGGGTCCGAACGCGACCGTGATCGCCAGACCCAGGAGGACCAGTCCGGCACCGGCCGCCGTCGCGATCGCCGAGAGGTACTCCTTCACGACCGGTCACCTCCCGGCGGGCGGGCGTCCGGGTCGGCGCTCCCCGCGCCGCCCCCGGATCCGTCCACGCCGCCGGTGCCGCCCGACCCGCCCGCGGGATCGGCGGCGTCGTCCGACCCACCCCCGGCGTCGCCGGACGTATCGTCGGCGTCGCCGCCCGGGAGGTGGTCGGCGAGGTCCCGGTAGGCGTCGTTCGCACCCTCGACGAGGGCCTCGGTGGGCTCGCGGTTGCCGTACTCGACGGCGCGGAACGCCGCCGTGAGTTCCAGGACCGGCCGCTCCGGGACTCCCTTCCCGACCGCCCGGCGGCCGACCTCGACGGGGGTCCTCGTCCGCCACCGGCCCGGGACCACCCGCCGGGCGAAGGCCCGCCACAGTTCCCGGATCGACCGCCGGTCGGGGGAGAGCGACTCCCCGCCGGAGTCGGGCGACGGCGGATCGGGGTCCCCGTCGTCGGTCGGAGCGGGGTCCAGGTCCGGTTCCGGCGACGTCCGGGAGCGGACCAGCCAGAGGACCACGAGGACCAGCACGGCCCCCAGGACCGCGGCCACGCCCAGCGTGCCGGCCACGTCGTAGGCGCCCAGCGCCAGCAGGACGACCGCGACGGCGGCGCCGACCGTGGTCGGGGTCACCGGGAGCCGTGCGAGCGTCGTGCGGACCCTGGCCGGCAGCCGCCAGAGCCACCGAAGGAGCCTCCTGGCGAGGGCGGGCACCGACCGCGGGAGCGACCGCACCCACCCGACCAACCGGCGAGCGACCGCGCCGACCCGGACGATGGCCCACTCCGCCGCCGTCACGAGGAGGAGGACGCCGGAGAGGAGCCACTCGACCACCCCACCCGGGGACCTGTAGGCCCGCCTCGCGACGCCCGCGATCCGCCGTCGCCGCAGGACCGCGCCCGTGAGGACGGCGCCCCCGACGACCATCCCCGCCGTGGCCTGGCTGGCGGTCCGGCCGAGGTAGGCGTCGACCAGCGCCACGGCCACCAGCAGCGTGACGGGGAGGGCCACGGCGGCGACGCCCGTCACCCCGAACCGGCGGCCCGCCAGCGCGGACACGACGACGACCGCGCCACCGAACAGGAAGAGCGGCACCGCGTAGAGGTCCAGCAGGCTCACGCTCGCGGTCTGGCGCTCCGTGGTGACGACCACCTCCGCCCTCGGGTCCATCGGCAGGCGGATCCCCTCCCTGCCGTCGCCGCCGACCGACCCCTGGCGCTCGCCGGCGACGGTGAGTTCCGCGTCGGACGCCGGCCGGTCGCCGACGGTCGCGACGACGTCGGCCGGGCCGCCGGGCGCGAGCACGAACCGGTCGGTCCGGAGGCTCACGCTCAGGTCCAGCACCCGGACCCGCACCGTCCCGGAGAAGTCGCCCCGCTCCACCGTCACCGGGAGCGTCCCCTCGGCGTCCTCTGGGACGGTGATCCTCGCGCGGCCGTCCTCGTCGGTGCGACCGACCCGTTCGCCCCCGACCTTGACCTCGCCGTCCGACACCGGCACGCCCTCTATCGCCGCGACGACCCCTATCGTCTCGCCCGGGTACGGGTCGCCGCTCGTCCGGATATCGACCCGCCCTCTGACCCGCACGGACTGTTCCGACTCGTTCAGGTCGTCGTCCGACTGTGCCGCCGCGGCCGTCCCCGGGACGCTCGCATCCGCCGTGGTGGGGCCGGTGGCGTCCGCCGGACTCGCCGGCCCCGGAGCCGTCGGGCCGCCCGTCGCTGCGGCGACCGCGCCACCGGTCCCTGGCGCCGTCACGTCACCGATCGCCGGCGCTGTCGCGCTCCCGGTCGCCGGGGCCGTCACGCCACCGATCGACGACCCGGCCCGGTCCCAGGCCGACGGGTGCCCAGCGAGCGGTTCCCGGTCGGTGCGGTCGGTTCCCGCGTCCGACCCGGCCGCGGAACTGGCCGGTCCGAACCGGTCGACCTCGGCCTCGCAGCCGGCCACGGACTCGCCGACGACGCGGATCCGGAGTTGCCGGGTGTACGGAACCTCGCCGGTGACGCTCCCCGAGCGGTCGGTCGTCCCGACCCGCCGGTCGTTGTACCAGACCGTCGCCCCCTCGACCGGCCGGTCGTCGACCGTTATCGTCACCGTGAGGTCGTCACCCGGGACCGGCTCGGAGTGCAACGCGATCCGACAGGCGGGGTCGCCGCCACCGTCCCCGTCGAAGAGCCACTTGAGGAAATCGGTGATGGCGCCAGCGATGGGGGAACTGCCGCCCGTTTCGCCACCACCCGCCCAGTTCCCGGATCCGGGGACGACGACGACACCCACGACGACGAGGCCGACCATCGCCACGACGGCCACGACGAGTTGCCCACGGTCGACGCTGGCCGCCTCGTCGCTTTCCGTCCCTGATCCGCCGTCGGACACTGTTGGATCTCCCCCCTGCAGTGGTCTCGAGTTCGTATTCACCTGTGGTCCCCTCCGATAAAAGCCCCTCGCCGGCGAGACGGGACCTCGGAGGGGGACCGGATCGTTCCCCTGTCACCCACCGGATCGTTCCCCGGTCTGCCCGGGATCGATCACTCCCCGATCTGTCCGGGATCGATCACTCCGCGATCCCCCCGGGATCGGTCACTCCGCGATCCGTCCGGGGTCCGCGCTCCGGGGACGGCGATCCCGGGTGGCCCGGAGGTACACCCCGTACCCGATCCCCGCGAGGAGACCGCCGAGGTGTGCGAGGTGTGCGACCCCGCCGGCACCGATCCCGCCGGACTCGACCAGGTAGACGGTGTAGCCGCCGTAGATCAGGGTGTACACCACCACCGGGAGCGGGAGGACGTAGAAGACGTACACCCTGAGGCGGGGACTGAGCGCGGTCAGCGCGCCCATGATGGCGAACGCGGCACCGCTCGCCCCGAGCGACCCGGTCGTCCCGCCCTGCATCATCGCGGCGGACGTCTGGGCGACGCTGGCGAGTATCCCCCCGCCCAGGAAGAGCGCGGCGTAGCGCAGCGACCCCGAGTACTTCTCGACCAGCCGTCCGAACAGGAAGATGACGAACCCGTTGATCACCAGGTGTCTGAGCCCGCCGTGCGCGAAGATGGAGGTGATCCACGTCCAGAGGTACTCCGGGTGTTCCGGGGAGACGGTGAAGACGGCCAGCCAGACGTCGCTCCCGATCGGATACCCCAACAGGGGGAACGCGATGGCCTGGAGAAAGAACGTGACGGCCATCAGGGACAGGAACAGGTACGTCACGTTCCCGTCGACGAACCCGAGCAACCGCCGCGACCAGGCGTCGCTCCCCCCGGCCGGATCCGTCGACCCCTCCAGGGTCTCGTCGTCCAGGACGCCCTGGGGGTCCCGCCACTCGTTCAGGGACGGGCAGTCGTGGCGCTCGGGCAGTCGGTGCGTGCGACAGTGTACCTCCCCACACTCGGTGCAGTGGTGTGGCACCTCCACCGCCGTCCCGCAGACGTCACACCTCGCCATGTCCGTGTCTCTACCCCCACTAGGGGGATCGGCCTGTTAAAACGCGGGTATCCCGTCGGTCGAACCTCGCGACAGAGTGGCAGTCGATCCGGCCACCGGAGCCTCGCTCCCGACCCGTACTCGTGGCCGGTCGATCCACCGAGAGCGGGGGGTATCCGGCGGTCGAGTCCGTCTGCTAGTTCCTTAACTGTCTCCCCGCCGAAGGAGCGGTATGCTCGACTACGTGGACCTGGAGGCGGACCTGGGCGAGACGGAGCGGATGATCCGCGACACCGCCCGGGAGTTCGTCGCCGAACAGGTGAAACCGGACATCGGCGACCACTTCGAGGCCGGCACCTTCCCGACCGACCTGATCGAGGAGATGGGCGAACTGGGCTTCTACGCGCCCAACCTGGAGGGCTACGGCTCCCCGAACGTCTCCGAGACGGCCTACGGCCTGCTGATGCAGGAACTCGAGGCGGGGGACTCGGGGATCCGGTCGATGGCCTCCGTGCAGGGGGCGCTGGTGATGTACCCCATCCACGCCTTCGGGTCCGAGGACCAGAAGGAGCGCTGGCTCCCCGCTCTCGGGGCCGGCGAGGCGGTGGGCTGTTTCGGCCTGACCGAACCCGAACACGGCTCGAACCCGTCGGGGATGGAGACGACGGCCGAGGCGGACGGCGACGGCTACGCCCTGGACGGCTCGAAGACCTGGATCACCAACTCGCCCATCGCCGACGTCGCCGTGGTGTGGGCGCGGGACCTCTCCAGCGAGGGCCACCCGGTGCGGGGCTTCCTGGTCGAGACCGACCGGGACGGCGTCACGACGAACGAGATAGACGAGAAGCTCTCGATGCGGGCCTCGATAACGGGCGAGATCGGCCTGAACAACGTCCACGTGCCCGACGACGCCGTCCTCCCGAACGTCGAGGGGATGAAGGGTCCGCTGTCCTGTCTCACCCAGGCCCGCTACGGGATCGCCTGGGGTGCGGTGGGCGCCGCCCGTGACTGCTTCGAGACCGCCCGGGACTACGCCCTCGAACGGGACCAGTTCGGCGGCCCCATCGCCCGGTTCCAGCTCCAGCAGGACAAGCTGGCGGAGATGGCCACCCAGATCACCACCAGTCAACTGCTGGCCTACCGCCTGGCCGAGTTGAAGGAGCGCGGCGACCTCCGGCCCCAGCAGGTGTCGATGGCCAAGCGCAACAACGTCCGGATGGCCCGCGACCAGGCCCGGATCGCCCGGGAGATGCTCGGGGGCAACGGCATCACCACCGACTACCCGCCGATGCGCCACGCCGCCAACATGGAGACCGTCTACACCTACGAGGGGACCCACGACATCCACACCCTCATCCTCGGCGAGGACCTGACCGGGATCGCCGCCTTCGAGTGACCGATCCCGGCCCCGGCAACGCCGACGACGGCGACCCCGAGGACCTGCCCCCCGCATTCCGGCGGACACTCGCCGCGGCGTTCCCAGACCGCCAGGTTGCGAGGGCCGCCCGCCCTGGCGGGTCGGACCACCCCGGCAACGACGTGCTCCGCGTGACGTTCGCCGACGGCGGGGGGCCGGGGGCCGCGTACCTGAAGGTCGCCACCGACGGCGACGCCGGGCGGATCCGCCGGGCGGCCGCCCTCTCCGAGTACGCCGGGCACCACGCCGCGGTCCGCACGCCGGCGGTCCTGGCCGCCGACCCCGGGGCCGACCCGCCGTACCTCGCGAGCGCGCCGCTGTCGGGCCGTCCGCTGGCCGACCGGATCGGCGGCGACAGGCACGACGCGTCCGACGACCGGGCGCTCGTGGCGGTCCTCCGGGGCGTCGGCCGGGCGACCGCCGGCCTGCACGCCGCTCGGTTCGACCGCGCCGGGGCGGTGCGGGGCGGCGACGCCGACGGCCTCGACCTGGCGGGCGAGGGCTGGGCGTCCGTACTCCGGGCGGTGCGACTCGACCCGATGTCCCTGCCCGACCGGTTCGGCGACCTGCCCGGCCGGGCCGCCGACCTGCTCGAATCGTCGGCCGGGCGGATCGAACTGGGCGACGGCGAGGCGACCGTGGTCCACGACGACCTCCACTCCGAGAACGTGTTTGCGACCGACTCCGGGACGCAACAGGACCGCCCAGGGATCCTCGACTTCGAGGTCGGGATGGTGGGGGACCCGTCGTTGGACCTCGTCCGGACCGAGGACCTGGCGGTCGACGGCCGGCCCGACCTGGACGAGGGCACCCGCGAGCGGATCCGTGTGGCTCTCTTCGACGGCTACCGGACGGGGGCCCGTGCCCACGGACTCCCCGTCGGGCCGGACGGCCTCCCCCGCGGCTTCGACGACCGCCGC
Organism: Halobacteriales archaeon QS_8_69_26; assembly: GCA_003023195.1. Lineage (GTDB taxonomy): Archaea > Halobacteriota > Halobacteria > Halobacteriales > SW-7-71-33 > PXRX01. The sequence continues at coordinate 37,622 of PXRX01000013.1, forward strand.
CCGGTCTACCGGGTCGTCACGTTCCTCCGGACGGCCATCACGTTCGAGTCCTGGGCCCCCGACGGCCCCGAACCCGTCGACGAGATGGCGGCGTGGGTGCGCGATGAGTTCGACCAGCGGGTGCGGAACGCCCGGGCGTAGGCGGAGGGTGGCGGCCGCCCGGGCGTCGGGTGGTCGCACCGAGAGACGATCCCCGATCCCGCCCGGCCGAACGTCCCCGGGGCGCGCGAGGAACGCGCGAGGGACGAGGCCGGTGATCCGACGTTCCGGCACGCACAGCCCCGGAAGGATCCACCGTCGGGTGGGACTGAAAGGGGCCGGCCCGGAGCGGCCACGTCGGGAAGCAAGCACCGCAGGCGAGCGACCGTCGGGAGCGAGCCGAGGAGCGCAGCGACCGAGGTGGCCGCTCCGGGTCGGGGGCTTTCCCCTCGGTCCCCGCAGATCCCGTCGTTCCCTTCCCGACCCCCGCGGATCCATCCGCAACGAGTCCACACACTTTCGGTCCCCGTCCAGCATCCAGGGAGTATGCGCCGCGAACGCGTCTCGACGGGCACCGAGTGGGAATCGAAAGCCGGCTACTCCCGGGCGGTCAGGGCGGGATCCCGGGTCAGCGTCGCCGGGACGACGGCGACCGACGAGGACGGCGACCTGGTCGGTGTCGGCGACCCGTACGCCCAGGCCCGGAAGGCCATCGACAACGTCGTCGACGCCCTCTCCGCGACGGGGGCGACCCCGGCGGACGTGGTCCGTACCCGCATCTACGTCACCGACGCAGACGACTGGCCGGCGATCGGTCGCGCCCACGCCGAGACGTTCGGCGACCACCCGCCTGCGGCCACGCTGGTCGAGGTGAACGCCATGGTCGACCCCGAGATGTTGGTCGAGGTGGAGGCCGAGGCCGTCGTCGACGACTGAGGGATCGTTCGGGGGATCCACCGCGCAGCGAGGGTCTACCCGGCGAGCGCCGCCCACACCCGGTCGAACTCCTCGCGGTCGAGGCCGGCCAGGCCCAGGCGGTCGTCGTGGGCGTCGCTCCCGCCGGCCGGGACCAGGTCGTCGGCCGCGATGGCCCGGTCGACCGGCCCCGGGTCCACCTCCCGGCCGTAGGGGTAGTATCGCTCGACGCCGTCCAGGTCGGCCGCGAGTTCGAGGGCGGCCTCGGGGTCGGGGTAGCGCAGGGGGTGGGCCAGCGCCACCAGCGCACAGGAGTCGGCGAGGATCCGTCGCCCCGCCTCGAAGCCGGGGACGTCCCGGGCGACGTAGCAGGGGCCGTCGTTCCCGATGAGGCGGTCGAACGCGTCGTCGTAGTCCAGGTCCGTCCCGGGGTGTTCGTCGACGGCGCGGGCGATGTGCGGTCGGCCGAGGCCCCGTCTCGGTTCCAGGTCCAGGTCGATCCCCAGGCGGTCCTCGACGCACTCGACGATGGCCCGGCCGCGCTCCTTGCGGTCGGTCTGGATCCGCTCCACCTCGTCTGTGAGGGCGTCGGTCTCGCGGGCGGCGTACCCCAGCAGGTCCACTCGCTGGTCGCCGGCCTCGACCCGGAGTTCGATCCCGCGCACGACAGTCACGACCCCGTCGCCGTCCGTCACCGTCCCGTCGCCGTCCGTCACCGTCCCGTCGCCGTCCGTCACCGTCCCGTCGCCGGGAGGCGGATCCCGCCCCGGATCCACGGGCGTCGTCCCGCCGTCCGGCCCCATCGCCACTACGGGGGCCTCGAACCTCGGGTGGAGCCGGTCGTGGTCGGTGACGGCGACCACCGACACCCCCGCCCGGCGGGCCGCCGCCGGGACCTCCGGCAGCGTCAACTGGCCGTCCGAGCAGTCGGTGTGGACGTGGAGGTCCGCGTAAACCATGGTCCGCCTTCGGGATCCCCCGACAAGCCCCTTTCCACTTGGGTCGAACGACGGCCGACCCTGGGCCGATCGATCCCCGCGTGGGACCCATCGGAAGCCGATCGGGAACCGATCGACGCCCGCGTGGGGCCACCTCCCGAAAATCTCGCCGGGGGTGGCAAGCCTGGACCGATCCACAACGTTCTTAATGAAAGTTGGTGCGGAAATTTTATAACAATCCTTCATTATGGACTAGCCGGAATGCTCTCGCACGGCACCCGCGAGGCCATCGACGAACTGGAGTACCCGATCACCACCGAGGAACTCGTCGAGGCGGTCGGCGACCGCCGGCTCCTGGACGGCACCGAGACGGTCGAGGACGCCCTCGGGCGACTCGGCCCGGAGCGCTACGAGCGGCCGCGGGACGCCCGCTTCGCGCTCTACACCGGCATCTCGGGGACGGCGATCGGCCGCCGGCACTACAGCGACCGCGAGCCCTCAACCGGCGACGCCCTCGGCGGCCGCGAACAGGTCTCGTTCTGATCCGGCAGTAGCGAACTGCTCCTGTTCCGATCCTTCCGCCGTCGATCGCCCCAGGTCGAGGCCGGCGATCACTCCAGGTCGAGGCCTGGAGCGTCCTCGCCGGCGGTCACGTACCCCTTCCGCAGTCCCTCGCCGTGGAGGTCGGTCCCGCAAGCGCCGCCCTGGATCCCCGCCCGGACCGCCCCGGGGTCGGTGACCTCGACGCCCGCCAGCGTGGTGACGCCCGCCGCGAAGGCCGGGTCGGGCAGGAACGACGCCGTCGCCCCCACCAGGACGACGGTGGGGATCCGGTCGGCGGCCGCGAGGTAATTCTCGACCCCGCCGTAGACCAGCGAGGACCCGGTGACGAACAGCACCCCGACGCCCGACAGCGCCGCCGCCCGCTCCTCGACCGGGTACGTCTCGACGGTCACCCCCGTCGGCGTCTCGGGCGGCGAGACTGGCTCCCGCTCTATCACCCGGACCGTCACGTCGCCGAACTTCCGGAACGCCGGCCGGAACAGCCCCACCGTCGCGATCACACCCACGCCGGGGTCGATGGACTCGAAGGGGTCGCCGCGCTGCCAGTCGATAAGCGGGGCAGAGAGGGCGTTCAGCGTCGCCAGGCCGAGGGCGCGGCCGACCCACTCCGTCCGGCCCTCCGAATCTCGGTCTCCGGAGTCGTCGGATCCGTCCCCCTCCCCGGATCGACGGGACGGGTCGCGCGCCCACTCACCGACTGCGAGGGCGTCGGCCCCGTCGGGAACCGGGGGGACCGGGCCAGGCGGCCGGTGGGCGACCCCGGCGGCGCGTTCCGGAGCGTCCGGCGATCCGTCCGCGCGGTCGGCCACCTCGACGAGCACCAGGTCCGACCCGACGGTGACCCGGTCGACGGCCGGATCCCCGAACGGGGTCCGGTCGCCCACTGCGCGGACCACCTCGTCGACGAAGGACATCCCTGCCGTCCATAGGCCCCCCGGCGTCACACCGGTTTCGGATCCCGGGCGCTCGACGTGAAGCGTCCCCCGCAGGGGATCCATCCGAACCACCTGTTCCACCCGTTCCACCCGAACCGTTCCGTCCAGTCGTTCCACCCGAACCGTTCCGTCCAGTCGTTCCACCCGAACCGTTCCGTCCAGTCGTTCCACCCGAACAGTACCGTTCGACCCGTTCCACCCGAACTACCCCCACCGGAGATTCCACTCGAACCATCCGTTCCACCCGCTCCACCCGAACCGTCCCCACTGGAGACTCCACCCGCTCCACCCGAACCGATCCCCCGGTGGCCGGTCCGAACCGGACGGGAGTTCCGCTCCCCCCGGTCCAGCGACCCCACGCCGGCGTGCGAACACGGGTGGAACCGGTACGGACGGCGGGATCGCGAGAGTTTAACGTCACAGCGACGTACCCGTGGACATGGCAGCCCCGTCCGGAGGACCGGCCGAGAACGGCGTCGGGTCCGGAGGACCGACCGAGAAGTGCGGGGTCGTCGGCGTCTCGCTGGCGGACGACGCCGCCGCCCTCCCCATCTACTACGCTCTGTACGCCCTCCAGCACCGGGGGCAGGAGTCGGCAGGGATCGTCACCCACGACGGGTTCCAGCAGCACAGCCACGTCGAGATGGGGCTGGTCGGCGACGCCATCGACGAGGGCGACATCGACCGGCTCAACGGATCGACCGGGATCGGTCACGTCCGCTACCCCACCGCGGGGAGCGTCGACAAGGACTGCGCACAGCCCTTCTCGGTGTCGTTCAAGAGCGGGTCGCTCGGGCTGAGCCACAACGGCAACCTCGTCAACGCCGACGCCGTCCGGGAGGACCTGGCGGCGGCCGGCCACGCCTTCACCTCCGACGGGGACACCGAGGTCATCGCCCACGACCTGGCGCGGAACCTGCTGGACGCCGGCCTCGTCCGGGCGGTCAAGCGGACGATGGAGCGGATCCACGGGTCGTACTCGCTGACGATCATGCACGACGACACCGTCATGGGGGTGCGCGACCCCCGGGGCAACCGCCCGCTCGTGCTCGGGGAGGTCGACGACGGCTACGTCCTCGCGAGCGAGAGCGCCGCAATCGACACCCTCGGGGGCGAACTGGTCCGGGATGTCCGGCCGGGCGAACTCGTCGTCCTCGACCCCGAGGGGACGGGCTACGAGAGCCACCAACTGATCGAAGCCGAGCGGAGCGCACACTGCTTCTTCGAACACGTCTACTTCGCCCGCCCGGACTCGGTCATCGACGGCTCGCTCGTCTACGAGGTCCGCCGGGAACTCGGCCGGAGCCTCTGGGCGGAACACGGCGTCGACACCGACGTGGTGATGCCCGTCCCCGACTCCGGCCGGGCGTTCGCCTCGGGGTACGCCGAGGCGGCCGACGACGCGGGCGCGAGCGTCGAGTTCGCCGAGGGGCTGATGAAGAACCGCTACGTCGGCCGCACCTTCATCATGCCCACCCAGCAGGCCCGCGAGCGGGCCGTCCGCCTGAAGCTCAACCCGATCCGTTCGACGGTCGAGGGGCGGTCGGTGTCGCTCATCGACGACAGCATCGTCCGGGGCACCACCTCCACGCAACTGGTCCGGGTGCTCCGGGACGCCGGCGCCGAGGAGGTCCACCTCCGGATCGGCGCACCGCCCATCCTCGCTCCCTGCTACCTGGGCATCGACATGGCGACCCGCGAGGAACTGATCGCCGCCGATCGCACGGTAGAGGAAGTCCGCGACGAAATCGGTGCCGACTCGCTGGCGTACCTCTCCATCGACGCCGTCGCGGACGCGCTGGAGCGGTCCCGGGCCGACCTCTGTCTCGGTTGCGTCACCGGCGAGTACCCCTACGACGTCGAGGGCGAGGCCGCCGACCGCGAGGTGTCCCGGCCGGACGTCGGCGGGGGCCGGGCGGGCCTCTCGACCTCCGACGACTGACCGCGGGGATCGGACCCGGCGCCGGGGCCGGGCGACCCGTCGATGGCCGGGAACCGAATATCGATCGACGAGTCTCCAGTCGGAAGACACGATGGTCCAGGGTGGTCCCGCCGTCCAGGTCGGCGTGATCGTCGCCTCGGTGCTGGGGCCGTGGATCGGGGCGCGGCTCCTGGTCGGCGCAGTCGTCCGGCTCGCCCGGCGGTTCGGCCTCTCCGACCTCGCCACCGGGCTGACGGTGGTGGCGATGGGCACGTCCACGCCGGAACTCGCCGTCTCCGTCGACGCCGCCCTGAAGGGGCCGGGCGACATCGCGGTGGCGAACGTCCTCGGGTCGAACGTCTACAACCTGGCGTTCGTCCTCGGGGTCGTCGCGTTCCTGAAGGTGATCCCGGTCGCCGAGTCGCTCCTCCACTGCGACGGCCTGGCACTGCTCGCGAGCACCCTCGTCGCCGGACTCGCGATACTCGACCTCCGGGTGACGCGACTGGAAGGGGCGTTCCTGGCACTCGCCTTCGTCGCGTACACGGCGTACCTCCTCCGGACGACCCGGACGGAGGAGGAGAGGACCGGGGCCGAAGCGTCCCCGGACGCGGTGACCCGCGAGGTGACGGAACGCCCGTCCGTCCGCGGTCGGGACGTCGCCCTCCTCCTCGGCGGACTGGCGCTGGTGCTCGTGAGCGGGGACTACACGGTGCTGGCGGCCTCGGACCTGGCCCGCAGTGCCGGCGTCTCCGAGCGGGTGATCGGCGGGACGGTCGTCGCGGCGGGCACCTCGACGCCCGAGTTCGCCGTCTCGCTCGTGGCCCCCGGGCGCGGGAGCCTCGGCGTCTCCGTCGGCAACGTCGTCGGCAGCAACGTCTTCAACGTCACCGGGATACTGGGCGTGGGGGCCGTCGTTCGACCGCTCGCGACGGCCGGGACGCCGTTCGTGACGCTGGGGTGGCTGGCGGTCCTCTCGCTGGCGGTGGTCGCCGCCCTGTGGACCGGTCGCGTGCTCTCCCGGGTGGAGGGCGGCCTGCTGGCCGCGTCGGAGGTGGTCCGGTGGGTCCTGGGCCTCCTCGGTCTGACCGGATAACCCCGCCCGGATCGGACTCACGTCGTCGTGGTGACGTCAGGTTACAGTAAACAGGTTACAGTAAATTTACTGTAAAGGAGATTCGGACGGTCAGCGATCCCGCCCCGGCCCGTCGTCCCCGGCGACCACGAGCGCCGGCCCATGGTCGTTCGCGGTATCGACGGCGGCCCCGTCGGGGGATCCCGGGTGAACGATCGCCTCGATGCCCGCCGACGCGGCCGCCTCGATCCCGCCCGGCGAGAGCGGACCGTCGGCGGCGAGGACGCCGCCCGACGCGGATCCCGCGCCGCGCGCGTGGGCCTTGTGTCGGGCGACGTGGAGGGCGTCGGCACGGGTGGTCTGCCCCGCTCCGATCCCGACGGTCCCGGTGGCCCTACCGTCCGGGGTCGGCCCCGCGAGGACGACGGCTTTCCGGGGAGCGTGACCGACGACCCGCAGGGCGAAGACCAGCGAGTCGACGGTGGCCTCGCCGGGATCCCGGTCGGAGACCACCCGGAGGTCGTCGGCGGTGGGCGAGCGGGGACGCGCCCGGAGGATCGACCCCCCGAGCAGGGGCGTCTCGACGGTCTCCTCGGTTCGATCGTCGAGGTCCCCCGCGACCGCGAGGGCGCGGCGGTCCCCGTCCCGGAGGGCGTCGAGCGCGCCCGCCGCGTAGCCGGGGGCGACGACGACGCCCGGACCGGACTCGCTCGCCCCGCCGGATCCGCCCCGGGCGGCGACGGCCTCGGCGGCGGCCGGGTCGCACTCGCGGTTGAGCGCGACGGCGCCGTCCGTGGCACCGGCCGGATCGGTCGCCAGCGCACGGTCGCAGGCCTCGGCGACCGATCCGGCGACGGCACAGCCGGCGGGCGTGGCGTGCGTGACCACCGCCGCGGCGGGCCGGTCGAAGCCCCGGACCAGGGCGAGGGCGGCGTCGGCGGCGGCGTAGTCGTCGGTCGAGAGGCGTCCGTCAGTCCGCGGTTCGCCGGCGACGACGGTCGGTTCCCCCAGCGTCTCGTCCGCGTAGAGGGCGGCCGTCGGGTGGGGATCCGTCTCCCCATCGCGGTCCAGGGCATGGGGATCCGTCTCCCCATCGCGGTCCAGGGCATGGGTTCGATCCCCGGACTGGAGGAACCGGACGCGGTCGTCGGTCCGGATCCGCCGGGCGGGGAACCGGTCCGCCTCGTCGCCCTCGACGGCGACGGTCCGGGCCTCGCGGTCGACGGTCACGCGGTCCTCGGCGAACCACCGGACTGCCCGGGGGTAGGCCTGGAACTCCCCCTCGTAGAGCACCCGGCGCTTGAGCGCGTCCGTGTCGTCGCCCTCGTACACCGGTACCGGCTCCTGGGTGACGGCCGGTCCCGCGTCGATTTCGTCCTCCACGATCGACCCGTCCTCGGCGACGGCGTTCGTGACGACGTGGACCGTACAGCCGGTGACCCGCACGCCGGCGTCGAGGGCGTCGCCCCACGCGTCCACCCCCGGGAACGACGGGAGCAGCGAGGGGTGGACGTTCAGCGTCGTCGGCACCGCGTCGAGGAACGTGTCGGAGAGGATCCGCATGTAGCCGTCCAGGCAGACCAGGTCGACCGGGTGGTCCGCGAGGGCGTCGAGGATCCGACGCTCGTGGTCGCGGCGGCCGTCGCCCTCTCGCTCGACGACCTCCGTCGGGATCCCGCGCGCGGCCGCCTCGTCGAGGACCGGTGCGTCGGCGTCGTTCGTCAGGACCACCGACAGTTCCGCGCCCCCGGGCGACCTGTCCTGGATGTGCAGCAGGTTCCGCCCCCGGTTGCTCGCCAGGCCGGCTATCCGGAGCATACCCCGTCAAGGACTCACTGGCCCGATAACGTTGCGGTTCCACGCCGGCCGATCCCCCGCTATCTATTCAGAAGTGTGAATATCTCCGATCCGATGTGGCAACGCTTATGCAATCACGTGGACGACTCGGGGGTATGATCGGCGGCGACGGACCGACGCTTGGCGTGGTCGGCGGCGGTCAGCTCGGCCGGATGCTCGCGGAGGCGGCGGCGGCCCTCGGCGTCGAGGTGGTCGTCGCCGACCCGACGCCGGACCCGCCGGCCGCGCCGGTCGCCCGGGACGCCCTGGTCGGCGGCTTCGACGATCCCGAAACCCTGGGACGGCTGGCCGACCGGGCCGACGCGCTCACGATAGAGATCGAACTGGTCGACCCGGGCGTCCTGGAGCGGGTCGCCGAGGAGGCCGGCGTGCCGGTCCACCCCTCGCCCGACACCCTGCGGATGATCCGCGACAAGCTGGTCCAGAAGCGGCGGTTGCGGGAGGCGGGCGTGCCGGTGCCGGCCTTCCGGCCGGTCGAGGACGAGGCGGACCTGCTGGGTGCCATCGAGGAGTTCGGCGAGGTGATGGTGAAGGCCCGCCGGGGCGGCTACGACGGCCGGGGCAACGTCCCAGTCCGGAGTCGGGAGGAGGCGGCCGAGGCCCTGGACGCCGTCTCTGGGCCCGCGATGGCCGAGGAGATGATCGAGTTCGACCGCGAACTGTCGGTGATCGCGGTCCAGGGCGACGGCGAGGTGGCGACGTTCCCCGCGGGCGAGAACGTCCACGAGGACGAGATCCTCCGGGAGACAGTGGCGCCGGCACGCACGCACGACGAGGTCCGCGAGCGCGCCCAGTCGGTCGCGGGGGACGTCCTGGACCTCATGGACGGCCGGGGGGTCTACGGGGTCGAACTGTTCGAGGTCGACGGCGAGGTGCTGGTCAACGAGATCGCTCCACGGCCGCACAACTCCGGCCACTACACCATCGAGGGCGCGGTCACCTCGCAGTTCGGGCAACACGTCCGGTGCGTGCTGGGGTGGCCGCTGGGGTCGACCGCCCTGCGGGATCCGGTCGCGATGTCCAACCTCCTCGGGGACGTGGAGACGGCGCGGCCGCTGACTCGGGGACGGAGTGCTGGGGAGGGGGATCCGGCCGGATCCGACGACCCCCGCCCCGCCCGCCTGACCGGCGTCGACCGAGTGCTGGCGACGCCGGGGGCGTCGATGCACTGGTACGGCAAGCGCGAGGTCCGCCCGCTCCGGAAGATGGGCCACGTGACCGTCGTCCCGACCGAGGGCGAGGGCCGCGAAGCGTTGCTCGGGACCGCCCGGGAGTTGACCGACGGACTGACCTTCGCGGACCGATGACTGGGAGCAACGACGGACCGATGGCGAGAACCCACGAACTCCGATCACCATGACCGACGCCCAACCGCGGGAGCTACGCGAGTTGATCGACCGACTGGAGAGCGAGGCGGCCGCCGACCGCGACCCCGAGACGACCCCCGACGTCGGGGTGATCATGGGGTCGGACTCGGACCTCGACGCGATGGCCGGCGCCCACGAGGTCCTGGACGACCTCGGCTTTTCGGAGGACACCGGCGACGGCGTCCGGGGATTCTCCTACGAGACCTACGTCGTCTCCGCGCACCGCACCCCCGAACTGATGGACGCCTACGCGCGGACGGCCGCGGACAGGGGGCTGGAAGTGATCGTCGCCGGCGCGGGCGGCAAGTCCGCCGACCTGCCCAACATGACCGCCTCCATCGCCTATCCCCTCCCAGTGATCGGCGTCCCCGTCCAGGAGAAGTCCGTCGACTCCGTCGTCGGGATGCCGTCGGGCGCTCCGATCCTCGCCGTCGACGCCGGGAAGTCCGGCAACGCCGCGCTGTCGGCAGTCCAGATCCTCGCCCGCGAGCATCCCGGACTCCGGGACAGGCTGGACGAGTGGCGGACCGACCTCCAGCGAGAGGTCGCCGACGTTTCCCGTCGACTGCACGACGAGGGTGTTCAGGAGTTCCGGGATTCACGGTAATACGGTTCTCTCCGACCGGTTCGATCGTCTCGATCCGTCGCCAGGACAGCGGGTAGTTCGATGAGATCCGGGTAGAAAGCCCCCGCCCCGGAGCGACCACTTCACTCGCTGCGCTCCTCGGTCGGTCGTTCGCTTCGCTCACTCCCTCCTGCGGTGCTTGCGTCGTGACGCGCCCGCTCCGGGTCGGCCCCTTTCACCTATGGAAACGCTGCTACCCCCACAAACCACCGCTACCGATAAAATGATTGCGCCGTCCCGGTGTCTACTGCTCTCCCGGCCGATAGGCGGTCCCCCTCGTGATGCGGAGCTGTCGCTGTCTGGCGGGAGCCGTCGCTCACGGACCCCCTCGGCCGGCCACTGAGGGCCGCCCGGTCGGCGGCCCTCAGGTCCCTCGTCTACGCACCCACTCCTGGTGGATCGTATACCTCGCCTCGATCGAGCATGTGGTAGATCGAGACCAGCAGCTTCCGCGCTGTCGCCACAATC
>PXRX01000014.1 GCA_003023195.1 Halobacteriales archaeon QS_8_69_26
CTCCGCTGCTGCCCCGGTCCCCGCTGACGCCCCTTCCACTGCCCTCCGCTGCTGCCCCGGTCCCCGCTGACGCCCCTTCCACTGCCCTCCGCTGCTGCCCCGGTCCCCGCTGACGCTTCCCTCCATCTCCCTGTTCCCCCGCCGACGAAACCCCGGATCCCGCGTGCCCGTCGAACTCGGAACGGTAGTCCACGATCCGTGGGCAGAGAGGTGCACGAACCCGGAACGGTGGCCGGGACCGTCGTCACTCCCCGCCGCCGCCGTCGAATCCCCCGCCGTCGCCGCCGGCGTCGCCGATGTCGCTCGCGACGTCGCCCAGGTCCCCGAGGTCGTCGAACTCGGCCATGTCGTCGGCCTCGTCGAGGGCGTCCATGTCCACGTCGCCGATGTCGACGCCGAGGATGTCCCCGAGTTCGTCCTGTTCGACGACCGGTTCCTCGGGGACGGGGTCGTCCTCGCGCCAGTGGTCCCAGAGGTAGTAGTTCTCGTGGCTCTCGCGGCTGCGTCTGTACTGTTCCTCGGGCTCGATCACTCGTTCGGCGAACACGCGTTCGACCGTGTCGGGGTCGCTCACGTACGGCATGACGACGTTGCTGCCGTGCCGGAGGACCTCGAACGTTGCCGTCCCGAACACCTTGTCGCCCAGGCGCGACTTGCGGATCACCAGTTCGACGTCGTCGTACGACGACGACCCGCCGAGGATCCGGAGCGCCCCGCCCGTGAAGAGCGCTACGCCCGTCGTCACGCCGAACGCGATCCCCCACACGTTCAACGGTACGACCTGGTCCGGTTGTTCCCCTGGCATGTGCTGGCACACGCAACGAGGCAACGAATTTCTGTGGGCAGCCGCCGGTTCGAAAACCCCAGACCCGGTCCCCGACCGACGCCGACGGGTCAGCCGTTCGCCAGTTCCTCGGCGACGACGTCGGGGTCCATCAACTCGGGGTCGATCGCCAGGTCGACGGTGGGGCGGACGAACTCGGGCAGGGTCCGGCCGTCGTAGACGACCACCCGGAGGTCGGGGTTGACCGACCGCGCCCCGGGGACGGTGCTCGCCTCCTCGACGTCGGTGAGCACCAGGACTGCGGCGTCCTCGATGCCCGCCTCCTCCAGGCGGTCCAGCACCGCGACCCCCTCGACCCGGGCGACCTCGACGCCCAGGTCCTCGAAGGCCCCGCCGAGGCCGCGGTCGGGCCCGACGACGACGACCCTCATCGGGGATCACCGCCGGCGGCCGTCGGGGGCCGGTGCCGCGGTCTGTCGGTCGCTCGGTCCGTCGTCGGTCGGGGGTCGTGTGTCGTGGTCATCCTGACTCGTCCTCGCTGGTGGGTACTCGCTGGTGGTCGTCGTGCTCGCGGGTGGTTACTCGTACTCGATGGTGGCGGGCGGCTTGTGGGTCACGTCGTAGAGGACCCGGGCGACGTTGGGGTTCTCTCCCGTAATGCGGGACTGGATCCGCTGGAGGGTCTCCCAGTCGACGTCCTGTGCGCGGGCGGTCATCCCGTCGCGGGACTCGACCGACCGCACCGCGACCACCCAGCCGTGGACGCGGTTGTCGCCCTTGACGCCGGTGGCCTTGCCCAGCACCGCGGCCAGGGCCTGCCAGGGGTCGTGGTCGGCGAGTTCCTCCTCGACGACGTGGTTGGCCTCCCGGGCGACCCGAAGTTTCCCGTCGGTCACCTCGCCGACGATCCGCACCGCGAGACCGGGACCGGGGAACGGCATCCGCTCGGAGACCACCTCGTCGAGGCCCAGGTGCCGGGCGACCTCCCGGACCTCGTCCTTGTAGAGGTCGCGCATCGGTTCGACGATGCCCTCGAAGTCCACGACGTCGGGCAGGCCGCCGACGTTGTGGTGGGACTTGATGGTGCCCTCGCTCTCGATGCGGTCCGGGTAGATGGTCCCCTGGACGAGGTAGTCGGCGTCCACCTCGTTCGCGACCGTCTCGAACTCGCGGATGAACCGCTCGCCGACGACGTGGCGCTTCTCCTCGGGGTCGGTGACCCCGGCGAGGGCATCGAGGAACCGGTCGCGGGCGTCGACGATCCGCAGGCCCTCCACGTAGCCGAAGGTCTCGCGGACCTCCTCGGTCTCGCCCTTGCGCATCAGGCCGGTGTCGACGTAGACGGGGGTGAGTCGGTCCCCCAGGGCCTCGTAGGCCAGGGTGGCCGCGGTCGAGGAGTCGACGCCGCCAGAGAGGGCGATGACGGCGTGGCCGTCGACGGCCTCTTCTATCTCCTCGATGGCCTCGGGGACGAACGTCTCCGGGTCGACCATCTACGCCTCCTCCCGGTGCTCCGTCGGGATCGCGCCGTCGTCCCCGTCGGTGCGGTCGCCGCCGTCGGCCTGGGCCTCGGCGCGGTCGTCGATCGCCTCCCGGCGGTCCAGGTCGCCGGTGATCGCGTCCAGCAGTCCGGCGAACGGGGGGCTGGCGCGGCCGGGCCGGGACCGGAACTCGGGGTGGAACTGGGTCCCGATGAAGTAGGGGTGGTCGGCGAGTTCGAGGATCTCCATGCGCTCGCCGGCCCACCCGGAGAAGACGATCCCGGCGGCTTCGAGGTCGTCGCGGTACTCGGGGTTGACCTCGTAGCGGTGGCGGTGGCGCTCGGTACAGGACGTGTCCCCGTAGATGTGGTGTGCGAGGGTCCCGGGTTCGACGGTCGTCTCGTGGGCACCCAGGCGCATCGTCGCGCCCATGTCGTCCAGTTCGCGCTGTTCGGGGAGCAGGTCGATGACGGGGTGTGGCGTGTCGGGGTCGACCTCCGCCGAGTTCGCGCCCGCCAGGTCCAGGGCGTTCCGGGCCACCTCGACGACGGCCATCTGGAACCCCAGGCACAGCCCCAGGAACGGGACCCCGTTCTCGCGGGCGTACCGCACCGCGTCTATCTTCCCCTCGGTTCCCCGGGAGCCGAACCCGCCGGGGACGACGACGCCGTCGGCGGACCGGAGGCGTTGCTCGTGGTCGTCGGCCATCTCGTCCGAGTCGACCCAGAGGACGTTTACGTCGAGTTCGCGGGCCAGCCCCGCGTGCTTGAGCGCCTCGGTGACCGACATATAGGCGTCCTCCAGGTCGTACTTGCCGACCAGGGCGACGTCCACCTCGCCGGTCGTCTCCCGGGTGACCAGTTCCCGCCAGCCGTCGTCCCGGTCGTGGGGCGGCAGTGCCCGGCCGGCCAGGCCCAGTTCGCGCATCACGTACTCGTCGAGGCCCTCGTCCTCGACGACGAGTGGAACCCGGTAGACGTCCTCGACGTCCGGGTTCGAGAACACCGCGGCCGTGGGCACGTCGCAGAACAGCGCTATCTTCTCCTTGGTTTCCGGTTCGAGGCGGTCCGAGCACCGCCCCACCAGGACGTCCGGCTGGAGGCCGATCGACCGCAGTTCCTTCACCGAGTGCTGGGTGGGCTTGGTCTTCTGCTCGCCGTTCTTCGAGTACGGCACGAGCGTGACGTGGACGAACAGGACGTCCTCGTCGGCCTGTTCCGTGGCGAACTGCCGGAGCGCCTCCAGGTAGGGCATCCCCTCGATGTCACCGACGGTCCCACCGACCTCGACGATGCAGACGTCGGTCCCCGCGGCGGCCTCCCGGATCCGCCGCTTGATGTCGTCGGTGATGTGGGGGATGATCTGGACGGTCTTGCCGAGGTAGTCGCCCGACCGCTCGCGGTCGATGACCTCCCGGTAGACCTTCCCGGTCGTGACGTTGTGGTCGGAGGTCATGTCCTCGTCGAGGAACCGCTCGTAGTTGCCCAGGTCGAGGTCCACCTCGCCGCCGTCCTTGAGGACGTACACCTCCCCGTGCTGGTAGGGGTTCATCGTCCCGGCGTCGACGTTGAGGTAGGGGTCTATCTTCACCGCCGTCACGTCGAAGCCGGCGTTCTTGAGGAGACGGCCGGTGCTGGCGGCCGTTATCCCCTTCCCGAGACCGCTCATGACGCCCCCCGTTACGAACACGAACTTGTTGCCGAGCGTAGGGTCGTACCCGGTTTCCGGTCCCGTTGGCATACTGAGTGTGCGCGATCGGGACTGAAAGACGTTTCGAAGCCCCCGAGGGCGGGGGGATCGGTCTCGTCGTCGCCGCGACGTACTTCGACGCGAGCGCCGTGGTCGGGACGGTGGTCGGCGGCTTCCAGTACACCCACTACGCGGTCCTCTACCGCGACCTCACCGAGGAGGAGGTCGACACCGGAAGCGTCGGCACCGCCGACGAGAGCCACGGCACGGGCGGGGCCGAGGAAAGCCCCTTCAGCGTTCACGACTGGTGAGGACCGCCGCACCGTCGGCCGACGATAGATTTAGAACGGTCCTGAAACAACGTCCGTCCGTGCCCGACTACGACTACGTCATCGTCGGAGCCGGGTCGGCGGGGTGCGTGCTGGCAAACCGGCTCAGTACGGACGGCGACGTGCTGTTGCTGGAGGCCGGCGAACCGGACGACGAACGGGAGATGTCGGTCCCGCTCGCCTACCCCGAACTCTGGGGGTCGAGCGTCGACTGGGTGTTCGAGACGGAGGCACAACCGGAACTCGACGACCGGACCCTGGACGTCGTCCAGGGCAAGACGATCGGCGGGTCGAGTTCGATAAACGCGCAGGTGTACCTGCGGGGCCACCCCGCCGATTACGACGGCTGGGCGGCGGCCGGCAACGACGGCTGGGACCACGAGACCGTGATCGAACGGTTCGAACGCATCGAGGACGGCCCGGGCGACCCCTACGGGGAGGGCGGGCCTCAGCACGTCGCGGAACAGGGCGACCCCCACCCGCTGTCGTCGGCCTTCGTCGACGCGGCCGTCGAGACCGGGCTCCGGCGCAGGGAGTGTCTCAACGACGGGCCCCCCGAGGGCGTGGGCTACACCGACGTCATCCAGAAGGGCCACGAGCGCCACAGCGCCGCGGACGCCTTCCTGAAACCGGTGCTCGACCGGCCGAGCCTGACGGCCGAGACCGGTGCCCGCGTCCGCCGCGTCGTCTTCGACGGGGACCGCGCGACCGGCGTCGTGTACGATCAGGCGGGCGGGACGACGCGAGCGACGGTCCGGGAGGAGGTGATCCTCTCGGCGGGAGCGATCAACTCGCCCCGCCTGCTCATGCTCTCGGGCGTCGGCCCCGCCGACCACCTCCGGGAGTACGGCATCGAGGTCCGGGCGGACCGGCCGGGCGTCGGCCGGAACCTCCAGGACCACCCGATCGTGTACCTCCCCTCCGAGTCGGAGACGGACGACACGCACGGCGACGCCGACTCCCTGGTGAACCTGCTGAAGTACCTCGTCCTGAAGCGCGGACCGCTCACCTCGAACGGCCTTGAGGCGGCGGGGTACTGGCGGTCCGACGGCGACCTGGCCGCACCGGACGTCCAGTTCGTGTTCGCGCCCGCCTACCTCGAACGGGGAGAACTCGTCGACGGGACGAACGGGTTCTCCATCGGGACCGCGCTCGTCCACCCGCAGAGCCGCGGTCGGGTCACGCTCCGCTCGGACGACCCGGACGACGACCCCGCGATCGACCCGCAGTACCTCGCCGAGGACGACGACCTCGCGGCGCTCCGGGCGGGCGTCCGGAAGGCCCGGGAGATCGCCGACGCCGACCCCCTGGCCACGCGGCGTGCGAACCGGGACGACCCCCACGACCGACCCGAGGAGACGATCCGGTCGGGGACCGTATCGTACGCACACTTCGCCGGAACGTGCAAGATGGGCGACGGCGAGATGGCCGTCGTCGACGACCGCCTCCGGGTTCGCGGGGTCGAGGGGTTGCGGGTCGTCGACGCCTCGGTCATGCCGACGATCCCGCGGGTGAACACACACGCCCCGACGACGATGGTCGCCGAATACGCGTCGGAGTTCGTCACGGGCGACGCCCGGTCGGACCTCCAATAACTATACTCCGAGCGACCGCCAGGTTCGTTCGTGCGACGACCGTCACCCTTCCGACCGGTCGAGCGGTACGCCGACGCCCTCTCTCCCCGGGCCCACGGTACCGTGGCGGCCGTCTCCCTCCTCGTCTTCGTCGGCGTCATCGTCTTCGGGTTCGTCCCGGTCACCCGGGAGATAGAGACCTCCGGCTACTCCACGACGGACCTGCAGGGGGCGACGACCCGGGAGGAGGTGGACGCCATACTGCAGGCGTTCGAACCGGTCATGGAGTACGTCGTGCTCCTCTCCGTGCTGGACTACCTGTTCATCGTCGCCGGCTTCCTCCTCTTCTTCTCGGTCCACTCCATCGCACTGCGGGGACTGCGCCCCCACGGGTGGCCGGTACTGGTGCCGAAGGTCGGGATGCTACTCACGGTCTGCTCGCGGCTCCTCGATTCCCTGGAGAACCTCTGGGTGATCCTGATATACTCGAACCCCGACGGCTACCCCACCGTCCTGATCGGGCTGACGAACGCCACGGAGTCGCTGAAGTGGGCGGTGGTCGCGGTGGAGTACCCCACCCTGGGCCTGGCCGTCGTGCTGGCACTCCTCGCCCGGTTCACCGGGCTCCTCGGATCCGACGACGGCCAGGTGTCCCGGGGACGGAGCGAGTAGGTGCGGCCGAAGAACCCTACTCCTGGGTCCGTGAGATCGTCCCCTCGTCGAGTTCTTCCGCCCACCTGATGAGCGGGGAGAGGTGGTCCCGTAGCTCCTCGCCCGTGTCCGTGAGTTCGTACTCGACCCGTGGCGGGATCTCGGCGTACTGCTCGCGGGCCAGGATCCCGGCCTCGACGAGTTCGTCGAGTCTGGCGGAGAGCGTCGAACTACTCACCCCGTCGAACGCCGCTTCGACGTCCCCGTACCGGGCCGGACCGATCGCCCCGACCACGCAGACGAGTTGCATCGCGTAGCGACGGCTCAGGAGGTCCATCACTCCGCCCAGCGGACAGAGACAGTCTACTTCGCTGTTCGGCGTTTCGGGCGCCTCGGTCACTGAATCGGGAGTTTCCGTCATAGCTTTCGATCCTCGCAGTTCGTTCAATACTTCGGACTCGACAGTATAAATGGTTTGGAGTTCGAAGTAAAGGCGTGGCATGAGTCAGAACGACCCGGTACGGACGGTCGAGTGTACGATCGACGAGGACGAGGAGTTGCCCGAGCGGTCGGAACGGATCAAGTCGAATCTCGTCCCCCGGTACGAGGGGTACGCGGAATCCGAGGACGGGATCTCCGTCCGGTTCGAGGGAACCGACGAAACGCTGACCGCAGTCGCGCAGTTCACGGCAAACGAGCTGATCTGTTGCTCGTTCGCCGAATACGAACTCGGCGTGTCGCCCCCGTACGAGGAGACGGTCCTGACCGTGAGCGGCCCCGAGGGGACGCGGGAGATGTTCCGCGAGGGGTTCGTCGGACGACTCGAAGAGTGGTCGGCGTAGTCCGCGGAACCGCCGGTCCCGGCTAGCGCCACCCATCGGTTCGTCTCGAACGGGAAGCGTTCGGACGCACGAGGCGGTCCGGACGCCCGGAAAGTGATCGCGCCCCGTACCGCCGTCCCGGCCACTCACTCCGCCAGCGATCCGGCGAGGAACTCGACGACTATCCGCGCCACCTTCTCGTACTGGCCGTAGAAGTGGTGGTCCCCCTGGACCTCGACGGGGTCGTGGCCCAGTTCGCGAGCCCGTTCGACGATGGGTTTCCAGTCCGCCGTCTCGTCGCGGACGCCGTAGACCACTTGGACCGGCCCGTCGAGGTCGGAGACGGCCGCCGCGGCGTCGAGGTCCGGGTCGTCGCCGAGCGCGGATGCGGGCGCGAGGGCCGACACTGCGTCGACCGACCGGGGTCGGGCGGTGCCGGATCCGCCGCCCTCGGCCCTTTCCCGGCTCTCCCGGGCGAGTTGGGCCGCGGCCAGCACCGCCACGGCACCGCCGAAGGAGTAGCCGAACAGGCCGACGCGGTCGTATCGTTCGCGGAGCCACCCGACTGCGGTCACGGCGTCGGTTCGCTCGCCGCGGCCGCCGTCCCAGGGACCGTAGTCGAACCGCAGGCAGGCGATCCCCCGTTCGTCGAGCGCCTCGTCGACGGCCTGCAGGCGGCCGTCCGAGCGGGTGCCGCCCATCTGCGGGTGGGGCGGGCAGGCGGCGACCGCCCCAGGGGTCGCGTCGCCGGCTTCGTCGGGGGAGGGTGGATCCGCCGGGTCCGAGAGGGTCGCGCGAACGTCGCGTCCGCCGGGGAGCGGCAGGTCCATGCCCGTCGGTCGGTCGTGTGCCTTTTTACCCCTGCGGTCGCTACGTGGCCCCATGGGAGTGCTCTCGCGACTTTCGTACGTCATCCGGTCGAAACTCAACGCCGTTCTCAACCGGAGCGAGAACATCGACGAGACGCTGGACTACTCCTACGAGCAGATGCGCGACGAACTCCAGGAGGTCAAGCGGGGGATCGCGGACCTCACCACGCAGAAGAAGCGCCTGGAGATGCAGAAGAAGCGCCTCGAGGAGAACGTCGAGAAGCACAACCGCCAGGCCCGCCAGGCGGTCGAACAGGACCGCGAGGACCTGGCACGTCGTGCGCTGGAGAAGAAGAAGGCGAAGATGAACCAGATAGAGGAGCTGGAGACCCAGATAGCGAGTCTCCAGAACACCCAGGACCAGCTCGTCGACAAAAAGGAGAAGCTCCAGCGGCGCATCGAGGAGTTCCGCACCCGCAAGGAGACGCTGAAGGCCCGCCACGAGGCCGCCGAGGCCAGCGCCCGCGTCACCGAGGCCATGACCGGCGCCGGGGAGGAGATGGAGGACGTCGGTCGGGCCATCGAGCGTGCCGAGGAGCGCACCCAGGACATGGAGGCCCGGGCCGCCGCGCTGGACGAACTCGAGGAGTCCGGCGTCCTGGACGACCAGCTCGCCGGCAAGGACTCCATCGACCGCGAACTGGAATCGCTCGGTGGGGGTGCCGTCGACGCCGAACTGGAGACCCTGAAGGCCGACGTCAAGGGCGAGGAGGCCGTCGAGTCCGGCGACGAGGAGGTCGAACTCGAGACCGAGGCGGCCGGCGACGGCGGGAGTACCGAGGTGGACACCTCCGGCGTCTCCGACGAGGCCGTCGAGAGCGAACTCGAGGAGCTGAAGAGCGACGAGGAGAGCGCCTGATCACGGCCTCACCGTCCCCGCCCGGGACGGCCCCGTGTCCGGAAGTCGCGAGTCCCGCCCCTTTTACGGTAAGTTTACTGTAAGAAGCCCCTTCCCTGTCGCCGGTGTCCACCGCGATCCTCCTGGGATCTCCGGTCCACAGCCGACGATACGATCCCTCGCGGGCCATCCGGTCATCGACTGGCGACGCGATCCCCCTGGGATCTCCGGTCGACGACTGACGACTGCGAAGGGACTTTGGTGGACCCGGTCGATGGCCCGGGCGTGAACCGAACGAGGTTCGCTCCGACACTCGGACGGATCGTCGGACCGGTCGCGGTCCTGGCGTGCGTCGGACTCCTGGCGAGGACCGGGGCGGCCGTTCCCCCGCCGGAGTCCGCGATGAGCATCGGCTGGTTCCCCTACGGCGGCCCACGCTGGGGTAGCGGTGGGTCGAACTCGTGGGTGACGTCCGCGCCGGTGCAGGCGTCGGTGCTCGTCCTCCTGCTGGCGGGTGCGGCGTGGCTCGAGGGCCGGGCGGGGACCGCGGAGGGATCGACCGACGACGCCGGCCCCGACCACCCGACCCTGCCGGAGTTCGCCGGGGCGGCGTCGGTGGCGGCCGACGCGCTCGCCGACGACGCCGGCCGCGACGAGGTCTACGCCGCCTGGCTGTCGATGCTCCGGTCCCTGTCGCTCCGGGACCCGGAGTCGTGTTCGCCCGAGCGGTTCGCCCGCGAGGTCGAGGCCGTCGGCCTCGCTCCCGAGGACGTCGGGGCACTCGGCGAGGTGTTCGAGGTGGGCCGGTACGGGGGTGCCGCCACCGACGAGCGCCGCCGCCGGGCCGTCGAGACGCTCCGCCGGGTCGCCGACAGGTACGGGGAGGAA
Organism: Halobacteriales archaeon QS_8_69_26; assembly: GCA_003023195.1. GTDB lineage: Archaea > Halobacteriota > Halobacteria > Halobacteriales > SW-7-71-33 > PXRX01. The sequence continues at coordinate 9,925 of PXRX01000014.1, forward strand.
GCGGACGGGGACGGCGACGGGGGCGACTGATCCGGGGTTCCGCGCGAGGGGCCGTGGGATCGAATCCACTCAGGCCCGCTTCGCCAGGAACCGCTCGACGTCCGGTCGGGTGATCCGCACCCGTGCGCCGGTCTGTCGGGCGGCGATGGCCCCGCAGGCGTTGGCGGCCGCGAGGATCCGGTCGTAGTCGGGGTCGTCGTCGGATCCGCCCTCGTCTCCCCCGTCTCCGTCGCCGGATCCGTCGTCTCCGTCGCCGGATCCGTCGTCTCCCCCGTCTCCGTCGCCGGCGTCGGGCCGCGGGTCCCACCCGTCGACCAGCGCCGTCAGGAAGCCGCCGGCGAACGCGTCGCCGGCCCCGGTCGTGTCGACGGGATCGATCCGGTAGCCGGGGTTCGCCCACCGTCCGGCGGGGGTGCGGACCTCCGCGCCGTCGGGGCCGTGTTTCACCACGACGGCCCGGTCGCCCGGCCGGTCCGCCGGGTCGTCGGGGTCGATCCCCAGGGCCTCGGCCTCCCGTTCGGTGGCGAAGACGTACTCAGCGTGTTCGAGGGCGCCCTCGAAGCCCCGGCGGTCGACCAGGCGCCCGGGGTCGACGCTGACCGGGACCCGCACCTCCGCGGCCATCGTGGCGAGTTCCGCGCCCGTCGACGGGCGCTGGCTCGTCAGGTGGAGGTGGTCCAGGCCACGGATCGTCGCCAGGGAGACGTCGTCGGGGGAGAACGCCTCGTTGCCCCGGTCGTCGCCGAGTACCATCACCCGGCCGTCGGGGTCGACGACGAGGTACTTCACCGCCGTGCCCACGCCCGTCTCGACGAGGTGGCTCACGTCGACCCCGGCGTCGACCAGTTCCCGGCGGGCCTGCCAGCCGTGGCGGTCGGTCCCGACGCTCCCGAGGATCCCCGCCGACAGGGAAAGCGTCGAGGCCACGCTGGCGGTGTTGGCGGCGCTCCCCCCGCCGGACTGGTGTTCGTCGACGATCCGCGCCTCGCCGTCCGGGTCGGGCAGGCCGTCCACCCGGAGGGTGACGTCCCAGTTGACGTGACCGGCACAGAGTACGCGCACTGGTCCGTGGGATCCGGCGGCCGGGTAGTAAAACCCAGCGTCCGGTCCCCGGACTACACACCGGTACTGGCGGTTACGCTCGCCGCGACCGACGGAATTAGGCCGGCGGTGGCCCGACCCTCGCCGTGGTCGAGGTTCCCGACGACGCGCCCCCGGCGCGTCCGGCCCGTGGGGACGACTACGACTCGGTGTCGGCCCACGACGACGGACTCGTGATCGCGCCGAACGACAACGACCGGTATCGGCGGGTGTGCGTCGATCCGGTAGCCGGGGAGGAGGGGCCGCGGCTGTACTTTTGCCACCACACCCACGAAGGGACGGGCTAGCCGCGCCGCCCGTGGTTCAGTCGCGGTCGGTCTCGCTCCAGTCGCAGTCCTGGCACTTGTAGCCGGTGACGAACTCCGTCACGCTGGGCATGTAGCCGACCGTGATCACGTCCCCGCCGCAGTCGGGGCACTCCCGGTCGGCGTCCTCGATGGGTTCGGCGTCCATGACGGACTCGCCCTCGATCAGTTCGGCGAGTTTCTTCGGGGTGACCATCCGCCCCTGGACGACGCGGTTCTCGGCCATACGGCTACGCGGTGGTCTCGACAGGTAAGCCTTACTCGACGGCGGTGAACGCTCGCCCGGCAGGGGTGGCCGGTCCGGCGGATCAGTTGGGGCTCGACCGGACGTTCGAGGCGGCGTCGGCGGCGACGGTCGACTCCGGGCCGCTGTCCGTGATGGCGTCGACGTACTCCTGACCGCCGGCGTGCCAGTCGCGGTTGAGCAACCGGACGGGCAGTTCCAGTTGCACGGGGGCGTACCCCTGCCGGTCGCAGACCTCGCGCCAGAGCTGTCGGGCGACCTCCTCGTCCTCCTCGTCGCGGGGGTCGATCTCGGCCTCGACGAGCTGGGCGACCACGTTGACGATGTGGAAGTCCACCGGGACGTCGATCGCTTCGAGGTTCTCCAGGCCGTGGATCTCGTCGTTCATCAGCCGGAGCCAGCGCGGGCAGTTCTTCCGGCCCCAGAGCCCGGGGAAGTCGTACCGGCCGGTGATGGCGGCCTCCAGGCGCACCGCGTCGTAGTCGTACTGCTGGAGGAGGTTCCGTGGGTCCGAGTCGAACTCCCGGTCGAGGATGGTCGCGGTGCGGTACCACCAGTCCGGGTCGCGGCCGTCCATCAGGTCGATGCGCTTGAACCGGGTCTCCAGGTCCGAGCGCCGGTCGTTGCCGACCAGTTCCGCCGGGTCGAACAGCCAGGGGTCGTTCTGGAGGAGACGCGCACACACCCACCAGAGGCCGTCCTCGCCGGCCTTCTGTTTGGTCCGGCCGATCACGTTGTGGATGTGGTCGGTCACGCAGGTGAACGTCAGGTACAGCGCCTTCGGCCGGTCGGCGAAGGCCGTCTCCTCCAGGACCGCGTTGGCCGGGAGGGTCCGCCCCCCGAAGAAGTCCCGCCGGTCCCGGTAGTCGGTCATGATCCGATCGAGCAGCGGCACGAGTTCGTCGTGGTCCCCTATCATGCTCCGCGCCCCCGCGCCCCCCTAGAGTCGACCCGCCGTCGGGGAGACCCACGCCCCGTAGTAGTAACCGCCTTCCACTCGTTCATCGTCTGCTACCGTCGTTAGTCTCCTCCTATGCTAAAAATACTTAGGAAGTATCACCGTGAAAAGTAGTGTCGGTCCCCGGGCAGTTCCGGGTCCGGATCCACGGTCGATCCCTCTCGTCCGACAGTGGATCGATCCGGCGACTACTCCCCGGACGCGTACTCTTCGACCGCCTCGCGGTAGCCCTCCCGGTAGGTCGGGAACTCGAACTCGTAGCCCAGGCCCCGGAGCTTCGCGTTCGAACAGCGCTTGTCCGCCCGGATCCGTGCCCGCGACCCCTCGGGGAGGTCGCTCCCCGACAGGCGCTCCGCGACGGTCCGGGTCGACGGCGCCGGCGCTCCCACCTGCTCCGCCAGCCACGCGGCCAGGTCCGGCCGCCGGACGGGTTCGTCGTCGACGACCAGCACCACTTCGTCCCGGGCCAGGTCCTCCGTCAGGAGGTGGGCGACGGCACCCGCGGCGTCCGCGCGGTGGAGGAGGTTGAGCCACCCCTCCGTCACCGGACCGTCGAGGTACCGGTCGATCCGGTAGCGGTCGGGCCCGTACAGGCCAGCGAACCGGGCGACGGTGCCGTCGATCCCTCGCTCTTCGCTCCGCTCGCGGGCGATCCGTTCCGCTTCCAGGAGCACCTCGCCGCGCTCCGTGTCGGGGGCCGGCGGCGTCGACTCGTCGACCCACTCGCCGCCGTGGTCGCCGTAGACGCCGGTGCTGCCCGTGTAGACCAGGCGGTCCGGCGGGTCGTCCCGGTCCCCGAGGGCGTCGATCGCGGTCCGGAGTCCCTCGACGTAGGCCTCCCGGGCCGCTTCGACGCCCCGCCCGCCGGCGCTGACGGCGTAGACGACGGCGTCGACGTCCCCGACGGCCGACAGCGACTCGGGGTCGGTCACGTCCGCCCGGACCGGCGTCACCCCCGCCGCCTGGACGTCGGCCAGTCCCGACTCCGAGCGCCGGACCCCGACGACCCCGTGGCCCGCGTCCGTGAGCCGTCGCCCGAGTTCCAGTCCCACGTAGCCACACCCGAGGATCGCCACGCGCATACCGCCCGTTCCCGCTCCGGGGGGAAAACGTCCCGGTCCCCGGATCGCCGTCCCGGATCCCCCGGTCTTGCGCCGGAACGGGAACGGTTTTCCCCGGTGGGTACCTGGGTGGGGACATGAGCACCGACCCCTGCGACGGCTGTGGCCGCGACGTCACCATTGCAGGGGGTATCGCCAACCTCTGGACGATGGAGGGGACCCAGACCGGGGGGATCACCCTCGAACTCTCCGACGGCTCGGAGCACTTCCTCTGTTACACCTGCATCGAACGGCTCCCCGACGACAGGGAGCCGACCGCCGAGGACGTGGCCGCACTCCCGCCCTACGAGGAGGACGTGGATGCCGACGAGGACGGGTCCGACGACCGGTGAGCGCCGGGTCGCCGGGTGCTGGCGGTGGCGTCGCCGGATCCGGTCGCTCCCGACGTCGCCGGGTGCTGGCGGTGGCGTCGCCGGATCCGGTCGCTCCCGACGTCGCCGGGTGCTGGCGGTGTCGCCGGATCCGGTCGCTCCCGACGTCGCCGGGTGCTGGCGGTGTCGCCGGATCCGGTCGCTCCCGACGTCGCCGGCTCATCACGAACAGCAACGCGATGAACTGCTGTCGGCTCGGGAGCGAGACGTCCATGTCGGGGGGATCGGTCCCCAGGGGTATCAAAGTTCGCCGCTCCCCTCGACCGGCGGCGAACGGCGAGGCCCGGCGACGGTCTGCGGGACCCGGGATCGAAGGGTAGAGGGGCACCCGACCCCGACTTCCGGTATGCACGACCACGAGGCCGAGGACGCGGAGGGCGAGGAACTCCCCGAGGAGGTGGTGGCGGAGGCCGAGCGATTGACCCGCCAGGCCCGCCGGGCGGCCGACGACCGCGAGCGCGAGGCCTACGAGGCCGACCGGGCGGACCTCCTCGCCGACCACGGGTTCACCGCCAGGGTGCGCCGGGAGGACGACGGCGAGGAGACGCTCGTGGTGCACCCCGAGGAGTGGGTCGACGACGGGACGATCCGACCGGACAGGGTCGAGGACGTCGACCGGGCCGTCGAGGTCCCCCTCTCGGGGAGCGGCGACCCAGACGAGTGGGCGGACCTGGACGCCCACAACCGCGAGGTGGTCGCGGAGGTCCGGGCGGCCCACGGCGACGTCCACGGCGACAACGCCGCCGCCTTCGCGGACTTCATGGGCAACCACTACGCCAAGCCCGTCGAGGACGCCACCCCGGCGGAGGTCCGGGAGTTCCTGGAGGAGTACTTCCCGCGCAACGCCTGGCCCGACGAGGAGCAACGGGCCGCCGTCGGTCGATCCGTCAGGCTGGTCTTCGAGGTGACAGGCGAACCGGTTCCCGAGGTCTGATCCGGGCTCTTCTCCGGTGGTCCGGCGATCCGATTCCCCGGTCCGGTGCGCTCCTACTCCCCGATCCCCATGATTTCGCGTGCCTCGTCGGGGGTGGCCGGTTCGCGGCCGACGTTGCGGGCCATCTCGGCGGCCTTGGCGACGAGGTCGGCGTTCGAGTCCGCCATCTCGCCGTCGGGGAGGTAGAAGTTGTCCTCCAGGCCGACCCGGACGTTGCCGCCCATCGCCAGGGCGGCCGAGACCAGGGGCCACTGGTCGCGACCGATCCCGATGACCTGCCAGGTGGCGTCGTCGGGCAACTGGCGGACCTGGTGGGCCAGGTTTCCGACGCTTGCGGGGATCCCGCCAAGGACGCCCATGATCAGGCTGAAGTGGAGGGGGTGTTCCAGGGCACCTTCCGTGACGAGGGGTCGGTGGTTGCCGACGTGGCCGGTGTCGAAACACTCCAGTTCGGGCGTGACCCCGTTGTCCAGCATCGTCTCGGTGAACTGCCGGATCTCCCGGAAGGGGTTGTCGAAGACCACGTCGAACACGAAGTCCTCGCGGCGGTCGGAGTACTTCGCGTAGTTCATCGACCCCATGTTCAGCGCCGCCACCTCCGGCCGGACTTCCCGGACGTAGTCCAGGCGCTCCTCGACCGGCGTGTCCAGTGCTCCGGTGGAGAAGTTGATCACGACGTCCGTCCGCTCCCGCACCTCCTCGTGGATCGCCCGGTAGGTCTCGGTGGAGAACGTGGGCGACCCGTTCTCGGTCCGGGCGTGGATGTGGGCGACCGCGGCGCCGGCCTCCCGGGCGCGGGCGGCCTCCTCGGCTATCTCCTCGGGCGTGTAGGGGATGGCCTCGCACTGGTCGCGGGTCGTCAGGGCGCCGGTCAGGGCCGCCGAGACGACCACCTTCTCGGGGTCGTTGCCCTTCAGCGACTCCTGCTCGTCCATGATGGACATGACCGGTAGGTTCCGGTCCGGGGGGCTTATACTGTTGGCCGAGGGTCGCGACGGCCACGCCGGCCGGGGTGCGAGAGCGTATCCTCCCGGTCGCCGGGGCCTCCTTCGCCGGGGAGCGAACGCCGGGAGGCGGTTCGGACCGCCGGGCGCCCCTTCGAGGGACGGGTCACGGCCCCGCCAGTTACCGCCCGCGCCACTCGGGGTCCCGGTCGGTCAGGAAGGCGTTGATGCCCTCCTCGGTGTCCTCGCTCATCGCGAGGAGGGCGATCACCTCCCGCAGGTACGCCAGTGCCCGGTCGAAGTCCATCTCTCGCTGGTCGTAGTAGGCCTCCTTGCCCATCGAGACCATCACGGGGCTGTTCCTCGCCAGTTCCCCCACCAGGTCGTCGAGTTCCGCCTCGAACTCGTCCGGATCGGCCAGCCGGGTGATCATCCCCATCTCGTGGGCCTCCTCGGCGTCGACGTGCTCCCCGGTAAAGAGCAGTTCCAGCCCGCGCTTCTCGTGGACGGTGCGCATGATCGGTGCCATCGCCTGGGCGGGGAACAGGCCCACGTCGACCTCCGGGGTCCCGAAGGTGGCCTCGCGGCTGGCGACGACGAACTCGCAGGCGGTCGCCAGGCCCAGGCCACCGGCCAGGCAGTACCCCTCGACGGCGGCAACGGTCAGCGCCGAAATCGACTGCATCCGCTCTATCAGCCGCGAGAGCCCCGAGAACCCCTCGCGGTAGGCCTGGGCACCCTGGCCGATGGGCATCTCGGCGAGGTCCCCGCCCGAACAGAAGTTCCCGCCCGCGCCACGGATCACGACCACCCGGACGTCGCCCTCGTCGGCGGCCGCCAGGGTCGAGAACAGCCCCCGGAAGACCGACTCGTTCAGGGCGTTGCGCTGGTCCGGCCGGTCGATGGTCGCCCGGACCACCAGGCCGTCGTCGCTCACCGCCACGTCCAGGTCCTCGTTCGAGTGCGCGTCGGCGTCCATCACCGGATCCCTCCCCCTCGGCCGGCGGATCGGTCGGTCGGTCGCATGGCCGCCGGTGGGGCCGCGAGGGCCAAATATCTACGCCCGACGTCGCCGGCGTTCGGCGGACAGCGACCACGACCGGACGACCGACGCCGCCGGCGTCCGGCGGGACGCGGGCTCCCTGGACACGTCAGGATTCCCCGAAGACGGTCGGATCCGATACCGGCTGCCGGATCCCAGGAACCGGACGGATCGCCAGGAGAGGGCCGGATCGTCCGCCTCCCGGGACCGGTCGCGTTCTCTTGCATTACGTTCTTTTTCAGCTACGTTCGGGGTCTGAATCATTCGCTAACATATAAGTTTCATGGCGGAATCGAACCTGTATGTCCAAATCCGGCCCGAGCCGAGAGACAGTCACCCGCACTGGTGATCGGTGTACGTACACCTTCGAGCCGGATTCCGACTACTTCAAGCCCCACTGCTGCGGGCGGTCGACCAAAACCGAGAAGCGGTGCGTCTGGCACGCCCGGGTCACCGACAAGCCCGGGGAGTTGCTCGCCGCCGACCGCATCGCGGGCCGGACCGTCGAACCGCGGGACACCCGCGACCGGTGGATCGGGCAGGGGGGCGAACGCCTGGACGGGGCCTTCCTGCGGGGCGCGACCCTCGTCGACGTGCGCCTGGCCGACTGCACGCTGTTCGAGGCCGACCTCCGGGAGGCGAACCTCCAGGGGACGAACCTGGAGCGCACCGACATGCGGGGCGCGACGGCGACTGGGGCGTCCTTCCGCCGGGCGCGGTTGTCCAACGCCACCCTGAAGGAAGTCGACCTCTCGGAGGCGGACCTGCGGGGTGCGAACCTGACCGACGCCGACCTGACCGGCGCGAACCTGCGGGGGGCCGACCTCCGGGAGGCGAACCTCTCGGGGGCCGACCTCAAGCGGGCGGACCTCCGGGGCGCGACCCTCCAGGGCGCGGACATGCCGGGGACCGACCTCCACCGGGCGAACCTCTCGGGGGCCGACCTCATCGAGGCGGACCTGCGGGGGTCGCGGTTGCGGTCCGCGAACTGCGAGAACGCCTTCGCCATGCGGGCGGACCTCTCGGAGGCCGGCCTGCGCGGGGCCTCCCTCGGGGGTGCCGACCTCCGGAAGGCCGACCTCCACGAGGCCACTCTCCGGGAGGCCGACCTCAGCGGCGCAGACGTCTCGGGCGCGGACCTGACCGAGGCCGACGCTCGCGAGGCCGACCTCCGGGACGTGGAGGCCGAGCGCACCCGGTGCAACCGGGCGGAGTTCGCCGGCGCGGACCTGCGGGGCCTCCGCCACTACGGCGCCTCGATGGAAGGGGCCGGCATCGACGACCGCACCGAACTGGGCGACCGGGTCCCCTACGACCCGGAGTGGTCCGGGAGCGAGGACCCGCAGGAGGACGCCGACTCGGACGGATCCGGTGATCCGGACGGGACCGCGGATTCCGAGGACGGGGACGCTCCGGGAGAGGCGACCCCGGACGACGAGTCGGACCACGCCGACGGACCCGGCGACCCGGATGCCGAGGGAGACGAGGCGGCCGGCGCGGAGGCGGCCGATGCCGAGGCCGCCGGGGGTGCGGGGACGCCCGACCCGGAGGAGGTGACCGACCTCCGGAAGGCCGCCGAGAGCTACCGGGTCCGCGAGTCGCTGGCCCGGGACAACGGCTACCCGGACCTGCAGATCGACGCCTACCTCCGGCGCAAGGACGTCCGCCGCCGCCAGTACCGCGAGGACGGCCGCTGGCTCCGGTGGGGCCGGTCGGTCGCCGCGAACCTCGTGACCCGCCACGGGGAGCGCCCCGGCCGGGTGGTCGTGGCCGGCCTCGCGGTCGTCCTCGTCTCCGCACTGCTGTACCCGCTGGGGTGGGCCAGGCCAGCCGGCGGGGACCCCCTGGTCTACCCCGACGATCCGGCGGGGATCGCGACGACCGTCGCCGAGAGCCTCCAGTTCAGCCTCGCCACCTTCTCGACGGGCGTCTCCTCCTACCAGCCGGTCGGCCCGGGCAACGCCGTCGCCGCCGTCGAGGGCGTCCTCGGACCGTTGCTGTTCGCCGTCCTCGTCTACGTGCTCGCCCGTCGTGCCACGCGGTGAGCGTGGACCGTCGGACGGGGCGGATCCCACCCGGGACCGCTCAGACCGTGTCCCGGTCCAGTTCCGCCATGTGTTCCTGCAGGTCCGGGAACGACTCGGTCTCGACGAACCCGCACTCACATCCCCCGTAAAACGACTCGGGGACGTCCCGGCCCGAGAGCATCGTCTCCGGGGCGGCGTCGACGTGGTTGACCTTCTCCAGCGGGATCATCCGGAGCCGGTCTTCCTCGTCGTCGATGCACAGCACGGTTCGCTCACGGACCAGCACCGCGTCGAACTCCTGTGCCTGGTACTCGTCGGCCGAGAGAACTGTTATCGCCATGACGGGGCTACGACGGGGAAGGATAAAACGTGTCGGGGGCGGGTCGGATCCAGCCCGGGGACGATCGACCGTCCCCGAGCTTCCGGGCGATCTTCTCCCGAACGACCGACCTCCGGCGCTGGCCCACGCTTATGGTCCGGGGGTGTGAACGACCCCCATGGACTACGAGGTGGTCCACACCGACGACGTCGACCGCACCGACCTCTCGGAGATCGACGCGGTGCCGCCGGACCTCGACATCCGGGCCATCGACGAGGTCCTCGGCCTGGAGGAGATGCAGGCGAAGATCTGGTACTTCCAGCCGGGGGAGGAGATCGCGTATCACGCCCACAGCGAACAGGAGGAACTGTACTTCGTCCTGGAGGGGGAGTTCTCGCTGAAACTCGGCCGCTCGGGCGAGACGGAGATCCGCGAGGTCGGCCCCGGCGCGTTCTGGGTGGCGAAGCCGGAGGTGGGCCACGGCCACCGCTACCTCGGCGGCGACGAGGGCGCGGTGCTGGCCCTGGGCGCACCGGCGGTCCACGACCCGGGGCTGGACCCCCACGACCTGGACTGACCCGTGACCGACAACGAGGGGGCCGGCGGGGACGAGGATCCAGCGAACGGAGGGGAACCGACCCGTCTCGGGGCGGAACCCCCCGAGGTCGGTGAGCGCGCGCCGGACTTCGAGGCCCTGGTCTGTGACGGCGAGACGTTCCGGGCCGCCCACCTGTCGGACGCCGCCGGCGACCGGGGGTGCGTCCTCGTCTTCTACGCGTTCGCGTTCAGCGCCGTCGCCGAGAACTGGTGGGGCCGGTACGACCGCCGGGGGTGGGACGAGTTCCCCGTGCCCGTCCTGGGGGTCTGCCGGGACGGCCCCTACGCCCAGAACGCCTTCCTGCGGTCGATCGACTCCCCGTTCCGGTCCTTCTCCGACACCGCCGGGGACGCCATCGGGGCCTACGGACTGCTGACCGACCGGGAGGGGATGGACGGCGCCCGCACCGCCCACCGGGCCGTGTTCGTCCTCGACGGCGACCGCCGGGTGGCCGGCCGGTGGGTCATGGACGACTGGATCTCCCCGATCCCCGCAGACAGAGTGGAGGAGGCCGTCGAGGAACTCTGATCCGCGGGACCGGCCGATCCGGTGAGCGGGGGACCGGTCGCGTCGGCGGGCGCGAAACTGTAATCAGCACAAAATATTCAGGGGGGCGGTGCCCGGTCCCGGTATGGACGGTCGCCGGTCGCGTCGCCGGCTTCTGGCAACGCTCGCCTCCCTCACGCTCCCGGGCTTCACCGGGTGTTCCGCCGTCGAATCCCCGGGATCGGAGTCCGGTTCGACCCACGAACGGACCGCCCGCGGAACGGGCGCGACCACGGGCGGGCGGACCGACGACGGCGCGGCCGATCCGGCGACTGCGGACGGCACCACCGACACCGATCCGACCCCGACCGACGACCCGGCCCCTGGCTACGGGTCCCCGCCGGGGGATCCGCCCCTGGACCCGGACGGCGAGTGGCCGATGGACCGGTTCGACGCGGGTCACACCGCGGCGAACCCGGACGGGGAGGGGCTCCGCGACCCGGAACGGTACTGGCGACTCGACGCCGGACGCCGGGCAGTGCTGGACGGTGGGGTGCTGTTCACCCTCCCGCCACCGACGACCGGGTGTACACGACCGCGTTCGGCGAGGTCTTCTGTACCGCCGCGGACCGGGACGCCCTCCACTGGCGGGGACCCGAGCACGGGATGGACGGGATCGGCTATCCCCCGGTCGTCACCGACGACGCCGTGTTCGTGGGGAGTGGCGGGTTCGAGGAGACGCCGCCGCAGGTCCGCGCCTTCGGTCTCGACGGCCGCCAGCGGTGGCGGACCGAACTCCCGTCCGAAGCGCGGACTTCCCCGTCGGTGTCCGGGGATCGACTCATGATCGGCACGCAGGACGGCCTCGTCGGCCTGGACGCGACCACCGGCGAGGTGCTGTACACGGTCTCCGAGTCGGTGTCGGAGTTCCGGGTCCCGGTCCTCGACGACGGCGCCGCCTTCGCCACGGTCAACGAAAACCGCCCCGGGCGGGAGGTCGTCTCCCTGGACCCCGCCGACGGGACCGTTCGCTGGCGACGCGAACTGGGCGGTGCCTATCCCCCGATCGTGGCCGGGGATCGGCTCTACACCGAGGTCGACGACGCCATCGCCGTCCTCGACAGCACGGACGGCGAACGGGTCGGGACCCTCGACGCGGACGGGATCCCCGTCGCGCTCGCCGGCGAGGTCGTGTACGCCCGCGCCCGGGAGGAGGTGCTGGCGGCCGACGTCGAAACCGGTGAGCGACTCTGGCGGTACGACGTCGACCGGGACCTCGACCCCGGGGAAGGGGGATACGGCATCGGGATCACGCCGGCCGGCGGCGCGGTCTACGTCTCCGTCGACGGGTCCGTCGTCGGGTTCGGACCGGGGGCGTGACGGCCCGACGGCAGTCAGTTCTCCTCGATCGCCATCCCCTCGCGGATCTCGAACTCCTCGTCGCCGTCGAACCGGCGGGGGTCGAACGCCTCGACCGGGGCGGGATCGCCCCGGAGGATCGCCCCGGCGACGGCCTCGCCGGTGGCGAGCGCACGCATGAACCCGTGGCCCTGCCACCCCGTGGCGACGTGGACGCCCTCGGCGACCCTGCCCAGGAGGGGATCCCGGTCGGGCGTGGCCGTACAGAGGCCGGCCCAGGCCCGGGAGACCTCGGGCGAGAGGCGGAGCCGCGAGCGGATCCGCCCGACCATCCCCTCCCGGAAGCCGCGGTCGGCGTCGGCGTCGTAGTCGTCGGGGTCGGCCTCGACCTCCTCGGTCCCGTCGCCGGCCAGCAACCCTTCGGGGTGCGGCCGGACGTAGAACCCGCCGGTGGCGTCGTAGACCATCGGCGCCCCGTACTCCTCGACGCCGCCGTCCGCCCCCAGCGTGGCGGTCAGCGCCTGGACCCGGTAGGGCTTGACCGGGACACCGATTCCGGCGTCCGCGAGGAGGCCTGGGGTGTGGGCGCCGGCGGCCACGAGGACGGCGTCGACCGCCCGGTCTTCGCCGTCGACCACGACCCGCGCGGGGTCGGTCCGCACCGCGACCGGCGTCTCCGGGACCACCTCGGCACCCGCCCGCCGGGCGCGGTCGGCCAGCAGTTCGGCGTAGCTCCCGGGGTCGGTCCGGCCCGCGTTCGTCGTCACCGCCGCGACGCCGACGTCCTCGGTCCAGAGCACGGGGAACCGGTCGGCCAGGTCGTCGGGGTCGACCTCCGTCACGTCCCGGCCGTTGCGCTCCATGTCCACGAGGCCCTCCCGGACAGCAGCGACCCGCCGGGGGTCGCCCGACCGGGCCAGCCAGACGTAGGGGCACTCCTCGAACGAGACGTCGCCCGACCCAGAGAGCGCCCGGAACCGTTCGAGCGACCGCTCCGCGAGGGTCCCGTCGACCGCCCGGGCGAACGCGTCGTAGCAGACCCCGGCGGCCCGGCCCGTGGCGCCCGCCCCGACGGATCCCCGGTCGTACAGGGTCACGTCGGCGCCCCGCATCGCCAGGTCGTAGGCCGCGGTGGTCCCGACGGCCCCGGCCCCGACGACCGCAACGGTCGGCCCCGACTCGGCGGGGGGATCGCCCGGCGATTCGCTCTTCCCGGACTCCGGATCGCCCGCCATCACCGGTGCTCCCGCGGCCAGCACTCCTCGACGGGCCGGTCGGCCAGCCACCCGACGAGCGCCCCGAGTTCGTCGGCAGCCCGCCCGAACAGTCGCTTCCCGGCCTCGACGCTCGCCTCGGTGGGGGTGCCGACGGCCCCGCTCTCGCTGAAGTCGGCGGTGTCGAAGCCCACCTCGGCGCCGTGGACGGTCCGGCCCCAGCCCTCGCTGGCGCCGGCCTCTGCTTCCGCCAGGGCGTCCTCCCGAACGAGGTGCTCGGCCACGGACAGCATCACGCTGGACTCGACGGCCCCGGCGTGGCTCCCGTGCCCGTCGAACAGTTCCTCGGGCAACTCGCCCAGCGCGTCCCACCAGTTCCACGGGGGCGCGAAGGCCGTCCGGTCGTCGCGGAGGGTCCTGGCCGCCCGGAAGAGGGCGTCGGTGTTGCCGCCGTGACCGTTGACCAGGACCGCCTTCCGGACCCCGTGTTCGGCCAGCGACGCCACCGTCTCCTCGACGTACCGCTCGAACGTCTCGGGGGTCACGGACAGCGTCCCGTCGAACTGCCGGTGGTGGGGGCTCACGCCGACCGGGACCGTCGGCAGCACGACCGCCCGGTCGGCGTCGTCGAACTCGCGGGCCAGCGCCCGCGCCGCCATGAAGTCCGTCCCCAGGGGGAGGGCCGGACCATGTTGCTCGGTGCTCCCGACCGGGAGCAGGGCCACCGCGGCGTCGTCCAGTGCCTCGGCGGCCGTCGTCGTCGTGTGCTCGGCCAGTCTGACCATGCCGGCTCTGGATCCCGAGAGCACTTACCTCCCCGGGCCGGTGCGGTCGTCCCGACCGGGTGGATCCACTCCCGGGGACTCGACCGGGTGGATCCACTCCCGGGGACTCGACCGGGCGGATCCACTCCCCCGGTCAGGCCACGAACTCGTCCATCCCCCGTGCGGGGTAGCCGACGACGGTGGTGACGCCGGCCGACCGGAGCGACTCGACCCGGTCGCGGACCTCGGCGGCGGTCCCGACCAGGGCGTAGTCGCGGGCGGCCGCCGAGAGCACCTCCCGCGCCCGGCCCGTGGCCGTCGCGTCGGTGCTCGCACCCTCGGGGAGCGCGTCGGCGACCGGCCCCCGGCGGGCGACGTACCCCCCGACGGCGTCGAGGATCGCGTCCTCGTCGTCGGTCAGCACGGTGGGGGCGTAGACGACCAGGTCGGCGGCAAAGCCCGCCGCCCGGAGCGCCGCCACCTCGTCGGCGGTCCCCCGCGAGAGGAGTTCGTACTGGGCCTGGCCGGTGGCGGTGGCGATCCGTTCGACGCCCTCGGTGCCGACCCAGGGCCGGTCGGCCGACCGGACCGCGGTGCCGAACCGCCCGGCGACCGACCGCCCGCGCTCCTCCTCGGTGAGGTAGGCGGGGTGGCCGGCCACGACCGCCCGGCGGATCCGGTCGCCGGCCGGCAGCCACTCCCGGAGCAGGGAGTCGTCGCCCAGGGGGTCGAAGCCGTCGGCACGGACGGGGGTGGTGACGACGACCTCCCTGTCCGTGGCCACCTCGCGGATCAGACCGGCGTCGGGGAGGTGCTCGCGGCCCTCGTAGTCGACCGCGACCGTCCCGACCGGCACCTCGCGGGCCAGCGAGAGGTCGTGCTCGGCGGGTTTCACCGCGACCGCGTCGATTCCCGCCCGGCAGACGGGGGCGTCCGCCGGCTCGCCACGACTCCTCGTCTCACCGTCCGCTCCCGACTGTCCCTCGCTCGATCCGCCGGCGGAGTGACTGCGTATCATTCGTATTCACCCTCCTGGTCGGCGCCACGGCTCCCTGGGTCGGTTCCTGCGCGTCGCGAGAACGTACCAGCGAGTGCTCGACTACTGTGCGTGCGGAACCCGATCCGCCGCGTGTGCGACCATGCAGTAGAGGGACGACCCGGAACGGGCAAAAGGATGTCGGTCGCCGCGATTTTGCCCGGTCCGGCGGGGGGAGACGACACTCACTTGACCCGCCCGCCGCTGGTGTCCGGTATGTTCCACGAGGAGGTTCGCGAGCAGCCGGGGGGATCGGTCGAGGACCTGCGCCGGGAGTACGCCGCCTGGCTGGCCGACGCCGTCGAGTCGGCCGGCGTCGACGCGGCGGCCGAGCGGACGGGCCTGGACCGGTCGACGGTCGCGGCGGTCGCGGCGGGCGAGGTCGGCGGCCTCTCGCTGGAGGAGGCGGGAACCCTCGCCGCCCTCGCGGACGGGATGCCGGACGGCGAGACGGTCGTCGAGATGGCCTGCGACCACGTCCTGCTGGGGATGTCCACCGGCGTCCTCGACGTGGACACCGTCGCCAGCAACGTCGACCTCGACCTCACCCCCAAGGAGATCCAGCAGAAACTCGAACGCCGGGCGCCGATGAGCTTCGAGGAGTTCGTCGCGATCCGTCACTTCGTCGCCAGCAGGCAGGGCGAGGCGTTCTGAGGGATCGCGCCGCCCTTCCGCCGGTGTCTCAGATCGCTCCGTCTTCGCGGAGGCGTTCGATCCCGCTCTCGTCGTAGCCGGCGGCCTCGAGCACCTCGACGGTGTGCTCGCCGG
This sequence comes from Halobacteriales archaeon QS_8_69_26, assembly GCA_003023195.1. GTDB lineage: Archaea > Halobacteriota > Halobacteria > Halobacteriales > SW-7-71-33 > PXRX01. The sequence continues at coordinate 25,516 of PXRX01000014.1, forward strand.
GGTCGGGGACCGACTCGTCGGGGACGAGACCGCCCGAGGGAATCGCCGGGAAGCCGACCCGCAGGCCGGTCGGGGCGTCCTCGCCCCGGACCAGGCCGCGCTCGCGGGCCTGGTCGCTGTCGACGGCCTCGGCCACCGACCGGACGGGCGCGACCATCGTCTCCTCGCCGAGGTCGGCCCACTCCGCCCGGGGCCGGGCGCGGAACTCCTCGCGGAGCGTCTCCCGGAGGGCCTCGCGCTCGGCGGGATCGGTCGAGAAGTGTGCGTCGGCCAGGTCCGGGCGGTCGATGGCCGCACAGAAGGCCCGGAAGAAGCGGGGTTCGAGCGCCGCCAGGGTGACGTGCTCCCCGTCGGCGGTCTCGTAGACGTCGTAGCAGGGGAACTCGCCGGTCAGGGGCGTCTCCCGGCCCCGCGGGTCGCCACCGCCGAGGGCGTCCCCGGCGACGGCCTGGGAGAACGACAGTACCACGTCGGTCATCGCCACGTCCACGTGTTCGCCGGTCGGCGGATCGCTCCCGTTCGGATCACTTCCCCCGAGTTCCCGCGAGAGCAGTGCCCCCAGCACCGAGAACGCCGCGAACAGGCCGCCGGCCATGTCGGCGACCGGGAACCCGGGGATCGCGACGTCGCCGTCGGGCGACCGGGTCATGTCCAGCATCCCCGCCATCCCGACGTAGTTGAGGTCGTGGCCCGCCCGGTCGCGGTGCGGGCCGGCGTGGCCGAAGCCCGTCAGCGAGCAGTAGACCACGCCCGGATTCTCCCGACGGATCTCGTCGTACCCGACCCCCAGACGCTCGGCCACGCCGGGGCGGAACCCCTCGACGACGCCGTCGGCGTCGCTGGCGATCGCCAGGGCGGCCTCCCGCCCCGCCTCGGTCTTCAGGTCCAGCGTGACGCTCCGCTTGCCGCGGTTGACCGCCGAGAACACGTCCGGTGCGCCCGGTGCCGCCGACATCGCCCTGGCCGGATCCCCGACCCCCGGCCGCTCCACCTTGACGACGTCCGCGCCCATGTCGGCGAGCAACTGGGTGGCGTACGGCCCCGGCAACAGCGTCGTGAGGTCGACCACCCGGATCCCGTCGAGTCGCATGGGTCCCCCACCGGTCCGTCGGCCTTGAATGTTGGCCGCCGTCCCCGACCGGCCCGTTGGCGTTGCTCGTTGGCGGTGGGCGAGCGCCGGGACCCGGGGTCACGACGCCGGTCCGCGCCTGTCGATTACGCCACCGGTCTCGCCCCGCAGTACCGTCGTACAGAATACGGCGGATGGGTGCAGCGAACCGACGTTTCTGGTTCGATACTGCTACGAGTGAAACGGCCGGTTCGATCGCGGACGTTACGTATACGAAACAGTACCACCCGTCCAGCGCAGCGCAGACGGCAGTGACTAGTGTATCTACCATCGGGTTCGAGGTGCAGGCCGAGCCACTAGCCGGCCTTTTCGTGTCAGGAAGATACCACCACTACGTCGGTGCGAACACGTTTCCCAACCGGTCCGGGCCAGTCGGCGGCAGAGGCCTCTCCTGGTTCGAAGTGATCCTGCCGGACACTGCGGCGCTCGACGCGCTTCGAGACCGGTTCGACATCAGTCGAATTCCGGTGACCGATGGGGACGACGGTATCGTCGTTCCGGATCCGGACGAGATCGAGATCCGGTTCCGGGTCGAGACGTAGTTCGTCGTCCCGACGTCGCCCGCCCGTCCGGGCTTCCGGAAGAACCCCGTCCGGAACCTTTTGAACCGAGCGACTCCCGTTCTCCCTGATGTTCGACTGCGATTCACCACACGAACGCGAACAGCGCCGAGAACGCCAGGTACGCCCCGACCGTCGAGAGGATCGGAACCACGTTCTGCATGACGATCACCCGGCCGGTCGTGGCAGGGTCGAACAGGTCGGCGGCGGTGGGGATGTCGGCGGGTTCCTCCTCGCCGATCGCGGTGACGTCCTCCGCTTCCTCCTCCTCGGCCGCGAGGGCGTCGACCGTGATCTCCGGGGACTCCTCGCCCCTGACCAGGTCGGGGACGGTGGCGGTCCGGGTCGCCCGGCCCCACCCCAGGCCGACGATCGAGGTGGTTGCGATGATGACGAACGAGGCGGGGATGCCGATGGCCGAGAGGCCGACCACGATGGTCGAGGAGACGACGGCGACGACGATGGCGGCCGTCAGTGGGAGGTCGGTGATGTCGTTGCCCAGGGTGTCCAGGGTCCGCCGGGCGATGGTGAACGCGCCGACGGCGACGGCACCGCATCCCAGGAGGATCAGCAGGTTGATGTCCACGTCGGCCCCCACCAGCGGCGCGATGGCGTTGGCGATGTTGGACGTGCCAGACGAGAAGGCCATCAGGCACCCGATGGCGACGACGACGCCGGCCCCGACCAGTTCCCGTCGCTCGGTGTTCGGGCCGGGCCGGGGCCGCGGGACGGTCCCCGAGCGGTCCCACTCGACCAGCGGCCCGGGAGTGCTGGTGATCGCCACCCAGCGGTTGATCCGCGGGTAGAGGTAGCGACCGATCATCCCCGAGACCCAGAACCCGACGATGGGGGCGACGATCCACCAGATGGCGATCTCGCCCATGACGTTCCAGTTCAACGCGTCGGTCGCGACGCCCAGGCCCGCGATGGCGCCGACCGCGGTCATCGACGTCGACGCCGGGACGCCGTAGTAGTTCCCGACGAACAGGGCGCCGCCGATGAAGAAGAGGACGACGATGCTCGACTCCAGCGTGAACACGCCGGGATCGGTGATCAGGCCCTCGCCCAGCGTCCGGACGACCCGGCGACCGATGGTCCACGCGCCGACGAAGAAGAACACCGCCATCAGTGCCGCCGCGCCGACCTTCGAGATGGCGTCGGCCCCGACCGCCGGCCCGAACGCCGGTCCGGTCGTGGACCCACCGATGTTGAACCCGACGAACAGGGCGACCGCGATGCCGACGACGAGGAGGGTCTCGACCATACCGGGCGCACGCGCGGACATCCCTTAAGCAACTCGACAGGCGCCGGGCGCGGAGGGTCCCGGACCCCGGACCACGACGGAGAGCTACTCACGTCTGGAACCAGAGTGTACGTGTATGCACGGAACACTACGGTTGGCGGGGGCCCGCGATGAACCCGAGACGCGTCGACTTCGTGGTCGACCTCGCGTACGGCGTCGCGATCCTCGCCTCCATCGGACTCATCCTCGTCGTCGGGACGGAGGTCGGCATCGCGTTCGGCCTGGGAGTGATCGCCTCCTACGTGAATGGAGATTCCGGGGGGAGGATCCGAATCCATCGCGTTCTCGAACCCCCATCGACCGGCGGGTACCGGGCCACGGCGCGAGCCGAAGGCTAATGCCGCGGCTCCACGAGGATCCGGCCGTGATGGAGTTCACTGGCGACGAACTCGCCGGGATCGTCGACCTGTTCGGCGGGCTGACCCGCGCGGAACTCCGGGAGGCCGCCGGGGAGGCGGCCTTTCGCGCCGGCGAGGAGCTGGACGAGGACGCCCTGGCGGCCGCCGTCGAGGACGCCGTCGAGTCCTACCGGCTGGTCGCCTACGATCCGCCCGACGAGGACGGGGAGTGGCTGGTCGCCGGGCCGACCGCGTTCCCGACGCTCCCCGAGGGAGCGGAGGACCTCCCGCACATCGTCGACGTGGAGCGCCGGGCGGTCGACCGGGAGCGCGCGGGCGAGGCCGTCATCGAACGGTTCCGCCGGGACGCCGCCATCACGGTCGACGCCGGCGACGCCGACCGGGCGGCGTGGCTGCTGGACCTGAGCTACGACGTCGAGACCTGGGCGCCCGTCGAGATGGGCGAGGTGCGGGACCGCCTCGACGACGCCACAGAGGGCGGGTCGGTGGCCGCCGGTCCCGGGGAGGGATCGGCGGACGGGGACCCCGGGGAGGGATCGGCGGACGGGGACCCCGGGGAGGGATCGGCGGACGGGGTAGCTCCCCTCCTCCCGGAGGAGGGCCACCAGGCGCTCGCAGTGTCGGCCCGGCAGGTAGGTCGATCCCCAGTCGGGCCGGTAGTGTTCGCGGCTCCGTGCGGGGTCGATCGGCCACAGCGGGGCGTACTCGTAGTGGCTGAACACCTCGACGGTGCCCGGGTCCTCGGGGGAGACGAAGAGGTGGACGTGCCACTGCTTGCTGGGATCGGCGGGGTCCCGCCGCCGGTAGGAGCCGTCGTCGGTGTGGCCGTCCGTGGGGTGGAGCTTCGTCGCCGCGGGGACGTTGTACGCGTACCCGGACTCCCGGACGAGTCGGATCGCCGTCGCCAGGTCCCCGTCGAGGGTGCCGACGTACTCGACGGGCGGGAGCGGGTAGACGCCGTAGAGGTCCCCCGGGAACCCCTCGACCAGTCCCCCCAGCCACTGTCTCGTCGCGTGGCGAACGCGGGTCACTCGTCGGCCAGTCGCGGGCCGGGGACTTGAACTGCGGGGATCGACGGGACGGCCCACGTCCGGTGGCGTGACGGGGCCGCCACACAGGGCTTTTTTCGGCCGGGGCCCAACCCCGATCGAGAGACCACGGATGAACGACTTCCGGGCGGTGTCACGGACGGACCTGGGGCGCGAGCGGGACCGCAACGAGGACTTCGCCATCGAGACGGGGCTCCGGGCGGGGGCACACCTGCTGGCGGTCGCCGACGGGATGGGGGGCCACGCCGCCGGCGACGTCGCCAGTGCGACCGCGCTGAAGGCCTTCCACGACCGGATCAGCGAGGGGCTGTCGGACGACACGGAGGGCCTCCCGGCCCGGACGCTCCTGACGGGGGCGGTGGAGGCGGCGAACGAGGCGGTCCTCGACGCCGGAGCCGGGTCCGGCACGGAGGGGATGGGGACGACCCTGGTGGCGGCGCTGGTCACCTGCGACGAGGTCGTCGTCGTCAACGTCGGCGACTCGCGGGCCTACCTCGTCGGCGGCGACCCGCCGCGGATCGAACGGGTCACCGTCGACCAGTCCATCGCGAACGAGATGGTCGAGAAGGGCCTGCTCTCCCGCGAGGACGCCCGCGACCACCCCCAGCGCCACGTCCTCTCGCAGGCGCTCGGGGTCACCGAGGACGTCGACCCCGACTTCTTCTCCGTCTCGCTGTCGGGGGACACCCTGCTCCTGTGCTCGGACGGCCTCACCGAGGAGGTCACCGACGAGGCGATCGGACGGGCGGTCGTCGAGAGCGCGGACCTCGCCGGGGCCGCCGAGGCACTGATCGACCGGGCCATCGAGGGCGGCGGGAGCGACAACGTCAGCGTCGTCCTCGGCCGGTGGGGCTGACCCGACGGACAGTCAGTCGGCGGGGATCAGTCCTGGCTCGGCGCCGCGTCCGGGCGGAACTCCCGGCTGATGGCCTTCCATGCGCCGGTCGAGAACCGGTACTGGTTGATGGCCGCGGGGACGAGCGTCTGGGCGAGGTAGGCCAGGTAGAGGGCCGCGACGCCCAGGGAGGTCACGGTCCCCAGGTAGGTCAGCGGGATCGCCAGCCCGAACATGCCCAGCGCACGGCTGTAGAACGGCCACCGGGTGTCGCCGGTCGCGTCGAGCGCGCCGGCGACGCCGCTGGTGACGCCCTGGAAGACGACGGAGATGCAGGCCGCGTACACGAGCGGGACGGCGACGTCGACCGTCGGGTCGGTGGCGTCACCGACGAACGCGACGACGATCGGTTCGGCGAAGACCAGGACGACGGCGGCCGCGACGACGTACGTCGCCACCGAGAACAGGACGACCTCGCGGCCGTAGGTCTCCGCGAGGTCCTCCTCGTTCGCGCCGAGTGCCTGGCCGACGAGGCTGCTCGCGGCCAGGCCGAATCCCCAGCCGGGGGTGTTCATCAGGCCCCAGATCCGCCGGCTGATCACGTAGGCGGCCACGACGGTCGACCCGAACGACCCGACCAGCGCTAGCATGGGGAACCGGGAGACGGTCCAGACGCCGTTGCGGCCGACGACCGGGAGGCCGATCCGGACCAGGTCGCGGATGGTCGCGGCGTCGACCCACCGGCCCCGCGGGGAGACCGTGACGGGGAACGCGCCGACGCCCGGGAGCCGACCGGCGGCCATCCCGGCGGCGAAGACGCCGGTGACGACGACGTTCGAGAGAACCGTCCCCCAGGCGGCCCCGACGACGCCCATCTCCAGGCCGAAGATGAACACGGCGTTGAGGCCGATGTTGACGGCGGCGCCGCCGGCGCGGACGACCATCGGCGTCCAGGCGTCGTCGGCACCGATCAGCGCGCGGCTCCCGATCAGGTTCAGGCCGGCGAAGGGGACCCCCAGCGCGACGACCTTGAGGTAGGTGGCCCCCAGGCGCACCGCCTCGGCGTCGCTCGAGAGCAGGCCGACCAGCCTGGTCGGGACCAGCCAGTACAGCGCCGCCACCGGCAGGGTCACGGCGAGCACGAGGACCACGCTCGACCGGACGGCCTGGCCCAGTTCCTCGAAGGCCTCGGCCCCGTAGCGCTGGGAGACGAGGGCGATGGTCCCCGCCGCGAGGCCACCGCCGAGGGTGAAGGTCGCGCCCCAGTAGGGGCCGGCGAACCCAACGCCCGCGATGGCCGAGGAGCCGACCGCTATCCCGACCATCGCGATGTCGGCGGCGCTCTTGGACATGCGGGCGAGGCCGGTGAGGATCCGCGGCCACGCCAGGTCGGTCGTCCGGCGGACCCGCTCCTCGTCGATCAGGCCGACCCTCGCCAGGCCGAGACCGATCCAGAGGATCACCAGCCGAACGGGGTTCGGAGGGCTCGCGGAGCGAACTGCGTCGGGGAGACCGGACACGGGGATCGGAGTTCACGCAGCGAGGCCTAAGGCCTTCGGTTCGGGGCGATCCGGACCGGGTGCCGCCGGTCGCTCGGGGCGGTCCGCGGGAACCCCCCTCGTCCGCCGGGACGCTCAGACGAGCACCTGGACGACGCCGAACAGCACGAGCACCCCGAGGACGTCACAGACGTTCGTGACGACGGGGATCACCACGTCGTCGGGGTCGAGTTCGAACCGGTAGGCGGCGTAGGTCGCGGTCAGGGTGACGGCGATGGCGAGGGCGACGATGACCAGTCCGCTGGTCAGCGCGACGGTCACGACGGTCAGGGGCGAGAGCCGCGGGTCGCCGGTGACCGCGACCATCACCCATCCGCCCGCGCCGACGACGGGGAAGACGGTGACCGCGAGCAACACCACGGCCAGGGTGTTGCCGAGCAGGTCCTCGTCGGTCGGCTCGAACGAGAGGGTGCCCAGGTGAAAGGCCGTCGAGGTCCGGGCCGAGAGGATGCTCCCCAGGTTGCCCGCCGTCCCGATCATCACCGGGACGAGAACGAGTAGCGTCGGCGCGTCCAGCAGGGTCGCCTCGAACGACCCCAGGGTGAGCCCCGCGACCAGTTCCAGGGCCGTCAGGACGAGCAACACCGGGAGCAACGCCCGGGTGATGGCGCGGGGCGACCAGTTCTGGCTCATCGGTCAGTCCGTCCAGTCGGCCAGTCTGTCCGCACCCGACCGCGTCCCCTTCGCGACCAGCACGTCGCCCGGTCGGATCGCCGTCTCCGGCGGCGGCGAGACGACGTACCGCGTCCGCTCGTCCGCGCCCGCCGACTCGTGGCGGATCGCGACGATCCGCATGCCGGTGCGGGTCTCGACCTCGGCCTCTCCGATGGTCGTCCCGGCGAGGTTCGCGTCCGGCCCGACGGTCGCCCGGACGATTATCTCGTCGGACTCCTGGACGGCCGCCGCGACGACCGGGTGGCTCCCGACCCCGCGGAGGACGCCCTCGCTTATCTCCAGGGCGGCGTCGCTGATGACCTCCGTGGCAGCAGCGATGTGGAGCAACCCGCGGAGCGTGACGGGGTCGTCGACCGACGCGGCGGCCCGCAGCGCCCAGGCCTCGAACCGGGACTGCAGGGCGTCGACCTCGACCTCCAGTTCGCGGACCTCCTCGGCGAGTTCCGGGCTGTCGAACAGGACGCTCCCGTAGGCCAGGTCGACCGCGAGTTCGCTCATGTTCTTCATCAGCACGACCGTCTCGACGGCCCGTTCGAGGTCGTCGATGGCCGAGGGCTCGGCCGCCGGCGGGTCGAACGCCTCGCCGGTCGCCGTCTCGTAGACGCGTTCGATCCCGTCGACCGGTCCCCGGCAGAACAGTACGTCCCCCGCCCGGATCCGGGTGTCGCGGGCCGGGTTCAGGATGTGGTCGTCGTCGCGGCGCATCGCGATCACCCTGACCCCCGTCTCGGTGGCGAGGTTGATCCCCCCGAGGGTGCGGTCGGCGTAGGGCGAGTCCGGGGCGACGGTCGCCCGGGCCAGCGTCTCGACGGCGTCCGGGAGCGACTCCCGCAGCGCCGAGGGGAGCCCCACCTCCTCCAGGACGACCTTGGCGATGTCGCCCGCGGCGTCGCTTATCTTCTCCGCGCCGGCGACGATGCCGAACACCGGTGCCAGGGCCTCGGCCTCCTCCGGGCGACGCCCGGCCATCACGATGCTCATGGCCGCCTGCAACTGGAGCACGTCCATCTCGTGTTCGAGTTCGAGGACCTCCTCGGCGAGTTCCGGGCTCTCGAACAGGACCGACGAGTACGAGAGGTCGATCAGCAACTCGGCGATGTCCTTCATCTCGCCGAGCACCGTCTTGACGCTGACCGGTTCGTACTCGACGTTCTCGTCGCCCTCCATACCCCCACTTGCGTCCCGGGCGTCTTAGTCCTCCGCCCCTCACCCGTGGTGTCCCCCTCGGGGACGGATCGGGCGGGGAGAGCACCGCCGGGCGATCCCCCGGGATCGCTCTCCAGCGCGGCGACGCCACACTGTTACAGTAATTTTACTGTAACTTTCGTACCGGCGGATCCGGCCGCCCCCGGGTTTCGTCCACCACTCGATCCCTCGGCAGTAACCACTATGATCCTTCCCGAGACACGGAAGAGTATGTCAGGGGACGGAAGCGGTGGAACCGACACCAGCAAGATACTGCTCATCGTCGTGGCGGCTATCATCGGCATACCGGTCGTACTGATCGTCCTGGCCATCGTCGGCGGAATTATCCTGTTCCTGCTGTCGGCGGTGCTCGGGACGTTCGTGCTGGGACTCGGCGGCGAACAGGCCGCGGCCGCACCGCAGGCGAACTTCGACTTCCAGACGGACGGTTCGGAGATGGTGGTCGTCACCCACGACGGCGGCGAGACGATGCCCGCGTCGTCGGTCCGTGTGGAGGTCGACGGATACACCACCGGCACCTGGGCCGACCACGGGGATCCGGGAACGGTATCGGCCGGGGACTCGATAACGCTCCACAGCGTCCGGAGCGGTGACACCGTTCGCCTCGTCTGGGAGGGCCCGGACGGGGAGAGCCGGGTTCTCGACTCTTACACGGTCCCGTAGGCTCTGGGACGGATCCCCGGTCTCGCCCCGGGGAGTACGGGCAACCGGATCGTCAGCCGGTCCAGTCGACCCCCAGCCCCTCGTGGACGAGGAACTCCAGGGCGTTGACGACGTAGTGGGCGACGAAGACGACGAGGAAACTCCCCGTGAGGACGAACGCCGCCGCCAGCACCAGCCCCAGGCCACCGGCGACCAGCGCACCGCCCCGGCCCTGGGCGCCGTGGGCCAGGCCGAACGCGACCGACGAGGCGACCGCGAGGGGCCACGGCGACACGCCGAAGCCCGTCGCGACGGCGCCGACCAGCGCCGCCCGGAAGAGCAGTTCCTCGACCCCCGCGACCACCGGGAGCGCGACGACCAGCAGGAGGACCCACCCCCGGATCGACTCGGGGGCCAGTAGCTCGCGGAGGTGCTCGCTGGGGTCCAGTCCGGCCCGCTCCGCGAGGACGGCCCCGACCTCGTTGACGGCGTACAGCCCCCCACCGAGGGCGAGGCCGGTCCCCAGGGCCCCGACCGACGGGTCGGACAGCCCCAGCGCACCCGACGGGACCGCGAACAGCCACGCGCCGACCGCCAGCAGGAACCCGAACAGCCCCTGGGAGAACGCGACGTTCGCCACCAGTGCCCCGGGCGACATCGACCCGACCGGATCCCGCCCGCGGTCCAGTTGCTCCAGGGCCACCGGCCGCCGGTCGCGTCGGTCCCACCCCGCGTCCGGGCCGACCCTCCCGGCGTCCGGATCGGCCCCCTCGACCGGTTCCACGACGGCGGAGTCACCGTCCTCGGGAGAGCGGTTGGAAGGGTGGTCCCCGAAGTAGCGGTCGGCTGGCTGGTCGTCGGGGTCGGCCGACTCCCCGCCGGGATCCGGGTCCGGACCGACCGGGTTCTCGTCGGGGTCGTGATCGATCGCCTCGACCGGTGGGGGCGGGAGTGCGGGGGGATCGGTGACGTAGGACTGGGAGAGGCGGGCGAGCGCGAGGAGGAGAGCGGTCAGGACGGCCGCCAGCCCGGCGAAGGCCCCCCACTCGGTCACGCTACTGGGGACTGGGGGATCCGGAGCCGCGCCCGACCTCGCGTTCGAGGGCGGAGCCGGTGATCGAGCGCAGGCGGTCGATGAGGCCGTCCTTCTCGGGTTCGCCGACCAGCGCGACGTCGAGCACCTCGGAGATGTGCGAGACCGGGATGATCTCGACCTGCTCCTTGTACTCGTCCTCGATCATCACGTCCTGCTCGTTGGCGGCGGGGATGATCACCTTCTCGATGCCGGCCTTGGCGGCGGCCTCTATCTTGTGGGTGACGCCGCCGACCGGGAGGACGTCGCCCCTGACGCTCAGGGAGCCGGTCATGGCGATGGACTGGTCGATGGGCACCTCCTCCAGCGCGGAGATGACGGCGGTCGCCATCGTGACGCTGGCGGAGTCGCCCTGGACGCCCTCGTAGGACATCACGTACTGGATGTGGATGTCCTTCTCCGAGATGGCCTCGTCGGAGAACTTCTTGATGATCGCCGAGACGTTCTGGACCGCCTCCTCGGCGATGTCCTGGAGGTTCCCGGTGGCGATCACTTCGCCGGGGCCCTGGGAGGGCGTGACCTCGGCCATCACGGGCATGACGATGCCGGAGTCCTCGCCCATCACGGCCAGGCCGTTGACGCGGCCGACCACGTCGCCGTCCGAGACGGTGAGCTCGTAGTCCTTCCGGCGCTCGATGTGCTCGTCGGCGAGTTGCTGCTCGATGGACCGGGAGCGTTTCTTGGCCTCCAGCACGTCGTCGCGGGTGACGTACTCGCGGCCCTCGGCGCGGGCGATGTCGCCCGACACCCGGACCAGGCCGCCCAGGTCCCGGAGCTTCAGGGTGAGGTGGCCCTTCCGGCCGGCCCGGCGCTTGGCCTCGAGGATGACCTCCTCGACGGCCTCGCGCTCGAAGTGGGGCAGGCGGCCGTCCTTCTCGACCTCCTGGGCCACGAACCGGGCGTACTTCCGGCGCATCTCGGGGGTGTCCTCGATGGTGTCGTCCATGTACACCTCGTAGCCGTACCCCTTGATCCGTGAGCGCAGCGCCGGGTGCATGTTCTCCATCGCGTCCAGGTTCCCGGCCGCGATCATGATGAAGTCACACGGCACCGGCTCGGTCTGGACCATCGCCCCGGAGGAGCGCTCGCTCTGTCCGGTAATGGAGAACTCGCCCTCCTGGATCGCGGTCATCAGCTTCTGCTGGGACCGGATGTCCAGGGTGTTTATCTCGTCGACGAACAGGACGCCCTTGTTGGCCTTGTGGATCGCGCCGGGTTCGACGCGGTCGTGAGAGGGCGTCTCCATGCCGCCGGACTGGAACGGGTCGTGGCGGACGTCGCCCAGCAGTGCCCCGGCGTGGGCGCCGGTGGCGTCCTCGAACGGCGCGGTCCCCTGGTCGGCGGTGTTCACGATGAGGTTGGGGATCATCGCGTCGCTGCCCCTGCTGGAGTACTTGAACGCGAGGTAGACCACGCCGGCGGCGACCAGCCCGATGAGGATCCGCTGGCTCAGGATGGCGTACCCGAGCACGATGGCGACGATGATCCACATCAGGAACGACCGCATCTGGTTGCGCTTGCGGGCTTCCTCCTTGTGGGCCTCGATGATCTGGTCGCCCTTCCCGGAGGGCACCGTCCGGACCTTCGGTTCGTTCCCGTCGTCGGGGTTGTGGTAGACGAGGATGTCCTGGAGGTCCTCCTTGGGGAGGAGTTCGGACATCGCCTTCGCCAGCATCGACTTGCCAGTCCCGGGCGAGCCGATCATCATCACGTGGCGGCGCTGCTTGGCCGCCTTCTTCACGATGTCCCGGGCCTCGTCCTGGCCGATGACCTGGTCGACCAGCCTGTCCGGGATCTCGATCTCCTCGGTCGTGTCGACCTTGAGACCGCCCAGCAGGTCCTCCTCGGCGATGTCCTCGTCTATCTCGGCGTCGACGGTACTCCCGAGGTCGGTGTCCTCGAACCCGTCGTCGTCGATGTCGACGCCGTCGCCGAAGTCGTCGCTCTCGTCCTCGTCGCCGAACGCGTCGAACCCCTCGAAGGGGTCGCGGTCGTCCGGTTTCTCGGTGCCGTCGCTGTTCCCGGTCCGGTCGGGCATCCCCTCCCCGGACCGCTCTTCACTCCCCCCGTGCTCCGGGGGGTCGTCGTCGATATCCCTGTCGTTGCTCATAGAACGCTCTTGCTGTACCTGGATTGTAGGGATTTGTCTTGATATATCTTCTCCCGTCGCGGACACTCGTCGTGGTGCGGAAAACGGGACTCTCGGTGCCTGAAAGTCCGGATCTCTCGAACGCCCGGGTTCGCGAGGGTATATAAATGGTCGTTTCGGGAGGGACCGGACGACACCGGATCGGCCCCGAGCGGCGCTGTGTGGCCGCTCTGGAGGGGTCACGCCCTGCGTCGCCGGATGCCGGCCGGATCCGGGGCCGTACACACGGCGTACCGGGGGCCGCCCCGTGGCGGGCCGGCCGGTCGCGCCGGGAGCGGGCGGAATCTCGTCACCCTTTTGCTCCCCGGCGTCGAGGGGCGGAATATGGTAGTCACCCGGGGCTTCTTCATCGGTCGGTTCCAGCCCTTCCACGAGGGACACCGTCGCGTCGTCGAGACCATCGCGGAGGAGGTGGACGAACTGGTGATCGGCATCGGATCGGCGGGCAAGTCCCACGCCGTCGACGACCCGTTCACGGCGGGCGAACGGATCATGATGATCACGAAGACAATCTTCGAGCGGGACCTCGACCTGGTCACCTACACGGTCCCCATCGAGGACATCGAGCGCAACTCGGTGTGGGTCAGCCACGTCCAGTCGCTGTGCCCCCGCTTCGACGTCATCTACTCGCACAACCCGCTGGTGATCAGGCTCTTCCGGGAGGCGGGCCTGGAGGTCGAGGAGTTCCCGATGTACGACCGCGACGAACTGGAGGGGACGCGGATCCGCCAGGCCATGGTCGAGGACGGCGAGTGGCGGCCCCTGGTCCCCTCGCCCGTCGAGGAGGTCATCGACGAGATAGACGGCGAAGAGCGCCTCCGTCAGATCGCGCGCTCGGACACCGAGGCGGGCCACGACGGCCCCTCCGCCTAGGCGGGCCACGACGGTCCCTCCGCCTGATCCCCGGTCGCGTCGGTCCGACGGACCCGTCCCGGGATGCCCGCCGTGGTCACTCCCCGGCGGGTGCGAGGGCGTCGACCACCCGCGAGGGGTTCTTCGAGAAGGCCCGGCGCATGGTGTCCTCGGGGACGTCGAGGGTGAGGACCTCCATGACCGCCACGTTCGGGTGGCTCGACGGGGCACCGCTCCCGAACAGCACCCGGTCGGGGTGCTCCCGGAGCGCCCGTTCCAGGGGGTCGCGGTAGCGGACGAGGCTGGTGTCGAGGTACAGGTCGTCGTACTCCTCCAGGAGGTCTATCGTCCGGTCCATCAGTTCCCGGTTGAGCGGGTGCCCGCCGAAGTGGGCCAGGATCACGGTCAGCGACCGGTCGAGGAGGACCTCCTCGACGGCCTCGGGCGGGAACCCGCGGCCGCCGCGGACCACGAGGGGCCTGTTGACCGACTCCAGGCGGTCGAGGACCTCCCGGTCGGGCAGGCCGTCGACGGTGGGGTCCAGCTTGAACCCGTGGAACCGGTCGTCGTAGGCGTACTGCTCTATCTCCTCGGGCGAGGCGTGGTGGTCCTCGCGCTTGGCCGCGAGGTTGCGAAGCCGCGCAGTCGTCGAGTCGCCCGGTTCGCGGGCGCCGCTGATGCGGGCGAACGCGACGAACGGTCGCTCGACGCTCAGCCTGGCGACCGCGTTGTTCGCGGCGACGTATCCGCCCGGTCTGGGCCCTGGGAACACCACCGAGCGCACGATCCCTGCCTGGCGCATCTCCCGTTCGAGTTGCTCGGCCCCGACCGCACGACCCCACTCGGGGTCGACCTCCGGCGGATCCAGGCGGGCGTGAACGTCGACGACCCGAAAGCGGTGTTCCAGCTCCAGCATCCGTGGTACCATACCTCCCCCGCCCACTTCTCAATACCGGTCCGCGAACCGCCCGGTCCGTCGGGCGGCCCACCCCGCGGCCGGCGGTCGAACGGTGGCCGGCCGACCGCTTCGGTCCGGGTAGGGATCCCTTTCGATCGAGCGGGCGAGGGTGGCTCGAACCCGGTAAGGACGGCTTACGATCCCGCGGGCGGTGACCCGACGGAGAACGATACAATTATGTCACACAATATCGTGGCTTCGGACTGGAGACACAAATGCCGGAATGTCAGAATTGTGGGGCGTTTGTCACGGAGGCGTACGCGAGAGTGTTCACCCCGCGGGGTGTCGACAATCCTCGCGTCTGCCCCGACTGTAAGGACAAGATCCGCGACGGGAGCGAGGTGCGCGAGGCCCGTTCTCCGCGGAACAACTAGTACTGTCTGCGAACTAACTCCTCCTCCGGGGGTCACCGACCCCGCTTCTTTCGGGTGGGTACCGCGACAGGATCTCGGCGTCTCTCCGTCGCTCGCCTGGACGCTTCACGTCCGGCCACGGATCCCGGCCGGGGCTTGTTTTCCCCGGTCGGTTTTCGGACGGAATCCATCGAACTTTTAGTTCTCCCGTCCCTGCAACGGTACAATGTCCGACTCGAAACCGCACGTGACCCGGCTGTTTGGGGGACCGGGGAGCGGTAAGACGACCGCGCTACTCGACCGGGTGGAGGAGTTACTGGAGGAGGGGGTCGACGTGAGGGACGTCCTGGTGGTGTCCTACACCCGTGCCGCGGCGGCCGAGATCCGCGAACGCCTGGCCGACCGACTCGACGAGAACCCGCGGGCGTTGCAGGGCAACGTCTGCACGATGCACGCCAAGGCCTACGAACTCCTGAACCTCTCGCGTGGGGACGTGGTGGGGGAGTCCGACAAGGAGGAGTTCTGTGAGGACTACGGCCTGGAGTTCGAGGACGAGTACTCGGGGGCCTCGCGCCGGACCGCACGGTCGACCACGCTCGGGAACAAGATAATCGCCACCAGCCAGTGGCTCCAGCGCACCCGCCGTGACGTCGCCGACTGGTACGACGTCCCCTTCCAGTGGAACGACGAGAAGGTCCGGCTCCCGCCCGACATCGACGACCGGGCACAGGACGGGAACAAGTACACGCCGACCTGGCCCAGCGACGACGACCGAGTCGACGTGCCCGAGGCCGTCCGCGCCTGGCGGGCCTACAAGGGCGAGAACGACCTGGTCGGGTTCGCCGACATGCTCGAACGGGTGAAACAGCGCTCGCTGTTGCCCAACGTCGACAACCTGGTGATCGACGAGTTCCAGGACATCACCACGCTCCAGTACGACGTCTACGAGGAGTGGAAGCCCCACCTCGACCGGGTGCTGATCGCCGGCGACGACGACCAGGTCGTCTACTCCTGGCAGGGGGCCGACCCCGCCCTGTTGCTGGACGAGGAGGTCGACGACGACGTGGTGCTCCCGAACTCCTACCGACTGCCGTCGAACGTCCTCAACGCCGTCAACAACGAGATCCGCCACATCGACAAGCGCCAGGACAAGGACCTCAAACCCCGGAAAGAGGGCGGCACGGTCGAGGCGATGACCCGCCCGTCGATGCTCGACCTGGTGCGGGACGTCCGCCGGACCGTCGCCGACGACGACGAGGACGACGAACTGGAGGGGTCGATCATGGTGCTGTTCCGGGCCCGCTACCAGATGTTCCGGTTCATCGACGAGTTCCTCACCGAGGGGATGCCCTTCACCGTGATGACCGACCAGCGGATGTGGACCGACCGGCTGGACGACTACGTGCGGGCCATCGAGAGCGTCCACGCCGACGACCCCGTCACGGGCCTCCAGGCCAGGCGCCTGGCGGACATGCTCGACGACACCGCATTCGGCACCAACGAGCGGGACGACCTGTTCGACGCCATCGACGAACGCCAGGAAGAGGCCGGGGTCGACGACCTGACCGAGATGAACCTGGAACCCGACTTCGTCCGCGACCACGTCCCGTTCGTCCCCGACCCCGTCAGCGCCTCGGAGATGGTCCGGAAGGTGACCAAGTTCCAGAAGAAGTCGATGAAGGCCTACTTCGCCTCGGGCCAGTACACCGACATGCCCCGCGACCGGATCCGCGTGGGCACCATCCACTCCGCGAAGGGTCGCGAGGCCGACCACGTCTACGTCGGGACCGACCTCACCGAGAAGGTGGTCGAGCAGATGGCCGCCACCGTCGAGGACCCGACCGACGTGCCGGGCTGTGACCGGTTCACCAAGACCACCTCGCCCGTTCCCACCCTCACGGACAACGAGCGCCGGGTCTTCTACGTGGGGATGTCCCGCGCCCGCGAGCGCCTCGTCCTCATGGAGAACCTGGTCGGCGGCGCGCCCACCCTCCCCATCGACGTCCTCCTGTACGACGAACCGGTGGAAATGGACATCGAGGAACTCCTCGAGGAGGCCAAGGAGTCGGTCCAGGAAGCCGAGGCGACCCCGCCCTGACCGCGGATCCCCCGCGACACTTCCTTCTTTCTCGCTTTCCGTTTGATACTCCTCGGTAGCCGTCCCTCCCGGGTTGCCCCCGCGCTCTCACTCCTCGTCGGTCGCCGCCTCGGACTCGTCGGTGACGACCCCCCCGACGACCGTCTGGGCGATCTCGACGGGGACGTCGGAGGGCCTGATCAGGTACTCCTCGAAGGCGATCATCAGGAACGCGAGGGCCACCATCACCGCCCCCAGGGCACGGTCCCCGCGCAGGAAGAAGTTCGCCCCCGCGAGACCGATGGGCGCGGCGAACGCGACCGTCACCGCGAGCGAGAGGGTGTCGATGATGCTCCGGGCCACGCCGACGGCTTCGGGACGATCCAATGTATGTCCTCCGCATCCGGTCAGTTCTGTACTGTTCGGACGAGACATCCATGACGGTATTCTCGTCCGGGGCTCCGTTGGAAGCCCCCGGCCCCTTCCATTCCCACCCGACGCCGGTTGCTCCACCAGCCATCGTCTATTCGAACACCCCGGTCGGTTCCGATCGTGGCGTGACCGGTCACGGAACGGAGCCGTTCCAGATCTGAGTGTCGTAACGCTTTCACGGCCGATCCCCCAATTTCGGGTATGTTCACGGGCATCGTCGAGGGGACGGGCGTCGTCACCGACGTGGCGGAGAGCGAGGACGGCCGCCGGATGCGGGTCGCGGCGGACGTGGACGACCTCGAAGTGGGGCAGAGCGTCGCGATCAACGGGGCCTGTCTCACCGTCGAGTCCCACGGGCACTACGACGGCGACCCGCCCTCCGTGGGCGACCTGGACCCCGACGACCTGGCGGGCACCGCCTGGTTCGAGGTGTTCCTCGCGGAGGAGACGGTCGACAGGACGTACTTCGACCGCCTCGGACCGGGCGACCGGGTGAACGTCGAACGCGCCCTCCGGGCCGACGACCGCCTGGACGGTCACTTCGTGCAGGGCCACGTCGACGGAACCGCCGAGGTGGTCGACGTGCGCGAGGTCGGCGAGGACTGGGTGTTCGAGTTCTCCCTGCCCGACGACCTGCGGGGTTACGTCGTCGAGAAGGGGTCCATCGCGGTGGACGGCATCAGTCTCACCGTCGCCGATCTCGACGAGAGCGAGGACGCATTCACCATCGCGATCATCCCCGAGACCTACCGGGTGACCACCCTCTCGGACAAGGCCCCCGGCGACCCCGTCCACCTGGAGGCCGACGTCGTCGCGAAGTACGTCGAGTCGCTGGTCGACCGCTAATCGGGTGGTTTCTGCACGTACACGCAGGGATACCACGAGAGCGCACCGTGCACGTCGTCGGGGGCGTCCACGAAGTCCCAGTAATCGTGGGCGGGCACTCCGAGAAGGGTGGCGATCCGGTCCCGGGAAATCTCGTTGACGCGGTTACAGACCAGTTCGAACCGGCGGTACAGCGGGGTCCCCTCCTCGATTCCCTCGGCGTACGTCTCACAGAACTCCTCGTTCGGGTAGTTGACGACGAGGTACCCGCCGGGTTCGACGAGGGAATAGAGGTCGCGGAGCGCCAGTTCGACGTCCCGGACGTAGGGGAGCGTCGCGTAGCAGTAAACGACCCCGAACTGTCGGTCGATCCCGGTCTCCGGAAGGCTCGCGACCCCGAAGGAGAGGTTTTCCTGCGCTCCGTACTGCGAGCGGTTCCGATCGATGACCGACTCCGAGACGTCGTACCCCCAGACCTCCGTTTCCGGGTACTCCGACGCGACAGTCGCGGGGACTGCGCCTTCCCCGCACCCCACCGCAGCGAACGACCGGGGAACGCCGACTTCCCCGACGAACCGCACGAGGTACTCGACCGTGTCCGAACTCGCGGCGGCGTCCATCGGCCCTCCGTCGACGTCGCCCCGCCAGTACCCGTCCCAGTCGATGGTGTCCCGGCCGTCCATCGTTCGCCAATTTTACAGTCGAAACATAACTCTTCTCCCCGACCCTCCACGGCGAGCAAAAATCCGTCCTCCTGACGGCAACACTTAGGTGTCTCCAGCCCCTGTGATCACACGAGAGCGACCGGATCCACCGGTCGAAATTACCCCCATGACGCACTCCACGAAACCAGCCGCGTCACCGATGCGTAGCCTGCCAGTCCCGGACCGGGACCTCGAGGAGCGATCGCTTCGCGCCCGGACCGAACCGATGGCCGTCACCGACTTCGGCACCAACATCTACGAGGTCCGGACCGATAGCGGAACCTACATGGTCGACCTCGGTGCGGGGCGGTGCACCTGCCCCGACCACCACTTCCGCGGCGCCCGGTGCAAGCACCTGCGCCGGGTCGCCATCGAGGTCACCGAGGGCCGGGTCCCGCCGCCGGGCCACGTCGCCGTCGAGTGCCGGGACTGCGACAGCGAGGTGTTCGTCCCGGTCGACGACGTCGAGGACGGCCCGCACTACTGTCCGGTCCACCGCGTCGTGCCGGGCGACGCCGTCCGCGACCGCGAGACGGGCCACCGCCTCGTGGCCGTCACCCACCCCGCCCGCCGGGCCGACGACGTGTCGATTCCGGGAACGGACGCGACGGTCGCCGATTACCGGACCAACCGCGAGTACGACCCCGACGAACCGGTCGTCGGCGCGGTCTACCCCCGCGCCCGGGTGACCGCCGAGGGCGTCGAACCCCGCGAGCTACAGGTGTACTCCTTCCCCCGATCCCGGCTCGTCCGGGTGGATCCGGAACCGGAACGTACGCCGGACGCCCGGACATCCTCCGCCGGTGAGCCACGAAACCGGGATCGCCGCGAGGAGAACCGACGCGACCGGGATCGCCGGGACCGTGCCGACGCCTGACCCGCCGCGCCGGACCGCCTAGTCCTCCTCGTCCTCGCCGGCGAACTCGCTCAGTCGGCGGCGCTCCGACCGGCCGACGAGTTCGTCGAAGTCGGTGCCGTCGGACAGCGCCGTCTCCTTCTTGACCCGGTAGTTGCCGCCGTCGGTCGTGTACAGGTCCGCGGGGTGGAAGAAGAACCAGTCCTCCTGGTCGAACCGGACGCCGATCCGCGGTTTCGCGCCGAAGTTCCGCGCGAAGTAGACCAGCGACTCGACCTCCTCGCCGCTCAGGTAGATGCGGTCGCCCGAACTCGACTTGGCCTCGACGGCGTAGAAGTCCTCGCCGTCGCCCGCGAGCACGTCCGGGAGGTCCCGCTCGGTCGCGGAGCCGGACGCCGGCGCCCGCATCACGGCGAAGCCGGCGTCGTCGAGCAGATTGACGAGTTCGCGCTCCCGGCGGTCGCCCTTCCTGCTGGACATCCCGCGGGGATCGGAGCCGGCGTAACTTAAAGGAAGTCGTCGGAGAGCGGGACGGCAGGGTGGGGCGAGGCTGGACGACGGTCCGTTCAGAACGGATCCTCGGTCGGTTCGCCGTCCTCGGTCGGGGGCGCGACCATGTCGATGAACTCCTCGACGGACGGTTCCTCGACGGCGATCCGGACTTGCAGGTCGCCCAGTTCGTCCTCGTTCCCGACGGCGAAGTTGACCGCGCCCTGGAAGGCGGCCAGTTTCTTCAGGTCGAAGTGGATGGCGTCGCCGTACTGTTCGGCGCGGAACTGCTCGCGGGCGGTGTCGAGGATGGCCTGTTCGTGCAGGCGCTCCGAGAACTCCGACAGGTTGTGGGTCCGGCCGACGATCCGGCCGTCCTCCCGCTCGAACTCGGCGTCCGGGAAGAGGTTCCGGACGGCGTCCTCGACGCGGTCCGGGACCTCGGTGTCCTGGACGGGGGCGACGACCCGGACCTCGGCGCGGTAGACGGCGGACCCGCTCATCGTCCGTCCTCCGCCCCGACGGGGTCGACGCCCTCCAGTGCGGCCTCGGGGTCCCGGAGGATCGACCGCACCCGGTCGCGGTACTCGGCCAGGCCGGCGGTGTTCTCGACGGTGGCGTCGGCCATCTCGATGGCCTCGCCCATCCCGAAGCCGAGTTCCCGCTCTTCCCGGGCCCGGAGGGCCTCGTCGGTCAGGTCGCTCTCGTCGCGTCCCCGGTCGCGGAGTCGCTCGGCACGCTGTTCGAAGGGGGCCGCCACGCTGACGAGGACGAACGAGTCGCCGAAGGCCTCCTCGAACCGTTCGACCTCCACGCCGGAGCGCACCCCGTCGACCAGCACCACGTCCGCCCCTGAGTCGAGGTACTCGCGCACCGGCGGTATCGTCCGGTCGGCGATGGCCGTCTCGCCGTCCTCCTCGCGGAGTTGCCGGGCGACGTCCCCGTGGTGGGTCTCGGGGTCCAGCCCCCGGTCGCGGCAGGCCTGGCGAACCACGTCGCCCATCGTGACGACCGGGACGCCCTCGTCGCGGGCCACCTCGGCGAACTCCCCTTTCCCGCTGCCCGGCAGTCCGACGGTGGCGATGACGGTCATTGGGGAGTGGTAGGCCGAAGCGGCGCTTAAGGGCTGTGCCTTCCGCCGCCGACGGTACGGGTCCGGTGGAACGGGCGGCGAGGATCCCAACCTCGGGGCTACTACCGGCGGGGATCCGCGCCACCCGGCGGCTTTTGTCCGTCCGGACCCAATTCGTCGTATGAGCGACCCCGACGACACCCCACTGGTCGTCTACTCCGACTACGTCTGTCCCTTCTGCTACCTCGGGAGGGCGTCGCTGGAGGAGTACCTGGCCGAGGCCGGGGACCCGCCCGACGTGGAGTGGCGACCGTTCGACCTGCGGGGCCACAAGCGCGGTCCCGACGGGGAGATCGACCACTCGGTCGACGACGGCAAGGACGAGGACTACTACGAGCAGGCCCGCCGGAACGTGGAGCGCCTGAGCGAGCAGTACGGCGTGGAGATGGACCTCGACATCGCGCGGGACGTCGACTCCTGGAACGCCCAGGTCGCATCGCTGTACGTCCGCCGGGAGTTCCCCGACCGGTACGGGGCGTTCCACGACGCCGTCTTCGACGCGCTCTGGGGGGAGGGTCGGGACGTCGGCGACCCGGACGTACTGGCCGACGTCGCCGAGTCGGTGGACCTGCCGCCCGACGAGGTCCGGGCGGCCGCGGCGGACGAGGACCTGGCGGCCGACCTCCGCGAGGAGTTCGAGGCCGCCCGGCGGGTCGGTATCACCGCCGTCCCCACCTTCGTCTACGGCGACCACGCCGCCCGTGGGGCGGTGCCCCCGGAGCACCTGACGAGACTCGTCGAGGGCGTGTAGTCCCGGGATCCTCCGGGACTATCATCCGACCAGGTCTCCCAGGTCGGGGTGGTCCCGGTGGTCTTCCAGGTCCGCCGGGAACTCGCCCGCCGGTGCCTCGGACACCCGGTCCCGGACCGCCTGCCAGTCCTCGTGTCGACAGAGGACGTGCACCGGTATCTCGTCGAGGCCGAGGACCGACGCGATGGCGAACCGGTGGAACCCCTCGGTCCAGAGCACCTCGCCGGCCCGGTCGATCACGACCATCGGCTCCAGGTGGTTGGCGTAGGCGTCCTCGAAGGGGTTGTCGTCGCTGGCCGTCTCGTGGGTCGCCGCCTCGTTCGGCCGGTACCCCTCCTCGTCGATCGACCGGTAGAGGTCGTCGACGTACGCACACCTGACCTCGCGGAACTCCGCCAGGCTTCCATAGCCCCGGAGGGTCTCGCCGTCCTCGAACCGCTCGGCCGCCCACTCGTAGAGGTCCGTCTCCTCCCAGTCCCGGTCCTCCACGAATCGCTGTTCCATCGACCGGTAGTGCATCGTCTTCCGGACGGGATGACGGTGCTCGTCGTCGTCCCAGTCCCCGCCCCGGACCCGACCGAGTCCCAGGTCGAGGCGGAGTTCGTTGGTGTAGTGGGTGACCGCCTCCGGATCGACCGGCAGGAGCCGCCAGGGATCCGCCGGCGCCCCGTAGGCCCGCCCGTTCGCGTGGTCGTGCCACTCCGTGTAGTAACGAAAGCGGTCGAGGTCCATGCCAGTCCCGAGGGTTCCGGACCGGATACCGGTTCGGATCCGGCCTGTTCTCGGTCGGGCTCCGGACCGACGGGCGTCGACCGGAAGCGGATCCGGACCGACGGGCGTCGACCGGAAGCGGATCCGGACCGACCGGTCGTCGACCGGAAGCGGATCCGCTCGCGTGGACCCCGCTGGCAACTCCCCGATCCCCCGGCCGAACGTCCCTCCGGCGCGCGAGGAACGCGCGAGGGACGACCGAGCGAGGGTCCCGGGACCGCAGGAACCGGGACCCGAGGGAGGGAGTCGGCTGGGGAGGGCGTGGCTACCGGGCCGACGTTCGGCCCCTCTCACCGGGGATCGGTCCGGCGGCCCCGTGCGACGCCGGGAGTCGCACCGGACCGGCGACCGTCACTCCGCGGCGGTCGCCGTCCCGACACGACCCGGACATCGGACCGGACTCAGAACGAGGAGAGCCCCTGCTTGAACTTCCGGACGATGTCCTTCTGCTGGAGGTAGCTCGCGGCCGCGAGCAGCGTCGGGGCCCACAGACCCACGAAGATGCCGCCTTCCTTGTCGCCCTTGATGTAGAACCGGTACCACGCGTACAGCACCGACATCCCCGCCGCGGTCGCGACCGGATCGCCCGCCGACATCGGCGTCCGTTCCGCCATCTTCTCGGCGCTCTCCTTTGCTTTCGACTCCGTCTGCCTGTCGCTCTGCTGGAACAGTGCCATGCGTCACCTATCTGGGAGGGGACGCTTGTGGCTATGTTGCCGTCAGTTGCAGGCCCCGTCGGACCCCTCGACACACCGGCGGTCGGCGGGTTCGGTCCGGTCCTCGACGGCCGATTGGCCTCGGTCCGATCCCCGGCGGCGGATCGGGTCCGGTCCGTCCTCGCTGGCCCGTCCGCGTCCGCTCGGCGTTGAGGACCGATCCGCCTCAGTCCGACTCCGGGGACCGGTCCGCCTCAGTCCGACTCCGGGGACCGGTCCGTGTACCACCACGCCCACGCGACGAGGACGGCCTGGAGGGGGAGGCGCGCCCACAGGGCCGCGTCGGGCGGGTCGCGCAGGGGCTCGGGGACTCCCTCCAGGTCGGGGTCGTCGGCCACCGCCAGGTAGACGTTCGCGGGGAACACCGCCACGAGCAGCGCAATCAGTCCCCACGCCGAACGCCGGCGGGTCCGCTCGAACAGCACGCCGACCCCGAGGACGACCTCCGCGATACCGGAGAGGTACACGAGCGTCCGCGGTCGCGGGAACCCCGGGGGGACGGCCCGTTCGTAGAGCGTCGGGGCGACGAAGTGGAGCACCCCCGCGAGGACGTACGAGAGCCCCATCGCGTACCGGAGCGGCCGTTTGTACCGTGCGAGGCGACCCGACCCCATGCCGGCACGGTTCGGAAGCGATCGACGAAAGGCTTGCCGTCGGGGACCGGGTTCGGGAGGTAAGATCCCGGAGCGAACGGACCGGTGGCGAGACTCCCGTCGGCACCCCCGCGGGATCCACCGGTCGAACGTTGCACGGATCCCCGACGGATTCTAGACCGAGTTTCCACGAACCCCGGGCGGAACTTGAAAAATACCCTTACGGCGGCTGGGACCACCAGTGAACGATGACTCGTAAAGCGAGCTCTTCGACGCGGCGTCGCGTACTGACCATCGCCGGCAGCACCGCCCTGGTGAGCATCGCCGGCTGTATCGGTGGTTCCGGCGACTCGGGGGGCGACGAAACGACCGATGGCGGCATGGAGGACGGGACGACGGAAGGCGGCATGGAAGACGGAACGACGGAGGGCGGGATGGAAGACGGGACGACAGAGGGCGGGATGGAAGACGGGACGACAGAGGGCGGGATGGAAGACGGGACGACAGAGGGTGGGATGGAAGACGGAACGACGGAGGGCGGCATGGAAGACGGGATGGAGCCGACCGATCCCGAGTCCGCGCCGCGGGCGACCGTCGACCGCTTCGGCGAATCCGCGGGCACCCTCCACGTGCGGGGTCCCGACGACGACCTGCCCCGGGCCGGCGAACCGATCGACTTCGACGAGCGGTTCCTCGTCACCGGGTTCGGGCCGGGCGGCCAGGCCGTCCAGTACTACGACTTCGACGTCATGCCGACGACCCCCGTGCCGATTTACGCCTTCTTCGACGGGGACGGGGACCCGGTCGAGGGGCAACGCAACGTCGTCGGCGTCGTTCCCGGCGACGACGGCTACAGCGACTTCTGGCAGGTCCACACGGTGACCGTCCCCGACGGGTACCGGGCCAACACGATCACCAGCGTCGAGGAACTGCAGTCGACCGACTACGAGATAACGGCCACCGACGTCGTCAAGAACTGTCCCGTCGTCCCCGACGACTCGACGGCGTCGCTGCGCCACGACGACGACGGGAGCCCGACCGACCTCGTCGAGGGGTGGTACGACGGTCGGATCGTCTACTACTTCCTCTTCGAGGAGCGCTCGCTCGAACCCGTCGACGGGAGCGTTCCCCTCTCGCCCATCTACGTCACGTTCAACACGAACCCCGGCGAGGACGGCGGCGGCCCGGCGTCCGGGTTCATGACTGAAGCCGACGGCGACCGGACCCACAACGTCACCGCCACGGTTCCGAGCGACCCGGCCTACTCGCCGCTGTGGGACGTGAACGTCTACGACAACGCCGACTTCGAGTCCGTCTCCGACCTCCAGTCGGCCCTGGAGGCGGAACTCCTCGAACGGAGCGTCGCACACGTCAACTGCCCCGTCGTGTCCGAGAACTAGCGGCGATCGGTACCGTACCGCCTCCCGGATCCCTTGTGCCGCCGCCGACGCGGCCGGCCGTCCTGAAGAACCAGCAAAACGTTCTGTCATCTGTGGGATCGGCCGGAAAATTAATTCCGGAATACCGTATAGGAAGCGGACGATGACCGAAACGGTTCTCGTCGCCGAGGACGACGAAGCACAGCGCCAACTGGTTCGACGGGCCTTCCGCGATGGCTACCGCGTGGAGACCGCAACCGACGGGCGGCGGACCTGGGAGTTCTTGACCCAGTGCGAGGACCTCCCCGACGCGGTCGTGCTGGACGTCATGATGCCGGAGATCGACGGGTTCACGCTGCTCGAACGGCTCCGGGCGAGGTCCGCCTTCGCCGACCTCCCGGTTCTGGTCGTGTCCGCCCGGAGCCGGGAGGAAGACGTCCGGCGGGCCATCGACGCCGGAGCGACCGACTACGTGACCAAGCCGTTCGACCCCGATGAGCTCCGCGACCGGGTGGATCGTGCCATCGAGTCCACGCCTCCCCCCTGCGCGTGACCGGAACAGCACTCAGGGCGCCGGCGACCGTCGGCTGACCGAGTACAATGTGGATCGCCGTCCTCGTCCTCGTAGTGGGCTTTCTCGCCGTCGCGACGGTCACGCAACTGTTCGGTTACCGCCTGGGGGGGACCATTACGGTCCCCGTCCTCGCCGTGTACACCCTCTGGGAGTTCGTGACGCTCCCCGTGTTCCTCCTGAGCACCGTCACCGCCTACGTCGGGCTGTCACTGTTCCGCCGGCGGACGCTCGTCTACGGCCGCGACGAACTCGTCGCGGCGATCCTGGTCGGGTCGCTGGTGCCGCTGGGCATGTTCCTCATCCTCCTGGAGGCCGGGTCGGCCGTCGGTGATGTGGCCTTCATCGGGAGCATCCTCCCGGGGCTGGCGGCCTACAACTACTACAGGCTGGACCCCGAGTTGCGCCGGGGGGACCTCCTCGCGACCGTGGGCCTGTTCGTCGCGCTGTTCGGCCTCGGCTGGCTGCTGGTCAGTCCCGACCTGGTCGTCAGGTACGGGCTGGCGACCCCGCCGGTGCTGTTCAGCCGGACGGCCGACGTCGCCCAGTACAGGGCGGCGGTCGTCGACCGGGCGCTCGTCCCCGTCGTCGTCCCCCGGGCGATCGCGGTGTCGCTGTTCGCCGCCGGGTTCGCGCTCTCGGAGGTGTTCCGGGAGCGGTACGGCGTCCGGGTCGGCGTCATCGTTCCGGTGCTCCTCGCGCTGTACCTGCTCGCGAACCGGTGGCTCCTGGTAATGTACGTGATCGCGGGGGTGTTCGCCTTCGGCTTCGCCCAGACCGTCCACTACCTGACCCTGCGGTACGGCCGCGTCCTGCTCGGCGTGACCATCGCGGTCGCGGTCTCGACGGTGGTTCCGCTGTCGCTGACCTTCCCCGTCGAGCGGGGACTGTCGGCCATCTTCGTCGGGATACTGGCCGGCGTGACCGCGTACAACGCGCACGCCTCCCCACCGATAGAGCGCCGGCTCGTCGTCCCGCTGCAACTGGCGGTGTTCGTTCCGTCGCTGCTGGTCGCACGGCTGTTCGGCCCGCCGGTCGACCGGGGCGTTCCCGAGACGCTGGGACCGACCACGCTCGCGGTCGCCGGCCTCCTGCTGGCGCTATCGGTCGCGACCGCCCGCGTCTACGTCGTCCGGAAGCCGTCCGACCGGGAGGTCCGGTCCGAGTCCGTGCTCTCCCTGGAGGATCGACCGTGACGACCGCCTACGAGATATACGGCCGCGGGTTCGGGTGGAACTGGCGACTCCGGGTCGGCGGACGGGTGGTCGCCACCGGCGCCACGCACCACGACCGCTCGGGGGCCGCCCGCGAGGAGATAGACCGGGTACGAGCGGCCGTCGCGAGGCTCCGGGGCGACGTCGACGGGTTCGCCGGGGAACCCGTCCGCGAACCGTCGGTCGTCGTCGAGCAGGATCCGACTCCCGGTGGGGGGTTCCCCGTCGAGCGCGACGACTGGGTCTGGCGCCTGGAGACGGCCGACGACGTGCTGGCACACAGCGGGGACCGGTTTCCCACGGGAACCGCCGCCGGGGCGGCGGTCCGGGAGTTCCTCGGGGAAGCGATCGGGGGCTGGCCCGCCTACGTGGTCGGGGAGAAGTACGACTGGCAGGAGAGCCGCCCCTCGCTCGCCGTGGGGAGGCGGGGACTGACGGGGCCGGTCCGCGAACTCGCCCGCGGCTACCGGCACCGCCGGTCCCTGGACCGGTTCGAGACCCGGATCGCGGTCGTCGGGAGCCGCGGGAAGTCCTCGACCGTCAGGCGCCTGGACGACGTCCTCGGCCGACGGGGCTACGGTCGCCTCTCGAAGCTCACGGGGGACAGGCCGATGGTCCTCCTGGACGGCGAGGTCTACCCGATCGACCGTCGCGGACCGCGGACCCTGCTGTACGAGAACGCCCGGATCGTCGGTCGGTTCGCGGCCGACCTCGACCCCGCGGAGTTCCCCGAGGTCGCCGTCTTCGAGAACCAGGGGATCACGCCGTACACGACGCGGCTGGTCAACCGGACGTTCCTCCGGGCGGACGTCGTCGTCGTCACGAACGTCCGGCGGGACCACATCGACACGCTCGGCACGGACCGGAGCGACATCGCCCGGGCGATCGGGCGGGGCGTCTCGCCCGACGCTCACGTCGTCAACGCCGAGCAACACCCGGACCTGCGGGAGTTCCTCCGCGCGGAGGTCGAACGCCGGGGTGCGACGTTCGAACAGGTCACCGTCCCCGACCGACACGAGGGGATGCTCGGGGCCGAGACCGTCAACGCCATCGACCCGGTCCTGGCGGCGATGGACGAGGACCCGGTCCCGGACGCCGAACTCGACGCCTACCTGGGGAGCATCCAGCCCGAGTGGGTCCACCTCCGCGGGGGCCGGGTGTACGACGCCGCCGACGTCAACGACGTCGAGAGCACCGAACGGGTGCGCCGGGTCCTCACGGACGAGGGCGAGACGGTCCTGCCGTTCGTGTTCCTGCGGGCCGATCGGCGCGGCCGGACGGCCTCCTTCGCGGAGTACGTCGAGTGGCTCGTCGACCTGGGCCACGCCGACGAGGTCCACGTCGCCGGCGGCCACGCGGGGGCCTTCCGGCGCAACGTCGACGCCCCCGTCACCGTCCACGAGGCCGACGACGCCGGCGACGTCCTCGACGCCCTCCTCGCCGTCGGACCGCCGGTCGTGCTCATGGGCAACACCGTCGACGAGTTCATGCGCGGGATGGCCGGCGCCGTCGCCGAGCGCCGGGAGGCCCACCGGGCGGCCGGGACCGCCGAGCAGTCGGCCACCCCGGATCGGGCGGAGGATGCCGAGGATCGGTCGAAAGAGGCCGAAGAACGGGAGCCGACGGGGTCGTGATCCCCCGTCCCGGTCGGTCGGGGAGCGACCTCCGGACGGGCGTTCGGCACCGCCCCGCCCACGGATCACGCCGGATCGGAGGAGTACCGACGGTTCGTAGAGACGCTGCCGGAGGTGGTCGACGGCGACGGAGAGACCATCCAGTTCGAGACGACCGACAGCCACACCCGCGAATTCTCCGCGGCCGAAGCAGTGGCCGCGCTCGACTGATGACATCCTCCGCGCCGTAAACGGCGCGGTTTCCCCAGTGGGAGTCTCAGCCGGTCTACGACTCCCCGGAGGCAACATTCCCGTCACGGTGGACGGTACTCGGGTCTGTGCGCTGTTCTTTGGGACGTTCGTGAGGGTGTGGTTTCCCCGACCAGTCGTGGTCGTCCCACTCGAACCGCACGGGCCGTGCCATCGGCCTGACTGCCTGCTCTGTGTGCCGCTTCAGAAACGTTTCTGAGGCTGTAAGGTCGGCGTGCCCCTCGAATCCACACGGACAGGTGAGCGTGTCCTGATGCCGTGCCGTCCGGTCTGTCGAACCACACTGCGGGCACTCTTGACTGGTCCATGCTTCCGACCGGACCTCGATTGAGATACCGTATTCTTCGGCGGTACACGCCAGTCGCTCGGTGAATTGCTTGAACGCCCAGAAGTTGTGGGTCTTGGCGTTGGTTTCGACCGACTAGTGTGTCTCCAGCACGTCGGTTAACCCGCCGATATACACGGTATCGACGCCCTCGGCGTACAGTCGTTCAAGCAGGTCACGACACAGTGCCGCTTGTGAGTGGTCTCGGCGGCGAGTCCGTTTCCGGTACAGTCGCCGGATACGCTTGCTACTGTATCGGCCTTCCGGGAGCTTGGACTGCAACCGGGCGATTTCTCGCGTCGTCTCGCGGAATCGCTGGAACAACTCGCGGCCTTCGTACAGGTATTGCTCGCCGGTTGTCGTGGTACAGGCAACGAGAGTGTTTGCACCAATGTCCAGAGCGGTCATCAGACTACGTCTGATGGGCAATCAGAAATCGGAGATTTCTGATGACGGCCGTCTCGTCGGCCAGTGGAGTCTCCCGTGCGTCGTCAGAAACAGTCACGGGTTGCGAAGCTCGGACGGTGCTGTCTGTCTCGTCGTACCACAGTTCCAACCGGCTCTGGTCCTCGTAGTCAGGCCAGTTT
>PXRX01000015.1:0-12449 GCA_003023195.1 Halobacteriales archaeon QS_8_69_26
CGTCGAACATACGCGTACACGACAGGAAGTCCGTAATCGGCATCATCCGTCCGTGCAGCCACCTTCGTCACGCTGCTACTTCAACGTGCAAAGCTGAGTTAATGGTTAAGCTACCGCTGTCTTTTTTAGGGTTGATATCAAAGCCAGAGTAATGAGAAGGAAGCTGGTCCACGCAGTGTCGGTCGTCCTTGGCACTGGGGTCCTCATGGCCGGGTTAATTTATTTCAACTTTGGTATTGACTGGCCGACTGCCTACGAGATACAGTTCCACCATCCCTTCGCATCGAAGCCCGCCTACGTCTCGGCCCCAACAGTACTGATCACCCCGCCGATCCTCGGAGTACTGACCGTTGCGATTATCGGGGTCGTCGTGCCCATTTGGCGTCAGGAACCACAACGATCAGCGGCCGGTGCTGTCGTCCTCGCCGGGTTCGCCGTGTTCGTCTTGGCTCTCGGCCCAGTCTGGTGCACGGATACGATCCCGCCACTCGGATACGGCCACGGGTTCGCGGTTGATGTCGCTAACAGTGCGGTGTTGTTCGGCGGTCATCATGCGGGGAACTATGCCTGCGTGGCCGACGTAATGGCGCCGCAACTGATCGCGGCCTATGGACTCGTCACAGCGGGGCTGGCAGTCTGGACAAAACCGTCCGTTCTGGACGAAATCGGTCAGCGAGTTCGCCACCAGATCGCGTAGGCCACCAAGCCACCTCAGATACAGGGTGAAGAGATAGCTACCAACTCCGGATTACGTTCCTGTACAGTACCGCTGGACCCGCCGCGCTAGCCCCGACCGGGCGAGCGGTCGACCCGGTGGGATCGACAAGGCTTATTTCTACCGAACCTATCGCTCCGGTGGAGAAATGGGTGAGTGGATCGTCCTCGCGTGGCTGGTAGCGTTCGCCGTCCTCACCGCCGTCGGGGCGCCGCTGGCCGCGGCGGCGTTCCGCGACCTGCCCCGCAAGGGGGCGGCACTGGCGCTCCCCTCGGCGCTGATCCCCTTCGCGCTACTGGTGTTCTGGATCGGGCAGGTGACATTCGGCCGGCTGGCGGTGTTCGGGAGCCTGCTGGTCGTCCTCGCGTGCTCGGCCGTCGCATATCGACGGGGGCACCGCCCGGAGTGGCGGGCCGTGGCCGGCGGCTACCTCGTCTTCGTCGCCGGGTTCGCGTTGCTGGTCGTGTTCCGGGCGTACGACGCAGGGATCACGCCGGCGGGCGGCGAGCAGTTCCTGCACTTCGGCCTGGTGAAGGCGCTGTTGCGGGCGGAGGCGCTCCCGCCCGAGGACTTCTGGTTCGCGGGGGAGCCGCTCCGGTACTACTACGGGACCCAGATGCAGGTCGCCGCCTTTTCGATACTGACCGACACCCCCGCGCGCTACGGGTTCAACCTGGGGATCGCGGCCTTCTACGGGGTACTGGTCGTGACGGCCTACGGGCTGGTCGGGGCGGTCACCGCCGCTGCCGGGCGCTCGTACCGCCTGGGCGGCACCCTTGGCGCCTTCTTCGTCGCGGTCGGGGGATCGCTCACAACGAGCGTTCGGCTGGGGTTCGGACTGCTCCCCCGGGACGTGGCGCTCCGGTTCGGCGGCCCGGCGTTCGGCGCCGTGCGGCACATGCCCTACGAGGAGGCGGTGACGACGCTGTCGACGCCCTCGGGGTGGGGCTGGTTCTTCACGCGGTACGTCGTCCCCCGGACCCTCCAGGAGTTCCCGCTGTACTCGTTCGTCAAGGCCGACCTGCACGGCCACGCCCTCTCGACGGGCTACGTCGTCTTCGCCGCGGCGCTGGCGTTCGCCTACTACCGGACCCCCGGCGAGGAACGGGCCCGGCGGGCAGCCATCGTCTACGGGGGGCTGGGATCGGTCGCCGGCGTCTTCGGCTTCATGAACACCTGGTCGCTCCCGACCGCGGTCGGCCTGGCGGCCCTGGCGCTGGCGGCCGCGGACCCGCACCCGGCCACGCTGTTCCCCGACCGGATCGCCCGACGGATTCTCCCCGGCGACGGGACGGGCCTCGACTCCGGCGACGGGACGGGCCGGACGGACGGGGGATCGCCTGACGCCACCGGACGGGGCACCCTGGCCCGCCTCGGTGCAGAGGCGTGGCGGGCCGCCCTGGCGGGGGCGCTCTCGGCGGGCGTCGGAGTCGTCGGCGTGGCGCTGGCCTCGCCGTTCCTGATTTTCGGACACGTCCCGGAGAACGACGGGATCGGACTGTTCCCGCCGCGGACGGCGCTCGCCCCGTTCCTCGTCATCTACGGTGGGATCCTCGCGCTGTTCGCCGGCTTCCTCCTGTACCGCGGGTGGCCCGCCGCCCGCGGGTGGTCCATCCGAGCCAAGGTCGGGATTGCGGCCGCGCTCCTGGTCGGGTGGGTGGTCCTCGCCCTCGTCCGGTTCCCCGTGCTCGCGGTCACGGGACCGATCCTCCTGGCGGCGTGGTGGCTGGTCCGGACCGACCGGGCCGGCTTCGAGGCGGTGGTGCTCGTCGCCGGCGTGGGGCTGGTGCTCTCGATGGACCTGGTGTACGCGAAGGTCGCACCCGAGGGGCTCGTCCGGTGGAACACCACGCTGAAGGTGGCGGTCCAGGGGTGGACCCTCGCCGGGGCGGCCGCCGGGGCCGTCGCCGCCCTCCTTCTGGCCGACGCCCGGGACGCGCTCGCGTCCTACCACGAGGCCGCGACGGATCCGGGACCGGACCGGCGGTCGGTCGCGGCGTCGGCCCTGACGGGTGCGCTCGTCGTCGGGGTGGTACTGACGGCCACGCCCTTCGCCGCCCTCACCTTCGAGCACCAGGTCCGGGCGTCGGTGGCCGACGAGGACCCGACCCTCGACGGTATCGCCGTCCACGAGGGGTGGCGGGGCGAGCAGATGGAGGCCATCTACTGGCTCGACGGCCGCGAGGGGACCCCGACGGTGCTGGAGGCGCCCGGGCGCGAACCCTACCAGTGGACGAACCCGGCCGCGACCCTGACCGGCCTGCCGACCCCCGCCGGGTGGCTGGACCACCAGGACAACTACCGGGACGAGGCGGTGGTCCAGCGGCGGGCGGCACAGGTCGACGCCATCTACGCGGGGAACTGGTCGCGGGCCGCCTCGCTCCTCCGGGAGCACGACGTCGAGTACGTCTACGTCGGACCACGGGAACGGACGCAGTACGGGATCGACCTCCGCGAGTTCGACGACCGCGCCGCGTTCTCGGTCGCCTTCGATAACGCCGCGGTGACGGTCTACCGGGTGAACCACTCCCGGCTTCCCGACGGGGAGTGACCGGCAGGGATCCGGCGTCGCGGTTTCCCGAACCGAGAAGTGTTTGACCGAGGGGCGGATAGGCGGGGGCATGACAGAGGGGAGGTACACGCGCCGTGGGGTCCTCGCGACGCTCTGTGCCGCGACGGCCGCCGGTTGCCTGGGAGCGCCGCAAGCCACCGACTCCGATCCGCCGGAGGTCGAGGAGGACGTGGACATCGACTGGGAGCCGCCGATGGACACCTCGCCGCTCGCGGCGGAGGTGACGCCGACGGTCCTCGTCGAGAACCTGGAGATCCCGTGGGACATCGCGGTCGCCCCGACGGGGGAACTGTTCGTCACCGAACGGACGGGCC
This sequence comes from Halobacteriales archaeon QS_8_69_26, assembly GCA_003023195.1. Taxonomy (GTDB): domain Archaea; phylum Halobacteriota; class Halobacteria; order Halobacteriales; family SW-7-71-33; genus PXRX01. The sequence goes on from PXRX01000015.1 coordinate 3,602, forward strand.
GGGTCGTCCGGTTCGCGGCCGACGACGTCTCCGGGGTCGTCGAACCGGAGAACGCCATCGACGCCGGATCGCTCGAACCCGGTGCCGACGACCAGCCCTGGTGGGTCGAAGGGGGCGAGGGCGGCACCCTGGGGGTCGCGGTCCACCCCGAGTTCCCCGACGAGTCGTACGTCTACGTCTACTACACCGTCTCGGTCGAGGGCGGCAAGCGCAACCAGGTGGTCCGGTACGACGCCGACGCCGAGTCGCCGGGCGACACCCGCGAAATCGTCGTCGACGGGATCCCTGCCGCGAAAATCCACAACGGCGGCCGGATCTCGTTCGGTCCGGACGGCGACCTCTGGGTGCTCACCGGCGACGCCGGCGAACCCGGCCGGTCGGGCGACCCCCGGTCCCTCGGAGGGAAGGTCCTCCGGGTGACCCCCGAGGGCGACCCGTCGCCGGCCAACCCCGACCTGGAGGCCGGCGACCCCCGGGTGTTCACCTACGGTCACCGCAACCCCCAGGGGATCGTCTGGCTGCCCGACGGGACCCCGGTCGCCAGCGAACACGGACCGGCCGGCCGCGACGAAGTGAACGTGCTCTACCCCGGCGGGAACTACGGCTGGGACGAGGTCCGCGACGGCGACGAGGGCGGCGAGTACGGGAGCTACGCGAACCACGACGAGCACGTCCCGCCCATCGTCAACACCGGTCCGGGCACCTCGTGGGCGCCCTCGGGGGCGCTGTTCTACACCGGCGACGCCGTGCCCGAGTGGCGCAACCGGATGCTCGTCGGCGGCCTGTTCAGCCAGCAACTCCACGTCCTCACGCTGACCCCCAACCGGGGGGCCTACCCGCTCCCGAGCGACGGCCACGGCACCCGGTTCGACGCCGACTGGATGGACGACAGCTTCGCCGTCGCCGACCACACCGTCCTGGAGAACGAACTCGGCCGGATCCGCCACGTCGAGCAGGGACCGGACGGCGAACTGTACGCGGTCACCTCGAACCGCGACGGGCGCGCCACCGACGGGTTCCCGACCGAGCGCGACGACGTGCTGGTTCGGCTGGACGCCGAGTGAGGGCCGATCACAGCCCGGAGGCCCCGGCGAGACGCCCGCGTACCGCCAGTGCCGGGGCTCACCCCGGATCCTCGGCCGGACGGCGCCGACTCCGGTGGCCTCACCCGGATCCCCGGGTGTGACGCCAGCGTGCCGCTACCGCCAGTGACCTCACCCCGGATCCCCGGGCGGCCGGCGCCGGGCCGCACAGTCGTCGACGAGACACCGGCCGCAGTTGGGCGTCGAGTCGCAGACGGGGGCGTCCATCCCGACCACGTCTGGGCCGAAGCCGTAGCACCAGAACAGGCGGTCGACGACGGCCCAGGGCCGTCCGGTGACGTCGGCCATCCGCTCGACGACCCGGTCGACGGCGTCGAACGCCCGGGGGTCCGGAACGAGACCGACCCGGGCGAGCGTCCGGCCGGCGGTCAGTTCGCGCCGGACCACCGGCCGGAAGCCCACGTTCGAGAGGAACTCCCGGGCACCGCGGGGGCCGAGGCGGAACCGCTCCCGGACCGCCCGTATCGCCACCTCGCCCGGGTCCTCGGCGGCCTCGAACCGCCGGAGGTAGGCCGGGAACGAGCCGTGGTCGGCGACAGTCTCCCGGAACGCCCGGGCGTCGAGCACCGCCAGGCGGATCCGCCCCGGCCCCTCCGAGAGCGCGGTCGTCTCCATGAGTCGCTGGACGTCGGCCTCGTCGAACTCCGCAGTCCGGCGGTAGTTGCCCATCGCCGCGTGGATGGCGCTCCGGTATCGCTCGTACTCGGTCCACGGTCGCCCGGGGGCGAAGACCGTGTCGAGCAACACCTCGAACACCTCGCGGTCGGAGTAGGTCCGCATGTCCTTCAGCGAGACCGCCCCGAGGTACGCCGCCACCTCCCGGGGGTCGCCCGCCCGTTCGACGGAGGCCACGAGGTCGTCGTGGAGGCGGTGGAGGCGGTCGTCCGTGACCGCGGCCGGGTCGACCCCGCCCGGGGGTCGGTCGGATCCGGCCGGTCCGCCCATGGCCGCCCCGCGTCCGCCCCCGTCGCCGGCGTCCGGCCCACGTCGTCCCCCGTCGCCGGGACCCGACCCGCGGGCGTTACCGCCATCGGACCCGCCGTCGCCGGGATCCGACCCGCCGGCACCCTCGGGGTCCGACTCGCGGGGGTCCTCGTCCATGCACCGCTAGGGGGGATCGACCACGATAAATCGGTCGGCGGTCGTCGGCCCCGATCCGGAGAGGGATCCGGGCCCCGTCCCGGAGGGGGATCCGCTCCCCGTCCCGGTGGAGGTGGGATCGGGGGCGTCTTCCGGTGCGCCGTCCGGTGCCCCGGTACACCCCGCCACGGCGACCGGGACCGTCGCGCCGACCCGGCGGAGCACGTCTCGTCGGAACACGACGAACCCTATTCCTCGTCGACTATTTGTCAGTTGGGGGGATCGACGTCGCCACTCGGATCGCCCTCCGCGACCGACGCCGGGGTGTCTGCCGAACCGTTAAGTGGGTCGCGGAGCGAGGTGAAAGTGATGCCGGACGACCCCGAGGAGGGGATGCTGGCCTGGGACGAGTCGGTGTTCCGGAACGAGCACGTCTTCGAGATCGACTACACCCCGGAGACGTTCCGGCACCGGGAGTCCCAGATGCAGACGCTGAAGTACGCGATGCGCCCGGCCGTCCGGGGCGCCCGGCCGCTGAACGCCAAGGTCCAGGGGCCGCCGGGGACCGGCAAGACCACCGCCGTGAAGAAGCTGTTCGACGAACTGGCGACCGAGACGGGCGTCGAGACGGCGCTGGTCAACTGCCAGGTCAACGCCACCCGCTACTCGGTGTTCTCGCAACTGTTCCGGCGGATGTTCGACTACGAGCCGCCCTCCTCGGGCGTCTCGTTCAAGAAGCTGTTCGGCCAGATCACCGAGAAACTCGTCGAGGACGACCGCGTGCTGGTCGTGGCCCTGGACGAGGTGAACTACCTCTTCTACGAGGGCGAGGCCTCGGACACGCTGTACTCGCTGCTGCGGGCCCACGAGGAGCAGGGCGGTGCCCGGGTCGGGGCCGTGGTCGTCTCCTCGGACCCCGACCTGGACATCGTCGCCGAACTCGACGGCCGGGTCCAGTCCGTCTTCCGCCCGGAGGACGTCTACTTCCCGGTCTACGGCCAGGAGGAGGTAGTCGACATCCTGCAGGAGCGCGTCGACAAGGGCTTCCACGACGGCGTCATCGCCCCCGACGTCCTCGACCGCGTCGCCGAGTTGACCGCCGAGACGGGCGACCTCCGGGTGGGGATCGACCTGCTCCGGCGGGCGGGGCTGAACGCCGAGATGCGCGCCTCCCGCACCGTCGCCCGCGAGGACGTCGAGGACGCCTACGACACCTCGAAGTACGTCCACCTCTCGCGCTCCCTGCGGGGGCTGAGCGACAGCGAGACCGCCCTCCTGCGGGTGATCGCCGAGCACGACGGGGAACAGGCCGGCGAGGTCTACGACGCCTTCCACGAGGAGACGGACCTGGGCTACACTCGCTACTCGGAGATAATCAACAAACTCGACAACCTCGGGCTGGTCGAGGCCGAGTACGCCGACGTGGACGGCCGCGGGCGGTCCCGGTCGCTGTCGCTGGCCTACGAGCGCGAGGCCGTCCTCGACCGGATCGACTGATCCGTCGGTGGGTCCCGGCCGCGAGCGATGACCGGTCGCCGCGGCCCGGTCAGCAGTTCTCCGCCGTCTCGAAGTGGACGACCTCCGTGTAGGTCGCGTGGACGACGACCAGGACCGCGTGGCGGCCGCCGCCGGTGTCCACCTCGCCGACGTAGTGCCGTTCGGACTTCCACCGGTCGGTGATGTTCCAGACCCGGTCGCGCCAAGCGAGGCGGGCGTAGCGGTCCGACCGGAGGTCGACCGGGGCACCGCTCCGGATGTTGTCCCTGACCAGCGCCGCCACGACCGCCGGGTCCGACGAGTCGGGGACCTCGTCGATCAGGTCCCGGCGCCGGGTCATCGGCGGGTAATGGGACTTGCCCGACGAGCGACAGGGGGGCGCGGTCGGCCCGGCGACGAACCTCTCGTTCACCAGCGGCCGGTCGCTGGAGGGGGGATCCCCGGAGTCGCCGCTCCCGAAGGCCGTACACCCCGCCAGTCCACCCGCGAGGCCGGCCGCGATCCCGCCGAGGAGGCGGCGCCGTCGCATCACCCGACGTTGGCACCGCGGACGCTAAAGGGGCGCGGATCCGGTCGGTCTCGTGGTCCGCCCGGGATCGCGCCAATGGGGGCGCGGGACCCTCGGGGATCCGCCCCAGGATCAGGTCCGCCGGGGAGCCTCGCGGGCGACGGACGGCCCTGCGGCGGGAGTCGCCCGGGCGATCCGGCGCATGACCCGGGACTCGGCCTTCCGGAGGTGGTTCGAGGCGGTGCTCTCGGCGCAGTCGAGTCGGTCCGCGACGTCGGCGAGGCTCCCGCCCCGGGGGACGGCGTAGTAGCCCACGTCGACGGCCGCCGCGACGGCCTCTAGCTGGCGGTCCGTCAGCCCACCGGCGACCGTGGCGTGCCGTCGGTCGTAGTCGCCGATCTCCTCGACCGTTACGTCGACCTCGGGGGGCAGGTCCGCGAGCAGTGCCTGGAGGTCCGCCCCCGCGCCGACGACGGTGATCCGGACCCCTCGCTCGTCGTACTCCAGGGGCGGGACGACCACGAGGTTCCGCCGGGCGAAGGCCCGCCGCCAGGCCTCCTCCTCCTCGCGGGTCTCCTGGCAGACGTACGAGTAGAAGGAGCCCGCGTCGATCCGGGTGAGGGTCACGTCCCGGACAGAGTCGACGCGGTCGATCCGGTCCCGGTAGGCCGCCAGGTCCCCCTCGACGTAGAACAGCGCGTACTCCACGGCCTCTGCGGAGGTGTTCCAGGCGAGCAGTTCCTCCCGGTCGATGGCCTCGGACCCCCGGAGGAACTCCTCCATCGGGTGCCGGAGCGCCGGGGGCAGGTCGAGGGTCACGTCGAGGTACTTCACGGTCCGAGCGTTCGCCCTGAACTTATAAAAACGCTAGTGACTGCGACGGAAAGCCCTTCGCCGGACCACTCCTACTACCACGCATGTCGGAGGCAACCGCGACGTCGACGGAGACGAACGCGCCGCTCCCGCCAGGGCCGGACGGCCTGCCGATCCTGGGGAACACGCTGGACGTGATGCGCCGACCGCTCGGGTTCTTCGAGGACGCCGCCGAGTACGGCGACGTTGTGACCTACCGGCTGGCGGGCCAGCGGTTCACCGCCGTGTTCCACCCCGACCACGTCGAACGGGTACTCGTCGACGACCACGACCGGTTCCGTCGCTGGGCGGGCGAGGAGTGGGGCAACACCTTCGCCGGCTACGCAGAGGAGGGCCTGTTGCTCAGCGAGGGCGACCAGTGGCACCGCCAACGGCTCCTCATCCAGGACGCCTTCACGCCCGACCGGATCGAGTCCTACGCCGACACGATGGTCGGGGAGACCGAGCGGTCGGTCGAGCGGTGGGCCGACGAGGGCCGGGTCGACCTCAAGGACGCCACCTCGTCGCTGACCCTGCGGATCCTCGCGCGGTCGCTGTTCGACCTGGACATCGAGGGGCGGGGCGACCCAGTCAGGCGGGCGGCCGAGGCGCTCAACGAGCGGGCGAGCATCCGTGGCGTCTCGGCGTTCCTGCCCGCCTGGGTTCCCACACCCTCGAACCGGCGGCTCCACCGGGCGATGGGCGACCTGGAGGACGTCCTCGACGACCTCGTAGCGGAGCGCCGGGAGGACGCCGCCGACCGGGACGACCTGCTGTCGCTGTTGCTGGCCGCAGAGACGGAGGACGGCACGACCCTCTCCGAACGGGAGGTCCGCGACCAGTTGATCACGTTCCTGTTCGCCGGCCACGAGACGACCGCCCTCTCGCTGACCTACGCCCTCCACGCGCTGGGACACCACCCCGACCAGCGCCGGCACCTCCGCGAGGAACTGGACGAGGTGACCGGCGGGGAGCCACCGTCGCTGTCGGACCTCCCCCAGTTGGAGTACACCGAGCGGGTGATCAAGGAGACGCTCAGGCTCTACCCGCCGGCCTACGCGCTGTTCCGGGAGGCGACCGAGGAGGCCGAGATCGGTGGGTACCGGGTCCCCGAGGGGTCGAAGGTCTCGGTCCCACAGATCCTCGTCCACCGCGACGAACGGTTCTACGACGACCCCGAGGCGTTCCGCCCCGAGCGGTGGGCCGACGGCTTCGAGGAGGAGTTGCCCGACTACGCCTACTTCCCGTTCGGGGGTGGCCCCCGCCACTGCATCGGGATGCGCTTCGCGATGATGGAGCTCAAGGAGGTCCTGCCCACGCTCCTGGCCCGCCTCGAGGTGGAACCGCTGGGCGACCCCGACCTGGAGTTCGAGACGGCCATCACTCTCCAGCCCGCGACCCCGGTGGAGGCGCGGGTCACCCGGCGCTGATCCGTGTCGGCCGGGCGATCCGGTGGACGACGACCCGGCACAGAGAGTCGGCGGGGATCTCCTTTCCTTGGCCCGGTTTTCACTTTCGCTCCGGTGGCCACGGGTTTATATACGAAGGCGACCAACGTTCGGGTGTCTCCCATCGAAAACGAAGCGGAGACAGGAGATCGCCATGTCAGACGCAGATTTGCGTGCACACGCCGAAGAGATACAGGAGCAGTTTTCGGACCACCTCGACGTCGACGTCGAGGACGTCCAGCACCGACTCGAACAGCTGGTCGACGAGTACAAGGTCCCCGTCGACGAGGCCCGACGGAGCGTCACCAACCACTACCTCGACGAGGCCGGCCTGGAGCGCGACGAGATGCGCACCGGCAACGACGAGCTCGCCCTCGAGGACGTCGACGAACCCGAGGAGTGGATCGACATCACCGCGAAGGTCGTCGAACTCTGGGAGCCCCGCGCCGACGCCATCGGCCAGGTGGGGCTGCTGGGCGACGATACCGGGACGATCAAGTTCACCGCCTGGGCGAAGTCCGACCTCCCCGAACTGGAGGAGGGGACGGTCTACCGCCTGGGCAACGTCGTCACCGACGAGTACGAGGGCCAGTTCTCGGTGAAGCTCAACCGGACGACGACGGTCACCGAGCTCGACGAGGAACTGGAGGTCGGCGACGACAGCGTCGAGATAGAGGGTGCGATGGTGGACGTGCAGTCCGGGTCGGGGCTGATCAAGCGCTGTCCCGAGAAGGACTGCACCCGCGTCCTGGAGAACGGCCGGTGCTCGGAACACGGCGGCGTCGACGGCGAGTTCGACCTGCGGATCAAGGCCGTCATCGACGACGGCCGGGAAGTCCACGACGTCATCTTCGACCGCGAGGCGACCGAGGAACTGACCGGGATGACCATGGACGAGGCCATCGAGATGGCCCAGGACGCCCTGGACACGACCGTGGTCGCCGACGAGATGCGCTCGAAGGTGCTTGGATGGTACTACCGGGTCCGCGGGCCGACCTTCCGCCGGTACGTCCTCGCGGACGAGGCCAAACGGCTGGACGGGCCGGTCGACACCGAGGAGACTCTCATCAAGGCGAGGTCGATATAATGAGCGGAACGCCCATGCGCGAGGTCGCTCGGCGCATGTTCGCGACCGAGTTCAACGACATGACCTACGTGTTCAAGGAGTCGGACGAGGAGATGGCGCCCAACTACGGGCTGATGCCCACCGGCGGGCGCGCCAACCGGGTGTTCTTCGTCGGCACCCTCACCGAGAAGGAGGACATCGGCGACGACGCCGAGTACTGGCGCGGCCGGGTGGTGGACCCGACCGGGACGTTCTTCGTCTACGCCGGGCAGTACCAGCCCGAGGCCGCCGCCGTCCTCCGGGACCTGGAACCCCCGGAGTACGTCGCCGTCGCCGGCAAGCCCGGCACCTACGAGACCGACGACGGCACCGTCAACGTCTCGGTCCGCCCCGAGTCGATCAGCGTCGTCGACGCCAACACGCGGGACCGGTGGGTCGCCGAGGCCGCGGAACGGACCGTCGAGCGGCTCCGCGCGTTCAACGACGACACCAACGAGTACGCGGAGATGGCCCGCGAGCGCTACGACGCCGGGGTCGGCGCCTACCGCCGCGAGGTCATCTCCGCGCTGGAGAGCCTGGATGACGAGCCGACGGAACCCGAGGCGGCCCCCTGACCGCCCGGGGACTCGACACCCCGACGATCACGGTATCCCCGCCCTCGCGACCGCCGCGACCTGGCCGCCCCACCCCGTCAGCGGCTGCCAACGTCTGACAAACCGTTAAGTGTGCGGGGCCACCAGATCCCGGCAGCATGGGCAACAAGAACAAGACGATCTCGTTTCGCGTCAACCAGGACGCGTTCGAAAAGCTCAAGGAGATCGCCGAGGAGCGCGACCTCTCGCTGTCTGCGGTCTTTCGCGACTACGTCGACACCCTCGTTGCCCACGACGGCAAGGTCAAGGTCGTCCCGGAACACGAGGTCGACGACGACGCCGGGGAGGACACCGCCGAGTTCCCCCCGAAGGTCGAGGTCTCCAAGTCGTTCATCCGCGAGCACGAGCGCCTGGAACTGGAGGCGGAACACCTCCGCGACCAGCTCGACGAGTACAAGCAGTACGTCACCCACCTCCGCACGAAGGTCGAGGAGGACGAGGACGCCGAGGAAGTGATCCGCCTGGAGGACCTGGACGGCGAGGAAGAGGGCGAGGAACACCCCTACCGCCTGGGCTGATCGCGCTCCGATCCCCGGCGTGCGCCTATCATGATTCAGCGAGAGAATCCCGCCCTTCCCGTGAGGGACGAGTGTTCCGACTGGTCGGGACCGAGGAGCGAACAGGGCGGGAGTGAATCGCGT
>PXRX01000015.1:12542-43726 GCA_003023195.1 Halobacteriales archaeon QS_8_69_26
CACTCCCTGCACTCGTCGGTGTGCGAACGTAAGTTCCCAACGCTTCCACCTTCGGCGGTGAGGGGAAGCCGCGCCGTTTACGGCGCGGAGGATGTCACCCTTCGAGTTCCCGCTTTAGCTCCCGCGCCTGCTCCGTAGTCTCGCCATCGCCGTCGACCCGCGCGAGTTCCTCGACCGCCTCCAGCGTCCGGACCCCGTCGTCCAGGAACGAGAGGACGTCACCGGGGTAGGCGTAGACCATGTAGTCGTCGGTCATCACGTCGACGATGGCCTCGGGACCGTGGCCCTGGGCCCGGAGTTCGAGGAGGTACCGGATGAACTTCCGCTCGGGATGCCCGCAGTAGGGGTTGTCCCGGCAGTCACAGTCCAGGAAGTCCTCGGCGAACTCCAGGACCCGGTCCCGGGTGGCCTCGTCGAGTTTCTCCAGGCCCTCGCCCTGAAAGAGCAGGTCGAGAGTCGCACCGCTGAACGCCCCCTTCGGGATGTTCCGGTCCAGCTGGGAGGCGATCTGGCGGTGGTTCTTCAGGTAGATCTTGTCCGTGATCGCCACGGTCGAGGAAGGCGCCGGGACGACAAAAGCGCCCGGATCCGGCCCAACTGGCGTCCGATCCGACGGTGCGACCCGGCCCGGATACGGCGGAGCGAACGCCACGGATCCGGCGGGCTGGGCCGTGCCATCCCGGATCCGCTCCGGCGGGCGTCGCCATCCGAAACGTATATGCGTTTCACCCGGTGATCGACTGGTGTAGCGTGTCCGGGTTAGGGTAGTGGACTATCCTTCAGCCTTGTGGAGGCTGAGACGCGGGTTCGATTCTCGCACCCGGACTTTTCCGCGAGGAACGTAGTGACGAGCGGTAAAGCCGGAAGGCGAGAATCGAACCAGACGGGACGCAGCGTCCGAGCATCGCGAGGACGACCGTCCCGGCGAGGTTCAATTCTCGCACCCGATCACGACTCGCACCCGAACACTCTCACGACGACGCCGGCGGATCGGGACCCCAGATCCGGGAACGGGCGGCTGAACCCCCTCTTACGTGCCGCGTGTTCCCGTTTCACGGACGTCTGACGGGGTGGTCACCTTTTTGTCGTTCGGCGACGTACGGTTTCCGACCAGATGGAAGAGAGCGTCTCGGGATTCGAAGTGCGTGGCACCTGGGGCGAAATCGTCGAACACGGCGAGCGGATCACCCGTGCGCTGCGTGACCTGGGCGTTCCCGAGGACGGGGAGTACGCCGACGCCTTCGAGGAGTGGGAGGAGTGGCGGCCCAAGTCCCACGAGCGCGAGGCGGAGGTCAACGAGAAGACGGCGGAGCAGGCGAGCGTCGACGAGGGGGAGGGCGAGAAGGCCGGGAAGGACCCCGAGGACGACGTCAAGACCGCCGGCGAGAAGCTCACCGAGTCCTACGAGAAACTGGAGGACGACGACGCGGAAGGGGCGGTCGACTCCTGGAGCGAGTCCATCGGCTACGTCGCCCGGGCGGCCGACTCGGCAGGCCGGAAGGCGCTCCGGAGCGTCGAGGACACGGTCTACCGCCGGGTGATGACCCAGCTCGCGCCGTACTACTTCGACAACGAACTGATCAGCGCAAACCTCCAGCAAGGGGTGGGGGACGGGGGCGAGTTCGTCTTCGAGGTCAACGTCAACGACGACGGCTACAAGGGGTCGGTCTCCGACCGGCTCCGGGAGTACGAGGACGCCGTCGACCGCTGGCACGTCGACACCGAGAAGGAGACGGAGACGGTCGAGGCGGCCGAGGGCGTCGACGCCCCGGAGTCCGAGCAGGAGTCCAGCCCCTCGACGAACTGAGGACCACTTCTATCGACAGCTACACATGATCCGGGGGGCCACACGACCGCGTTGCCGTCGGGCAGGACCGGCGGGTGGGCGCTGATGGCCGACCCGGCGGCCGTCGACCCGGCGACCGCGGCGACGCTCGTCGTCGTCGGTCTCGCGAGCTTCTTCATGGCGTGGTCGATCGGTGCCGGCTCCTCGGGGTCGACGCCGTTCGCCCCGGCCGTCGGGGCCAACGCCATCTCCATCATGCGGGCGGGCCTGCTGGTAGGAGTGCTCGGCTTCGCCGGCGCGGTCCTCCAGGGGGCCAACGTCTCGGAGGCGGTGGGCCGGGAACTGATCCGCGGCGTGTCGCTGTCCCCCGTGGCGGCCACGGTGGGACTGCTGACCGCCGCGCTGCTGGTGGCCCTGGGCGTGTTCAAGGGCTATCCCATCGCCACCGCCTTTACCGTGACCGGGGCGGTGGTCGGGGTCGGGCTGGCGATGGGCGGCGACCCCGCGTGGGCGAAGTACCGGGAGATAACGGCCCTGTGGGTGCTCACGCCCGTCGGCGGCGGCGGCGGGGCGTACCTGACGGCCCGCCTGCTCCGGGACGACAGGGTGGCCGACCGGACGGTCGTGCCGGTCCTGGCGGCCATCGTCGCCGTGCTGGTCGCGAACGTCGAGTTCTCCGCGCTGGGGCCGCCCGACGGGGGTGCGTCGATGGCCCGGGCCGTCGCGGTGGCCCTGGGATCGCCGACGACGACGGGCCTGGTGGCGGTCTCGGCGGCCGGGGCTGCCCTGGCCGCGGGCGCGCTCTACTGGGCGCTGGGGTCGGAGCCGGAGGTGACCATGCAGCGGTTCCTGGTCGTGCTCGGGGGGCTGGTCGCGTTCTCGGCGGGTGGCACCCAGGTGGGGCTGGCGGTCGGGCCGCTGATCCCCCTGCTGGAGCCGTACGAGGTGCCCCTGACAGCGATCCTCGTCGGTGGCGGCATCGGCCTGCTGGCCGGCTCCTGGACCGGCGCACCCCGGATGATCAAGGCGCTCTCGCAGGACTACTCCTCGCTGGGACCCCGGCGGTCGGTCGCCGCGCTCATTCCCTCGTTCGCCATCGCCCAGACCGCCGTTTTCTTCGGGATCCCCGTCTCGTTCAACGAGATAGTCGTCAGCGCGATCGTCGGGAGCGGCTACGCCGCCGGGGGCAGCGCCGTCAGCGGCCGGAAGATGGGCTACACGGTCCTGGCGTGGATCGGGTCGCTGCTCGCCGCCGGTGTGGCCGGCTACCTCGCGTTCCTGGGGATCGCGTCGGTGACGTGACCACTCGGGGAGGGTCACCGGCAGGCGACGAAGACCGGTCGGCCGTCCCGCGTCACGACGGAGCGAGGATCAGTCCTCGACGGCGAGTTCGTCCGCGTCGGCCTCCGGGTCGGCCTCGGCGTCGGCCTCGGGATCGTCGGCCACGGTCTTGGAGAGCCGGGCCTTCATGATCCGGGTGTTCTCGACGGCCTCGACGGTGATGCGGATCCCGTCGTAGTCGATGGTCTCGCCCTCCTCGACCAGCCGGCCGGCCCGGTTGAAGATGAACCCGGCGATGGTCTCGAACTCCTCGCCCTCGGGGAGGTCGACGTCCAGCGCCTCGTTGACGTCCTCGATGTTGACCTCGCCCTTGACGACGACGGTGTGGTCGTCGACGTACTCGATCGGTTCTTCCTCCTCCGCGTCGAGGATCTCGCCGACGATCTCCTCGACCACGTCCTCGGTCGTGACCAGGCCCTCGGTAGTGCCGAACTCGTCGATGACGATCACCATCGGCATGCGGTTCTCGCGCATCTCCGAGAGCAGTTCGTCGACGTTCTTCGACTCGGGGACGTGTAGCGTCGGTTCGATGAACTCCTCTATCGACTGGTCGTCCTCGACGCCGTAGTTGACGTCCCGGACGAGGTCCCGGAGGTTGACGACCCCGATCACGTTGTCGAGGCTCCCCTCGTAGACGGGCATTCGGGTGTGGCCGGTCTCGATGCACATCTCGATGGCCTCGGCCGGGTCGGTTTCCTTCGAAACCGCCTTCATGTCCAGGCGCGGGGTCATCACCTCCTTGGCGATGGTGTTGTTGAACCGGAAGATCCGCTGGAGCATCTCCCGCTCGTCCTCGTCGATGACGCCCTCGCGCTCGCCGGTCTCGATGATGTCCTGTATCTCGTCGCGGGTGACGTAGGACGTCTCGATGGCCGACCGGCCGCCGGTGACGCGGTTGACGACCCGGGTGAGGTAGTCGAACAGCACCACCAGCGGCCACAGCACCGTCTCCGAGAGCTTCAGCGGCCGGGAGATCCGCAGCGCCCAGGACTCCGTGTTCTCGACGGCGTAGGACTTCGGGGCGCTCTCGCCGAACAGCAACACGACCGCCGTGATCCCCAGGGTCGCACCGAGCACCGCACCCCCTTGGCTGAACCCCAGGAAGGCGAGCAGTCCCGTCGCGAGCGACGACATGGCGATGTTGACCAGGTTGTTCCCGACGAGGATCGTCACCAGCAGGCGGTGCGGGTCGGACTTGAGTTCCGCGAGCCTCTTCGCCCCCTTCTTCCCCTCCTCGACCAGGGCGTCGATCCGGTGGTCGGCCAGCGAGAACATCGCTATCTCCGAGGAGGAGAAGAAGGCCGACAGTCCCATGAGGACGACCAGCGTGAGCGCTCCCAGCCAGGCGACGACCGAGTTCGCCACCTCCACCCCCATGACCTCCACGGTGGCGATCGCCGGCGCCACGGCCATCGACGACGGTGTCAAGCCCATCAACATCGCCCCTTGCTGGCGCCGGAAATTAACTCTTTGGACGGATCGAACTGGATTCCGGCGGTCTCATGGCCCGCTTCACTTCCGCTACCGTCGTCTCTCGGCGTGTCGGCGCGATCGAAGCCCGTACACCCCGAGGCGACGGGACCGACGGCCCGACCTGCCGGCGCCGACACCCTTAGACCGGTGGCGATCCACCGTGCATCCATGAGCGAGACCACCGACGGACCGGCGATCACCCTCTACCGGCTCCAGGCCTGCCCGTTCTGCGAGCGGGTGGTTCGGACGCTGGACGACCTCGACCTGGACTACCGGTCGCGGTTCGTCGAGCCGATGCACTCCGACCGGAACGTCGTCAAGCGACTGAGCGGCAAGCGCACCGTCCCGGCCATCGTCGACGAGAACACCGGGGTGACGATGAGCGAGAGCGCAAACATCGTCGAGTACCTCTCGGCCACCTACGGCGACGGGCCGCGCGGCGAGGGCGGGGTCGCCACCGACACCGACTTCGAGGTGGTCGACCTGGGCCCCGCCGAGGACGCCGTGGGGGAGGGCGACGTCGCCCCCGACTTCACCCGGCCCCTCGTCGACGACGAACAGTGGGAGAACGCGACGCTCTCGGGGCTCACGGCGGACGGGCCGGTCCTGCTGGTGTTCTTCACGATGGACGGGGCCTTCCCCGCCACCTACGTCTGGAACAACGTCCGGGACCGCGCCTGGGAGGAGGAGCACGACGTCGACGTCGTCGGCCTGTCGGTGTCGGATCCCTACAGCCACAAGCGACTGATCGAGGAGCGTGGCATCGACTACCGCCTGTTCAGCGACCCCCGCAACGGCGTCGCCCGCGAGTGGGGCATCGCCCACGAACTCGACGGGATGGCCGGAATCGAGGAACCCCGGCCCGCGGTCTACCTCCTCGACCCCGACCGCCGCGTCGAGTACGCCTGGGTCGCCACCGAGTGGCCCGACTTCCCCGACTACGACGAGATAGAGGCCGCCCTGGCCGACTACTGAGCGGTCGGATCCCGCCCGCCGAACCGGTCCGGGTGATCACAGGCCCCGAGGATCGAGACCCGCCGAACCGGTCCGGGTGATCACAGGCCCCGAGGATCGAGACCCGCCGAACCGGTCCGGGTGATCACAGGCCCCCCGCGACGATCGAGCCCTGACGCCACGCTTTTGCCCGCGGGATCCCCAAACGCCGGTAGCGATGACCGACGCCGACGTCCCCGGGGACCCCCTGGACCGGGCGGCCCGGGCGATCCGCGAGGGTGAACTGGTCGTCTACCCCACCGAGACGGTGTACGGCCTGGGCGCGGACGCCCTCTCGCCCGACGCCGTGGAACGGGTCTTCGCGGCCAAGGGACGGGACCGGTCGAAGCCGGTGTCGATGGCGGTTCCGAGCGTCGACCGGGCGCTGGCGTACGTCGACCCGACACCCGAGACGGAGCGGTTCATGCGGGCGTTCCTCCCCGGCCCCGTGACGGTGGTCTGCCGGCGCGGCCCCGACGTGCCGGACGTCCTCACCGCCGGCAGCGACCGGGTGGGCGTGCGCGTCCCCGACCACGAACTGTCGCTCTCGCTGGCGGACCGGGCGGGCACCCCCGTGACCGCCACCAGCGCCAACCGGTCGGGGGCCGGGAGCGCCCGCCGCGTCGCCGGGGTCGACCCGAGCGTCCGCGACGCCGCGGCCGTCGTCATAGACGCCGGCGAGACGCCCGGCGGCGGTAGCACCGTCGTCGACGTCGACGCCGGGGACGTGATCCGTCGGGGAGCGATGGCCGACGAGATAGCGGCGTGGCTGGCGGGTGAGTAGAGCGACACACGGGAAAAGACACATTGTCCCGGGGCCACACGTTCCGGGTATGGGAAGCGACTCGTCGTGGTTCTCGCTCACGCGGTTCGCCGTCGCACTGCTGGCAGTGGGGGTCGGGGCGGCCGCCGGGATGGTGTACGTCCCGTGGGTGGGCACCTACCTCGGAACGCTGGTGGGCGGTCTCGCCGTCGGTCTGGCCTTCGAGGACCGCCCGCTCCTGGAGGCCGGCGTCGCCGGCCTCCTCGCTGGAACCGGGGCCGTCCTGGTGTCGAAGCTCATCGGCAACGGCATCATCGAGGCCATCGTCGCCCTGTTCTCGTTGCGGCCGGAGATGCTGCTGCTGTCGGCCGTGCTCAGCTTCGCCGCCGGCGCGCTGGGGACGCACTTCGGCAACGACCTCCGGGACGGCCTCACCGAACCCGTCGAGGAACCGGGGCACCGGCCGGAGGACCTGTAGCCGGCCGCTGGATCCCCGCTGATCGCGGGGGCACGCAGGCCGTGGGGTGACGACGAAATTTTAACACGTCCCCGGCCGAAGGGGAGGTATGGCAAAGCGGGAGTGGTCGCGCCGCGACCTCCTGAAGAGCGCCGCGACCGGCGCGCTCGCGCTCGGGGCGGGGGCCGCCGTGGTCGACCGGATGAACCGCTACATCGTGGGGGCCCGGGAGGGGGACGCCGTCGCCGCCGCGGCGTCCGTGTCCGACGCCGGCCACGACCGGATCGGACTCACCGAACACACGCCGTTTACGCTGGTCACGGGCGTCTACTCGAAGGCCCGCCGGCAGTCGCTGCGCGACCGCGAGGACGTCGCGTTCGTCCAGCCCGACCGCACGCTGTCCTACGTCGGCGACCCGGACGGGATGGAGGCGACCGACGGACAGACCCTCCCCTGGGGCATCGACCGGGTCGACGCCGACGTGGCCCACGACCAGGGATCGACGGGCGAGGGCGTCGACGTCGGGGTCATCGACGGCGGCATCGACGACGCCCACCCCGACCTGGCACCGAACCTCGCCGACCCCGAGGTCGACGGGAACCACAGGGCGTGGGCGGACTGCGAGGGCGACGACTGCAACTACCCCTGGTCCGACGACGGGGACCACGGCACCCACGTCGCGGGCACCGTGGCGGCCGCCGACGGCGACGACGGCGTCGTCGGCGTCGCCCCGGACGCGACCCTGCACGCCCTGAAGGTGTGTGGGGCCGGCGGCAACTGCCGTACCTCGGACATCGCCGAGGCCATCCGGCACGCCGCCGACCAGGGGTGGGACGTGGTGAACCTCAGCCTCGGATCGCCGCGGGAGTCCCCGGCGCTGCAGGCCGCCGGGCGCTACGCCCTGGAGTCGGGGGTCCTGCCGGTCGCCGCCGCCGGGAACCGGGGCGCGCCGGACTCGGTCGGCTACCCGGCCGCCTACGACGAGTTCCTCGCCGTCTCCGCGACCGACATCGGGGACGACCTCGCCGGGTTCTCCTCGCGGGGTCCCGAGGTGGACGTCGCGGCCCCCGGGGCGCAGGTCTGCTCGGCCGTCGTGGACGGACACGGCGTCTTCGACGGCACCTCGATGGCCTCGCCCCACGTCGCCGGGGCCGTCGCCCAGTTGGTGGCCGACGGCCACTCGCCGCGGGAGGCCCGCGAGCGACTGATAGACGCCGCCGAGGACCTCGGACTGGCCGACGAGGAGCAGGGCGCGGGACTGGTCGACGTCGCGGCGGCGCTGGGCTACGACTCCGACGACGACGGGACCGGCGACGGGACCAGCTGTCCGGACTGACCGGCGCGGTCGAATCTCGCTTCGCGACGATCACCCCCCGAGCAGCGACCGGAGGGTCCGGGTGCGGACCCCGCACTCGTCGGCGTACTCGCAGGGGTCACACTTCGCGTCGTCGCGCAGGCGGGGCGGCGGGCCGTCCATCGACCGGACGGCACGGACGGTCCGCCGGTAGGCGGCCTTCCGGCGGGTGGTCAGGTCGACGGTCCGGACGACTCCGTGGGCCGGGTACTCGACGACGGCCGTCTCGACCGGTCGCTCGCGCTCCCAGGCCAGGGCCTTGGCGGCGGCGACGGCGTGGACCGTCCGCGGTTCCCAGACGCCGTCCTCGGGGGGCGACCCCGCCGAGACCAGCGAGGGCCGCGGCGGGTCCGCGAGCACCTTGTGGGCGATCCCTCGACACTCCCGGCCCTCCAGGAGTACCTCGCGGGCCTCGGGGTCGGTGATGGCGGCCCACAGGTCCGGGTCGCGCGACCGGAGACGGTCCAGGTTCTCCCGGAACCGGCGGGGCGAGACGGCCAGCGGTTCGTCCGCGAGGACGGCGTCCGGGGCGTCGACCAGGTCGGGGTACCGGAACGCCATCTCGCGGCGTTCGAGAACCTCCGGCGGGACCTCCCGCTCCCCCCGGCGGGCGTAGTAGAGCTTCCGGGGGCAGTACGCGGCGGTCCGGAGGTCGCTGAACGCGATCGATTGGGAGTTCTCGGCGGACACGCCGAGGGGTGGTCGCCCGACCGCACTTGAACCTCCGGACCGGCGGTGCGATCCACCCGGAATCCCTCCCCGGATCAGAACGAGACGTCGGTTTCCATGCCCTCGGTGGCGTCCTCCAGGCCGTCCTCGCGGACGCTCTCGGCCATGTCCGTCGAGAGACCGGCGTCGGCGAGGATCTCGTCGAACTCGTCGCGGTACCGGTTGTTCGCCGCACGCGAGCGGTCCTCGACCCCGACCACCCGGCGGTAGCGCCGGACGGTGGACCTGCTGACCTCGAACGCCTCGGCGAGTTCGGCCACCGACGGGTCCCCCTCCAGGCACTCCCGGAGGTCGTCCAGGTCGAACGGGGCGTCCCGGTCGCGGTCCCGGACCAGGTGCAGGTCCAGGCGGGCCCGCATCACCGTCGACCGCGAGACGTCGAGTTCGCGGGCGATCTCGGCGTCGGTGACGCCGTCGTAGTAGGCGTGTACGAGCCGACAGAGTTCGTCGTCGGTGAGGTCCGTGCTGAACCCGTAGCGCTCGCGCATACTCTCGACGACCCCCTCGAGGCGGTCCCGGATCCCCTCCCGGTCGATGAGCGACCCCCGCGCCTCCTCCTGGGACTCGGTGACCGTGTCCTCGTCGGTGACGTCGATGAAGATGTCGCGTAACTCCTCGGTTTTCTCGTCCATTTCCGTGAGCATGCCATCTTATCCCCGTGACACATAAACCTATTGCCGGAGAGCGCAGAGAGGGCCGCGACGGCGGCCGAAACCGGGGCCAGTGGGGGGGCGACCACCCCTCGAACGGTATCGAATCCGGCACGATCCCCGGCCGATGGTCCGATCGAGGGGCTGTCGCCCGGTCGAACCCCGCCCCGCGGCCGGCGGTCCTGCCACGCTCACCCCCGGCCGGGCGTCCGTTCCCGCGGCCGCGAGGCAAGATTTAAGCGGTCGGTCCACCGGAGTTTTGCCATGCCGATTCCACTACAGAGTGGGGAGGTGACCCGGCCGACGTTCTGGCAGATCTCCCACGTGGGTGAGATCGTCTTCTACTACCTGGCAGCGGTGGCGATAGCCGTCTTCCTGTACGGCGTCTACGAACGGTTCGGGCGGTACAGGCGGGGCACCGACGACTGGTTCGAGCGACTCGACGACCTCCCGGGGCGGGTCCTCTCGGCCGCCCGGATCGTCGTCTCGAACCAGAAGCAGTTCGACCGCGACCTCTACGGCGGCCTGATGCACGCGTTCATCTTCTGGGGTTTCCTGACGCTGCTCATCGGGACCACCATCCTGGGGATCGACATGGACATCGCCCGCCAGGTGGGGATGGGCTTCTTCGAGGGCGACTTCTACCTGGCGTACTCGCTCGTGATGGACGCGATGGGGCTACTGTTCGTCGTCGGGGTCGGGATGGCCATCTACCGGCGCTACTGGATCCGCAACGAGCGCCTGTGGGGCAAGCACACCTCCGCCGAGGACGATCTCTTCATCTGGACGCTGTTCCTCCTCGGCGTGGGCGGGTACGTCACCGAGGGCCTGCGGATCCTCGGGACCGGCACCGTGAACGCCGGCGGGGCGGTCGAGTACAGGGCCTTCGAGGCGGTCAGCTTCGTCGGCTGGTTCGTCGCCGACGTCCTCCAGGTCGCCGGCGTCACCCCCGGACTCGCCCAGGGGATCTACTGGTGGGCGTGGTGGTCCCACGCACTGCTCGCCCTGGCGTTCGTCGCCGCCGTCCCCTACGCCAAGCCGTTCCACATGATATCCTCGTTCGCGAACGTCGTCACCCGCGACGAGAAGGCGGGCAAGCGCCTCCCGGGGGTCCCCGCCGACCTCGACGCCGAGACGGGCGCGGAGTCCATCGACTCGTTCTCCTGGAAGGAACTGCTCGACCAGGACGCCTGCACGAAGTGTGGCCGGTGTTCCTCGGTGTGCCCGGCCAAGGCCTCCGACCGACCGCTGGACCCGCGGGACGTGATCCTCGACCTAAAGGCGTACCGAGAGGACCTGGACGCGGGCCGGACCGACGAGGTGGACATCGTCGCCGACGGTGGCACCAGCGTCGTCGACGCCGAGACCATGGAGTCCTGTATGGCCTGCATGGCCTGCATGGACGCCTGTCCCGTCGAGATAGAGCACCTCAAGTCGTTCACCCGGCTGAACCGGCACCTCACCGACACGGGGGAGGTCGACTCGAACGTCCAGGACACCTTCCAGAACCTCATGCGCCAGGGCAACACCTTCGGTGACCCCCAGGGCGACCGGGCGAACTGGGCCGACGACCTGGCGTTCGACGTCGAGGACGCCCGCGAGGAACGCGTCGAGTACCTCTGGTACGTCGGGGACTACCCCAGCTTCGACGACCGTAACAAGAGAGTCGCACGGTCGCTGGCGACGCTGTTCGAGGAGGCCGGCGTCTCCTTCGGCATCCTCTTCGAGGACGAACAGTACGACGGCAACGACATCCGGCGGATCGGCGAGGAGTTCCTCTACGTCGAACTGGCCGGCCACATGGTCGAGTCCTTCCAAGACTGCGAGTTCGACAAGATCGTCTGTACGGACCCCCACTCCTACAACACCTTCAAGAACGAGTACCCGGAGGTCGACTTCGACGAGTTCGCGGACGACCCCATGCTCGAGTTCGACGTCGAGTCGGGCTGGAACGCCGACGGGTCGGTCCCCGTGCTGCACTGGACCCAGGTGGTCGAGGAACTCGTCACCGAGGCGCGCCTGGACCTGCGGGGTAACGAACTCGACTACACCGTCACCTACCACGACCCCTGTCACCTCGGGCGGTACAACGACGAGTACGAGGCACCCCGGGAACTGATCGAGGCGACCGGCTGTGACCTCCACGAGATGCCCCGCAACCGCGCCGACTCCTTCTGCTGTGGCGGCGGTGGCGGTGGTCTCTGGATGGACTTCGACGAGGAACCGAAGCCCAGCGAGGAGCGCCTCCGGGAGGCCCTGGAGGACACCGCCGCCGGCGGCGCCGTCGAGAAGTTCGTCGTCGCCTGTCCGATGTGCATGACCATGTACGAGGACGGCCGCAAGACCGGCGGCTTCGAGGACGACATCGAGGTGGTCGACGTCGCCGAACTGCTGGTCGAGGCCGTCGGCGCGAGGGATCGGGCCGGACTGGCGGCCGACTGACCGCGCCGCGCCCTGCCTGACTGTCGACCGACCGAACCCGGGGTCCCGTCGCGGGCGACCGTTTCGAGACCCTCGCCCCCGACCCACGCCGGCGTGGGACGAGCGATACGGTAACGTTACTGTAACTCGCCCGTCCCCTCGATCACCTCGCATTCGGCCGGATCCGCCCCGGGTGCTGCTCCGGATCCGCCACGATCACCGGACCGGATCCGCCACGAAACCCGCGACTCGACCGACGTTGGCGAGGGGGATCCGCGTTCGACCCGCCCGAGAGTATAAACCATAGGCCGATTCAAAGGACGGTATCGTGACCGACCGTCCGACCCCACCGGGAGGCGTGGACGAAGGGGGTACCGCACCGGGGCACCGACGACCGCCGGAGGGATCCCGGGGAGGGTATCCACGACCGGGGGATGCCCGTCCGACGAATGGACCGTCGGGGAGGGGCAACCGGCGATGACCGGAACGATCCGCGTCCGGCGGGACGGGCTCCTCCCCTTCCTCCGGGACCGGGCCGCCGACCGGCCGCGCCGGCCCGCCCCGCCCGAGGGCCTGTGTGTCCTCTCGGGTGGGATCGTCGCCCGGAACCTGACCGGACGACTGGCGGCCGAATCCCTGCCGCCGGATCTGGTCCGGACGACGACCGTCGAGGAACTGGCGGGGGACCTCGTGGCCGCCGACCGGGGTCGGCCGGCGACCGTGCTGGACCGCCCGGTGCGAAAACGCGCGATAGCGTCCGTCCTGTCGGGGGCGACCGACCGCGACACGCCGCTGGGCCGGTTCGCGCGGCGGGTGCCCTTCGAGAGCCCGGACGCCCTGGAGGCCGTCGCCGGCGAACTCAACGAGTACCACCGGTGTACCGACGCCGCGAGCGACCCCGGCCACGGGTCGCTGGTCGGGGTCGTCGACGACGTCGCAGACGACAACCCCTTCGCGGCCGAGGCGACCCGCGAGAGCGTCCGGGCCTTCCGGGCCCTGGACCGGTGCCTCCGGGACCTCGTCGGGGACCAGACCGGCGGATCAGGTGGAACGATAGACGGCGACGAACGCGTGGCTGGAGCGGGATCTGCAGTCGAAACGAAGGGGGTCGGGGACGGGGCGGACCGCTTCGTCTCGCGGAGCCACCTGGTGCGGGCCGCCCGGGGGTGCCTGCCGGACGCCTGGGCCGAAGCGACCGGCGACCCCGACTGGGTGGCGGTGGCGTCGGTCAGCGCGCTGGACAACCCGACCACGAGGCTGTTGCTGTCTGTCGCGGGGACGGGGACGGCCGTCCACCTGTTCGCCGGGGCGGGCACGGCCGGCTACTTCCGGCGACGGCTCGGCGCGGCCGTCGAGGAGCCGTCGGCACCCGGTGGGATCGAGGTCCGGGGTCCCGCTCCCGGTCCGCGGGTCGAGAGCGACGCCGGGGCGGCGCTGCTGTCGGCGGCCGCCGACCACGAGGCCGTCCGGTCGCCGCCGGGCGTGCGGGCCGTCGCCGCACCGGACCGCCGCCGCGAGGTGGAGTACGCGGTCCGGGCGGCCCGGCGCGCGCCGGGGTCGACCCTGCTGGTCGCCAGGGACGCCAGGGAGTACGAGACGCCCCTCCGGGACGTCGCCCTGACCTCGGATCGCCCGTTCCGGGTCGAGACCCGCCGGGAGGTCCGGTCGGTGCCGGCCTACCGCGCCCTCCTGTCGGCCGTCGAGGTGCTCGCGGCCGCCGAGGCCGGCGCCGTGTCGCCCCGGGACCTGCTCGACCCCCTCCAGAGGGGGTTCGTCCTCCCCACAAACGACGGTCGGACGGACGGATCGACGAACCGGCGAGCGACCGCCCGCGAGGGGTGGCCCGTCCCGCCGTCTGCCGTGCAGGCCCTCCGGGACCGCCTCGGCCGGGGCACGGACCCGGAGCGCCCCGTCGCCGCGTGGCGCGAGGTCCTCGGCGACGGTGACGGCGGATCGGAAGCCTCCGTGGACGTGGAAGGGGATCGTACGGCGGATCCCACCGAGATCGGACTGGCGCTCCTCGACTGGGTCGCGGCCCACCGCGACGCCCCTCCCGCCGACGGGCCGGCGTTGCGGGACTTCCTGGCGCGACTCCTCGACGCCCTCGCCGACGCCGCCCGGGACCGCGACCGGCGGCGTGTCGGTGGGATCGCGGTCGAGACGGGGCGGGCGCGGGCCGCCGAGAAGCACCCCGCCTACTACGTCGACCGGGTGCGCGAGGCCCTGCCGGGGGCCGTCGAGGCTCACGAGTTCCTCCGGGACGCCCTGGACCGGCCGGCCGACTGGTCGACCGCGCTGGCGGCCCTGCGCCACGGGACCGGAGCCGAGAGCTACGGCCGGCCGGCCGACGACGGGACCGCCGTCGAGGTGGTCGACGCCGGCAACGCGCACTTCCGGCGGGCCGACCGGGTGTTCGTCCTGGGCCTGGCGGCCGAGCGGTTCCCCCGGGGACCCCGCCGCCCGGCGTTCGTCAGGGGCGCGGTCCGGGACGCCGTCTACCGCCGGGCGAGCGATCACCCGTTCCTCTACCTCGACGGCGAGGCGGCCGGCTACGGCCGCGACCTGGACGCCTACGAGGCCGCCCTCCGGACCGCCCGCGAGGGCGTCACCCTCGTCCGCCCCTACAAGGACCTGGAGGGCCGGGACGTTCCCCACTCGCCGTTCCTGGACGCCGTCGACCTCGACCCGGACGCCCGCCGTCGGATCGACCTGGGGGACTGGGTGGGGATCGGGGCGGCCCACCGGGACGGGTCGACCGACGCGGCGGCCGGCGGACCCGGACGGGGAGCACCGGCGGCCGACGGATCCGGGGTGGACGACCCGGACGGGACCGGAACGCGACGGCATGACGGATCCGGGGCGGACGACCCGGACGGGACCGGAACGCGACGGCATGACGGATCCGGCGCGGGAGATGTCGGCGGACGGACCGACGGGTCCGCCGCGGACCCATCCCCGGAGGACTGGGACGACCTCTGGGCCGCCCTCCCGCCGAAGGATCGCCTCCGGGCGCTGGCCCGCTACGCCGACCGGCCCGCGGGCAGGGGACCCGACGCCGACGAACTGGAGCGACTGGCCGCCCGGGTCGACGACCCCGACGTCAGGCGACGGGTCCGCCGACGGGTCGCCCGCTTCCGGGACCTGCTGGAGGAGGACGATGAGTGACGGCGACCCGGCGGAGGGGGACGACACGACGGGGCCCGGGGATCCGGCGGACCGGGAGGATACGACCGGGGCCGAGGATCCGGTGGAAGGAGGCGACGAGGTGGGCAGGGCGAGTGAGGGAGCACCGAGCGCCGACCGCCGCCTGCGCCGGGACCCGGACCGGCCGGCCCTCTCCGACGACCAGCGGGCCGTCTTCGACGCCTACTTCGCCGACGCGGGAACGATCTGTACGCCCGCCGGGAGCGGGACGGGCAAGACCTCGACCGCCATCGAGGTGGTCGCCGAGGCGGTGGTCCGGGAGCTGGAGCGGGACCCGGACCGCAACCCCTTCGAGTCCATCCTGGTGACGACGTTCACCAAGGACGCCGCCCGCCAGTTGAAGACCGAACTCAAGGAGCTCCTGCGCGAACACCGGGCGGCGGCCCCGCCCGACGACCCGGTGGTCCGGCAGTGGGGCGACCTCCTCCGGTGGCTGGAGACCGCGAGCCACGTCCGGACCATCGACTCGTTCACCAACGACCTCCTGGGCGAGGTGGCCCTGGACGCCGGCGTCGCACCCTCGTTCGGCGTCGCCGACGGGATCCGACGGTCGGACCTCCTGGAGGAGACGTTCGCGGACCTCCGGGCCGACCCCGACCTCGCGGGCCCGATCGACCGCCTCTCCGCGGCGTTCCCCCCCGACGACGACGGGGAGAGCTGGGAGGAGATAGTGGTCGAGGTCCACCGCAACTGCCGGGAGTTCGGGTGGTCGGTCGAGGAGGCCCGCGAACGGCTCCGCTCGTCGGTCGAGGAGATGCATCCCGCGGGCGAACCCGGGAGCTTCGGGGACCTGCTCGCGACGGTCGAGGCGCTGACGGACTACGACGCCGACTTCGTCCGGCACACCGTCACCGACACCGAGGCGTGGGTCGAGCACGCCCGCGAGACCTACCGGGCCAGCCGCCGCCTCGCCGAGGACTTCGGGACCG
Source organism: Halobacteriales archaeon QS_8_69_26 (assembly GCA_003023195.1). Lineage (GTDB taxonomy): Archaea > Halobacteriota > Halobacteria > Halobacteriales > SW-7-71-33 > PXRX01. Next base: position 28,643 of record PXRX01000015.1, read on the forward strand.
TGCTCGCGGCCTTCGACGCGCGCTACGACGACATCAGCCGCTCCCAGGGATCCCTGAGCCACACCGACATCACCTACGTCGTCCGGGAGTACCTGGAGGGCGACCCCCCGGCTGACGGCCGCGGCGGCCGGGAGCGCGACCGGTCGGCCGACCGCCGGGACCGCTGGCGCGAGAGCCTCGCCGGGCGCTTTCGCCACGTCGTCGTCGACGAGTTCCAGGACACCGACTACGCGCAGTGCCGGATCCTCGCGCACCTGCTCGGCCCGGAGACGCGGGCGCTGCTCATCGGCGACCGCAAGCAGTCCATCTACGAGTGGCGCTCGGCGGAGCCGCGGCTGTTCGCCCGGGTGATCGAACACGCCCACGGCCGCGCCGAGGGGAACGTCCTGGACGCCGGCGAGGTCCGCCCGGTCGGCCTGACGGAGAACTTCCGGAGCCACCCGCACCTCGTGCGGGTGGCCAACCACGTCTTCCCCAGGATCTTCGCCGATCCAGGACGGGGCGGGATCGGTACCTTCGAGGTGGACTACGAACCCCTCTCGGCCGAGCGGGTCGAGACGCAACCGGACGAGGCCCACGTCCACGTCCTCCGCCTGGAGGAACCCGAGGACGACGAGGACGACGACCGGTCGCGCCGGGAGGCGCTGGTCGAACGCGAGGCCCACCGGGTCGCCGGGACCCTCCGGGCCGCCCTGGACCGGGGACACCTGCGGGTCGACCGGGAGCGCCAGGTGGCCGCCGAGACGGACGACCCCGACGTCGCGGACGAGGACCTGAACCCGGTCCGGCCGGGCGACGTGGCCGTCCTGTTTCGCACCCGGACCCACATGCGGACCTACTCGCGGATCCTCGACGAGTACGGCATCGAGAACGCCGTCATCGGCACCCACTCGCTGTTCCAGGAACCCGAGGTCGGAACCCTGATCGACGCCCTCTCCTGGGTCGGACGGCCAAACGACCGCGACGCACTGGCCCGCCTGGTCGAGTCGCCGGTCGTCGCGCTCTCGGAGTCCGGATCCGAGCGCCTGGCCGACCACGACCACGACCTCGACGCGGCGCTCGCCGACTGGCCGGATCCGGATGACGAAGGCGGGATCGATCCGAGCACCGAGGAGAACGATCCCGACCGGGAACTGGCCGCCGACCGCCGCGAACTCGTGGAACTCGCGGCCCTGCGCGAGGACCTCCGGTCCGAGCGCGACGGGTCGAAGGCGGGGCTGGTCTGTGACCTGCTGGCCCACTCGGCGTTCGACGTGGCCGCCCTCGGCGACCGCGACGGCCTCCAGCGGTACGCCAACCTCCGGCGGTTCGTGGAGGTGATAGACGACTGGGAGGCCGACGACCGCCTGTCGTTCGGCGAGTTCATGCGCCGGCTGGGCCGCCTCCGGGCGGGCCGGGTCGACGACGAGACGTCGCTGGCCGACATCGCGGACATGGACTCGGAGGACACCGTGAAGCTCCTGACCGCCCACACCGCCAAGGGCCTGGAGTTCCCGGTCGTGGTGCTGGCCGACACGACCCGCAACGAGGCCTACGGGAAGGTCTGCGACGAACCGTTCCTGGCCGACCGCCGCCACGGCCTGGCCCTGCGACCCTCGACCGGCGCGTCGACCCAGCCCCGCGACGGCGAGTTCCCCACCTTCAGCGGCGGCTGGTTCCACGAGGACGACTCCGGGTACGACCTCGACCGGGGCCTGCTGTGGGTCTCGGAGGTCCGCGGCGACGACGGCCGGATCCGCCACCACCACCCCTTCCGGGGGTACGTCGAGGACCGCCGCGCGGAGTTCTGGCGCCTGCTCTACGTCGCGGTCACCCGGGCCGGCGACCACCTGGTCGTCCCCCTGGCCGACCCCGGCGGCGGGAAGGCCTCCGAGTGGGCGACCTGGGCGGGTGCCCTGGCCGAGTACCTCGACCCCGGGGCCGACGGCGTCCTGGCGACCGAGGACGGCGACGTCCCGGTCGGGGTCGACGACCTCCCGACGGCCGACCCGCCCGGCGGGGTCGCCGTCGACCTGGCGGACCTGCTGGACCCCGACGCCCTCACGGGATCCGCGACTGGCCCCGAACCGGACCCGGACGACCCCGACCGGCGGTTCGTCCCGCCCTCGCTCACCCCGACGACGGCCGACGCCCTCCTCGGCTCGCCGGACCGGTTCCAGCGCGAGGTCCTGCACGGCCTGGGGGCCGGCAGCGGGGCCGACCGGGACGCCGCCGTGCCCGAACCGCCCGGCCGGGTCCGCTCGGTCGAACGGATCGACCCCGCGCCGGGGCCCGGATCGACGGACCCGAACCCCGGATCCGAATCGGTCGAGGGGACTCCCGGATCGGCGGGGACTGCCGGAGGCGACCCGACCGACGGGAGTGGCTGGGTCGTGCCGGAGGGAGTCGACCCCGACGAGTGGGGCGACGCCGTCCACGCCGCGCTGGCGGGGATCCACGCCTGCGACGACCCCGCGGCGGCCCTGGACCGGGCGCTGGACGGCGACGACCCACTCGACCGGGTGATCGCCGGCGGGGTGGAGACGGCCGGCGTGACGGACCCGGGCGGACCGACCACGGATCGGGGCACGGTGGGGCGGGCCCTCCGCCGGACCCTGTCGGCCTACGCCGGGAGCGACGCCTGGGCGGACGCCCTGGCGGCGGGCGATCGCTTCCCCGAGTTCGGGGTCGCCGCGACCCTGCCCGTCGAGGGGCCCGGCGGCGGGACGGTCCTCCGGGGGCGGATCGACCTGCTGTACGGCGGTCCCGGCGGGTGGGGGGTCGTCGACGTCAAGACCGGCCACACGCCGGACCCGGACGACCCCGCGAGCGTCCCCGAGTCCCACCGGGTCCAGGTGTCCGCCTACGCCTGGCTCCTGTCGGCGGCCTACGGAATCTCTCCCGACGAGTGCCGCCTGGTCTACCTCGGGGACTCGCCCCTGGAGGTGACGATAGACCCCGACCACGCCGCGTTCGAATCTCGGCTCGCGGAACGGATCGCCGGCCTGTGGGTCGACGCCGACGGGGCGTTGCGGTCCGGGGCGACCGGCGACTGAGGGATCGGCAGAAAGTGAATCGGGTCGGACCCGAACTACTCCCGGGTGATGTCCTTCTGGACGGTCGTCTCGCCGATGAACCGGGGTCGGCTCTCGAGGTCGAGGAAGTCGTCCACGTCCTCGCGGGCCTCGACCGCCTTGGGGTCGTCGGGGTCGTAGTCCCGGGACCCCTCCTGGCCCAGTGCGGCCCGGAGGGCCTCGACGTCCTCGAAGTAGAGGTCCGCGATGCCGTCGAACTCGGCGTGCTCGGGGTCGGTGGGAACCGTGGTCGTGTACCTGACGACGCCGGGGATCTCGCGGGCGATGGGAACGTGTTCGTTCAGCCAGTGGTCGCGGAACTCCTCGTGGGTCATCCCGTCCTTCCGGACGAGGAGGGCGGTGTGCCGGTAGGGGCCGTCGCCCTCGTCCTTCCGGACCGTCTCCTCGCCGATCAGTCGGGGACGGCGCTCGATGGCGAGGAAGTCGTCCACGTCCTCGCGGGCCTCCTTGGCCGTGCCCTTGTCCGGGTCGTAGTCGCGGGACCCCTCGCCCCCCAGGGCGTCGTACAGCGCCTCCAGGTCCTCGAAGTAGAGGTCCGCGATGCCGTCGAACTCGGCGGCCTCGGAGTCCAGCGGCACGGTGGTCGTGTACCGGACGACCCCCTCTATCTCGCGGGCGATGGGCGTGTGGTTGTTCTGCCAGTAGTCGACGAACTCCTCGTGGGTCATCCCGTCCTTCCGGACGAGGAAGGCCGCGTGTCTGTACATGTCCGGATCCGGGGCCGGAAGGGGGATAAATCGGTCGGGACGGAGACCCCGGACTTTACCCCGCCGTGTGCGTAGACACGACCATGTCCAGTGACGACGACGGCGGGGACGGTGCGCCGCTGTCACCCGACGAGGCGTTCGCAGTGCTCGGCAACGAGATCAGGATGGGGATCCTCCGGGCGCTCGCGGACGCCGACGGTCCGCTGCCGTTCTCCGAACTGCGCGAGCGCGTCGGAACCCGCGATTCGGGGCAGTTCAACTACCACCTCGGGAAGCTGACGGGGCACTTCGTCCGCCAGACGGAGGAGGGATACGACCTCCGCCGGGCGGGTGACCGGGTGATCCAGGCCGTCCTCTCGGGTGCGATCACCGACGCGCCCGTCCTGGACCCCGTCGAGGTCGAGGACCCCTGCATCCACTGCGGCGCGCCGACCGTCGTCGGATTCCGGGAAGGGTACGTCCGGCACTACTGTACGGAGTGTACCGGAACCTACGGCGAGGTCGAGGTCCCCGTGGGGGCGGCGGGTGAGGACCAGGCGGACGGGGACGGCGAGGAACTCGGCTTCCTCGGCCGGATGGCGCTCCCGCCGGCCGGGGTCCAGGGACGGACGCCGACGGAGCTAGTGGAGACCACGTCGGTCTGGGGGATCCTCGACTTCCTGGCGGTGGCCAGGGGGCTCTGCCCGCGCTGTTCGGCGCCGGTCGAGAGGGCGGTGAGTACCTGCAAGGACCACGGGACCGCCGGGCAGGTCTGCGACCGGTGTGACAACCGGTACGCCGTGATCCAGCGGACCAGGTGCACGAACTGCCCGTACGACAGCCGGGCCCCGTTCGTGCTGTTCTGCCTGGCCGCCCCGACGGTGCTGGCGTTCCTGGGGGAGCGCGGGGTCGACCCGCTGACCGACTGGACCGCGGTGGACTGGACCGAGGACGTCGAGGGGACCGACCCCTTCGAGGCACGGTTCACCTGCACGGTTGACGGCGACGCCATCACCCTCACCGTCGACGACGGCCTGGAGGTGGTGGACGTGGCCACGCGTCGGGACGGGTGAACCACCGGACGGGTGGATCCCCGGCCGGGTGAACCGCCGTGTCGCGCTGCTCAGAAGTCGGCCAGTTCCCGCTGACCGCGCTCGCGGTCCTCCGGCGGCACGGTCGTCGCGAGTATCTCGTCGACCTCGCCCCGGGCGTCGGCATCGGAGTTTATCGCCCGACGGGCGCCGACCAGGTCGACGTGGAAGCCCGCCTCGTCGTACATCTCGTAGCAGACGCCGCTGTTCGAGACGACGACGTGGACCCCGCGGTCGGCCAGGTCGTGGGCCGTCGCCAGGAGCCGTTCCTGGTCCTCGCGGTCGAACCCCTCGGCGGCGTAGCTGGTGAAGTCCGCGGTGGGGCTGACCGGTTCGTAGGGTGGATCGAAGTAGACCAGGTCGCCGGGGTCGGCGGCCTCGCGGACGTACCCGAAGTCGCCCTGCCGGACCTCGACGCCCTCGAGGGCGCGGCTGGCGGCCCGGACCTGGCTCGCCCGCACCCAGTCGGGGTTGGCGTACCGGCCGACCGGGACGTTGAACTCGCCGTCGGCGTTCTCCCGGTAGAGGCCGTTGAAGCCGGTGCGGTTCAGGTACAGGAGGAGGGCGGCCTCCTCCAGCGGGTCGAACGCCTCGCCGTGGGGCCGGCGGTTGAACAGTTCGCGCTGCTGGTAGTAGTACGAGTCGACCGCCGACCCGTCCCTGGCCGCCTCGGCGAAGGGCCGGTCCGGATCCGGGTCTGACTCCGGGTCCCGGAACGCCCGGCACCGCTCGACGAGGTCCTCGGGTCGGTCCCGCACCTGCTCGTAGAAGTTCACCAGCCGCGGGTTGGCGTCGTTCACCGTTCCCCGATCCGGTTCGAGGTCGAAGAACAGGGCCCCACCCCCGACGAACGGCTCGTGGTACCGGTCGAAGCTCGGGGGGAACCGGGCGTATATCTCGTCGAGCAACTGGCGCTTCCCGCCGGCCCACTTGAGGATCGGTTCGACCATCCACCCGGGCGTTGCGCGGGCGACCGTAAAAACCCGTCCGGAAGCCCGGACCCCTTGCACGGTCGGATCCTTACAGTAAAGTTACTGTAATCCGGGGTGGGGCGCACCAACCGGTTCGTCCGACGGGTCGACTCCGACCCATCCCGTCCCCCGGCCGACGCCTGGACCGTGACACCACTCCAGGGCTTTTGTCCCCGGAGCCCGATCCCCGGGCGTGCGCCGTCGAACGCTGCTCGCGGCCGCCGCAGGCACTCTCGGGTCGCTGGCGGGGTGTGGCACGGGCGGGGGATCCGACCCCGGGTACGAGGGCCTCCCGGCGGACCAGGCCCCCGACGAGACGTTCGCGCCCGACGAACGCCAGCGCCGGATCGCCCTGGAGGCCGTCGATCCCGTTCCTGCGGCCGCCGACCTCGCCATCGACGTCGAGTTGCTCGACGGGACGGTTACCGGGGAGGATCCGGCCGAACTCGCGATCACGACCACCAACGAGGGGCCGGAGCGGTTCGTCTCGGTCGGGGAGGGCGGGTGCTCGCTGTTCAACCGGGACCGGGGCGAGAGCGAGGACCAGGCGCTGTGGCTGGTCCAGCAGGGCTTTCCCGGGATGCAGTTCTACGCCGGCGACGGCCCGGACGAGAAGCGGGTCGACCCCCTGTGGGCGGTCCGGACCGACGGCGACGGCCCGCCGCCGGGGATCGTCTTCCTGGACTACGGCTGTGCACCGCGCCTGTTCCCACCCGGCGACGCCGTCACCAGCGAGTACCGGGTCTGGGACGGCTGGCGCGGAGAGGGGTACATGTCCCCGGGCCTCCACCGGGTGGAGACGGACGTCGAAGTCAGGGCGACGGAGACCCCGGACGAGGGGGACGACCCCGTTCCCGGCGACACCGTCGCGTCGTTCACCTGGGGGCTAGAGCTTCGCGTTACCGATCCCGACGGGTGATCCTACGAAACGGGTGGTTCCGCGCGAATCCGGACCGACCTCGCAGATCCGGACCGACCGAGCGTCCCCACGGCGCGCGAGGAACGCGCGAGGGACGACCGACCGAGCGACCGCAGGGAGCGACCGAGGGAGTCGGCTGGGGAGGCCGTGGCGACCGGTCCGACGTTCGAACCGGAGTAGACCCCGACCGTCGACACCGGTCGACCCGGATCGGTTCGCGAGAGTGCTCAGTCGGCGGCGTCGGGATCCGCGTCGGCCCCCACGCCGGACTCGCGGGCGACCCGCTGCCACTCGCCCGACCGGAACCGGAACAGGTTGACCCCCGCACGGACGTACATGTCCGCGAGGATCGCCGCGAACACCGCACCCACGCCCAGGCCGAGTCCGGGGTCGAGCGTGTAGCCGGCGACCGTCAGCGAGACGACGCCCGCGGGGAGCGCGACGAACGCTATCGGCAGGCGGACCACCACCGTTCCCGTGAAGGTGCCGTACAGCGGCCAGCGGGTGTCGCCCGCGCCCCGCAGACCGCCGCGCATCACCCGCGAAACCGAGAACCCGGCGACGCTGAGGCCGAACATCCGGATGAAGTCGACCGTGAGACCCACGCTCTCGGCGCCGAACGCGAGCGTGATCGGGCGGGCCAGCGCCACCAGGACCACCGCGATCAGCATCTGGGTCGCCAGCGCGATCCGGAGGGTCTGCCACCCGTACTCGGTGGCCTCGCGGTCCTCGCCCGCGCCGATGGCCTGGCCGACCAGCGTCGAGGACGCCGTCGAGTAGCCCCAGGCGGGCATCATCGCCAGCAGGATGACCCGCCGGCCGATGGCGTAGGCGGCCACGACGGGCGTCCCCAGCGCCCCCAGCACGAACAGGAACGGGAACCGCGAGAACGTCTGGGCGAGCCTGGTGCCCGCCAGCGGCGTCGCGACCCGCACCAGTTCCTTGAGGATCGACGCGTCGAACTGCGTCCCGCGGACCCGGAGGCCGACCGCCCATCGACCCGAGAGGAAGATCCCGAAGAAGATGGCGGCCGCCAGCGTGTTCGCGATGGCGGTTCCCCAGGCGGCGCCGGCCACGCCCAGTTCGGGGAAGCCGAACAGCCCGAAGATCAATACGGCGTTCAGTGCGACGTTGGTCGGCAGGGTGACCAGCCGAACGTACATCGGCGTCCGGGTGTCCCCGGCGCCCGCCAGCGCCCGCGCGGCCGTCATGCTCCAGAACCGTGGCGCCGCCGCGAGCATGACGATCTGGAGGTAGATCGCGCCCTTCGCGATGGTCTCCGGGTCGTTCGTCAACACGTCGATCAGGGGTTCGGCGTACACCCACGACACCGCCGCCAGCGGGATCGAGATCGCGAGCGAGAGCCACAGCGACTGCTTTATCGCCAGGTCCGCGCGGGCGTCCTCGCCGGCACCCTTGAACCGGGAGACCACGCTGATCGTCCCGGAGGTCAGCGCGAGGGCAAGCCCGAACGCGACGAAGTAGTACTGGAACCCGAACTCCAGGGCCGCGACCCCGACCTCGCCGACCGCCAGCGAGACCATGAAGAAGTCCGCGAACCGGAGGATCGTCCGCATTCCGCCCGTGACCATGGCCGGGACCGCCAGGTCGAACGCCTCCTCGCCCTTCTCGCGGTCGACGATCCCGAGTCGGGCCAGCCCGTCCGGGAACTTGAAGATCAGATCGCGCGTCCATCGCCTGACCGTCGTCAGCATCGCGTCTCGATCCCGGTTGGACCTGGAACCGCTTGTGCCCTTCCGTTTCCGGGCACCGTTGCTGGTATCGGTTGGGGGAAACGGAGCGGGAACCGCGTGGTTTCCAGGAGAACGGAGCCGTCAGAACCCGTCGTCGCGCCAGGTCTCGGGCACCTCGATGGCGTACCGGCCGTCCTCCATCAGCGAGATGATGTACTCCTCGCGGTCGTACAGCTCCATGAGGTTCAGTTCGTACTGGCCCGGTTCGACGATTTTGATGCTCTCGAACTGGTCGTTGAGTTCCTGGCGGAGCTTCGAGAGGTCGGGGCTGTCGCCGTCGTGGGCCGACTCCGGCGGTCCAGTGGCCTGCTCGGGTGATCCGCCGGTGGCGGCGCTGGATCCGTCGGCCGGTCCCGGAGTCGCTTCCTCACCCGGGGCGGCGGGACCGTGGGCGTCCACCCCGTCCGGATCCCCGCCCGGATCCGGTTCACCGGGATCCGGCTGGACCGACCCCGAAGGAGTCGAGGGAACGCCGGACGGTGGATCGCCGGACGGATCGGGGAGTTCGTCGGGTTCGACCATGCTGGCCCGGGCACTCGCCTGTGCGGTGTCCTCGCCGTCCGGGGTCGGGGTCCCGTCGTCGACCCGTTCGGCGTCGTCCGGGACCGGACCGCGGGGCGTCCCCGGTGGGGGTCCGTCGTTCTCGCTCGGAACGGATCCCTCCTCCGGACCCGAAACGGATCCCTCGTCCGGATCCGGTGCGGATCCCCCGTCTCCACTCGAACCGGGGGACTCGCCGGACTCGGGGACGTCCTCCCAGCCCCGGCCGACGGCCGGTTCGGACGACGGGTCCGGTTCGCTCGCCGGGTCGCCCTCGGCCGTCCCGGGGGAACCGACCGGACCGGAGGGGCGGTCCCCCCGGTCGGGTGCCCGCGACCCGTCCGCACCACCGCGACCGACCCAGTCCCGGACGGTCGTGGTCGCGCCCCTGACCGCGTCGGTGACCGACCCGCCCGGATCGGGGTCCGGGGCCGGTTCGGGGCGGTCGCGGGACGGCTCGGGCTCCCCGGCGTCCCCGGACGGTCGATAGCGGAACTTGTTCCCGCCGCAGTCCGGACACCCCGAGAGCATCTCCTTGGACCCGTCGGGGAACGTCCGGTTGCAGTTCGTACACTGGTGGGGCATTGCTGTGTGTTGGTCCGTGTCGTGGGTGGTCCGTGTGGTGTGGGGCCGTCCGCGTGGTCCGTGTGGTGTGGGTCCGTGTGGTGTGGGGTCGGGTGGGTGGGGTCGACCGGGGTGTGCCGTCGGCTATGTTTCGTCCCCTGCTACTTCCGGGAGACGAGGGCGCTGATCAGCGTCTCGTCCTTGTGGAGCGTCTCTATCTGGTCGGCGGGGCCGATTACCGTCAGCGGCGGCGTCGACTCCTTGCCCATCAGCCGTCCGAGCAGGCCCGACTCTGAGGTGCCGGTCTTCGGGTAGGTCTCTATCTCGATGCCGCTGAACTCGTCGGGCCGGTCGGGCGAGATCTCGGCCATCGTCACCTCGATGAGCCGGGACTCCTCCTCCGGGGAGAGGCCCTCCTCCAGGACGACGATGTTCCCCTCGCGGACGCCGTCGAGGATCTCACGGACTTTCTCCATGCTCGTCAACTCCTCCATGCGCTGGGCGCTGATCAGGTCGATCCGCACCCCGTTGCCCGTCGGGTCGTCGGTCGGTTTCCTGGCTTCCGGCATCGTCTCACCCGAAGTACTCCGCTATCTTCTCGTACACTTCGTCCATGTTGTCGCCCTCCAGCGCCGACAGCGGGATCGTCTCGTGCTGGGGGAACGCGTTGCGGATCCGCTGGACGCTCGACTCCTCCAGGTCTATCTTGTTCGCGAGGATCAACACCGGCAGGTCCTGGCTCTCGATGATGCCGACCAGCATCGTGTTGACCTGCGTGAACGGGTCCTCGGTCGAGTCCAGCACGTAGATGACCCCGTCGACGTCCTCCCGGAGCCAGTGCATCGCCTCGGCGACGCCCTCCGTCGCCTCGCGGGACCGGCGGACCGCGTCGTCCTCCTCCATGTCGTACTCGAGGAACTCCTCGTAGTCGACCTTGGTCGTCACCCCCGGGGTGTCGACGATGTCTATCGTGACCGACTTCCCGTCCCGCTCTATCTCGACGTTCTCCTTCCGGCGGGCCCGGCGCGTCTCGTGGGGGATCCGGCTCTCGGGGCCGACGGCGTCGCCCGTCCAGTCCCGTGCGATCCTGTTCGCGAGGGTCGTCTTCCCCGCGTTGGGCGGACCGTAGATCCCGATCCGCTTCTGCTCGTCCTCGGCGAACAGGCGGTCGGTCACCCGAGAGATGCTATCCCTGAGGCCTTTGATCAGTCCCATCTTTCTCCTGCACCCGAAGGGGTGCTCACGGCCGAACAACCACTCCCCAATCACTTAAGGCTACGTCAGACACATGTCGAGTCTGAAAGACGATTTCGGGGCCGGTCCGCCCGGACGGATCGGGCGATTCGGACCCGCAGACGACGCTCGTGCGTTCCGATCGCCGGAGATCCCGGCCGCTCCCCTTTCGAAACCGAGGTATACCGAACTCCACAGGAAACCTCGGGGTCGGGTCGACGGGACGGAGACGTATGACCCCTCGGGGCCGGATGTCCGTGCATGGGAAAACGACCGCTCACGATCACTCACCGGGCGACGTGCTGGCGCGCGCCGTCGAAACCGGGCCGTCCGGTCCGGCCTCCCGGTGACGTGAAGTATCGCCACCTCCGACGGGAGCACACCACACCCCCGTTTCGAGTGGAACGAGGCTGCCGGGGAACGACGGGGGAGAGAAACCGGAAATACGGAGGACCAGACGGAGGGAAACCGGACCGGTCGACCGGGGAGGTGGCACCCCCCACCCCCGTGTTTCAACTGGAACCCGCGAATCAGGGGCCGGGGCGAGGGATCGACCGGGGCGAAAGTGTCGGTTAAGGACGAAAACTAGTGGGTGGATCGAAGGGATCGATCCCTCCAGTATATTATTCTAGTAAGTTATAGATGGCTTCTCTCTATCGTTCGGATACTGTTCAGAGGAATCGTACATAAAACTTTCCGTTCTAGACGGGATCTCCCAGGGGGACCCCTCCCCCGGGGGTTGTTTTGACGGTTCCACCCGAAACGAGGGGGTGGGGGGGTCGGCACCGGGACCGGTCGGTCCGATCGGGTTCCGTGGTCGTCCGGTCCCGATGGTCCGGGATACACACCCACACGGGGTGGCCGGTCCTCGTCTCCCCGGGATCGGAGCACTTCCCGTCGTCCTCTCGCGCTTGCTGGCCCCTCGACCGACGGCTCGCTCGGGATCCTCGGACGACGGCCGGGACCGTCGCGTCAGTCCCCGGAATTTCCCGGACGACACGTGAACTCCCGGATCACCCGGCGACGCCGAACGTTCGGGATCACCCGGGGGTCGCTGAACGGATCCACCGACCGGGGCTGTCGTTCGGTCCGTGGTGGATGGACCGTTGCTCGGGTCCGTGGTGAACTGCCTGTCGTTCGATTCCTGGTGAACGGGTCGTTTTTCGTTCGAGGTGGACGAACCGTTGTTTCATTCGTGGTGACTGTATTGACGAGTGGTCGGTTCGGGATGGAGGGAAGAGTTTAAGACCCTCGTCTACCACCTGTTCTACTGCATCAACTGGACGGGACGTACCGGGCGTGACCAGGGATATCGGCGCTTCAGGGCCTGAAGCACCTGATATACTCCAGCGAGTCAGCTGTTCCAGTTGAAATCGGGGGGTCAGGACAGACCGATGACGAACGACGACCCACAACCGGATCCGAGACGCGGCGTCGACGTCGACCCGTCGAGAGACTTCGACGTCGACCTCGACGACGTCCTTGACGACGAGGATGGCGACGACTCCCAGGGGTTGTTCGACGACCTGCTCAGTGGCGAACCGATCTTCGAGAACAAGGAGGTGCTCAGACCCTCCTACACGCCACACGAGTTACCCCACCGCCAGGACCAGATAAACAAGATGGCGACGATACTGGTCGCCGCCCTGCGCGGGGAGACGCCGTCGAACATCCTCATCTACGGGAAGACGGGCACCGGCAAGACCGCGAGCGCCAAGTTCGTCTCCCAGGAGCTGGAGTCGACCAGCGAGAAGTACCAGGTTCCCTGCAACGTCGAGTACATCAACTGCGAGGTGACCGACACCCAGTACCGGGTGCTGGCCCGCCTGGCGAACAAGTTCATCGAGTCGAACCGGGAACTGCTGGACGACCGGATCGCGGACCTCCGGGACCTGCGGGAGCGAGCGGACGCCGACCCGACGGCGCTGTCGGACACCGAGTTCGCCTCGCCGTCCGGGGTCGCGGAGCGCATCGACGACCTCCGGGCCGACAGGGACGCCTTCGAGGAGGTGCCCATGACGGGGTGGCCGACCGACCGCGTCTACAACGTCTTCTTCGACGCGGTGGACTACTTCGAGCGCGTGGTCGTGATCATGCTCGACGAAATCGACAAACTCGTCGAGAAGTCGGGCGACGACACCCTCTACAACCTCTCGCGGATGAACTCCGAACTGGAGAACTCGCGGGTGTCGATCATGGGCATCTCGAACGACCTGAAGTTCACCGACTTCCTCGACCCCCGGGTCAAGTCGAGCCTCGGCGAGGAGGAAATCGTCTTCCCGCCGTACGACGCCAACCAGTTGCGGGACATCCTCCAGCACCGCGCCAACGTGGCGTTCAAGACGGACGCGCTCACCGAGGACGTCATCCCGCTGTGTGCGGCCTTCGCGGCCCAGGAACACGGCGACGCGCGCCGGGCGCTCGACCTGTTGCGGACGGCGGGCGAACTCGCGGAGCGAGAGCAGGCCGACCTGGTCGACGAGGAACACGTCCGCAAGGCCCAGGACAAGATCGAACTCGACCGGGTCGTCGAGGTAGTACGCACGCTGCCCACGCAGTCGAAACTCGTCCTCTTCGCGATCATCCTCCTGGAGAAGAACGGCGTCCACAACATCAACACCGGCGAGGTGTACAACATCTACAAGCGTCTCTGCGAGGAGATAGACGCGGACGTGCTCACCCAGCGCCGGGTCACCGACCTCATCTCGGAACTGGACATGCTGGGGATCGTCAACGCCGTCGTCGTCTCGAAGGGCCGGTACGGTCGCACCAAGGAGATCAGCCTCTCGGTGCCGGTCGAGGAGACCGAAACGGTCCTCCTGTCGGACTCCCGCCTGGGGGAGGTCGAGGACGTCCAGCCGTTCGTCCAGGCGCGGTTCGACGGCGACTGAGGCCCTGGCGTATCTCCTCCGCCGGGATCCCGCCCCGCGGCTCTCGTTCGTCGGCATCCTCACTGTCCCCCGCCCGTTCCGATCCAGTCCCTCCGTTTCCGGTAGAACCAAACGACCGGGGTACCGATCCTCCCCGGTCGTGGCACGTCTACGGACGGCACTGACGGACACGCTCGGGCTGGAGGTACCGATCGTACAGGCACCGGTCGGCAGTCCGACCTGTCCCGCGCTGGCGGCCGCCGTCGCGGACGCCGGCGGACTCGGGACGCTGGCGGTCACCTGGCGGGACGAGGCGGCGACCCGCGAGGCGGTAGCGGAGACGGCCCGCCGGACGGACGGGCAGTTCGGCGTCAATATCGTCGTCGACCCCGACGCGAAGGAGGCTCCGACGGAGTGCCACGTCGAGGTCTGCCTGGCGGAGGGCGTCGACGTGTTCTCGTTCTCGTTCGGGGACGCCGCCCCGTACGTCGACCGGGTCCACGAGGCCGGCGGCACCGTCCTCCAGTCGGTCGGGAGCGCCGCCGAGGCGAGCGAAGCCGTCGACGCCGGCGTCGACGTCGTCGTCGCGCAGGGGTGGGAGGCTGGCGGCCACGTCCGGAGCGACGTCGCGACGATGCCCCTGGTCCCCCGGGTCGCCGACGCCGTCGAAGACACGCCGGTGATCGCCGCCGGAGGGATCGCGGACGGTCGCGGGGTCGCTGCCGCCCTCGCGCTGGGGGCGGACGGGGCGTGGCTCGGGACGCGGTTCCTCGCGACGGAGGAGGCCCGCGTCCACCGGCTGTACAGGCGGCGCGTCCTCGAGGCCGACGAGACGGACACGGTCCTCTCGACGCTGTTCGACGAGGGGTGGCCGGGGGTGCCACACCGGGTCATCGGGAACGGGACGGTCTCGGAGTGGGGGGCGGCGGGCGAACCGGAGACCGGCCGTCCGGCGAGGTGTTCCCCCGGACCAGTCGGAGCTTCTCCGCCCGGGTCAGCGCGGACAGGAGCGCTTCCACGGACTCCGGTCGACCGCCGTCCGGATCGGAGTCGGCGTTCGGATCGGGATCCGAGTCCGGATCCGGGTCGGCGTCGGACTCGGAGCCCGGGTCCGGATCGGAGCCTGGGTCGGCGTCGCCGGGAGCCATCGGATCGGCTCACCTTCGACTCCCGGCGTCATGAGTTGTGGGGCGGGTTCGGTCTCCACAAAGCTAACAATATCGAAGATCCGAATTGAAACTGAATAGAGAACTCATCGTTACCCCGAAAGATACTATTATGACGGTACGCTCATCTCGATAGATCGTAACATCAATTCTGCTGGCGAGCCAAGCGTCGTTCAACGATGGATAAGCAATCAGCTCAGGTGTTTCTTCCACCGC
>PXRX01000016.1 GCA_003023195.1 Halobacteriales archaeon QS_8_69_26
ATCATGGGCTCGGCGTCGAAGACGATCGCGTCAGGAGGGCCGTCCCCGTTCCCGCCGCTCATTCCTCCTCGCCCCGCCGTTCGCGAAGCGCCGCGTCGCGTTCCTCATCGCGCTCGCGACTCTCCCGGAGGCGCTCGACGCCGGACCGTCCCGCCTCGTCGCGCTTCCCCGACAGGACACCTCGAAGATCCGTGACGGAGGTGATGGGCCGAACGACGATCTCGCCCTCGTCGGTCCGGACGAACTTCACGCGCCCCGGCGCGTCGATGTCCAGCTCCTCCCGGAACTCCTTCGGGATCGTCGCCTGTCCCCGGGAGGAGACGGACACCACCTTCTCTGACTCCGAATTGCTCATACTATTTGAAAATAATGACTTCATGACTCAAAACTCCATCGCGGTAGGATCCATTCGGCGCTTGATGGCGGGCCCGGGGCGATCACGGTCAAGCGGGCCATTCAGTCCGGTATACCCTTTTCGCCCGGGCGGTCGTACGCTCGCCATGGTCAGCCACGACCCGGATCGCCGGCGGTCCTCAACGCCGGCGTGACGCTCGCCACGGTCGAGGGCTCGAACTCGACGGGTGGTCCGCCGACACCCGGGCGTTCCACTACATCTGAACTCCGGAGCAAGCGAACGATTTTTGCGGCGGTCACGCCAGTTTGTATCGCCTCGTTCGTGAAGTACCGAGTATAGAATACTCTCGTGGAAATCTACCGTCCCGTCCGAATACCGGGTCCATAGAAGAAGCTCGGACTGGTCGTCAGGATCGAGTCCCTGCGAGTGCAGCCAGAGACCGAACTTCAACCAAAAGAACCCATACATAATTAACCCAACATTCGGAAAAATGTAATCGTTGAGCATCCGTGGCCGGAGTAGTTGTGTCTGACTGCCCTCGTTCGGTCGCGCGCTAAATATGAACCGGGGGCCCTCGACATTGGGTTTGCAATCGACTGCCACTACAGATAAAAGTCTAGCAGAGAATAAAATGTCTCAATTCATAAATTTAATGATTTAGTTCACAAATCGATCGACAATTCTATTCATTAGTTTCTTTTTCATCTCGTCGCTGTAGTGGGTTTCCAAGTGGATATCTGGCGCGAGCTGCTCCGGATTAACCATATCGTCGCCCTCCTTGTGCTCGGGCTCCGTGTTGAGGACGTAACGCTTGTGACCGGATTCAACCGGGAGATCCGTCGATCCGATATACCCTCGGTCGACGAGAAGCTCCACGAATTCCTTGAGGTTCTGCTTCCCGGTTTTTTCAGCGGCGAATGTTATTTTACCGTCATCGTAGGTGATGCCGATCTCGGTCTCGACGAGTTCCCAAAAGCTCGTCTCGTCGTGTGGCTCGCCAGGCGTGCTGCGCTCGAGACTGCTTAGGCGGAGGACGAGCGAGCGGAGGCCACCGTCTCCTTCATCTTCGATCATTTCTGGCTTGATGGCTTTGACCGACATATTCAGATTCTCGGCGGGGAGTTCATCCCAGCCGTGTTCCTCGATCGTCACCCATTCCGGATCGCCCGATCCGAGGAGGGGCGCTCGGAATTCCTTGATCTCGATGCCGTTTTTGTTGAACTCGATGGCCATCTGACCGGTGTCGGGAGCTGACATCGCCCACTGCTTAGAACCGCACTATAAAAAATCTTTATGCCGTAGAGAATATCTACAGAAAACAGCAGAATTTATTGTTCTGAACCTGAACTGTATAATTCAGTCGATATTTGCACATCCTCCCGAGATCGTAACCAACGCACTGCCATAGTGACAAAAAATTAAATACGAATGGCACGCGTCAGTGACATCCACAACTTCGGTGACCAGTTCCGCTACCAGCTCGACAAGCTCGACGAGGCCGACATCGACGAGCGCGACCCCGAGGCCATCAAGGAGTTCATCCGCTATCAGGACACCAAACGTGGGCTGGCGGCCAGCACCAACGTCAACAACTGCTCGGACCTCCGGCTCAGCCCCGAGCGCGCCGACACCCCTCTCGTGGAGATGGATCGCTCGGGCGTCGACGCCCTCCTGTTCGAGTACAAGCACGACTACGGCATGGCCACCGGGACCCTGCGCAACTACCGCAAGGCCCTCCGGAAGTTCTTCCGCTACCGCGGCCGCGAGTGGGCCAAGGACATCGAGATCGGCGCCGTCCCCGATAGGGAGGTCGACGCCGACAAGACGCTCATCAGCTCGGCGAGTTCGTGTTCGGGCACTGCTTCAACCGCTCCGTCCCCTTCGCCCCCGGTTTTTGAATAGCATCTCCCCAATACCATACCACTCGTCAATACTAGTCTTTGGGAATGAGGATCGTCCAAGTCTATGACTTCAACAGCCGGTGACGGTGAGGGAAGCTCGAGAACCCACTTGGAGCTTCCCCGGTGGGATTGAGTGAGACGAGGATTTCCTACGGGGTCAGAGCATCCCGGCTATCCTCGAACGGAACGACCAATCGCTCGTCGTCCTCTTCGACACACGCCTTGGGGGAAGCACTCGCCCTAGACACCTCAGATCGATCCGAAGTACTCCGTACGCAACCGGGTAAGCGTCTCTCGATCCATCGGATCACCTTCGGCAATCGAGTTGGATTCCCTGGGTCATCCCTGGCCGGCTTCGACGCGCCGAACCTGTTCTCGCAGTTCGTCGATCGACATCGGGTCGATTTCCCGTCGCTTTCCGTCCGCAGTGTAGAAGACGCTCGCCGTGATCTCCCGGTCAGGGTAGACCTCCCGGGCCACGTGATGGTAGACGCTGAGTTGCTTGCGGTACTCGCTCTCGGCGATCCGGGACAGGTCGGTCTTGTAGTCGACGACTTCCACCCGGTCGGGGAGGACGTGGACGAGGTCGACGATCCCCGAGACGGTCACGCGCTCGCCGTCGACCTCCAGCGGGAGATAGGCGTCCTCCTCGACCAGCAGGTCCCCGGAGAGGGAGTCGAGGAACGTCGCGACGTGTTCCTGATCCTCGCCATCGGGAGTGACTCCTTCTCCCCGTGCGTACGCCTCGGCGAAGTCGTGTACCTGGGTGCCGAACTCACGGCCCCGCCCCTCGGTTACCTCCTCGAATACGTCGTCGTTCATCAACGTGTGTGGGGTGTGTCCGACTGGACCTTCCGGCGTGGGGATCGTCACCTGGAGCGCTGTCTGCTCGGTCGTGTCCACGACTGACTCGCCGACGTCCGGCTCGCAGGTCTCGATCCCCACGTCGAGTTCCTCGAGGAACGTGTTGGGCTCCTCGCCGGCGGCGAACACGAGGTGGTGCTCGGCCCGGGTCGACGCCACGTACAGCAGCCGGCGCTCCTCGTCGTAGTCGTCGGGGAGACAGTGGCGCAGGACGTCCATGCGCCAGTTGTCGTAGACGTGGGGCAGGCCGTGGGCCTCGGCGTAGCGCTTCCGCCGGCGGAGGCCGACCGGGTCCTGGTAGCTGATCGTCGCGGAGCCGCCGCCGCGGGGCGGGAACTTCCCGCCGTTCATGTTTGCGAGGATCACGATGGGATATTCCAGACCCTTCGCGGCGTGGATGGTCTGGACCGTCACCGAGTTCGTCCCCGCGTCGGCGTGGACCTCGCGGGTCGCCCCGGACTCGATCCCCCGCTCGATGAAGCGGATGAGGTCGCCCCGCGTGAGCGTGGTCGTATTGTGCATCTCCTGGATCGTCGCGAGGACGGCGTCGGCGTCGGAGCCGTCGTAGCCGTAGCGGGCGAACACCCGCTCGGCGATCCCGCCGACGGTGTCCATGGCGGCGAGTTCGTCCCGGAACGACAGCATCGCCTCCGGGTACGCTTCCGTCTCCAGCAGGTGGTCCACCTCGTCGAGGGTGTAGCCCGCTCGTTCGAGGACGACCGCCCAGCCGCGTTCGCTGTCGTGTTCGAGGATCCGCAACCACGCCAGCAGCAGCTTCGCCTGGTCGGTGCGGAACAGCTCGATTCCGCCCTCGTAGGCCATCGGGAAGTCGTGGTCGCGGGCCACCTGGAGGATTTCCCGCCCGTAGTCACGGGTTCGGGTGAACACGGCGATATCGCCGTACTCCGGGCGCTGGGGATTCCCCTCCTCGTCCTCGATCAGGTAGTCGTCGTTGCCGACGATCTCCTGGATCTTCGTCAGCACCGCCTCGTGTTCGTCCTCGTGCTGGATCGCCTCGATCCGGGTGGTATCGTGGTCGGTGTTGGCGTTCAGGGGGTCGATCTCCGCCAGGAGGTCGTCCTCCTTGACATCGTCCTTGCTGCTCGCGGGGACCGTGAGCGTGGTCTCGGAGAAGTCGAGAATGGTCTGGGTCGAGCGGTAGTTCTCGACTAACTCGATCTCCGTGTCCACGCTGGGATCGAGGCCGACCCGCTCGTGGTCGTCGTTCAGCTGGTCTCTGAACCGCCGGAGCCGGGTCTCGAACTGGGTGATGTTCCGGACGTCGGCGTACTGGAACGAGAAGATGCTCTGCTTCCAGTCACCGACCACGCAGACGTTGTCGGTGCCGGCGAGTAGGAGGGCGAGTTTGAACTGGATCTCGCTGGTGTCCTGGAACTCGTCGACCATCACGTACTCGAAGGCGACCTCCTCTCGCAGTTCGTGGTCCTCGCAGAGCAGGACGAACGCGAACAGCTGGAGGAACCCGAAGTTGAAGTAGTTGCGCCGGAGGGCGAAGCGGAGGTACTCGAAGTAGACGTCGTGGACGAACCGCTTGAGCGCCTCGCGGTCCTTCTCGAAGACCCACCTGGCGACCTCCTCGGGGATCTGCTTTCCGCTCCCGCGGATCTCCCCCTTCTTGGGGGCCTCCGGGAGGTAGCACTTGTTCTTCCGGTAGCGGTTGAGCTTCTTCCGGAGGCTGGACTGCCTGCTGCCGCCGCCGCGGGGTTCGTTGGCCGCCGCGAACAGGCGCTCGAACGCCGCGAAGTCGCCGTCGAGGTGCCGCTCACCGTCCCGGTACCATCCCTCCGCTGTCGGGAACACGCCCTTTGCAGCCAGCTGGTTGATCAGTCCCAGCAGGACTGTCGGATCCGAGAGCACCCGGAAGAAGTCGTCGTACTCCGGGTGGTGGTCGCCGAACCGGTCCACGAACTCCCGGAACAGCGCCGTCTCAACCAGTTCCTCCTTGATGATCCGGGTCGACCCCGTGATCCGGTCGTCGATACCCAGGTGAGTGGGCGCCTCGTGCCCGTAGTCCTGCAGGAGGTCGTTGCAGAAGGAGTGGAACGTCTGGATCGGGGCGTCCGCCAGTTCGCGGATCCCGTACGCCGAGTGGTCGACGATCCGCTCTTTCATCTCCGCGGCGGCGTTGTTCGTGAAGGTCACGAGCAAGACGTCGTCGGGCTCGACGTCCGCCTGGTCGACGATGTTCGCGTACCGCCGGGTGACGGCGAAGGTCTTCCCGGTTCCCGCACCGGCGTCGACGAGCGTGACGCCCTCGGTCGTCTCGATGAGTTCTCGCTGCTGATCGTTGGGGTCAATCATCGTCGAGGATCAGGTCGCGGTTGTCCACGTAGCGGTAGTTCGGTTCGCCGGCCGGCCCCTCCACAGGGAATCGCTCCTCGCCGGCACGGCAGCGGTTCAGGTCCGCCAGTTGCTCCGTGACGAACCCCTCGAAGCGGTCGAGGTCGTCCGCGAAGAAGTTGCGCCGCCGGACACCGTTGAGTGCGCGGATCGCCTGATCACAGCCCTTTTCGGCGTCGACGGAGTCGGACGTCTCCCGATCGACGGCCGCGGTGAACTCGGCCGCGAATTCCGAGGCGCGGAGTTCCTCCTTCTCGGTCGTCCCCGGGAACGAGAGCCGTCCGGTGATCCGCCGGTAGGCCTCGAATCCCAGGTCCTCGAAGGTGGCCCGACAGTCGCTGTAGCCGTCGAGCAGGACCTCGTATGCGTCTTTCGAGGGGACGTACTCGTCGAAGGGAACCGGGTGGTACTCCACCGACGTCTGTGTGTCCTCCAGCGTCACGTCACCCACGACCGCGTCGTCGAGCCGTTCGAGGAAGTGGAAGAACGTGAACCGGAGGCGGCGATCCGGTCGCACCGACCGGTAGTGGCTCAGGTAGAGCGGGGCCTGGAAGTTTGGCCGGTCGCTCGGCGGATCCGTCGCAGCATTCTTGACCACGCTGGTGGCCCGCTTCTTGCTCCCGCTCTTGTGGTCCACGAGGTGGTCCGGCCCGTGGACGAGGTCTATCAGCCCCTTCATGCCGAGGTCCTCGTTCTCGAACCACCGCTCGGTGAGCGGCGATTCGATGGGACGCTCGTAGTGGTCTGCGAAGTAGTTCTCGTCGTCCCGTTCGGCGCGGTTGCCGTCGGCGAGGTCTTCCCCGTGGTCGTGGTCCGGGGGATGTGCTTCGAAGAAGGCGACGATCGTCTCCAGGCCGATCCGGTAGCGGGTCCGCCGGAGGTCGTGATCGACGTCCCTGAGGAGTGGGGCGGTTTCCTCGACCATGATCTCCACGGCCTCGTCGATGACATCCGCGTCGACCGCGTCGGGGTGGTTCACGTAGAACTCCGCGAAGTCGTGGAAGAGGTTCCCCTCGGAGAAGTAGTCCCGGTCGGGCCCGTCGACCAGCCGGTCGAAGAAGTAGTCCCGCGGGCAGTTGACGTGGGTGCTGAGACTCGACTGGCTGATCGTCTTCACCGACTCCGGATCGACGTCGGTCGCTTCCCGGTCGAATCCCCCGCCGTGGTTCTGGAACGTCCGGCTGTGCCGGACGCTGTCGAGGTCGCTGAACCGCTCGTAGGACCGATCGAGAAGCTCGTCGAAGTAGAAGCACGGGGTAACCGGGTGGCCGCCGATGGCATCCTGGACGAAGTAGTACTGCCGGACACCGTTCTGGATCATCAGCTGGAATTGCCCGACGTTGCGCTCGAACTCCTCGTCGGTGTCGACCCAGGGACGGCGTGGCGAGGAGTGGGTCCAGTCCTCGTCCAGCCCGAGGTAGAACACGACGGGGCGATCGACGTAGGCGGCCGACTTCGCATCGGCCAGGAGGACTCCCTCGTTTTCCCGGTCGATTGGTACTTCGTAGGTCTGGAGGTAGAACTCCAGTCTGTCGACGCCCGTCTCGGTGACGGGATCGTCGAGGACGTTCAGCCGGTCGAGTTCCTCCCGGAACGCGTCGAGTCGGACGTCCCGGCGGCGTTCGTACTCCGCGAGTGCGTCGTCGAAGGTGTAGTCGCCGACCGACTCGCAGAAGTCGACGATCCATTCGACGCCGGGGTGGTTGAGGTCGTGGACGCGCTTGCGGTCGTGGTCGACCTCGACGTCGTCGCCGAGACGTTCGAGCACCGGCCGGACGTCCTCGACGCGGATGTCGCTGCCGGCGTGGGCGGCCCGGAGGAGCTGGACCAGCGTGCGGTGGTCGGGGTCGTCCACGAACCCGGGACCGCCGTAGAACGGAACCTCGGCGGCCTCGAGGGCAGACTCGACCAGCGTCGAGTATTGGCTGGCCTCGTCGAGGACGACGGCGACGTCGTCGGCGTTCCCCTCGTCGATCGCGTCGAGCAGAGTATCGACGATGTCGGCCGCCGAGTCGAAGACTTGGAACGGCGGGAGCTCGAACGTCTCGCCGGTGAACGCGTCGTAGGTGTCGTAGTCCTCGGGGAGGATCGACCGCTCCAGCGGCGTGAACAGTTCCGGCCCGACGGCCGCGACCGACAGGTCGTCGTCGACGCTGTACCTGGTCAGCCGGCGGGAGGTGGTGTCCATACCACGCATGACCTCGACGACCCGCTGGGTCGCCATTGTGGCGTAGCGGTCGTAGTCGAGGATCGCGTCGATAGTTCCCTGGTACTCCCAGCACTGGAGGACGTTCCCGATGGCGTGGGCGGCCTGCTTCCAGTCGAGGTCCGTCCGGTCGACGACCTCGAGGAACGAAAGCCTGTCCTCGGCTGCTTCGCGCCGGCCTGCCGCGAGGCGGCGTGGCGGGATAGCGAAGGTACCGAGGTGGGGCCGGTCGATCCGGCGATTCAGGGCACTCGCCAGGGGTGCGTCGGGGACGAGAACGAGGTCGTAGTCCGCCACCTCCCCGTAGAGGTCGTCGATGTCGCGAGCCCGTCGAATTGGCACACCCGCCCGTCAGCAGCTAGTAACGTAAAGCTGGGGGCCGGGAGTGGAAGTAGCATCCACAGAATTCGAAAGGAAGGACGCGGAATAGGCATTCATGGAAGTCTGTTTACGCCAGAAAGCCAAAGAGTAGATGTTAATTGTGTAGGCCGGGTTGTCGGATGGGAGTTAGTTTCATGTTGAACCGTAGTAGTTGTCGTCTCGGTAGTCGTGGTGGTCTCCGGTTCCGTGGTCGGAGCCTGCGTGGCGGTGGTCGTGGGGTTGAGCGCGTCGGATCCGTCGTCGTCGGTCCCGGAACAGCCCGCGAGGCCCACCAGCACTGCGGATCCGACGAGTCGGGCGAAGCTTCGACGTCCCGGCACGGGTGATCGTTACCCCGAGATCGGGCGACACGGCTCTATATTCTGTGGCACGCCCGGTGAAACGCCGGGGATCCGGCCGTCAGCGAACCGGTCGCCGGGCGGCCAGCGTGCCGGCGTCGCCGTAACCACCCGATCCCGGAGCGAGGGCGGCGTCCTCCATTCCGCCCCGGAGAGGAACGGCTACACCCCGAGCGCGAACTCGGTGTCCGCGACCCACTCGGCCCCCTCCGCGACGGCCTGTTCGGCGGCGACCCGGCTCTCCATCAGGAAGAACAGGTGGTCCCGGCGCTCCCAGTGGACGACGCAGTTGCGCAGGACGTCGGCGTGTTTCTCGTACTTCCCCGTCACCACGCAGTAGGGATCCAGGTTCTCCACCGTCTCGACGGCGAACCCGGCCGCCGAGAGCCGATCCGCCACGCCGTCGAACTCCCCGGCGGGGACCTCGAACCGGTACTCCCCGTCGACGTGGTACTCCCGGAGGTCCGCGAACAGGTCCTCGCGCTCGACGTACCGGGAGAACACGTAGTCGTCCCCGACCCGGAAGGCGGTGATCCGTCGGGCGTCGGCCTCCATCGTGGGGTCCCGGGATAGCGCCTCCACGGTGATGAACCGCTCGCACTCGCCCGAATCTAGGTTCGACAACCCCGTTCGAGAGAAGGTACCCGCGGATCGGACTCGTCCGTGATCGCGATGGAAGCCCTCGGGCCGCTCAACCGTCCGGGACTCGCTGCGGTCCTCGGTCGTTCACTCCGTTCACTCTCTGCGGTCCTTGCGTCGTCCGGGCCGGATCGAGCGACCCGACCCCTTCCATTCCCACCCGATGCCGGTTCTCCGACCTGCCACCGCGCACCCGTAGCTCCCGGGTTTCGGTTGCCGACGGGGTTTTGTGCTCGCCGCCCGAGGGGACCCCATGCCGACCGAGATCGGAACCGCGAGCGCGGCGGCGGGCGAACTCGCCCGCGGCCACCTCGACGTGACGGAACTGCCGACGGGGATCCCCGAGCGACTGCCGGTGGTCGTCGCGGAGGGCGCGGCCGAAGGACCGGAAGTGTGGATCACGGCCGCCATCCACGGCGACGAGGCGACGGGGCTGGCGGCCGCACAGGACGTGATCGCCGGGCTGGATCCCGAGAGCTTGCGGGGGACGGTCGTCTGTCTCCCGGTCCTGAACCCCGCCGGCCTGCGCCGGTCGAGCCGGACCTCCTACTACGGCGAGGAGGACCCGAACAGGGGGTTCCCGGACCCCGAGGGCGACCGGTTCGAGCCACCGTCGGTCCAGGAACTGATCGACGAGCGGCTCTACGACCTGTTCGCGGACCGGGCCGACGTCCTCCTCGACCTGCACACCGCGGGGGTCGGCTCCGTGCCGTTCGTGATCCGGGACCGGGTGCTGTACGGCGAACTGCGCGAGGAGGACGAGGCGGAGGACCTGGCCGACGAACTGGACCGCCTCGTGACCGCGACCGGCCTCCCGGCCGTCGTCGAGTACGAGGCCGAGGAGTACACCGGCAAGTCCCTCCAGCGATCCACGGCCGGGGCCGCGCTCAACGCCGCCGGGATCCCCGCCGTCACCCTCGAACTGGGGAGCCACAGCGTCGTCGAGGAACCGGGCCGCCGGGCGGGCGTGGCCGCCTGCTTCGGTGCCCTAGCCGAGTTCGACGTGGTCGACGGGATCCCGGCGGGGGTCGACGCCGACGAGTCCGACGTCCCCGACGCTCCCGTCGACTTCCGGGTCAGGCGCAACGTCGGTCCACGGACCGACGAGGCAGGGATCGTCCGCCACCGGGTCGAGGCCGGCGACCAGTTCGAGGAGGGCGAGGTCGTCGCCGATGTCGTGACGCCCGACGGGCGAGGGGTGACCGAGGTGACCGCCGAGCACGACGGCTACGTCCTCGGGCGGTGGGGCGGGATCGCGGTCTACGAGAACGACGCGGTGGCGAGCGCGGCGGTCCGCGACGAGGGGGACCTGGTGGTCCCGCGGGAGGGCGACGAGGACGACGCGGACGAGGCGAACGAAGCGGACGGAGAGAACTGATCGGGCCGATCGGTGGGTGACCGCCAGTCCGTCCGGTGGAGGGCCGCCGGTCCGTTCGACGGTCCCGGACCCCGACGGTTATCGCTCCGGGAGCGGCACCCACTCCTCGCTCTCGGGGCCGGTGTAGCGGGCGCGGGGCCGGATCAGCCGGTTGTCCTCGTACTGCTCGGCGATGTGGGCGACCCACCCACCGACCCGCGACATCGCGAAGATGGGGGTGTAGACGTCGATGGGGATCCCCATCTGGTAGTACGTCGACGCCGAGTAGAAGTCGACGTTGGGTGCCAGGCCCTTTTCCTCGGCCATGAAGTCCTCGATGGCCGTCGAGTAGTCGTGCCAGTGGGGCGTGCCGGCGGCCTCGCCCAGCGCCTCGGACTTCTCGGAGAGGATCTTCGCCCGGGGGTCCTTGACGTCGTAGACGCGGTGCCCGAACCCGGGGACCCGCCGGCCCTCGTCGAGGGCGTCCTGGACCCACTCGACGGGCCCCTTGTCGCTCTCGTGGACCTCCTGGAGCATCCGCATCACGTTCTGGTTGGCCCCGCCGTGCAGTCCGCCCGAGAGGGTGCCGACCGCCGACGTGACCGCGGAGTGCAGGTCCGCCAGCGTCGAGGCGGTCACCATCGCCGAGAACGTCGAGGCGTTGATCCCGTGGTCGGCGTGGAGGACCAGCGCCATGTCGAACGTCTCCGCGAGCACCTCGTCGGGGACCTCGTCGTTGAGCATGTACAGGAAGTTCTCGGCGTACCCGAGGTCCGACCGGGGCTCGACCGGGTCGTCGCCGTTTCGCAACCGTGTGAACGCCGCGAGGATCGTCGGGACCTTCGCCGTGATCCTGACCCCTTTCCGGAAGGTGACCTCGAAGTCGTAGAGGTCGGCGTCCGCGTCGGGGTCGTAGGCCGAGAGCTGGGAGATAGTCGTCCGGAGAGCGGCCATCGGGTCCTCGTCGGCGTCGGCGAGTTCCCCGACGGTCGTCATCACGCCGTCGGAGACCGCGCGGGCCTCGGCCATCCGCCCGGAGAAGTCGTCGAGTTCCTCCTCGTCGGGCAGGTGACCGTGCCACAGCAGGTGCAGTACCTCCTCGAAGCTCGCCTCCCGGGCGAGGTCCTCGATGCTGTACCCCCTGTAGATCAGTCGCCCCTCGTCGCCGTCGATGTAGCTGAGGTCCGACTCAGTGACGAGAACGCCTTCGAGGCCCTTGTGGATCTGTTCGGACATGGGCCGACAGTTCGCCGCCCTGCAAAAAAACACTGCCGGTGTCGCCGCGACGGGCCCGATCAGCGACCTGTCGCCCGTCGGCGGTCACCGGGGCTCCTCCTCGAGGTCCACCTCGCGGGCGAGGCGGGCCGCCCGCACCGCCGTCAGCAGGGCCGCAACCAGGAGCGCCGTCGACGTCGCCAGCACGAACGCCAGCACCAGGAACCACCCCTCCGCACCGATCACCGGGTACCGCTGGGTGCCCCGGAACGGCCCGAGCAACTCGGCCACCCGCACCACGTAGGCGAGCACCGCCAGGGCCAGGCCGACGGCCGCCCCTACCTTCGCGTTGCGGGGCACCCGGAGCGCCCGCATGAACGCGACCCTCGGGGAGACTTCCTCCTCCGGCGGATCCGCCGATCCGGGGGGGACCTCCTCCGGCGGATCAGCGGGACTGGGCGGCGACCCGCCGTCCCCGGCCGGATCCGTGGCGGCCGTCGTTCCCTCGTCCGGTTCGCTCACGGTCGACCTTGGGCGAGGACCCACTAAGCCGCGTTGGTCCCGGCCGGTGCTTCGGGTGCGGGCCGGGGTCGTCCCGGGCGACCGGCCCGGCCCCGTTACGTACAGTAATATTACTGTAAACCTGGGGTCGATCCGGAGCCCGCACCGATCGAAGGAAGGCCACTTGCGTCCGGGAGCCGAAGGTCGGGCATGGTCGTCCCCCTGGCGATGGGATGGCGGCACCTCCTCTTCGAGAACTGGCCCGTCGATCCGGACGTGGTGGACGCACACCTCCCGGACTCCCTGCCGGTCGACACGTACGACGGGCAGGCCTGGCTCTCGGTCGTGCCGTTCACCAACGTCGCCGTCCGGCCGGAGGGACTGCCCCGGAGCCTCGGGGTCAGGCTTCCCGAGATCAACCTCCGGACCTACGTCGACCGCGGCGACAGGCCGAGCGTCTACTTCTTCAACCTCGACGCGGAGGGGGTCGCGAGCGTCCTGGGCGCACGGCTGTTCCACCACCTGCCGTACTACTACGCACGGATCTCGCTGGAGTGGACCGGCGAGGCAGTGGAGTTCGCGAGCCGTCGGCTCCACCCCGGCGACCGGCCCGCCCGCTACGAGGCCACCTACCGGCCCGCCGGGGAGCCGTTCGACTCCTCCGAGGACCCGCTTGCGCGGTTCCTCGTCGAGCGCTACCGGTTCTACACCGAGGCCCAGGACGGGTCCGTCAGGTACACCGACGTGAAGCACCAGCCCTGGACGCTCTATCCGGCGGAGGCGGACGTGCTGACCAATACAATCCTCTCGGCCAACGGCTTCGAGGAGCCGGCCGCCGACCCGGTGTACTACTGCTCCCCGGGGCTGGACGTCGTCGCCTCCCGGAGCAAGCGCGCCGACTAGGGCCGCAAGGACGGCCCACGGCCGGATCAGTTCCCCGCCGACCCGTCCCGCGCGTCGGCGTCCTCCTCGCTGGCCGGGTCGTCGCCGTCGGGGCCGGCCGCCTCGTCGGGGGTCGAACTCCGCTCGCCCGTGCCGTCCTCCGACACCGGACCGCCACGGTCGGCACCGTCGTCCGGTACCGCCTCCCCGTCACTGTGAACGCCGGATCCGTCACCGTCTGCCTCCGCGGACCCGTCGCCCTCCCCGGTGTGTTCGGCCCCGTTTCCGGTGGGTTCGGTCCCGTCCCCGGTGGGTTCGGTCCCGTCCCCGGTGGGTTCGGTCCCGTCTCCGGTGGATCCGGTATCGTCCCGCTCCGGTTCGTCCCCTCCCCGTCCGGCGTCCGATTCGGTCCCTCCGCCGTCCTCGCCGGCGGGGTCGGCGTCCGCTTCGGGCCGCCCGCCGTCCTCTCCGGCGGATTCGGCGTCCTCGTCGACGTGGTTGGCGATCCCGCTCGGTCCGGTGCCGTCACCGGGCGGCTCGGTCTCGATCACCGGTCCGTCCTCGGCCCCGGGGTCGGTGTCGGCCTCGACGATGGCGAGGCCGGGGCCGGTCCCCTCCGCCTCGGCGGCCTCCCGGCGTTGCTGGCGGAGGTTCTGCCGGGTGAACTGGGGCCTGGCCCCGATGCTGCTCGGGCCGCGGATCGACCGGTAGAGCGCGACCACGACGGGCAGGGTGAGCACCGCCGCGACCGCCGCCGCAATGAAGTCGCCGTTGGAGTACAGCAGCGCCACCGACAGGCCGCCGACGGAGACGAGGAGCCCGTAGACGATCCGACCGACGAGGCGGTCGAGGACGTCGTCGGGGTCCTGGATGTTGGCCTCGACCTCGAAGTTGCCCCGGTCGATCCGGTCGAGGGTGCGCTCCAGCTTTTCGGGGACCCGGACGAACGACCCCGCCGACCGGCGGAGCTGTTGGCCGGCGTCGCTGACTCGCTGTCGGGCGGTCTCCTCGAAGTAGCCCTCGTCGCGCAGGAACCCGGTGGCGACCTCGATGAAGTCGAAGTCCTCGTCGAGGGTGACACAGACCCCCTCGACGACGGTGGCGACCCGGAGGACGAGCGCCAGGTCCCGCGGCATCCGGAGGGGGAACTCGTAGATGGTGTCCTCGACCTGCTGGACGATCTGCTGGACGCGGTACTGTTCGACGTCCTCGCCGCGGGCGTCCTGGATGGCGACCTCCATCACCTGGGCCATCAGTCCCCGGTCGGCCTCGGGACTCAGTGTCCCCATCGCGACCAGGGTGTCGAGGATGGCGTCGATGTCCTGGCTGGCGACCGCCGAGTAGAAGTCGACGATCCGTTCCTGGACGAACGGCTCGACGTAGCCGGACATCCCGAAGTCGTAGAAGACGATCCGGCCGTCCTCGGTGACCGCCAGGTTGCCCGGGTGCGGGTCGGCGTGGAAGACGCCGTCGACGATCATCATCTGGAGGTAGGCCCGCTGGAGGGTCCGGGCGAGTTCCGACCGGTCGACCCCCATGCGGTCGAGTTCCCTGATCCGGGTTATCTTGGTCCCGCCGACGTACTCCATCGTCAGGACCCGCTCGCCCGACACCTCGTCGACGACCCGGGGCATCAGGATCCGGTCGTTCCCCTCGAAGTTCGCGCGGATCTGCTTCAGCATCCGGGCCTCGCGCTCGTAGTCCATCTCCTCGTGGATGGTCTTCTCGAACTCGTCGGCGAGGTTCCGCATCGAGAACGCCCGGTTCTCGTCCACGAAGAAGAGGATCACGGGGAGGATCCACCGGACCGCCCGCAGGTCCGCCGCGACCAGCGACTCGACGCCGGGGCGGCGGACCTTCACGGCCACCCGCTGGCCATCGTAGGTGGCGACGTACACCTGGCCGAGGCTGGCACCGCTGATCGGGTCAGTCCGGAACTCGTCGAACACCTCGTCGACCGGCCCGAGTTCCTCCTCCAGGACGGTCCGGGCCTCCTCCCACGGGGCCGGGGGCACGTCGTCCTGCAGGCGGGCGAGCACGTCGATGTAGGCCGGCGGGAGCACGTCCGGGCGGGTCGAGAGCAACTGGCCGAGCTTGATGAACGTCGGTCCCAGGGTCAGTAGCGACCCGAGCAGTGCCTCGGCGCGGCGTCGTTGCTCCTCGGGTCCCACCCGCCTCGACCCCCCGAACAGCAGGAAGCGCCTGCGGTCGCGGAGGTAGGCGATCGTCAGCGGGAGGAACTGCCGGAGGACCCGCAGGAAGCGCCAGTACGCTCTGAGTCTGACCAGCGTGACCACCCCGGCTACTCGTCGTCGGCGTCGTCGATTTCGATGTTCGTCGCGGTCCCCTCGCCCCGCTTCGGCACCCGCAGTTCGAGGACCCCCCTGTCCACGGACGCCGATCCTCCCTCGGAGGCGGCGTCGCGGGGGAGCGGCAGGTCGGCGTCGAGGAACAGCGACCGGTCCTCGGTGACGTACCGGAACTCGGGCGGCACGTCCTTCTCCCGGCGCGCCTCGATGCGGATCCGGCGGTCCTCGACGGTCACGTCGACGGTTTCCGCGGTCACTCCCGGCAGGTCGATCACCAGCAGGTAGGCGTCCTCGCTCTCCAGCAGATCGGCGAAGACGGTGTCGGGGAGGTCCCGGAGGGCACCGCGCAACGCTGACATACCCCCGTCTACGGGGGCGAGGGCGAAAAGTAGTGCGGTATCGGCCGTCCGCACGCCGGTGCGGGGGCAAGGGTGCTCGCCGTCGCCGCGACCGACCAGTCCCCGGACAGGTCAGTGCTCCCGGATCTCGGTGGGTCGGGACCGGGATCCCGAGTGGATCCTCGGCCAGGCTCCCCGACCGCCCGGCGAATCTCACCCCTCGGGTTCGAACTCGACGGCGACGTCCCCCTCGACGTCCAGCGAGAAGGTCTTGAACTCGCCGTCGAGGTAGGGTCGTAGCTGGTCGTCGTAGTGGTCCGAGAAGTAGTCGCCGGAGTTCCCGCCGGGAAGAATGCCCACCGACTCGACGTCGTCGGTCAGGGTCGCCACCATGCGCTGGGAGGACCCGGCGTCGACGTCGGTGTGGAAGTTGCGGAGGGTCTCCCCGGACCCGGAGGCCCCCAGCGACGGGTAGTTCATGAACGGCAGGACCGACCCCAGCGGGTGCGAGAAATCGGCCGTGGCGAAGTCGCCGTAGGTCTCCCAGTCCTCCGCCCCGAGTTCGGCGGCCACGGCGTCCATGGCCTCCGCAATCAGCGCCGCCCGGTCCCCCGCGATGTACTCGGAGGACGCGAGCGTCGCCACGACCCACTCGCTCGGGACGAAGTCGGCGACGTCGTCGGTGGTGACCCCGGAGTCCCCGGCCGCCCCGTCCCCGGCCTCTCGCTCGGCCGCCGCCTCGGCGACCGGTCGGAGCGGCCCCTCGAAGGCGGCCCGCCGGTACTCCCGGACGAACAGTTCGAACACCAGCGGTGCCCGGGCGTCCCGGTCCATCCGGCCGTCCCACCCCGCCAGTTCGTCGGCCAGGTCCCGCGCGCGGTCGCTCATCCGTTCCCTGGCGTCGAGGACCCGTTCGACCAGGCGGGTCGCCCGGTGGTCGACCGCGTCCCGTTGCATCTCCCGGGCGAACTCCGGCGTGACGGGCTCCCCGTCCTCCCGGATCCGCCCGTCGAGCAGTTCGTAGGCGCGGATCCCCCGGAACGGGTCGGAGTACCGTTCGGCCATGTAGTGGACCGGGTCGTCGGCGATGCGCTGGTTCGCGGTGGCGAGGTAGGAGGGGTCGACGACCGTGGGCATCTCCTCGAAGGGGACGAACCCGCCGGCCGACCAGTCCGTCTCGCCGTAGGGCTCGAACCCCGCCCACTCGCCCTCGCCCGCGGTGCCGTCGAACACCCGGTCGCCGGTGACGGCCTCGCCGTCGACCCGCCGGACCGGCACCTTGCCGGTCGTGAGGTAGAGCGTGCGCCCGTCGCGGTCGGCGTAGACGAAGTTCTGTGACGGCTCGTCGAAGGTCCGCATCGCGTCCATCACGTCGTCCAGCCCCTCGCTGTGGGTGATCCTGTAGACGGATCGCGTGGTCCGGGTGGCGGTCAGTCCGATCCACGAGACGCCGACGGCCGCGCCCTGCCGCCGGAGGTAGGGGCCGTGGACCGTCTTCCGGACCGTCACCGTCTCGTCCTCGGCCCCGCTCACCGGGATCGTTCGCTCCTCGGTCTCGAACGCCCGGGTCTCGCCCCGGTAGCGGTAGGCCTCCCCGTCGTCGGTCGTCTCGTACTCGTAGAAGTCGATGACGTCGGCGTTGGAGTTGGTGAAGCCCCACGCCGAGTGCTCGTTCTCGCCGATGACCACGAAGGGGACGCCGGGGAAGGTGAATCCGCGGACCGAGTGGTCGGGGCCGTCGAGGTTCATCTCGTACCAGACCGGCGGAACGGTCAGCGTCAGGTGGGTGTCGTTGGCGACGATCGGTCGCCCGGTCGAGGTGTGCTCGCCGGAGACCACCCAGGAGTTCGACCCGATCCCGTCGGGCCACTCGAACCCCGACAGCCACCCCACGAGGCCGGCGTCGACCCCGCCGGCGTGTCCAGGCCGGGTGGCCCGTCCGGTAGCGTCCGCCTCGCCGGCGGCCGATCCGGACCCACCGACCGGTCCCGACCCGACGTCCTGGCCGAGGCGGGAGTCGTCCGATCCCCCGGTCCGGACTCCCCGGACCTCGGCGTCGCCCACCATCGCAGGGCGGATGATCGGCTGGTCGAAGTCGTAGCGCTCGGGGTACAGGTCCGCGACGGCGTCCGGACCGAGCGTCTCCCGGACGAGTGCCCGCCGGAGGGTGCCGAACTTGCCGGTCAGCCCCCACGAGATCTGTTTCGCCTGGAGGATCGTGTCGACTGGCGTCCAGGGGTCCGGTTCGTACTGGGCGGCGGCGAACTCCGCGGGGAGGCGTTCGTTCTCGATGAAGGCGTTGACCCCGTCGGTGTAGGCCCGGGCCATCCGGCCCGGCCGGGAGTCGGCGCTGGCCGCCCAGGTGGCCTCGGCCGCGCCGACGAAGTCCATCTTCACGTGGAACCGGTCGGTCTCCAGTTGCCCCGGCCCGGCGAGTTCCGAGAGGCGACCCCGCATCCGCCGGCGCAGGACGTCCATCTGGAACAGGCGGTCGTTGGCCTGGGCGTAGCCGACCGCGAAGTACAGCGCCCACTCGTCGTCCGCGCTGACGTGGGGCACCCCGTGGTCGTCGTACCGGAGCGTCGCCGCGCCGTGGGGGCTCTCGACGGTCGTCGAGACGTCCCTGGTCGCGGACGCCCAGAACGACCCGCTGAAGGGGGCGAACCGGTCGAGGAACGAGGAGGCCGGGGACAGCCCCAGCCCCGCGACCCCCCCGCCGAGCACGACCGCTATCAGCGCCCGCCGGATCCGGTCGACGTCCGCGCCGCCCCATCGCCCGGCGTCACCCTCGTCACCGGATCCGTCGGCTCCACCGGTCGATCCGTCCCTGTCGGTCGATCCGGCCGTCTCCTCGGCGTCGGTCGATCCGCTCGTCCGTTCACCGTCACCGGCCGATCCGCTCTCCCCCTCGGCGTCGGTCGATCCGCTCGCCGCATCGCTATCGTCGGCCGGTCCGCTCTCCCCCTCGGCGTCGGTCGATCCGCTCGGCGGGTCGGACGGATCCTCGTCCCTCACGTTGTCGGTCAGATCGACCGAGAGAACATAATTCCCGGGGTCGGACCGGGCGTCCGGTCGTCGGACGGGTTAGCTGTAGAGCCAGGTCTCGTCGACCCGCTCGTAGTCGACGAGTTCGTCCTCGTCGAAGAACAGGTCGATCTCCCGCTCGTTGGCGCCGGGGTCCTCGTGGTCGGAGCCGTGGACGAGGTTGTTCTGCAGGTCGAGGCCGAAGTCCCCGCGGATGGTGCCGGGAGCGGCCTCGCGGCAGTCGGTTTCGCCCATCATCTCGCGGACCTGGCGGGTGGCGTCGTGGCCCTCCCACACCATGGCCAGGACCGGCCCGGAGGTGATGAAGCTAACCAGGTCGTCGAAAAAGGGCTCGTCCTCGTGTTCGGCGTAGTGGTCGTGGGCCAGGTCCTGGTCTATCCGCATGAACTTCGCGCCGACCATCTTCAGGCCGCGGTCCTCCAGCCGGGAGACGATCTCGCCGACGAGACCGCGCTGGACGGCGTCGGGCTTGGCCATCACGAAGGTTCGCTCGCGGTCGGTCACGCCTCGTCCTCCCCGGCGCCGGGACCGTCGTCGGTGCCGATCCACTCCAGGTCGCGGGCCTCGCGACCCATGAAGTAGTTCTTCTCTGCCTTCGAGTTGACGAAGTGCAACACGGTACCGTCGTTCTTGACGTACATCACGCCGGTACCGGGCTCGATCTCTTCCCCCGTGTAGTCGCAGGTTCGTTTCGTGGGCATCGTTCTGGGTTACTGACCGCCGATGGCGTCCGCTTCGCGGGCGGTCTCGCGCAACTGGAGCACGTCGCCCTCGCGGACGGGCCCCAGGACGTTGCGGGTGATGATCCGCCCCTGGTTCTCGCCCTCGCGGATCCGGCACTTGACCTGCATTGCCTCGCCGTGCATCCCCGTCTTGCCGACGATCTCGATGACCTCGGCGGGCGTGGAACCGCCCTCGTCCTCCTGTGCGCTCATCTTAGGCGAGTTCCTCGACCTTCTCGGCGACGTCGTCGACGTCGCCGGCAGCGTCGCCGGCGTCGACGATCGCCGCGGCGGCGCTCCCGACCTCGAGGCCGGCCGCGCGCCCGACCTCGTCCTGGGAGTCGACGAAGACGTAGGGGATGTCCCGTTCGTCCGCGAGTTCCGGCAGGTGCATCACGATCTCCTCCGGCTGGACGTCCTCGGCGATGAGGACGAGGCGGGCGTTGCCGCGCTCGATCGATTTGGTCGTCTCGTTCGTTCCCTTTCGTACCGTTCCGGTGTCCCGGGCGACTTCCAGGGCCTCGAGGGCGTCCTCCTGGAGGTCGGCGGGGACGTCGAAGTCCACGTACACTGGCATTGTTTTGGTCACCTCCCGCGCGTGGGTTCGCGCTCCCCCGCCCGTGGTGAGTCCTGTAGGGCTGGGAGCGTCATGACCCCGCGCAGGGTGTAGGCTCCCGTAGCGGACCACCTCATAAAAGCGCTTCCAAACGGCCGGAACAGTGCGAGACCGTGCCACGCACCGGAGGATGGCCCGCAACCCGGTGAAGCCGACCGTGACGGGTACCAGATGGGCCCCGCGGCGACGGCCGGGGGCACCGCGGATCCTGACGCGATATTCGCCCTCGCGCACCGCGGCACGCCGGTACGTCGCGCCCTCTCGTGGGAACCGCCGGACCCCTCTCGACCACTACGACAGCGCTACGGCGTTCCCGAAAACGAGTATACGTCGTTGTCGCTGGCCGTGAAGACGGCCTCGCCGGCGACGACGAACTCCTCGAAGACCTCGTCACCGGGGTCGAACTCCCACTGCTTGCTCCCGTCGGCAGCCGAGAGCCCGAGGACCTTCCGGCCGTCCGCGAACGTCGGGCCGTAGAGTGTCTCCCTGGCGAGGATCGGTCCCTTCCGGGCGTGGTTGGCCTCGCGCCAGAACGACATCTCGCTTTGCCACTGCACCGACCCGTCCGCCGCCGACAGGCCGAGCGTTTTCTCCTCGCCACTCACGTAGACCGCGTCCCCCGAAGCGGCCGGCGCGTCGTACCCGCCTCCCGGGAGTTCCGTCGACCACTGCTCGGAGCCGTCGCTCACCGAGACGGCGTGGACACTTTCCGGTCCCGAGACGTAGGCCACGCCGTTACTGACGGCGGGGACGGAAGGGTGGTCCGGATACCCGCCGTTTGCCTCGTATCGCCACAGTTCCGAGCCGTCTGCCCCGGAGAGTCCGACCACGAGCGGATCGGCACCGAACCCGGAGTCAAGTGCCGTGCCGGCGACGACGGTTCCGTCGACGACTGCGGGAGTCACGAACGAGTGTCCGTCGGGACTCTCGTAGCGCCAGCGGTCGGAGCCGTCCTCGGGAGCGAACCCGTACAGTACGCCGTCGATGTTGCCGACGTAGACGCCGTCGCTCGTGACGGTAGGGGCCGTGGCGATGGCCCCCTGCACGTACGGCGCCGGTAGGCTCCGCTCCCACTGTTTCGTGCCGTCCGCCGCCGAAATCGCGACGACCTTTACTTCGTCGTCCAACTCCGCAGTCCCGTATACCCTCCCGTCCCGCACGGTCAGAGAATCGGAAACGAAGCCGCCGACCTTCGCCTCCCACTCCACGCTGCCGTCGGCGGCCGACACCGACGCCACCGTGCCGCCGGTGTAATTTTCCGTGTTCGTCCACCCGAAGTACACCGACCCGTCGGCGACGGCGAGCGACGTGGTCACCCTCGGGCGATACCCCGTCTCCACCTCGGACTGCCAGTCCTTGGTGAGATTCTCGGCCGGACCCGCGGCGTCGGGGTCGGCGCCCGCCCGCGCGACGTTCCCCCGAAGGGTGGGCCACGTCCCGACCGCCGCCGTGGGCGTCGGCGTCGTCGTCCCCGTTTCCCCCTCCGTCCCGGTCGTCGCTGCCCCTGTGGAGGTGGGACCGTTCGTCTCCGCCGTGGTCCCGTCGCCTCCGACATTTCCGAGACAACCCGATAGGATCGCGGAACCGGTCGCGGTCACGCCGAGTGCGAGAACCTCCCGTCGTGACTGCTCAAGTTGCGACATGGTTGAGGCTGTCTCCCGGACTCAACTTAAAATCTGAGAACGTCACAACGACCCGTTCCGACGACGAAGCGGTCCGAGCGTCGACCGCCAGCAGTATCACAGAGTTGAAACTCGTTCCGCGGGAGAGAACCGATGGCTTGGATCCGTCCCGGGATCGTCACCGTCGAGGGAAAGCGAAATGCCAGATCGGGGAATACGTGCATGCATGGACGCTGTCGATGACCGGGTCGCCGACCTGGCCCGGCGCCTCCGCGAGGAGGCCCGGCGGGCCGACGAGCGGCGACTCCTCGTTCTCGCGGGCGAGCGCGAGGCGACCTACGGGGCGGCGGGCGAGGCCCTGGCCGGCGCGGCCGTCGACCCCGCCCGGACCACCCTGGTCGGGGAGCGGGACCTGCTGGACTGCAAGCGGGTCGGGCCGGGCGAGGCCGGCCGGCTCCTGGGAACCACCCGCGAGGCGGCCGTCCTCGACGCCCACGACCGCCTGGTCCCGAACGCACTCGGGCGGGTCGTCGGGGCCGTCGACGGCGGCGGACTCCTCCTCTTGCTGGCGCCACCGCTGGACGAGTGGCCCGGCCGCACCGACGGCTTCGACCGGACCCTCGTGGTGGCCCCCTACGACGCCGGGGACGTCGGCGGGCAGTTCCGCTGGCGACTCGTCGCGACGCTGCGGAGCCACGACGGCGTCGCCGTCGTCGACGCCGACCGGGGGACCGTCGAGCGGACGGGCCTCACCGATCCCCCGCCGAGACCGCCGGCCGATCCCCCCGGGGTTCCGGACGACGCCGCCTTCCCGGCCGACGCCTACCGGGCCTGCCTGACCGCCGACCAGGCCCGGACCCTGCGATCCCTGGAGCGACTCCGCCCGGCCGGTGACGGGAGCGCGGACGGAGGTGCGACCGACGACGGGACCCCGGACGGAGACACGACCGGGAACGAGGACGGCGAGAGCGAGGACGCCGCCGAGGGGACCGGATCCCCGGACCGGACCCCGCGAGCGGTGGTCGTCGAGGCCGACCGGGGCAGGGGGAAGTCGAGCGCCGCCGGCCTGGCGGCGGCCTCGCTGGCCGCGGCGGGTCACGACGTGGTCGTCACCGCCCCGGCGTTCCGGAGCACCCGCGAACTGTTCGCCCGCGCGGCCGACCTCGTGCCGGTCCTCGACGCCCGCGGGACCCCGGGGCCGGACCTCCCGCCGGACCTGGAACCGCGGGAGGGGGCCGCGGACGCCCCCGAGAGCCCCGCGGTCCCCGACAGCCCCGCCGGCCCGGAGGGCCCGGAACCCGCCGACGAGGGGGGCGAGTCCGGGCCGACCGACTCCCGTCGCGGGAGTGGAGACGCGGATCCCCCCCGAGAGGTCGAGTCGGCCGCCGGGGGACGGGTCCGCTTTCGTCCACCCGCGGCGGCCGGCGACGAGGCCGGGGACGCCGACGTCGTACTCGTCGACGAGGCGGCGGCGCTCCCGGTGACCCGGCTCGCGGCCACCCTCGCGGCCGACCGGGTGGCCTACGTCACGACCGTCCACGGGTACGAGGGGGCCGGCCGGGGCTTTTCGGTGCGGTTCCGGGACCGCCTGGCCGGGGCCCCCCACGAGGTGACCGAAGTCCGGATGGACGAACCGATCCGCTACGCCCCCGGCGACCCGGTCGAGACCTGGGCGTTCCGGGCGCTCATGCTCGACGCCCGCCCGCCGGTCGACCCCCTGGTCGAGGAGGCGACGCCGGGGACGGTCGAGTACCGCGCGCTGTCGCCGGCGGACATGGTCGCCGACGAGCACCTCCTCCGGGAGGCGTTCGGACTGCTGGTACTGGCCCACTACCGGACGGAGCCGGACGACCTGGCGCGACTGCTCGACGCGCCGAACGTCGCCGTCCGGGCGCTGACCCTGGACGGCCACGTCGTCTCCGTCGCGCTCCTGGCCCGCGAGGGCGGGCTCCCCGCCGGAACCCGCGCCGAGATGTACGCGGGGACGCGGATCCGCGGGCACATGCTCCCGGACGTGCTCACCTCCCAGTTGCGCGACGAGGACGCCGGGATCCCCCGGGGGCTGCGGGTGATGCGCATCGCGACCCACCACGCCGTCCGGTCGCGGGGGCTCGGGTCGCGTCTGCTGGCGTCGATCCGCGAGGAGTTCTCACCGGGCGGCGGGAACGGCGGGAGCGGCGGAACCGGGGACAGCGGGCCAGAGGGGGAAGGGATCGACTGGCTCGGCGTCGGGTACGGCGCGACGCCCGAACTCCTGCGGTTCTGGCGGAGCAACGGCTACCGGGCGGTCCACTGCTCGGTGACCCGCAACGAGCGCAGCGGCGAACACTCCGCGATCATGCTCGACCCCCTGACGGCGGCGGGTCGGGACCTGACCGAGCGCCACGCCCGGTGGTTCGCCGGCCGGGTCGGGGCGATGCTCTCGGACCCCCTGGACGACCTGGATCCCGACGTCGTCCGGGAACTCCTGGCCTCCATCGGCGTCGAGACGGCACCGGACCTGACGGACCGCGAGTGGCGCCACGTCGCCGGCGCGGCCCACGGGGCGGCGCTGACCGCCACCAACCCCGGCCCCTTCCGTCGCCTGGTCGTCGCCCACCTGGTCGACCCGGCCGACCCCCGCCCGCTCTCGCCCCGCCAGGAGCGACTGCTCGTCCGGTCGATCCTCCAGGGCCAGCCCGCCCCGGCGGTGGCCGAGGCGATGGGCTTTCACGCCCCGAGCGAGGCCCTGCGGGCGGTCGGGGACGCCCTCGCCGACCTCGTCGAGACCTACGGGACCGAGGCCGCCAGGGCCGAGGCCGACCGGCTCTCCTGACGCCTCGATGTGGCGACCTGACTGCCGAGTTCGATCGTCGACCCGTCCTCACGCGTCGTCCGATTCAGATCGATCGGGGTCCCCCCAAAGCCCTCGACCCGCTCGACCTTTGATCCCGCCAGGCTGCGGGGTTTCACCGGCCGATCCGGTGGGGATCCCCCGCCGAGCGCGTGGCCCCCTCACCTCCCCACCCGGTCGCCCGCCGTGCTCGCGGCCCTGCGGGCCGCTCGCGGGGTGCCGACCGGGCGCGTCCCTCGCGGGGATCGGCTGGTGCGAAGCCCACTCGATGTCGGCTTGCAGATCCTCCATCCTGGCCCCGGTTGGCGGCCGGCACACCCCCGTGCCGGCCGCCGGAGCCCGGGGGAGGGCAGGCCCCCAGTTCCAGGGAGGATCCCCACGAGTCGAAACGGGGGGGATCCTCGGGGGCGGGACTGACTCAATGGAGACGCTGCTACGCCATGCGAGCGTGAATCAAGACATGGGGCGCAAGAGACCGAGACCCTTTCGGTGCCATCGAGCACGAGGGACTGACTGGTCCGTGCGCGAACGAAGCC
>PXRX01000017.1 GCA_003023195.1 Halobacteriales archaeon QS_8_69_26
CGCGGTTCACTTCGTTCACCGCTCCCCCGACCGAGGCGCGAAGCGCCTCGCGCCGCTCGCGGCCCGCGCGCCGTCGGGTTGATCACCCAGGAGTGTCGCCGTCGCCGGTCCCAGGGGAAAACCACTTGCCCCGGTGACCCGGACGGTCGGACGTGATCCAGCCAGCGGCGAAACCGGCGGTGATCGGGGTGACCGAGCGGGTGCGAGCGACCCGGAGGTGCCGGCAGTGACCTCGGTCAAGGAGGTCCTGGTCGACCGGGAACCGGGCGAGGGACTCGGGCGAGGCCGCTTCCGGTTCACGGACGGCTACTCCGTGTTCGACTGGGGGACGATGCCCGACCCGATCCCCCGCAAGGGTGCGAGCCTCTGCGCCATGGGCGCGGACAACTTCGAGCGCCTGGAACGGGCGGGCGTTCCGACCCACTACCGGGGCGTCGTCGCGGACGGCGCGGTCGTCGACCTGGACGACGCGACCGAACCCCCCGAGGAGATGGCGATCGACCTGGTCCGGGTGCCGGACCTGCCCTACGATGGGGGCGACGGGACCGGTGAGGGCGGGGACCGGGACGGCGGCTACGACTACGACGCCTACCACGCGGCGGGTGGCGAGAGCTACCTCGTGCCCCTCGAAGTCGTCTTCCGCAACGTCGTCCCCGTGGGATCCAGCCTCCGGGGCCGCGCCGACCCCGCCGACGTCGGCCTCGACGGCGAGGAGTGGCCCGACGGCCCGGTCGACCTCGACGAACCCGTCGTCGAGTTCTCCACGAAGTTCGAGGAGCAGGACCGCTACCTCTCGCGGTCCGAGGCGGATCGGATCGCCGGGCGGGCCTCTCTCGAAGAACTGGAACGGGTGGCCCACAGGGTGAACGACTTGGTCACCGACCGCGCCGCCGAGGTCGGCTTCGACCACCAGGACGGCAAGATAGAGTGCCTCTCCCACCGGGGCGAGGTCCGCGTCGCCGACGTCGCCGGCACGTTCGACGAGAACCGCTTCTCCTACGGGGGACAGCAGGTCTCGAAGGAGGTGATCCGCCAGTACTACAAGCGCGCCCACCCGGAGTGGGTCGAGGCCGTGGGCGACGCGAAGGCGGCCGCCCGCGACCGGGGCGTCGCGGACTGGCGGACGCTCTGTGACCGGGATCCCCCCGCCCTTCCGGACGACGTGGTCGACCTGGCGAGCGACCTCTACGCGGCCGGGGCGAACGCCTACACGGGCCGGGCGTGGTTCGACGCGCCACCGATCGACGCCGTCGTCGACGCCGTCCGCGAGTTCGCGGGCGACGGGTAGCCGACTCCCGGTGCGCATCGGCCCCGCTCGATCGTCCCCAGGTGGCATTCACATTCGTGAATCCTTCTGCCGATCCGCAAGGGCTTTTGCCCACGGACGTGGGGATCGACCATGGGCGCCTACACGGCGACGGTGACCGTGCGGCTCAAGGAGGGGGTGCGCGACCCGGAGGCCGAGACGACGGCGCGGGCCCTCGAACGCCTGGGGTTCGACCTGGAGACGCTCCGGTCGGCCGACCGGTTCGAGGTCGACCTCGATGCTGAGTCGGCCGACGCGGCGGCCAACCGGGCGGAGGCGATGGCCGAGCGACTGCTCGCCAACCCCACCATCCACGACTACACCGTCGAGGTCACCGAGCGATGACCGACTGCGACCACGCGAGCCGACTCCGGACGGGTGATCGGGCGTGACCGTCGCGGTCGTCCGGTTCGGCGGGTCGAACTGCGACCGGGACGCGGTCCGGGCCCTGGACCACCTGGGGATCGACGCCGAAATCGTCTGGCACGGCGACGGCCTCTCCGCGGACACTTCGGGCATCGTTCTCCCCGGCGGCTTCTCCTACGGCGACTACCTCCGGGCCGGTGCGATGGCCGCCCGGGATCCGGTCATGGACGAGGTGCGCGAGTACGTCGCCGCGGGCACGCCCCTCCTCGGCGTGTGCAACGGGGCACAGGTCGGCTGCGAGGCCGGCCTGGTCCCCGGCGCGTTCACCACCAACGCCGGGGCGCGCTTCCGCTGTGAGCACGTCCACCTGCGCGTCGAGAACGCCGACACCCGGTGGACCCGCGCCTACGACGAGGGCGACGTGGTCGAGTTCCCCATCGCCCACGGCGAGGGGCGGTTCGAGGCGACCGACGAGGCACTGGAACGGCTCCGGGCCGAGGACCGGATCCTCTTCCGGTACTGCGACGCCGACGGGAACCCGACGGCGGCGGCCAACCCGAACGGATCGAAGGACAACGTCGCCGGACTCCTGGGCGACCGGGAGTCCGTCGCCGTACTGATGCCACACCCCGAGCGCGCCACCCTCCCCGACGTCGGCGGGACCGACGGGCAGGGCGTGTTGCAGGGATTCGCCTAGAAGCTGATTCCTGGTATCTCCGGAGCGATCCCACTCATCCGGTCGAACACCTGCAACACCGGAAAGCCCCCGACCCGCTCGACGGTCCTGACTCGCTGCGCTCCTCGCCTCGTTCGCTTCGCTCACTCGGCTCCGGTGCTTGCGTCGTCGGGACGCGGTCGACCGGGCCGGCCCCTTTCAGTCCCACCCACAGAAGCCTCGATCCTCCCCAGCCTCCTGCGTTTCTCACCGGGTTCGCTCCCGACGGTCGCTCACCCGGTTGCGATACTCGTCCCTCGCGCGTTCCTCGCGCGCCGTGTGGCTGGTCGCCCGAGCCGGTGTCCCCGGTGATGGTTCCGGCCGGAGCCGCGATCGATATTCCACGAGTGTGAATAGATATTCGGATCAGACCAGAAAGGTTTACACTTCCGTGACTACCGAGTAGGAACATGACCGAACGGGTCCTGCTGGTCGGCGGCGGCGGCCGCGAACACGCGATCGCACGGGCGGTGGCGGCGAGCGACCGCGACGTCGCCCTGTACGCCTGCGCGAGCAACCGCAACCCCGGGATCGGAGGGGTCGCGGCCGGGTACGAGACCCTCGACGAGACCGACCCGGACGCGGTGGTCGAGTTCGCGGAGCGCGTCGAGGCGTCCCTGGCGGTGATCGGTCCGGAGGCCCCCCTGGCGGAGGGGGTGGCCGACGCCCTCGACGACGCCGGGGTCTACGCGTTCGGCCCGGGGCGCGAGGCGGCACGGATCGAGACGGACAAGGCCTGGCAGCGGCGGTTCATGCGCGAGGAAGGGATCCCCGGCACCCCCGAGTTCGAGACGTTCGAGGACTCCGCGGCGGCCGCCGAGTACGTCGAGACCGTCGCGGGCGACGTGGCGGTCAAGCCCACTGGGCTGACCGGCGGGAAGGGCGTCCGGGTCACGGGCGACCAGGTCACGAAGGCGGAGGCCGCCGACTACGTCCGCGAGAGCGGGTACGACGACTGGGTGGTCGAGGAGCGCCTGGTGGGCGAGGAGTTCACCGTCCAGGCGTTCGTGGCGAACGGCTCCGTCCGGCCGACCCCCGGAGTGCAGGACCACAAGCGCGCCTACGAGGGCGACGAGGGACCCAACACCGGCGGGATGGGATCCTACAGCGACGCAGGGCCGGTGTTGCCCTTTATGACCCGCGAGGACTACGACCGGGCGGTCGAAATCCTGGAGGCCACCGTCGACGCCCTCCCCGACTACGCCGGCGTCCTCTACGGCCAGTTCATGCTCACCGCCGACGGCCCGAAGGTCGTGGAGTTCAACGCCCGCTTCGGCGACCCGGAGGCGATGAACACCCTCCCGGTGCTGGAGACGGACTTCGTCGACGTCCTCACCGCCGCCCGGGA
This sequence comes from Halobacteriales archaeon QS_8_69_26, assembly GCA_003023195.1. Classification (GTDB taxonomy): domain Archaea; phylum Halobacteriota; class Halobacteria; order Halobacteriales; family SW-7-71-33; genus PXRX01. The sequence continues at coordinate 3,736 of PXRX01000017.1, forward strand.
CGGCGACTCCCTTCCCGAACTCTCCTTCGCCCCCCGCGCCACCGTCTGCAAGTACGCCGTCCCCGCGGGCTACCCGACCGACCCCGAGGCGGGCACCCGGGTCCGGATCGACCCCGAGAGCGCGGGCGAGGCCCGCCTGTTCTACGCCAGCGTCGACCAGCGAGACGACGGCCTCTACACCACCACCTCGCGGTCGTTCGCCGTCGTCGGGGTGGGGGAGACCATCGCCGAGGCGGAGACCATCGCCGGGGACGCCCTCGCCGCCGCCGGCGAGGAGGGTCTCCGGGCGCGCCACGACGTCGGCACCGCCGACCTGATCCAGCGCCGGATCGACCACGTCCGGGAGCTCCGGGGGTCCTGAAACCGCGGAACGGGCCACCCCGAACCGGCGATCGGGTCGCCGTAGGACCGCCGATCAGGTCGTCGTGAGGAACTCCTCCGGCCGTTGCTCGAAGGCCTCCGCACAGCCCTCCGAACAGAAGTAGTAGGTCCCGCCGTCGTGGTCGACGGTCGCGGCCGGGTCCGCGGTGGCTACCTCCATGCCACAGACGGGATCGGTCGCCACCGCCCGGCCGGCCTCCGACTCGTCCCCGCCAGCCTCCACTTCTTCGCTCCCGTCGGGGACCTCTAGATCCGCCGCGAGGTCGGTCGCGTCGTCGGGACCCTGGCGGCGGACCGCGACCAGTTCCGCGAGGATGCTCACCGCTATCTCCTCGGGCGTCTCGGCCCCGACCTCGACCCCGGTGGGACTGGTTACGGCCTCCTGGACCGTCTCCGGATCCACCCCGAGGACGTCGGCCGCGGTCCCGCCCACCTCCAGGGCGCGTTGCTCGCTGGCGACCAGGCCGACGTAGGGGGCCGGCAGGCCGACCGCGGCCGCGACCCCGCGGGCGTCGAACTCCCCGACCGAGGCGACGACGGCGTACGCCCCGTCGCCGACGGCCGTCCGGACCGCGTCGGGGTCGGCGTCGGTCAGCACCCGCCGGGCGCTGGGGTAGTCCTCCGCCCCGGCGTCGGGGTCGACGACGGTCACCGCGAAGCCCACCGTCGGCGCCAGTTCCGCCAGGGTGGCCGCGATCGGTGACCCCCCGACGACGAGCAGTTCGGGGCCGGGCGCGACCGGTTCGAGGAAGATCTCGACGGTGCCGCCGCTGTGACAGGTGAGCCGGAACGCCTCCATCCCCGGGCGGTCGACCGCCGCCGGGTCCGGCGCGAGGCCGATCAGTTTCGGCTCGCCCGCCGCCAGGGCCGCGGTGGCCTCCTCGATTACGGTCGAGCGGGCGCACTCGACCCCGCCGATCCACCCGATCAACTCGCCGTCGCCCGTGACCACGGCCCGCGACCCGACGGTCGCCGAGATGGGTGGCTCGCGCCGGACGACGGTCGCCCGGACGAAGGGGTCGCCCGCCGCCCGGAGGCGGCGCTCGGCCGCCTCGACGGTCTCGGAGGTGGGGCCGCCCGGATCGCCCTCTGAGGGCGCTTCCTCGTCCGGATCGCTCCCTGCGGGGGCGTCCGGATCGCTCTCGTCGGGGGCGTCGATGGCCTCCGGATCGCTCTCGTCGGGGGCGTCAGTGGCCTCCGGATCGCTCTCGGTGGCGTCGTCGGCCGGATCGTCTGGGGGGTTCGGGGAGGGCATGGTCCTGTGTCGGGGGTCGTGGGTGGGGCCGGGGGTCCGCGCCCGGGTCAGTCGTCGGCGGTGCCCTCCTCGCCGGGCCCGCCGACCGACAGCCTGTCGGCGGGATCCCTCGCGAGGCCGGCGTCGTCGAGGGCGTCCCAGACCACGTCGGAGGTCAGGGGCATGTCGAGGTGGGTGACCCCGGCGTGGGACATCGCGTCGACGACGGCGTTGACGACCGCCGGGGGCGACCCCACGGTGGGGGACTCGCCGACGCCCTTGGCGCCGATGGGGTGGTGGGGCGAGGGCGTCACCGTGTAGTCCGTCTCGAACTCCGGGATCTCCATCGCGGTGGGGAGGAGGTAGTTCATGAAGTCCCCGGCGGTGTTGTTGCCCAGGTCGTCGTAGGTTATCTCCTCCATCAGGGCCGTCCCGAGGCCCTGGGCGAGGCCGCCGTGGATCTGCCCCTCGACGATCATCGGGTTGATCCGCTTGCCGCAGTCGTCGACGGCATGGAACTTGCGGATGTCCAGGTCGCCGGTCTCGCGGTCGATCTCGACGACGCAGACGTACGCGCCGAACGGGAAGGTCATGTTCGGCGGGTCGTAGTAGTTGACCGCCTCCAGGCCGGGTTCCTCGCCCGGCGGGGAGTTCATGTAGGCGCCGGCGGCCACCTCGGTCATCGTCACCGATTGCTCGGGGGCGCCCGAGACGTGGAACGCGCCCGACTCGCGGTCCCACTCGACGTCGTCGGGGTCGGCCTCCAGTTCGTTGGCGGCGATCGTCCGAGCCTTGTCCCGGACCTTCCGGGAGGCGACGGCCGTGGCCGCGCCCGCCACCGGCGTCGACCGGGAGGCGTACGTTCCCAGGCCGTAGGGTTCGGTGTCGGTGTCGCCGTGTTCGACCGTGATGTCGTCGACGTCCATGCCCAGTTCCTCGGCAACGATCTGTGCGAAGGTGGTCTCGTGGCCCTGCCCCTGGGTCTGGACGCCGATCCGCACGGTCGCCTTCCCGGTGGGGTGGACCCGCACCTCGCAGGAGTCGAACATCTCGACGCCGGCGATGTCACACTGCTTGCCCGGCCCCGCGCCGACGATTTCGGTGAACGTCGAGAGGCCGATCCCCAGCAGTGTGTCGTCGTCGTTCTCCAGGCGGCGCTGCTGTTCCTCGCGCAGGGCCTCGTAGTCGACGTTCTCCAGGGCGAGGTCCAGCGCCTTGTGGTAGTCGCCGGAGTCGTACTCCCACCCGGTCGTGGACTCGTAGGGGAACGCCTCCTTGGGGATGAAGTTCCGCCGCCGCACTTCCGCGGGGTCCATATCGAGTTCGTCCGCCAGCACCTTCACCATCCGCTCGATGAGGTAGATGGCCTCGGTCACCCGGAACGAACACCGGTAGGCGATCCCGCCGGGTGCGGTGTTGGTGTAGACGGCGTCCATGTGGGCGTAGGCGTTCTCGATGTCGTAGGAGCCGGTGAATATCTTGAAGAAGCCGGCCGGGAACTTCGAGGGCTGGGCCGCGGCGTTGTACGCGCCGTGGTTGGCCAGGACGTCCACGTCCACCGCCCGGATCTCGCCGTCCTCGGTGGCCGCGACCCGCCCGGTCATCTCGTAGTCCCGGGCGAACGAGGTGGTCTGGAGGTTCTCCGAGCGCTCCTCGATCCACTTGACCGGTTGCTCCAGGACGTAGGAGGCGGCCGCCGCCACCACGTAGCCCGGGTAGATCGGCACCTTGTTGCCGAACCCGCCGCCCACGTCGGGACTGACGATACGGATCTTGTGCTCGGGGATCCCGGAGACCATCGAGAACAGCGTCCGGTGGGCGTGGGGCGCCTGGGAGGTCATGTGGACCGTCAGCTTGTCCTTCCCGGGGTCGAAGTCCGCGACGCACCCGCAGGTCTCGATGGGTGCCGGGTGGATCCGCTTGTAGTGCATGTCCTCCTCGACGGTGACCGGGAGGTCCTCGAAGGCCTCGCGGGTGGCGTTCTCGTCGCCCGTCTCCCAGGTGAAGATGTGGTTGTCCTCCTGGCCCTCGACGTCGTCGCGGATCAGCGGCGCGTCCTCCGCCATGGCCTCGCCGGCGTCGACCACGGCGTCGAGGGTGTCGTAGCTGACCTGGACCCGGTCGGCGCCGTCCGTGGCGGCGTAGCGGTCCTCGGCGACGACGGCGGCGACGGCCTGGGACTGGAACTTCACCTTGTCGTTGACGAGGACGTCCTGGGTGTCCTCCATCAGGGTGGGCATCGTCGCCAGGTCGTACGCCAGGAGGTCCTCGGCGGTGAGGACCGCGACGACCCCGTCGACCTCCATCGCCGGGTCGGTCCGGATGGTCTCGATCCGTGCGTGGGCGTGGGGACTCCGGACCAGTTCGCAGTGGAGCATCCCCGGCTTCTTCACGTCGTCGACGTACTCCCCGCGGCCGGTGATGAACCGCTTGTCCTCCTTCCGGGTGACGTCGTCGCCCATCCCGCCGCGGCCGTGGCCGGCGTGTTCCTCCGGCTGGGGGCCCTCGTCGGCCGCCTGGTGGAACTCCTCGTCGCTACTCATCGGGATCACCCCCACAACCCTCGGGTTCGTCTCCGACCGTCGACTCCTCGCTCCCGCCGTCGGTCACCGGCTCCTCGCCGCCACCGTCCGTCACTGGCTCCTCGCCGCCACCGTCCGTCACCGGCTCCTCGCTCCCGCCGTCAGTCACCGGCTCCTCGCCGCCACCGTCCGTCACCGGCTCCTCGCCGCCGCCATCTGCGACGGCCTCCTGCTCCTGGCTCGCCGCCAGTTCGTCGGCGGCGTACTCGATGGAGCGGACGATGTTCTGGTAGCCGGTGCACCGACAGAGGTTGCCGCTTATCGCCTCACGGATCTCCGTCTCGTCGGGGTCCGGGTTCTCGTCCAGCAGCGACTTGCCGGCGACGATCATGCCGGGCGTGCAGTAGCCACACTGGAGGCCGTGCTCCTCGCGGAACCCCTCCTGGAGGGGGTGGAGGCCGTCGGCCTCGGGCAGGTCCTCGAACCCCTCGACCGTGAGGACCTCCGAGCCGTCGGCCTGGGCGGCGAACATCATGCAGGACTTGATCGGCTCGCCGTCCACCATGACGGTACAGGCCCCGCAGTTGCCGGTGTCACAGCCGATGTGGGTGCCGGTCAGGTCCAGGTCCTCCCGGATGGCGTGGACCAGGAGCTTCCGGGGTTCGACTTCCAGGTCGTACTCGGTACCGTTGACGGTGACCGTGACCTCCTTGGTCGGCCCGGTCATTGCGCGGCCCTCCCTCGCTCGACGGGGATCCCCGCACGCTCGACGGCGTCGGCCAGGGCGCGCTGTGTCAGCACGCCGACCATCCGGCGCTTGTACTCGGCGTCGCCGTGTTCGTCCGTCTCGGGATTGCACTCCTCGCGGGCGGCCTCGGCGGCCTCCCTGAACACGTCGGCGCTCGGAGCCTCGCCCTCCAGGACCGCCTCGGCCTCGGCGGCCCTGCTGTTCGTCAGGTCGACCGACGTGAGGCCGATCCCTGCCGTCTCGATGGTGCCGTCGCCGTCCAGGATTACCCGCGTGGCGACACCCGCCATCGCGTAGTCGCCGACCTTCCGCTTCAGCTTGCGGTAGGCGCTGCCCTCCCGCTCCCGGGCCGCCGGGACCCGGACCTCGGTGAGGAGTTCGTCCCCGGCGAGGTCCGTCTCGTAGGGGAACAGGAAGAACTCGTCGGCGGGGATGGTCCGCCGGCCGTCCGGCCCGCGGGCGACCAGTTCGCCGTCGTGGGCGAGGACGACCGACCCCCAGTCGCCCTTCGGGTCGGCCTGGGCGATCGAACCGGCGACGGTGCCGCGGTTGCGGATCTGCGGGTCGCCGATCTCGGGTGCGGCGTCGGCGAAGCTCCCGTACCGGTCCGCGACCAGGTCCGACTCCTCGACGTCGGCGTGGCGGGTCAGCGCCCCGATCCGCAGGTGGCCGTCCGCCTCGCGGACGTAGTTCAGTTCCTCGATGCCGTTGATGTCGACGACGGTTTCGGGCGTCGAGAGGCGAAACCGCATCAGCGGTACCTGGCTCTGCCCGCCCGCCAGGACCGTCGCCTCGTCGACGCTCGCCAGCAGACTCACCGCCTCGTCGACCGTCGTCGGTTCGTGGTGTTCGAATGGTGCGGCTTTCATCGGGTGTCAGCTCCTGTGCGGGTGTCGACCCCCGCGCGGTCGCGTCGGCCCACGGTCGGCGCGGCACCGGGCCCCTGCCGCGGCGCGGTCCTCCCCACGCGGGCCCGGCCGACGCCCGTCCGCACCGGCGGCGCGAGCGGCGGCCTTTATATGTGGTCCCCTATGGGGATCCTTTGACCAACGTGTGGTAGGTATTCGCACATCCGCAATAAGCTTTGGCACGGGGGTGGACGTGGCCGGATCCGGCCACGATGGACGGAGTCGACGGTCGGTCGATCGGGCGACGAAGAAGGGAGGCGGCGGACCGACGGGCGACGGGAAGGAGAGGCGACGAACCGGAACCGGGACCGTCAGTCCTCGGAGTCGTCCTTCTTCACGACGACCTCGCCGTTCTCGACGTGCCACTCGACGCGGTCACCCTCGGCCACGTCCAGGAAGTTCCGGACGGACTTGGGCACCGTCGTCAGGTTCTTCTCCGAGACCTTGGTGTCGGTCAGCTTCCCCATAGGTTATCCCTAGTTTCTGCGTAGACTGGTCTAAAACTAGCGGTTCGAGCCGGGCGACAGAGGGGGTCCGAGGGACCGGTCCTGCACGGATCGGTCCGGCGGTCGGGGGTGGTTCCCCACCGCTCGTGAGTGGCCCCACGGTTCAGGAGTGGCTCCCCCACCGGTGGACCCCGCCGTCGGAGACGTTCAACCGGGCGGCGGGTTCGGGGGCTGACTCCAGGAGGACCGGGCCGGGGTGGTACCGGTCGGATCCGTCCGCTCGCTCCAGCAAGTCGCGGTCCGCCATCGCCCGGAGGACGTCCTCGACGGTCCGTTCGTGGTCGGCCCCCAGGTTCGCCTCCGCCAGCACGCTCTCGACGTCCACTCGCCCCCGGAGGAGCGCGAGCCTGACCGCCGCGACCCAGGCCGGCTCGCGGTTCCGCTCCCGGCACATGCCCCCACGCACGGAGCCGGGGGTAATAGTGGAACCGGATCCCGCGACTGGTGCCACGCCGGGGATCGCTCCCGGGATTGCCGACGGTTACAGTAATCTTACTGTAACAGTGGGAGGGCGTCCGCGAGGGGATCGACGCCACTCCGTCGTTCGATCAGATCGTTACCCTGACCGGGTGCCTCCGCTAAAACCGGTCTTTGACCTTGCCGAACCGGTATGTCCCCAGGCCGCGGATCGACGACCATGCACAGACGCCGGGTTCTCCGCGCGTTCGGGGCGGCACTCGGTGCGGCCGGCCTGTCGGGGTGTCTCTCCGGTAGCGGACCCGGAGGGAGCGACGCCTCGCCGACGGCCACGGACACGACCACCGACCCCGACGCGACGACGGGCGACCCCGAGGGAATGAGCAAACCGAAGGCGACCGGCGACGGGACCGTCCGGCCGGCGAGCCGCCAGCCGGATCCCCACCTGCCGGTCGAGGTGGAGAACCGCGACGACGTCACCCACACCGTCGACCTGACCGTAACCCGGTCGGGGACGACCGTCCACGAGGCGAGCTACGACGTCGCGCCCGGGGTCGAGCGGGACGTGTACAACCTCCGGGAGGCCGACCCCGACGGTATCGAGACGTTTACCGTCGAGGTGTCCGTCGGCGACGGCACCGACGCGGTCGAGGTGGAGACCAGCGGGTGCTACGGCCAGGTCGTCGCCTCCGTCCGGGAGGACGGGAGTCTGTTACTCACGTACTCGATCTGTTGAGGACCGTCCGGACCGGGGACGGGACCGCCGCTCACACCAGCGGTTCGACCAGGTCCCGACCGGCGTCGAGCAGTTCCGCCACGCGGTCGGCGCTCTCGCCCTCGGCGTAGACCCGCAGTTTCGGCTCCGTGCCGCTTGGCCGGACCAGGAGCCAGGACCCGTCCGCGAGCAGTAGCTTGAACCCGTCCGTCGTCACGACGTCGTCGACGGACTGGCCGGCGACGGCGTCGGGGATCCGGTCGCCCAGTTCGTCGATCACAGGGGCCTTGCGGTCGTCGGGGCAGTCGACGCTGACCTTGTCCTGGTGGATCGCGCCGTGGGTCAAGAGCAGGCGGTCGACCCGGTCGTCAAGGGGTTCTTCGGCCGCCATGGCGGCCGCCAGCAGCGCGACCAGCACCCCGTCCTTCTCGCGGACGTGGCCCCGGACGGTGAACCCGCCGGACTCCTCGCCGCCGACCAGGGCGTTGTGCTCGGCCATCGCCCGGGCGACCCACTTGAAGCCGACGGCGGTCTCGACGACGGACTGGCCGTGCGCCTCCGCCAGCCGGTCGATCAGGTAGGTGGTCGAGACGGTCCGGACCGCCGGTCCCCGGTCGTCGGCCAGGAGGTGGTCGTAGAGGGCGGCGAAGAAGAGGTTCTCGTCCAGGAACCCCCGTCCGGGCGTGACGAGAGCGATCCGGTCGGCGTCGCCGTCGTTGGCGACCCCCAGGTCCGCCTCGCCGTCCTCGACGGTCGCGATCAACTCTTCGAGGTTCTCGGCGGACGGTTCGGGGTCGGTCCCGCCGAACTCCGGGTCCCGGTCGCACCGGAGGCGGACGACGTCGGCGCCCGCTTCCTCCAGGAGGGCGTCGGTGGTGTCCCGGCCGCTGGCGTGCATGGCGTCGTAGGCGACGGTCAGCCCCGACAGGTCGGCGTCGACGAACGCCCGCGCGTGGCGGGCGTGGTCGGCGGCCAGGTCCGCCTCGCGGATCCGGCCGTACTCGTCGGGTGCGACGGGGTCGGGCGCGGCCAGGTTGGCCTCGATGGCCTCGGTCACCTCGGGGAGCGCGGGCGCGCCGTCGTCGGGGATGAACTTCACGCCGTTGTACTCCGGCGGGTTGTGCGAGGCGGTGACCATCACCCCGCCGGCGAGTCCCCGGTCGACGACCGCCCAGGCCAGGAGCGGGGTCGGCCGGTCACGGTCGGAGAGCACGACGTCGTGGCCGTTGGCCGCCAGCACCCGGGACACCTCCTCGGCGAACCCCCGGGAGGTCGGCCGGGCGTCGTAGCAGACCCCGACCGGCGCGTCGCCGTACCCCTCCTCGGCGAGGTGGCTGGCGACCGCCTGGGCGACCATCCGCACGCGCTCGTCGGTGAACTCCGAGAGGCGGGCCCGCCAGCCGTCGGTACCGAAGGTGATCGCCGCCGCCGGATCGGCGTCGTCCGCAGCCCCGTCGTCGGTGTCCATACCCCGACTGACGCCCCGACCGGCAAAAAGTGTGTGGAACGTGACCCTTCGGCGTCGGGGGTTCGACGGTCGATCGGGTGGACGAGTGACGAACGGCGTCGACGCGAGACCCGCCCGAACCGTCAGCGCGGGACCCGGCCGGCCACCCGCCGGGCGCGGAGGAGGGCGTCGTCCCCGGTTTCGGACTCGCCCTCGCAGCGATCGAAGGCCTCGCGGGCCCTGTTGGCGGCCTCGTCGCCCGCCTCCGTGTCGCCGACGTCGTAGTAGTCGGCGGCGTCGGCCAGGTGCTCGGAGCCGTCCCGGAGCGCCTCGGCCAGACAGACCAGCTGGTCCAGGCTCGACTCCAGGTCGGCGTTCTCGGCGGCCCGGGCCGCTTCGAGCCCTTTCTCGAACCTGGCGGCGGCGCGGTCGAAGCGGTCGGCGGCGCTCGTGAACCGCGACGCGGCCCCGGCGTAGTTCTCGGCGTCCATGGCGTCCGTCCCGGCCTGGAAGTTCGACTGGCCGCGGACGAACTGCACGTACCCCGCGATGAACCGGTCCATCACCGAGGGGAGGCCGTCGAGTTCCTCGATGGCGTCGCGCGCCGTCCCCAGGTTGACGCTCTCGCCCGACAGGCGCATCTCGTCGACCGCCGAGAGTTCGTCCTGGGCCGTTTCGAGGTGCTCGCGGGCCGTCCCGAACCGGGACCGCGCGGTCTCCAGCCTGTCGACCGCGGTCTCGTAGCGGTCGGCCTCGAACGCCGTCTGACCGGCCTCGAACGAGTCGAAGCCGCCGTCCAGCGAGACCATCGCGTTGGTCAGCGCCGAGAGGGCGTCCCCGAAGTTCCGGAGCGACCGGATGGTCTCGCTCTGCTCGTCGGTCGGGTCGCTCCCGGCCGCACGGTCGAGTTCCTCGTCGGCCGCGTCGAGTTCCTCCCTGATCCCGCTGTCGTCGAAGTTCGTTCCCCCGACGTCCCCGAAGGAGTCGGACTGGCGGCCGATCCCGTCGCCGGCCGCGCTGATGTGGTCCTTCGCCGCCTCGATGGCCGCGGCCGTCTCGCCGTCGTCCGCCTCGGTCGTGGTCGCCGTGGTCGTCGTGGTGACCGTCGTCGTAGTCGTGGTTTCCGTCGCCGTGGTCGTCTCGACCGCGGTGGTCCTACCGCCATCACCGTCGACGTCCCCCGAACATCCCGACAGCGCCGCCGCGACGCCACCGGCGAGCAGACCCAGCACCCTCCGTCGCTTCATGACCCACCATGTGGTGGTCGCGGTATTAGGTATTCTTGCCGCCGGGGGGCATGGATACCGACGCGCGAGTCGCGTACCCCGAGCGGCCGCGACGCCCTCACCGGACGACGGTCACCGGGACGGGCGACTTCCGCATCACCGACTCGGCGACGCTCCCGAGGATGATCCGCGAGACGCCGGTTCGCCCGTGACTCCCGAGGACGATGTGGTCGACGTCGTGCTCCCGGGCGTACTCGACGATCGCTCGTGTCGGCCGGCCGACCCCGACGGTCGTCTCGACGTCGACGCCCGCTTCTGCGGCCCGCTCCTCGGCCTCCGCGAGGAGCGACTCGGCCTCGTTCTTGGCGTTCCGGAACCACTGTTCCGCGCCGGACGGGAGGGTGACGTCCGCGCCGTAGCCCGCCGCGAGGGGGTTGACGACCGACAGGACGGTGATCCTCGCGTCGGCGTGTTCGTCGATGGCGTGGTCCAGGGCCGCCTCGCTCCGCGGGGACCCGTCGTAGCCGACCAGCACGTGTTCGGCCATCACCTGGCAATAGACGGGCCACCGCTAAAACGATCCCGCCGGTCCGACCCCCGGACCGCTGGTCCGCGGGATCCGGTGTCCGGATCGGGGTCACCCCCCGATCCCGCTCCGGGGGCCTGGCGGTTCCTCTCACGATCCCGTGCCCACGGCCCCGGTCACTCGCTCCGGTCCCGCCGCCAGACCTCCAGGCGGTCGGTACAGGTGTCGTAGGTGGGGATCGCCACGGTCTCGTCGAGTTCGAACCCGTCGAACAGCCGACGGTGGAACCCGTGGTCGGCGTTGCAGGCGCCGCGGCCGGTGCCGACGTAGACCACCGTCTCGCCCTCGTAGGCCGCCAGGACGTCGGCCGGCCACGCCATCCCCTCGGAGGGCCAGCAGACGAACAGAGTGCGGTCGTGGCCGTACCGGTCTATCGCCTCGACCGCCGACAGGGGCTCCACGTCGGCGTACAGTTCCACGTCGTCGGCCGCCGCCCAGGTCGGGGCCACCGGGTCCGTCGCGACCACGTCGCCGCCGGCCTGTTCGACCAGCCACGCCCAGTAGCCGTTGCCCGCGCCGACCTCCAGGATGGGGTCGTGGTCGCGGAGCGTCGCGACCGCCTGGGCGTTGGGGATCCCCCACGCGTACTCCTCGGCCAGGTGGCGCCGGTGGCGCGCCAGTTCCAGTCCCCGGTCGGAGAGGGTGGCCCGGCAGGCGCCGACGGCGACCCCCTCCTCGACCGCGTCGAGGTACGGGTTGTCCAGGTCGAGATCCGGGTCGGGATCGGACCCGGAGTCGGGGGTCGGATTGGGATCGGAGCCGGAGTCGGGATCGGAGTCCGGGTCGGGGGTCGGATTGGGATCGGAGCCGGAGTCGGGATCGGAGCCGGAGTCGGGATCGGAGCCGGAGTCGGGATCCGGCGTCACCCTCCGGTCCTCCCCCCGAGTGGGACCGCGCCGGACCGCCGTGGCGTCGCTCGGACCATGTGACGACTGGATCGCGGGTCGGGGGCTTAGTCGTTCGGTTGCCCCGCGGGGAACCGGACGACCGGCGACCCCCTCCGCGAGGCCCACCTTTTTGGATCCGCCCGCGTTGCTCCGAACGTGACCTTCAGCATCTGCGTCCGCGAGTCCTACACGGACGACGACGGCGAGGGCGACCCGTAACGAGCCGACGGGGACGCCGAGGACGACGGGTAGCCAGGATCGGTCGAACAGGGCAGGGGATCGTACTGGCTCTCCTGGAAGAGGGATCGTACCATCCGTCCGGGCGACGGATCGCCCCGTACCGCCACTGTACCGGCGGCTACTGCGGTCGGACACGGGTCCGGAGGGGCCGGTTGGTTTATTCGTCGGGCCTCCATTCTACCCCCATGGGTAGTTCACCCCCAGATTCGGTGCCGTCCGGGACGGCTGGGGGTATCGACGTCCTCCACGTCGACGACGAACCGGGGTTCGTCGAGGTGGCCGCCGAGTTGCTCGAGCGCAGGAGCGACCGGATAACGGTCCACACCGAGACGGATCCCGGGGCGGCCCTGGAACGGGTCACCGAGGAGGGGAGCCCGATAGACTGCGTGGTCAGCGACTACGAGATGCCCGGCATGGACGGCCTCGAACTGCTGACGGCGGTCCGACGGGAGCGACCCGGCCTCCCGTTCGTCCTCTTCACCGGGGCCGGTTCGGAGGAACTGGCCAGCGACGCCATCTCCGCCGGCGTTGACGACTACGTCCGGAAGGGGAGCGGATCCGGCCAGTACGCCCTGCTGGCGAACCGCATCGAGAACGCCGTCGACCAGCACCGGGACGCCAGCGAGGCAGAGCGTGCGCGCCGCCGGTTCCGAACGCTCGTCGAGGAGTCCAGCGACGTCGTCACGGTCCTCGACGAGGAGGGCGTCTTCGAGTACGTCGCACCCTCGGCCGAGCGTGTGCTGGGGTACACCCCGGAGGAGATGGTCGGGACCGCCAGTTTCGAGTACGTCCACCCGGAGGACCGCGAGCGGACGGAGGAGGCCTTCGACCGGATCGTCGACGGCGAGGAGTCCATCACCGTCGTGTTCCGGGTCCACAAGGCCGACGGCGACGTCTGCTGGCTGGAGGCCCGGGGCCGGGACCACCGCGACGACGACCTGATCGGCGGGGTCGTCGTCCACGTCCGGGACGTGACCGACCGCAAGCAGCGCGAGGAACGCCTCAGGGGGACCCTCGAACTCTCGAAGGACGTCGTGACCGTCCTCGACGACGACGGGACCATCCGGTACCAGAGCCCGTCCGTCGGGCAGGTGCTGGGGTACGACCCAGAGGAGATGGTCGGCGACCCCGCCTTCGAGTACGTCCACCCCGAGGACCGCGAGTGGGTCCAGCGGAACTTCGCGGCGATGCTCCAGGAGGGGAACGAGGCCCCCGAGCGCATCGAGATGCGCTTCCGGCACGCCGACGGGTCCTGGCGGTGGCTTGAGACCCTCGGCAGCGCCCGCGAGGACCCCGCGGTCGACGGATACGTCGTCAACTCCCGGGACGTCACGGAGGCCAAGGAGCGCGAGCGAACGCTCGAACGCTACCGCGAGGTCGTCGAGACGGCGGGCGACGCGATGTTCGCCCTCGACGCGGACGGCACCCTCCGGATGGTCAACGACGCGTTCGTCGAACTCTCCGGCATCTCGAAGGAAGACCTCGTCGGCGCGCACGGCAGGGAGTACATGACCGAGGAGGACTTCCGCAAGGGTACCGAGGAGTTGCTGGCGGTCATGGAGGACGAGGAGAAGTTCCGGGGCCGGTTCGAGTTCACCGGCGGCGACTACCCCGCCAGCGACCGCCACTTCGAGACCATCATCACGCCGCTCACCGAGGACGACCGCCTGGTTGGGTCGGTGGGAGTGATCCGCGACGTCACCGAGCGCAAGCGCTACGAGCGCGAACTCGAACGCAAGAACGAGCGGCTCCGGACCATCGTCGACAACGTCCCGGTCGTGCTGTTCGCCCTCGACGGGGACGGGACCTTCACGCTCTCGGAGGGGCGGGCCCTGGCGAACCGGGGGCTCGAACCGGGCGAGGCCGTCGGGGCGTCCGTCTTCGAGATGTACGCCGACCAGCCCGCGGTCCTCGAAGACGCCCGGCAGGCACTCGACGGCGAGCGGGTCCACGGGACCTACGAACTCGGGGACCGGGCGTACGAGACCTGGTACGAACCCGTCGTCAGGGACGGCACGGTCGAACGGGTCGTCGGCGTCGCCATAGACGTCACCGAGCGCCGCGAGCGCGAGCGAGAACTCGAACGACAGAACGAGCGCCTGGACCAGTTCGCCAGCCTCGTCAGCCACGACCTCCGGAACCCCCTGGAGGTCGCCACCGCGGAGGTCGAGTTCGCCCGCCGGTCGTGTGACTGCGAGCCAGTCGAAGGGATCGCCGACGCCCTCGACCGGATGGCGGACATCGTCGACGACCTCACGACCCTGGCCCGCGAGAGCGAGGGCGTCGACGACACCGAGCAGGTCCCGGTCCCCGAGGTCGCCACCGTCAGCTGGGACGGGATCGATGCGCCCGCCGTCGACCTGGAACTGGAGGACGCCGTCGTCGAGGCGGACCGGTCGAAGCTCCGCCGCCTCCTGGAGAACCTCCTGCGGAACAGTGTGGAGCATAGCTCGACTGGCGATCGGCCAGGGGCCGATCACAGCGCCGAGCACGGCTCGACTGGCGATCGGCCAGGGGCCGATCACAGCGCCGAGCACGGCTCGACTGGCGATCCGTCCGGAACCGACGCCGAGGACGCCCAGGGAAGTCGCCTCTCGACCGTCCGGGTCGGACCGCTCTACGACGGCGAGACCGACGAGCAGGTCGGGTTCTTCGTCGAGGACGACGGGCCCGGGATCGACCCCGAGGACCGGGACCGGGACTCGGTGTTCGAACCCGGCTACTCGACGGGCGGGGAGGGGTCCGGGTTCGGACTGTTCATCGTCCGGGAGGTCGCGCGGGCCCACGACTGGACCGTCGAGGCGGCCGAGAGCGCCTCGGGCGGTGCCCGGTTCGAGGTGCGGACCGACGGGGCCCGGTGAGCGGGTCGCCGCCAGTCGATCCCGCGGTCCGCACCCGCCAGTACCGAGTTCCGTCCGTCTTCGCCGGGTGTCGCCGGTCCGCACCCGCCGGTACCGGGCTACTCCGGCAGGCCGACCTCGTCGGGGAGACGGATCACGACCACGCTTCCACGGGGATCGGCCGCCTCGAAGTCGAGTTCGCCGCCGAGGGCACGAACGATCCAGGCCGAGACCCACAGGCCCAGGCCGCTCCCGTGGTCTAGCTGTGTGATCTCGCGCTCGCCCGTGATCAGCGCCTGCTCGCGCTCCGGGATCCCGGGGCCGTTGTCCGCGACCCGGATCGCCAGCCACCCGTCGCGGTCGGTGGGGGGGTCGATGCCGACGGTGATCCGCGGGTCGCGGTCGCAGTGGACCACGGCGTTCTCCAGCACGTGGGCCAGCACTCGCTCGACCCGGCCGTCGGCGACGGCCCGGGCCTCCCCGGGCAGGTCGGTCCGGACGGTCGCGCCGGGGAACCGCTCGCGGGCCGCCGAGACCGCGGACTCGACGAGGGGGACGACGTCCCTGACCCCGCGGTCCCAGGCGTCCTCGTCGAGGGCGTACTCGATGTCCCGGGCCTTGTCGCTCGTCCGGGCCAGTTCCACCGATGCCTCTCGGATCTCGGTGAGCAACTCGTCGTCGTAGCGGTCCTCCATGCGTTCGGCGTACCCCTGGATGATCGTCACGTCTGTCCGGATGTTGTGTCGCAACACCGTCTGGAGCACCTGGAGGCGGCGCTGGTGCTCCTTCTGTTCGGTGATGTCGGTGTAGACGCCGAAGCCGAACCGCTTGCCGTTGGCCGTGAACGAGACGGCCCGGAGCAGGAAGCTCCGGACCCCCTCGACGGTGTCCCGGCGGATCTCGGCGGTGACCGTCTCCTCCTCCAGGGTCCGTTCGTCGATCCTGCGGGCGGTCTCGTCCTCCTCGGGCGGGACGATCAGGTCGTTCAGCGGTTCGCCGGCGACCTCGTCGGCGTCGTAGCCGAAGGTCGCCTCGAAGGCGGGGTTTGCCGCCCGGACGATGGGCTCGCCCTCGTCGAACTCCGTCTCGACGACCGGGTCCGGGATGTGTTCGAGCAGGTACTCGAAGCGCTCGTTCTGCGTGGCGAGGCGCTCCTCGGTCGCCCGGAGGTCGCTGATGTCCCGGACCGCCCCGACGGTGCCACGGAACTCGCCGTCCCCGTCGGGCAACAGCGTGACCTCCACCTCGATGGGCAGGCGGTCGCCGCCGGCGGTGACGGCGTTCGTCCGGAACACCTTGGCGTCGTCGTCGGACCACCGGAGGTCCCGGACCAGGTCCCTGCCGCGCCGGACCTCCTCGGCGGAGACCACCGTCGAGACGTGTTCCCCGACCAGGTCCTCCGGGTCGTGGCCCAGGATGGCCGCCAGCCGCTCGCTGACGTGCTCGAACCGCTCGGAGGCGTCGAGGACGTACAGCATCTCCCGGGCGGTCTCCAGGATCGTCTCGTACTCGGCGAGTTGCTGGATCCGCTCGGCGCGGTCGAGCGCGGCCGCGACGGTCGTCGCCAGGAGTTCGGCGGCGTGCAGGTCGGACTCGTCGAACACCGCCGGCTCGGTCGATCCGATCCCGAGGACGCCGTGGTCGCCAAGCGGGAGGGTGATCGCACCCCGGGCCGCCCCGTAATCGGCGTCCGAGCGGTGCCGGATGTCGTCGAAGACCTCCGGCTCCCCGGTTCGGAACACGCGGCCGACGTCCCCCTCGTCGTCGCTGTAGACCGGGAGGTCGTCGACCAGCGCGCGGGTCGCGTCGCTGGCCGCGACGACCGGGAGCGTCCCCGAGTCGGGGTCGTGCAGGCGCACGGTGACCATCTCGAAGTCGAGTATCTCCTCGGCGGCCTCGACGGCCCGGTCGGCGACCGCACCCGGAGTGTCGGCGGCCATCAGCGACCTGGTGAACTCCAGCAACCGCGAGAGGATCCGCTCGCGGCGCCTGCGCTCGGTGACGTCCCTGAAGAACACCGACAGGCCGTCCTCGTCGGGGTGGGCGGACACCTCGTACCAGGCCTCCTGCGGGTCGTGGTACTCCTCGAAGGAGACCGGCTCCTGGGTCTCCATCGCCCGCTCGAACCGGGTGCGAAAGCCCCCCTCGCCGGAGTCCGCGAACACCTCCGCCACCGGTTCGCCAAGCAGCGACCGGTCGAGTCCGAGCACCTCCCTGGCCCGGTCGTTGACGTAGGTGAACCGCCAGTCGTCGTCGACGGCGAAGAACCCGTCGTCGATCCGTTCGACCACACGGTCGACCCGCTCGCTGGGGTCCGGCCCGCTGTCTGCGTCCGGTCGCTCGGCGACCGCCGCGACCCGGTCGGCCAGCGTCTCCTCGCGGTCGGCCAGGTCGGACCCGACGGCGTACTCGGTCACCCCCTCGCGGGTGGCCGCGGCCGCGAGTTCCCCGTCGGGCCCGTCGGTGTAGAGAACCGTCGGCAGGTCCGGACGCCGGGCGCGCACCCGCTGGAGGGTCGCCAGGCCACCGTCGTCGCCGTCGCAGACGACGCAGGCGACCGACCCGTCCAGCGCCCCCGAGAGGTCGTCGTGGGCGGCCGTCTCGACCCGGAAGGGATCCGGGAGCGGTCCGGACTGCGGGGAGTCACCGCTGAAGTCGGCTTCCGCTCCGGGAACGTCCTCGCCGACGCCGGTGCCGGCGGTGGGGGCGTCCTCGCCGGCCGTTCCCCCGTAGCGCCGGGCGGTCCGCTCGGCCGGATCGAGGAGGGCGGCCACCCGACCCCCGACCACCAGAACCGTCGGATCCCCACTGGCCATTGGCGTACACACGCCTACCGGCGGCATTAAACCTTGTCGCCAGCTATTCACTGAATGTCACGTTCGGGGTGAATCCACCGTCGAGTGGTCGGGATCCCGGAGGGTAGCCGGTCGACCCTCCACGGGAGCCGGCGGATCCACCGCACTGTAGCCGGTCGACCCTCCACGGGAGCCGGCGGATCCACCGCACTGTAGCCGGTCGACCCGCCTCACAGGAGCCGGTCGACCCGCCTCACAGGAGCCGGTAGACCCCGTCTCGCTCGACCGCCTCGCCCGTCTCCCGCAGGCGGTCGAGGACCCGCCCGGCGGCGTCGTGGTCGACCCCCTCGGCCGCGGCGCGGTCGAGCACCGCCTCTCGCGTCGGCTCCTCGAGATCCCGCACCGCGGACCGCACTACATCGGTGTGGTCCCGGCTCCCGCCGGTCCCCTCGGTCGCGCGGTCCCCGGCCGCGGCGGGCCACCGGTCCCCCGGCCCCGAATCGAGGCGCCGACGCTCCGCTCCGCACCGGCCCGCCCCCCATGCTCGCGGGATGAACGGCTTCATATAGGCAACTGAGAACATGCGTGCATCCCCCCGCGTCCTTTTGGGAATCGGCCTGGAGGCCCTGCCGTGGATTGGCCTCGCCGCCGTGTGCTCCAGGGTACCGTGGGCCTCTTTGCCCGCCGCGCTCCCCACTTCCCACATCCTGCTTCCGCTGCTCATCCTCGGCGCCGGGGCGCTCGCCGTGGCGGGGCGGCGGGGATGGTGCGCAGGAGGGACGTCTCCGAGTCTGCCCTCCGACTCGTCGGCGCCGGCCCGGGGGCCGGACACGCGTGCCGACCCACCTTCCGGCGCGTCCGTCAAGAACGAGAGAGAGCCCGTCCCGTCTCCGATGGAGCGCAATCCCCTCTCAGGCCTTCCGGCCCGGGGCGCCCTCCTGCGGCACGTCTCGCAGGCCCTGGCGCGGGATGATCACGGGACCGGAGACGGGGACCTCCTGGCGCTGCTCACCATCGAGATTAGCGACTACCGCGAAGTGACCGACAGCTTCGGGTACGAGGCCAGTCAGGAGCTCATCATGGCCGCGGGCGACCGGCTCCGGGAGGTCCTTCCCTCCGGCACCACCGTCGCCCACATCGGAGAGGATACCTTTGCGGTGCTGCTGGCCGATGTGTCGGGGGCGAACGCGAAGGAGATAGGTCGCGATCTGCTGGCGAACCTAGCGTCTCCCTTCCGCGTCGGGGGCGACCCGATGCCGATCGAGGTGACCGGGGGCCTTGCGTACCGGGTCGGGTCCGCCCCCCCCTTCAAGAGCGCCGAGGAGATGATCCGGGCGAGCTACTCGGCGATGCGGCAGGCCAAGCGCGATGGGGACGACAGGTTGGCCGTCGCTCGGGATCCTCATCAGCACGAGACGCGCCGGCTGCGGCGGCGCGAGCGGCTCCGCGAGGCCATCACGGCAAACGAGCTCGTCCTGCACTACCAACCGGTCGTTCACCTCCTGACTGAACGCGTGATGGGCGCCGAGGCGCTCGTCCGGTGGGACCATCCCGAGCGCGGCATGTTGTATCCCCAGGCCTTCCTTCCCCTCGCCGAGGAGACCGGCCTTATCGGCGAGCTCGACCGCTGGGTGGTCGAGACGGCCCTCCAGCGGGCCCGCCGGTGGACGCGCCCCGGCGCCGAGGTGCTCCTCGACTGGATCAGCGTCAACGTGAGCCCGCAGTTCGTGGAGAGCGGGCTCCAAGAGTGGTGCCTGCAAACGCTCCGCGAGGGATCCCTCCCCGGCGGGGCCCTCCACATCGAGATTACCGAGCGGTGGGCCCTGCGGGACCAACGCGCCCTCCAGTCCGTCCGGGAGGAGGGCCTCCAGCTCGTCCTCGACGACTTCGGCACGGGATACTCGTCCCTTCGCTACCTCCGCTTTCTCGACGCCGACACGCTCAAGATCGACCGTGACTTCATCGGGGAGGTGGGGCACAACCAGAAGGCCACGGCCATCGTCCAGTTCCTGCTGAACCTCTCCCTGCGGCTCAACGTGGAGGTGATCGCCGAGGGGGTGAAGACCGCCGAGCAGGTGGAGACGCTGCGGGAGCTGGGGTGTTCGATGGCCCAGGGCTTTCACTTCGCCCGCCCGCTCCCCGAGCGCGAGTTCGTCCGACGCGTGTCGGAGACGTGATCCTTTTGAGCGCAGGCCGCTCACGGCCCGATTTCCTCCGACTTGGCAATCGGCCTGTCCCCCCGACTTTTTTCCTTTGCCGCGTACATCGCCTCGTCGGCCCGCTGGAGGAGGGCGTCAATGTCGGCCCCGTCGCCCGGGTACGTCGCGATCCCGGCGGAGAGACGGACGGAAATGGCGTCGTCGCCCACCTCGAGCGGCTCGTCGGAGGCGTCCAGGATCCGGCGCGTGCCCGCCAGCGCCCCGCCGTCCGGGGCATCCAGGTCGGACCACAGAACCGCGAATTCGTCGCCGCCGAGGCGCGCCACGAGGTCCTCCGCTCGGGTCGATTCCCGCAGTCGGTCGGCCACGGCCCGCAGCACCGCGTCCCCCACGTCGTGTCCTCGGCGGTCATTGATCTGCTTGAAGTGGTTCAGGTCCAGGTACGTCAGCCCCACGTGCCGCTCCTGGCGTTCGGCCAGGGCGAGGTGCTTCCGGGCGTACCGAAGTAGGGCCCGTCGGTTCGGGAGCCCCGTGAGTGCGTCGCGATAGGCCATCGCCTCCAGCTCCCGGCGAAGTTGCACCTGCTCGGTCACCTCTACGAAGCTGCCGATGAGGTCCAGCCCCCCTCCACTGACCATTTCGGTGCGCACCAGGCTGACGAGGATCGTGATGGGCGTCCCATCCCGGCGTTCCACCGGCACCTCCCAGTCGCGGAGCGCCCCCTCCGCCTCAAGATGCGAGCGGACCTCCTCGACCCGTTGGTCGTCCCTCCGGTAGTGGCCCCAGAAGGTCCGGCCCTCCAGGGCCTCGCGGTCCGTGTACCCCAGCACGCGGGCGGCGGCCGCGTTGCATTCCAGAATTGTGCCGTCGAGGGTGGCGCGGAAGACGCCGGCGATGTGGTGCTCGAAGAGCTCCTGATACCGCTTCTCGGCCGCCCGCATGCGCCGTAGGTCTCGAATCAGCACCAGCGTCCCCCCCCGGCCGGCGTCGTCGAGCTGGGAAAACGAAATCTGTATCGGCACTGCGCGCCCGTCCGGCGTTCGGATATGGGTCTCCAGCTCGGTGCTCG
>PXRX01000018.1 GCA_003023195.1 Halobacteriales archaeon QS_8_69_26
CTCCGACCACCGGACTGTGCTCCACGAGGAGGAATACGTCTCTGCGGATGGCGTTCACACCAACCAGGTCGAGTGCCTCTGGTCGATCGTTCAGCCGTGATTACGGAAGTTCCGCGGCCTCTCCAAGCAGGGCCTGGAGCAGGCCGCTCGTACATTCGGCTTCCTGCGGTCACTCAATCTCGCACGGGCGCCGGTTCAATGGCTCGTCGACACCATCGCGATCAATGTCTTTTCGCTGGAGTGAGCAAGAGCGACGTGGGCTACGAGGAGTCGGGATCCGATTCCAGCCGGGAACGAGCAACCGAGTCGAAACTCGTGGCCGCACGGGGACAGGTCGATCTCCTCAGTCGGTTGGGTACGAACGGCGAACTGGATGCGAAGGTCGGTTTCGCCGAGGTCAAGCGGATCCTTGCAGAGATGGAGACGGGGGCCGACGCCGACATACCGGACGGCTGGACGTTCCGCGACCTCGGTATTTGAGGAAGCCAACAACACGCTTTACTCGCCGCCCGACATACAGACTGGTAATGCCGTTCAGCGTCACGTGGCAGACGCTCTTGGACGAGTGCGAGGCTCTCGCCGAGGATGCGACGCTGCTCACGCCACTCTCCCAGAACCGCTTCCGGATCGCCGACGTGCAGGAACACCGGATCGTCGTCGAGTTTCTCGACCGCGACATCGACGAGACGCGGCCGCTCCAGCGCGAGCAATTCGAGACGCTCCACGAACACATCAGTGATGTGCCCGATGGGTTCGATCTCTCGCGGCTCCCGGCCGATGCCGATCCGTACCCTGCCGTGCTGAGCCTCCACCCTCGGTTCGAGGTCGACGAAGGCACGGGCGCGATCCGTGAAACGGACGAGCCGACCGGCAGCCAGATCATCACGGGCACTGCCGACACCCAAGCGGACGAAGACGCCGGCGAACGCACCGAACCCGACGTGGACGTGTATAGCGATGCGCTCCTGCTCATCGACGCACTGGAGCGCAACGACCTCTCCTCGCTGGAGGGACTGGAGACGCCCGCCCTCATCAACCTCTACACCTTGCTCTCTGACATCCAGCGCGACGCCAACGACCTGCGGCAGGACGTGAGCGACGTGCTGCTGGATCGACTACACCACGACCAGCCCGTACACGGTCAGTTCGGGTCGGTGCAGCGCACCACGCGGCGGAATCGGGATCTCAAGGACGACGACGAAGTGCTGGCCAGGCTGGAGGACGCCGGTGTCGACCGCGAGCGCGTGCTTAGCGTCGACCGGAGCAAGGTCGACGACGCGCTCGACGTGACGGGACTCTCGGAGTCAGACGTGTACGAGATCGACGAGACGGAGTACGTCCGGAAGG
This sequence comes from Halobacteriales archaeon QS_8_69_26, assembly GCA_003023195.1. Classification (GTDB taxonomy): domain Archaea; phylum Halobacteriota; class Halobacteria; order Halobacteriales; family SW-7-71-33; genus PXRX01. The sequence continues at coordinate 1,348 of PXRX01000018.1, forward strand.
CCGAGGTCGACGAGGAACAGCGGGAGACCCGGTTACAGGGACTGAAGGATCGGCTCACCACGAGCGACGATCCCGAAGCCGAGGAACTGCGCGAGGAGATTGAGGAGTTGGAGAGCCGGATCGAGGAGTTGACCGAGTTCAAGACGGGTCGGGAGTACCACACCCGGTCGAGCGCAGAATGATCCGTGGACTCCCCGACCGGCCGCTTTCGGCCGGCGAAACGCTGCGACTATCACACGAACGGGAGGACTTGCTCGTCATCCCGGCAACCCCGAACAGCATCGTCGGAGACGACGGGGCGTTCGGCGACATCGGGAACGTCCTCGTGTTCACGGCCAACATCGTGGCGTCACTCGCGTACACCGACGGGGACGGCTGGACAGTCGTAGCAAAGGCGACCGACCCCTCGGCGTTCGAAGACGTCCTCGATTCACTCATCGAATTCCGGGGCGACAGCCTCGCGGACGAAGACAGGGACGAAATCGTCGAGACCATCGCCGAGGCGTACGAGACGTTCACGAACAGGACGCTTCGGTGATCGATCGACGAGCGTCGTCAGCGCGATGCGTGGCCGTCAATCACCTCACCTGTCGAGTGCCTCCAGTTCGTCGAGGAAGGCGGGTCGGTTCGAGTGCTTCTCTTTCAGGTGCGCGACGAAGGCCTCGAATTCGTCGCCGAAGCCCAGTTCACGCATCTCTTCGAGATACTCCACGACAGTCTGGTAGTGGTCGCGGCCAGTTGTGTCCGCGAGAAACGGTTCCAGCAGTTCCTCGTAGGTCTCGTAGTACGTCTCGGGATCGTGTTCCGCGACGTCGTCGCGGTACTCGCTCAAGACGGCCAGCCCGTTGTCCCGCATCATCCGTCGGAGTCCATCGTCGGCCGTGCCGCGTGCAGCGTCGATGACCGTCTCGAAGGCCGCCTCGTCGCGTCCTTCGCGCACGTACAACTGGATGAGCTGATGGACGTTCGACCCCTCGAACTCGCCCTCGAGTTCCGCGACGATGTTTTCCCACTCCTCGTCCGAGCAGAGCGAGCGTAACTGCTCGTAGTACTCCCAGTTCCCCGACTGGAGGAACTGCTCGCGTACGAGTGCCGTGCGCCGCTCCCTGTCGCGGCCGGCGTACGCATCGATCAGGAACGTCCGGATGTCGCCATTCCGCGAGAAGGCGTCGAGGCCCTCCTCTGCGACCTCGATCGCTCGATCGGGCTCTCCCTCGTCGCCCAACAGCCGAGCGTACTGCAGACAGAACGACTTGACGTCGCAGTAGTACCGCTCGTACACCTCGCGAAGCGCCTCCCTCTCACCCAACGTGTCGAGAATCTCGGCGTAGGTTTCGAGGTGTCGTTTGACCTCGAGATGCCCCGTCGTTTCGAGTTCGCGCGTCTCGGGATCGAACCCGCCCTCCTCGGGGACATCCTCCGGCAGTTCCGCGTCGAGCAACCGCCGCCAGTATCGCAGGTCGGCGTCCTCCCGGCAGAGATCCCACAGCGCGTCCCTGTAGTCGCCCGAGAACGTCCCGACGGCCGGGTCGTCGCTCATCCACCGCTCGAACAGGTAGTCGATGTACTCGCGTCTCTCTTCGTGGGAGGGGTCGGCCTCGTGGATGCATTCCACGAATGCGTCGAGTTCGTCCGCGAAGTCCTCGCCGTGGTAGTCCCGTACCCTGTCCATGTTCTCGACCCGCACCTCGGTCATCGCGCGGTAGATGGTGGCCGTCTCCAGCGGGGTGCCCTGCTCGCGGTGGGTCTCCGCGAGGTCGTGGAACTCCGAGAAGTCGGGGCCCTCGTAGCGGTAGGTGTGTGGGCCGCGGTACTGCTGGCTCAGTTCCTTCTTGTAGTCGTAGCGACTCTGGGTGTCCTGCTCCTCGAAGCGGGTGAGCAACCGCCGGCGCAGGTCGGCATTGCGCTCGCACTCGTCGAGCAGGAAGTCGCGAAGTTCTTCCTGGTGAGCGTCCGACAGGACGCGCTCGACGGCCTCACGCTCGTCTTCGAGTTCGGTATCGCCCTCGGAGCGTTCCAACAGCACCGCGACGATGTGCTTGCAGTAGCCACCCCAGTCGTACGGGCACGTGCAAGTGGCGTCGATCGCTGTCGGATCGGCTCTGTCATCGCCGAACTCGATTTCGACCTCGTACGGGTCGGGTTGTGATCCCTGCACGGCGGCGGTCACGGCCTGGTCGAAGCGGTCGATGCGCTGGATACGATCCTCGTCGCGGTAGGTGACTGCACGATCGAAGACCTCGCTCGTACAGAGGTCGCGGATCTGGTCGGTTGAGAGGGCCATATGTGAGGTGTCGCTGGTACCAGCCGACACGGCTACGTCCGCGGCGCTGACTCTTCGCTCGACAGTCGGTCGCGATCGTGTGGCGCGTCGAAGTCGAGCTCCGGGCCGATCGGCGTGATCTCCCCTTGGTAGTAGCCGTGGTCTTTGATGTGATCCATCCGCACGGTCTCCGGGAATCCGGGCGTCTGGTAGAGGTCGCGCAGGTACGGCCAGAGGTTGTCGTACTGGTAGAGGTATTGCCGATCACACTTGAACGCCGTGTGATAGCAGTGGTCGAAGCGGATCAGCGTCGGGAACATCCGGACGTCCGCGAGTGTCAGTCGGTCGCCGGCGAGATACCGCTGGTCGGCCAGCACCTCGTCCCAGTGGTCGAGCGCGTCGAAGACGTCGGTGACGGCCTCGTCGTAGGCCGCCTGCGACTCGGCGAAGCCAGCCCGGTAGACGCCGTCGTTGATCGGGTCGTAGATGGCGTCGATGATGCGGTCGATTTCCTCCCGGTGTCCCTCCGGATAGAGGTCGATCCCTTCGTCACCGGCCTCGTCGAACGCGGTCGCGAACGTCCGCATGATCTCGATGGACTCGTTGTTGACGATGGTCTCGTGGCGTTTGTCCCACAAGACGGGGACTGTTACGCGTCCCGTGTACTCTGGATCGGCCGCGACGTACACGTCACGGAGGTACTCGGTGTCGTTGATCGTGTCGAGGGTGCAACCGTCTTTTTCGGGCGTGAACTCCCACCCCTCGTCCTCGCGGACGGGATCGACGATGTCCATCGTGACGGCGTCGGTCAGTCCAGTCAACTGGCGGGTCAGCGCCGCACCGTGGGCCCACGGACAGTTTCGTGCGATGTAGAGGTGGTACCGGTCTGGTTCCGGTTCCGGCCCATCGGTGACGAGGTCGTCCGCTGTTCGGTGCGTGCCGCGGATCCAGTCCCGGAAGGGGGTCTCGACGCGGTCGAACGCGCCGTCCTCGTCTGTGTACGGTTCGAGGTCTGTCTTCCGTTCCCCGTCCACGAGCATATTCCGTCCCATACGACGTGGTTCGTGCTCGATGCCTACAATTGTGCCGACCCGGTACGGTACGTGACCGAACACGATACTGGTGTCCGGTACAGACAACCGCCTCAGACACAAAGCCATCTACACCACCCGAAATGCGCATCGAGTTCGACGACGGGGCGCTCTTGCTCCGGGATGCACCGGATGATGTGCCCCACGCCGAGTGAGACGGCCGCGTCGACGAGTACCGCATTCGATATCGGCGGATCAAGACGCCGAAGGTGACGGCCCTCATCGACACCCAGCGGTACGCCGCTCTCGACGTCGAATGCTCGGCCTACTGGCCAGCGAACACCAGTGTCGGCCGACAGGTCACCGTCCACCTCTTTGGCCGCATTGAATCGCTATAAAGCGTTGGAATTCACTGTTTGATGGCACGCCTGATGTTGTAGACGAGGCACATCAGAACCATCTCACGGAATTCTCGATATCAAGCACGCGCTCGCACGGCGACGCCGAGCGAGCGCTTGACCGAGGAGTTGACGGTTTCGGTCATCGCTCGTTGCCCGTAGAGTTCGTCGTCGATCCGGGCGTTGTGGGCGTGATCGTAGACTGCATGGAGACGATGCTTGATCAGCGGCCGTATCCCCATTTCTCGGAGGGTCGTTCGTAACCACTGACTGTCGTACCCCTTGTCGGCGGCGAGAACGCGCAACTCGCCCGGCCAGCGGCGGGCGAGTTGCGCACAGACCTCGGCGTCGCTTCCCTCCCTGGTCGTCGTACGGTGAACGTCGAGGATCGCCTGGGACTCTGTATCGACGAGTTTCGTCGCTTCGAGCGTCCGAACGCAGTAACTCGTGCTCTACTGAAAATGGAAGACAGCGGCGGGATCACTTCGTAATGAGTATGAAGAGATGAGGTCGAGAAGGCGATTATGGGCGTCGCACTGCTCGACCTCGTTGAGAAGGGACTACGTGTAGCTAAACAAGCGTTGGAGAATCGAGCTGGGAAGCCCGAGTCAGGCGGGCTTCCCCACGAGACTCACATCGTTGTTCACTGTATCCGCAAAGAGGAAGGACACACCTTCGCCGAAATTATCGATCGGTTTGCTGTGTTGAATAGACAGACGGCATCGGGATAGACCGTTACATCAGTAAGGACGAAGCCGAGGCGGTCGAATATGGTGGAAGTCGATCTCCTCGACTTCGTTGAGACGTTCAAGCGTCTAGCCAAACAAGCGTTGGGGAAGCACGCGGGCGAGCCCGCCACCGGCGGGGTCGCCCGCTGGAAGCACGTCGTGATTCATGGCTTTCGGCGCGAAGAAGAGCACAGCTTCCGCGAAACCGAGAATCGGCTAAACTACATGGGCGAGATCCGCGAGGTGCTCGAATTGGAGAAGGAAAACGTTCCGGACTATACGACGCTGAACAAGTCGTTTGACCGGTTCAAAATGTGGGTCTGGCGGGCGTTGCTGCGCATTTCGGCGCAGCAACACCCGCAGTCCGGATACGCTGCCCTCGACAGCACATTCTTCGACCGCGGCCACGCCTCTGCGCACTATCTCAGCCGGTCGAACCGTACGGTCGAAACGATGAAAGTGACGACACTCACCGATACAGCATCTCTCGCTGTTCTTGACGTGCAGTGTCATGCACGGTGGCGTCACGATACGAAGGCCGGTCCGCAGGTCGTCCGCCGGAACGCGGACGACCTGCAGACCGTCGCCGCTGACACTGGCTTTCAGGACTGGCACTCCGAGTACGAGTTCTACGCGCTCAGTGTCGAGCCGCTGATCCACTACCGTGGGTCGTCACTGAACGCCGTCAGTAACAACGCCCTCATCCGAGAACGCGACTACACACAGCGTTGGATGGCTGAAACGTCCTATTCGTCGGTTAAGCGCTCGCTCGGCGACGCCGTGCGAGCGCAAGCGTGGTACCGAGAGTTCCGTGAGATCATCCTGATGTTCGCCATCCACAACATCGAACAGCTCTGTGAACGATTATGATCGCCGCGCCGTACCCCTATTCAACACAGCACCGCACTCCGGAGTCGGATCCCGGGACGCTACCGCCGGTCGAACTCCCGGTCGGTCCGCTGGTCGTCGGTCTCCCCGCCGAACCGCCGCTCCACGCCGCCGGACTGCCCGGCGCTCGCCGCGTCGGCGTCGAGTCGCTGGTGCCGGAGGTATCGCTCGGCGTCGGCCACCCAGTTCCGGCCGTAGCGCCGGGCGGGGTCGGCGAGCGGTTCGACGGTCGTGGCCGCCCCCTCCTCGGCGACGACGAACGAGGCCGCCCGCCGGCCGTCGCCGACCTCGACGAGCAGTTCCCCGCGGCGCTCCCCGACGACCGAGTGGCCGAAGTCGCCGCGCTCGCCGGGGGGATCGTACCCGGGACCGGACCAGTCCGCTCCGGGCCGGCCCCGTTCGCCCCACTCCCCGCCCGCCCGGTCGCGGCGGTCGGTGTAGGGGCCGGGACGGTCACGGGGTCCCTCCGCGGAGCGGTCGGCCCTCCGGGCAGGCCGGTCCCCCGCGACGCCGCGGGAGTCCCGGTCCCCAGTCCGGGCGTCGGACGGCCCGCCCGCCCGGACCAGGAAGACCAGGAGGCCGACCGCGACCAGGACCACGGCCGCGAACCCGACCAGTCGGAGCGTGGCGGGGTCGAGGGTCACGAATCCGGTCGGCGGGGTCGTCCCGGGATCGGCGGTCGGGAGGGACGTGAGAGAATCAGCGCGAGCCATTCGCGGTCAGTCGTCGCCGGCGGTGGCCGGCGGCCGCTCCCCGAGCATCGGCGTCCCGTCGGCCCGCGGCCCCAGGGTGGGTCCGTAGGGGGGATCGCCGTCGATCCGGCGGCGTTGCTCGTAGTCGGTCGAGCGTTCGACGGGGACCCGGCCGACCGCCCGGATCATCTCGACGTACTCCTCGAACCCGCGGTACTCGCCGTGGTCGCCGCCCGCCCGCTTCGTTATTTCCTCGCTGAGGATGGTGCCCATGAAGTCGTCGGCGCCACACGAGAGCATCTTCAGGCCCAGTTCGTCGCCGTACTTCACCCAGGAGGACTGGACGTGGTCGACGTTGTCCAGGAACAGCCGGGAAACCGCGATCATCAGTTCGTCCTCGGCACGGGTGGCGCCGCCCTCGACCAGGCCACGGTCGTACAGGGGCGTGTTCTCGTGGACGAACGAGAGCGGGACGAACTCGGTGATGTTCCCGGTCCGGTCCTGCAGGTCCCGGACCACCTTCAGGTGCTCGACCCGGTGGGCGGCGTTCTCGACGTGGCCGTACATGATGGTCGCGGTCATCGGCAGGCCCACCGCGGCGGCGGCCTCCATCGCCTCGACCCACTCGTCGGTACCGATCTTCCCGGGACAGATCACCTCCCGGACCTCGTCGACGAGTATCTCCGCGGCCGTCCCGGGGACCGAGTCCAGACCCGCCGCCTTCAGGCGGCCGTACACCTCCTCGTAGGACCAGTCGGTTCCCCTGCGGGCGTGGTAGGCCTCCTCCGGCGTCATCGAGTGGAGGTGGACGTCCCCCACCGACATCGCTTCCATCTGCTCGACGTAGGTGCCCGGGTCGGTGTCGTACCGCTCCGGCGGCTTGTAGTTGACCTCCGTCGGGTCCTCGGCCGCCTCCAGGGCTTCGAGGTGTTCGTCGTCCAGCGCGAACGCCGGGTGGAGGCCGGAGACCGAACAGACCTCGTAGATCCCCAGATCCAGGGCGTCATCGACGATCTCGCGGGACTGTTCGGGAGTCTTGGTGAACCCGCCGTGGTCGTTCGAGGAGCGTGGCTCCCCGCTCGTCTCGAACCGCTGGGCGGCGTCCTTGAAGTTGCAGAACAGACAGCCCGTGTTGCAGGCGGTCGTGACGTTGTTGTTGAGGTTGGCGACGAAGGTGACCTCCTCGCCGACCACCTCGGCCCGGCGGCGGTCGGCCGCCTCGAGGACCAGTTCCTTCCGCCGGGGGTCGATCCCCTCCCGGTCGGTCCCGGTGGTGATCAACTCGACCCCGTCCGCGACGGTCAATCGGTCGCCGGCCCGGGCCTTCGCCAGTGCGTTCTCGAAGGACTGGTCGGTCTCCGGGCGGATCTCGAACTCGACGTCTGCGGCGCCGGGCGGGTCCCCGCCACCGGTCCCGGGGGCGTCGGCCATCGACCCGTCAAACTCGCCGGAGACACTAAAGCCTGGCCGGTGCCGGGGGAATCGGCCGGTTCGATCCGGCGGTCCGGCAGGGATCGACCGGTCCCGTGGAACCCCAATCCGATCTACTTTCATAGAAAGAAAACTTGAATAATTGCGCGTATCGTTTCTATTTTTCCTTGAGAAGATTGAAGTAAATGGGCTGCATCCCTCCGGTAACCCCCGGTCGGATCCCGGCCGGGCAGCCATGACAGACGACCGCTACGTCCTCTACGTCGACGGCGATCCCGACCGGCGACGCCGGGTCCGGGAGACCCTCGACGGTGCGACCGCTCGCGTCGCGACGGCCGAGGGTGCGGACCCGGCCGTCGCCACCCTCCGAGCGGAGCGAGTAGACTGCGTCGTCAGCGAGTACCGGCTCCCGGAGACCGACGGTCTCTCCTTCTACGAACGTATCGCGGCCCGCCACCCCGACGTCGCCTTCGTCCTCTACACCGGCCACGGCAGCGAGGCGCTGGCGGGCGAGGCGCTGGCGGCCGGCGTCGACGGCTACGTCCCCCGGTCGGCGTCCCCCGACACCCTCCGCGAACGGGTCGCGGCGGCCGCCGACCGGGCCCGTGCGTCGGGGACCGACTCGCCGCGCAGCGACTCGGGGGATCGGCCCCCGAGTTCCGGAGACGTCTCGACGCCAGCGAACCCGGAACTGCCGCCCGGACCGGACACCCCGGACGGGCCGTCGATCCGGCGGGCCTTCGAGTCGCTCGGCGACGCCGTCTACGCGCTGGACGCGGACGGCTACGTCACCTGGGTCGGTGGCAAACTCGTCGAGACCTTCGGGTACGAACCCGGAGAACTGGTGGGCAGACACGTCGCGGAGTTCGTCCCCGACCCGGACCTCCGGCGTGGCGCCGGTCTGGTCGCGGAACTCCGGGCGGGGTCGGGCGACGACTACCGGACCTACGAGGCGGGCGTCCGGACGAGCGACGGCCGGCAGGTCCCCTGCGAGGTGACCCTCTCGCCGATCCCCGGCGGTGACGGGGGCGTGGTCGGCGTGATCCGCGAGGTCACCGAGCGCAAGCGCGTCGAGCGACGGCTCCGCGAGGAGAAGCGGCGGATCCGGGCACTGCACGCCGTCGCCTCCCGGCTGGTGGGGTGTCGGTCCGAACGGGAGATCTACGAGACGACCGTCGAGGCCGCCAGGGAGGCCCTGGGCGTCGACGGCTGTGCGGTCCACCTCGTGGAGGACGGGCGACTCCGACCCGTCTCGTACGCCCCGCCGCTGGCCCGGGGGGACGGCGGCGTCGCGAGCGGAGTCCGCAAGACACCTCCGGACCGCGGCGACTCCGACCCGGGCGACGCCGCCGTTTCCGACGGGGTCCCCGGATCGAACCCGCCCGAGCGAGCGGTGACGGTGGACCCGGCCGACCCCGGGGATCCCCTCCCGGAGTACGCCGCCCCGCGCGAGGTGGGCGAGGCCGTGCGGGCGGCCCGCCGGACCGGCGAGAGCCGCCGGGTAGACGACTGCCGGGGGAGCGACGGCCCCGACTTCGACGGCTACCGGTCGCTGCTGGTGGTGCCGGTGGGTGAGCGGGCCGTGTTCCTGGGGACGGCCCGCGACCCCGGCGCGTTCGACGAGGAGGACGCCGACCTCGCGGAGATACTGACCGCCCACGCGACCGACGCCCTCGAACGGGTGGAGTTCGAGACCGAACTCAGGCGCGAGCGCGACCGGTTCGCCGCCCTCTTCGAGAACGTTCCCCACCCGGTGGTCAGCACGGCCCCCGAGGACGGCGAACCGCTGGTCCGGGAGGTCAACCCCGCCTTCGAGCGGACGTTCGGCCTCGCGGAGACGGACATCGTCGGGGAGTCGCTGGACGACTACCTCGTTCCAGCGGGCGAACGGGCGCGCGAGGAAGCCGCCGAGGTCAACGAACGGGCGATGGAGGGAGACCACGTCGAGACGGAGGTCCGGCGCCGTACCGACGAGGGGTTGCGGACCTTCCTGCTGACCGCCTACCCCGTCGAACTCGACGACAGGACCGTCGTCTTCGGGCACTACACCGACATCACCGAGCGACGGCAGCGCCGCGAGCGCCTGGAGGTCCTCAACCGGGTGCTGCGCCACGACCTGCGCAACGGGATGAACGTCGTCAAGGGGGCCGCCGAACTGCTGGCCGACCACGTCGACGAGGCCGGCCAGCCCCACGCCGACGCCATCGTCTCCCGGGCCGAGGACCTCCTCTCGATGGCCGAGAAGACCCGGGCCGTTCAGCAAACCCTCGACAACCGCGACTCCGCCGGCCCGGTCGACGTGGCCGAGTGTGCCAGGGAGGCGGTCGCGGAGTGCCACGAGGACCACCCCGACGCAACCGTCCGGGTGGACGCCCCGGAGCGAGCGCTCGTGACCGCCGACGAGTTCGTCGACGAGGCCGTCGCGGCCCTCGTCGAGAACGCCGTCGTCCACAACGACCGCGAGACGCCCGAGGTCGCGGTCTCGGTCGACGTCGACGACCGCGCCGGACAGGTGGTCGTCGCGGTGGCCGACGACGGCCCCGGGATCCCCGAGGACGAACTGGCGCTGTTCGACGAGGACCGGGAGATCACACAGCTCAGACACGCCTCCGGCCTGGGCCTGTGGCTGGTCAACTGGGTGGTCACCCGCGCCGGCGGCGACCTGACCTTCGAGGACAACGACCCCCGGGGGACCGTCGTCGGGATCCGGCTCCCCCGCACCTTCGAACCCCCCGCGCTTGCCGACGGCGGACGGACGGACGACGCGCGGTGACCACCGGAAGAACGGAGGACACCGGGTGACCACCGGAGGAGAGATGCGACGCCGGGTGCCCCCCGGAGAAGCGGTGCGACGCCCGGCGACGGCCGACCACGACGTGACGGGTTGAAGTTCCGCCACCCCCTACCCCTCGCCATGTCGCTGCCCTCGCTCGCGGCGGATCCCCCGTCCCCGTTCTCGGTCGAGTACCACGAGTCGATCGGGTCGACCAACGACCGCGCCCGGGAACTGGCCGCCGAGGGGGCCGCGGACGCCGTCGTCGTGGCCGACCGGCAGACCGGCGGTCGGGGCCGGCGCGGCCGGTCGTGGACCGGTCCACAGGGTGGGATCTACGCGAGCGTCGTCCTGGCTCCGGAGCTCCCCACCGACGAGGTGCCGATGTTGACCCTGGCCGCCGGCGTGGCCGTCGCCCGGGTCGCACGCGAGGCCGGCACCGACGCGTGGATCAAGTGGCCCAACGACGTGGTCGTGCCGGTCACGGGGGAGGAGGCGCCGGGGACCGGAGACGACCCCACGCCGGAGGGAAAGCTCGCCGGGATCCTCACGGAGCGCGTCGACGACCGGGCGGTCGTCGGGATCGGTGTCAACGCCAACGTCGACCCGGCCGACCTCCCCGACAGGGCGGTCACGCTCCGGGACCTCGTCGACGACGTCGACCGGGGCGCGTTCGTGGCCGACGTACTCGTGGAACTCGACGACCTCCGGTCGGACCCCGACGGGATCCTGCCGGCCTGGTGCGACCTCGCCCGAACCCTGGGGCAACGGGTCCGGGTCGAGACCCCCGAGGGGACCGTCGTCGGCGAGGCCGTGGGGATCGACCGTCCGGGTCGCCTGGTCGTCGAGACCCGCGACGGGCGGGTCCAGGTCTCGACCGGCGACTGCGAGCACCTGCGACCGGCGTGAACTCCGACCCCGGTCCCGACGGACGGGGTCTGCCGGGACCCCCTTTCCCACCCCGGCCCCCGAAACAACCGCCGGGCGTACCCACCGAAGCGAAAGGCCGATTGCCCCGCGTGCACGAACCACGGTACGATGTCAGAGCGACCGGATCCCGACGACCCCCGCGAGGAACCCGGCTCGGCGGTCAACGACGCGCTACGGATCGTCAGCGAGTCGGCGTTCGGGGTGCTCATCGCCCTGGCCGGCCTGGTGGTCGTCGCCTGGGGACTCCTGGTGGCCGACCAGAGCGTCGCCGCGGGCACGGTCGTGATACTGTTCGGCGTGCTGGTGGTCGCCGGCGGGGCCTGGGTCGTCCAGGGGTAGGAGGGTCAGTCCTCGACGCGCCCGTAGCGCTCCTCGACCAGTCCGCAGTACCACTCCAGGAAGGTGTCGTCGTCGTTCTCGCCGGCGTCGACCTCACCCAGCAGCCCTTCCAGTTTGTCGCGGGGCTGGTGACACAGTTCGCGGTGACAGGCCTTGCAGAGGTACTCGAACTCCTTGTCCACCCGGTCCCAGCGGTCCCCGTGTTTGTCGTACTCGCGGGCGTCCTCGCGGACGGTCCGCGTCCCGCAGGCGATGCAGGTGACGGGATCCTTCCCGTCCCGCCCGGAACCGAACATGGTCGAACCGTGGATCCGGCCTCACTTAGCGCTTGCGTGGCATCGTCCGGGTCGCCCTCCGACCGCCGACCCCGGACCGCTCCGGATCCTCCGGACGGGAGCGGGGTTCGATCCGAAGGGATCGGAACCGGACGGGGAGGATCGAACCCGGACCAGGGGGTCCGGACCGGGGGATCGATGTCGGACCACGAGACCCCGGACCCGGCCATCGAGGTGGATCTGCACGTTACAGTAAATTTACTGTAAGCGTGGCCGACCCGACTGGATCCACGCCGAGAACGGTCGATTTATCGGTCGGCCCCGCCACGGTGCGGGTATGCAGGTCAAGTCCCGGCACCACCTCCGGTCGGACGCGGTCGCCGACCTGGAGTCGACCATCGCGGACGCCCTCGGCGTCGACCTGGAGGGCGACACCTACGAACTGGTGGAGTTCGAGGGCGACGCGGCCGACGTGGTCCTCGTCGACGGCGACCCCCTCGTGGTCTACGTCGAGGGGACGCCGTTCCTCACCGTCCGCGGGACGAACGCCCACCCGCCGACCCGCCGGGTCGTCACCGTCGACGCCGGCGCGATATCGTTCGTCAGCGACGGCGCGGACGTGATGCGCCCGGGCATCGTCGAGGCCGACCCCGTCATCGCGGAGGGCGACCTCGTGGCGGTGAACGAGGAGTCCCACGGGAAGTTCCTCGCGGTCGGCCGCGCCCTGGTCGACGGCGAGGAGATGCCCGGCGACGAGGGCCGGGTCGTCGAGTCGGTCCACCACGTCGGCGACGACCTCTACGAGTTCTCGCCCTGACCGCCGTGGCTCCCCGGTCCGACCGCGGGTCGCGGGACGGCCCTCCACCCGACGACGGATCCCGGGGCGATCCTCCGGTCGGCGACGGATCCCCGGCTGGCCCCCCACCCGACGACTGCTCCGGGGACGATACGCCGTCCGACCCGGGATCCGGGGACGGTGACCGGACCCGCCGGTGGGTCGTGGTCGCCGCCCTGGCCGCCGGCCTCGCCGTCGCCTCGGCGCTGCCCGCGGGGTCCGCGCCGCTCGACGCGACGGGACCCCTCGGGGTCGCCGCCGACAAGTGGATCCACGCCGGGGGCTACGCCGTCCTGGCCGCCGCCGTGGCGGCAACGCTGGGCCGTCGACCCGGTGCCCGGGTCGTCCTCCTCGTCCTCCTGGCGGTCGTCGGGTTCGGACTGGGCGTCGAGGGCGTGCAGGCGGTTCTCCCCTGGCGGGACGGCGCCCCCGGCGACGCGGCCGCCAACGCCGCCGGCGCGGCCCTCGCCCTCGCCGCCTGGTGGGGACGGGCGGCCCTCGGGGAGCGGACGGGGGCGGCCGGTCAGGAGGCCGACTCCGGGTGAGGGGCCGTCACGCGCCGCCGGCTCGAGGAGCTGAACGACGCCGTTCGGGACTGGGCGGCCGGCGAGCTGACGACCGACCAGCTCCAGGAGGTCATCGTAGTCTGGGCCTCTGGCTACGGCTAACGGCCCCGGTCACCGGGGTCGAGTACGGATCGCACGATCACGCGGCCGGTTCCGTTCGTCGGCCGCGAACCGCGCAACGGGGACGGTCGGGGACTGAATTTAAGGTGATCGACGGTAACTGGTTCGTGATGCGTTCGTCCGATCGTTCGGATCCCTCGCCGACGAGACGTCGCGGCGAGCCGTCGCGGTCCGGGCACCGGGACGGGGAGACGACGGGGCCGGGACTGAAACGGGCTGTAGCGGCGGTTCCCACGGGCGGGATACTCGTTTCCGTACTCGCGGTGCTGACGGTGACGGCGATGCTCCCTGGAACGGCGGTCGCCGGGATCGCTCCGCCCTCCTCGGACGGGCCGGGCAGTGGCACCACGGCCTCGCCGGCGGCCGCGAGCGTGGCGGACGGGCCGACGCCGCCGGCACGGACGCTGGCCGCCGGTGGGGGGCCGCTCCCGGACGGGACGGTGACCGACGCCACCGAGGACAGGGCGTTCGCCGGCGGCTACCAGCTGGTCGTCGCGGACGTGACGTACCCGGAGGCGGGCGCGGTGACGAACGTCACCGTCGACCTGGCCGGTGGGGCCGACGGCGACGTCTCGCCGGCCGCGGTCGACTCCGTCTCGGTCCGCCTGGTGAACACGAGCACCGGGATCACCCGGGAGGCCGGGGCCGTCTCGTACGACGGCCACGGGGTGACCGTCGAGTCCGACGGGGAAGCCACGGACGTCGACCGCGTCGTGATCTGTGTCAAGGTCGCCGACCGGGTCACCGACGGCGCGCGGATCGACGCCTCGTACGCGCTCTCGAACGACACGGCGACCCGGAGCCACGACACCGAGGGCGTCCAGACCGCCCGGACCGCGAACGCCGGCTTCGTCCTGGGGACCGTCGTCGACGACGACGGGAACCCGGTCGAGGACGCGACGGTCGAACTGATCGAGGTCGACAGCGAGGAGACCGTGACCACGCTCCGGACCGACGAGGACGGCGAGTTCGGCCCACAGCAGGTGGTCGCGAACCGGACCTACACGGCGAAGGCCAGCAAGTTCGGCTACGTCGCGGACGGCTTCGCGAAGCGGGCGTCCGTCGGGCCCAACGAGACCGAGTCGATCCCGGTGACCCTGGAGCTTCGCCTGGCCGCCGACGGCCTGCGGATCGCCCCCGCCGACCTGGGCGACCCCGACACCACCGAGGACGACCGCCTGCTCGAGGGGCCCGTGGTGTTGCCCGCCGACGACCGGTCGAGCACCGCGGCCACCTTCGTCGCGGTCGTCGAGAACACCTCCGCCGAGTCCCCGGACGGCCTGGGTATCTCGCTGTTCGAGGTGAACGTCACCCTGGCGTTCGCGAACGACACCGGCGTCGGCGACTTCCTCGACAACGACCGGATCGACCGGGAGATAACGGTCAGGACGACGCTGCTCGGCGACATCGACGGCGACGGCAACCTGGAGGCGTACGCCCCGTTCACCGTCACCGCCGACGCCGCCAACGGCACGTCGATGTTCAGGGCGGCCGTCACCGAGACGATCCGCGGGTCGTTCGTCAACGCGCTGGGCGACCGGATCGTCTCCGTCGGCGTCGAGGGGGCGAACGGGACGACCTACGAGACCTCGGGGAACGACGGGGCCGCCGGGGAACCGGCGTTCGCCGTCTCGAACCTGACGGTCCCCGACACGGCCACCGAGGGCGAACCCTTCGGGATCTCGGCGACGGTGACGAACGAGAACGACACCGCCGGCACCCGGACCGTCGAGGTCCGCCTGGATCAGGACGGCGACGGCACACTCGCGTCGGGCGAAACCCTGGCGTCCCGGAACGTGACCCTTGACGGCGGGGAGAGCGAGCGAGTGACCTTCGAGGTGACCCCCGAACTCGCCGGCGAGTTCGAGGTCGGGATCGTGACGGAGGACGACGCCGCGACGACGACCGTCACCGTCGCGGACTCACTGCCGGGCCCGGCCGCCGACTACGACGCGGACGGCGACGGGAGGATCGACACCGGCGAACTCCGGGCGGCGATCGGGGACTGGGCGGCCGACGTGATAACGACCGACGAGTTGAACGTGGTCGTCGGCGTGTGGGCCTCGGGCGGGTGAGGGCCGGGCACCGGCGGCGGTAGCACGGGCGGGTCCCGCCACCCTGCATCGGACACCACCGGAGGTAGCGCGGACGAACCGCGTCACCCCGCGGCCGGACACCAGGTCGTCGAGACGAGGGGGTTTTACCCGCCCACCGGCGATCCACCGGTAATGAGCGAACCGAGCCCGGAGGTCTACGAGCAGGGCAAGGGGATGGACGCCCACAACCGGGCGATGCGGGAGATACGGTCCCGTCGCTCGGAGACCTACGACCCCCACGAGCCGACGCGGGTGTGGATCGACGAGGACCGCACCCCCGGCGGCGTCTACGACTCGCTGACGATCATCCTGAACACCGGCGGCTGCCGGTGGGCCCGCGCGGGGGGGTGTACGATGTGTGGCTACGTCGCCGAGTCCGTCGAGGGCGGCAGCGTGAGCCACGAGGCCCTGATGGACCAGGTCGAGGCCTGCCTCGACCACGAACGGGAACAGCGCGAAGCGGACGAGGATCCCTGCGGCCTGGTGAAGATATACACCTCCGGATCCTTCCTCGACGAACGGGAGGTCGGCCCCGAGACCCGCCGGGCCATCGCCGAAACGTTCGCCGACCGGGAGCGGATCGTCTTCGAGTCGCTGCCGGACTTCGTCGACCGCTCCAAGCTGGCGGAGTTCACCGACCACGGCCTGGCGACCGACGTGGCCGTCGGCCTGGAGACGGCCACCGACCGGGTCCGCCGGGACTGCGTGAACAAGTACTTCGAGTTCTCCGAGTTCGTCGACGCGAGCGAGGAGGCCGCGGCCGCCGGCGCGGGCGTGAAGGCCTACCTGCTGATGAAACCGCCCTTCCTCTCGGAGTCGGAGGCCGTCGCGGACATGAAGCGGTCGGTCCGGCGGTGTGCCGAGTACGCCCACACCGTCTCGATGAACCCCTGCAACGTCCAGCGGTACACGATGGTCGACGACATCTACTTCGAGGGGGGCTACCGGCCGCCGTGGCTGTGGTCGGTCGTCGAGGTCCTCCGGGACACCGCCGACGAGGACGCCATCGTCGTCTCCGACCCCGTCGGCCACGGTTCCGACCGGGGGCCGCACAACTGCGGGGACTGTGACGACCGGGTCCAGCGAGCGATCAAGGACTTCGACCTGCGCCAGGACCCGTCCGTGTTCGAGCAGGTGTCCTGCGAGTGCGAACCCACCTGGGAGGCCGTGATGGAGCGCGAGACGGGCTACAACATGCCCCTGACGCGGTGAGACACCCGTTCCGCCCTTCCACTGCCCGTTCCCCCTCGAGACGACCGGATCCCCGCCACGCGTCGCTACGGGCGGTTGAACGGTCGGCGTGGCGGCCGGTGGTCCCGGTCCTACTCGTTCGGGACGCGTCGGTCGACCCCGTGCTTCGGCGGCGTCCCCCGCGGACGGTCGCTGCCGAGGCCGTAGGCACGCTTGAGGATCCGGTGGATCACCAGTCCGAAGACGACGCTGCCCAACGCGACCGACAGGAACAGGACCCCCAGCCACGCCGTGTCGGTCATCGTCAGGTCCATAGCCACCGTTCGATTTACGCACCGGAGCCTAAAATCTTTCAGTTCTATCACACTTTGTGAGCCGTTCACTCGAGAACCCGTGGCACGGGACGGGGTGACGGGACCGTCCCGATCGGATTAACACCCCGGAGGCCGTGCCGACGTGCATGGACCCCGACGACGCGCCCCGCGAGGACCGGGAGGCGAGAACGGGAGGTCCGGACCGACGGTCGGCCCCCCCGCGAACCGACGGGGGCGACCCGGACGCCCCGACGGTGCTCATCCCGCACGCGGTGGGTGCCGACCGGGCGGCCGAGGTCCGGGAGGCCATCGCGGCCGCGGGCGGGTCCGACCCCGCGGGCTGGGTTCCCCCCTCCGCGATCCGGACGGCGGTCACGCTGGAGGAGTCCCGGCGTGGGATCCGCGACGCCGAGGTGGTGGTGACATTCCGGCTCTCGGAGGAACTGCTGGACGCCGCCGAGAACCTCCGGTGGGTGCAGGCCCTCTCGGCAGGGGTCGACCACTACGACCGCGACCGCCTCTCCGAGATGGGGGTGGCGCTGACGAACGCCTCCGGGGTGCACGCCGAACCGATCGCCGAACAGGTGCTCGGGTACGTGCTCGCCTTCGAGCGCGGCTTGGTCACCGCCATGCGGAACAAGGAGCGGGGCGTCTGGGAGCGCCACAGCCCCGGCGAACTGCGCGGGAAGACCGTCGGGGTCGTGGGAGTGGGTGCCATCGGCACCCGGGTCGCCGAGTTCTGCTCCGTCCTGGGGATGGAGGTGGTGGGATCCAAGCGCGACACGGGCGACGTCCCCGAGGCCGTCGACGAGATACACGGCTCCGACGGTATCTACGACGTGTTGCTCGCCGCCGACTACGCGGTGCTCGCCTGCCCCCTGACCGACGAGACCCGGGGGCTGATCGGGAGCGACGAACTCCGGGCGCTGGGCGACGACGGCGTCCTCGTCAACGTCGCCCGGGGCGAGGTGGTCGACCAGGACGCCCTCACCCGGGCGCTCCAGAACCACTCCGTCCGCGGCGCGGCGCTGGACGTGTTCGAGGAGGAACCGCTCCCGTCCGACTCCGTGCTGTGGGACCTCTCGAACGTCCTGATCACCCCCCACAACGCCGGGTCGACCCCGCACTACTACGACCGCTGTGCCGAACTGTTCGTCGAGAACTACCGCCGGTACCGCGAGGGCGGCGTCGACGCTCTGAAGAACCGGATCCTCTGAGGGACCCGGACCAGTCCAGCCCCACGGCGCGCGGGCCGCGCCGCCAGGCGCGGCCTCGTGCGAGGTTCTCGCCGACCGAAGGGAGGCGAGAGCCAGGAAGACGCTCCGCGTCTTCCGCTGGATGAGCATCGCAGGCGAGGGAGGGAGCGAAGCGACCGACCGAGCCGAGACGCGCAATCGGCTGGGGAGGATCGTGGCCCGTTCGGGTGGACTGAAAGGGGCCGGGCCGTTCGGCCAGCGTGACGACGCAAGCACCGCAGCGAGTCAGGGTGGCCGAACGGCCCGGGGGCTTTCGGGCGTGGTAGTTCGATCCCTCCCGGTCGACCTCCGAGGGAAACGATTCGATGGACACCGGCGAGGGGACCGGGAAAGCGAAGGGCAGATACCGGCCACGCTCTCAGGGGAGGGCATGGAGTCGGGTGCGATCCGGATCGAAGAGCTGTTGGGTGGGTTCGACCTGCAGTCCACGGTGGAGAGCGGCCAGTCCTACCTCTGGCGGCGCGCCGACGGGCGGATGTACGAGTCGGAACCCGCCTACGGGGGATCGGCGTGGTACCACACCGTCGTCGACGGCGAGGCCCTGCGGGTGCGGCAGGTCGGCGGCCCCCGGGAGGGTACCCTGGAGTGGGAGTCGACCGGCGACGGGGCCGCCCTCCTCACCGACCTCCTGCGACTGGACGACGACCTGGCGGGGATCCGCCGGCGGTCGCCCGAGGACGACCTGGTCCGGCGAGCCTACGACGCCTTCGAGGGGATGCGCCTGGTGCGGGACCCGCCGTTCGGGACGCTCGTCTCGTTCATCTGCTCGGCCCAGATGCGCGTTGCGCGGATCCACGGGATGGTGACGGCGCTGGCCCGGGAGTACGGCGACCCCGTGGGGTTCGCGGGCCCGGGCGACGACGGCGCGGGCACCTACTACGGCTTCCCGGCCCCCGAACGACTCGCAGGGGCGACGGAGGCCGAACTCCGCGACCTGGGCCTGGGCTACCGTGCGCCCTACGTCGTCGAGACCGCGCGGATGGTCGCCGACGGCGAGGACCCGGCCGCGGCGGCCGACCTGGCCTACGAGGACGCCCGCGAGCACCTCACCCGGTTCGTCGGCGTCGGCGACAAGGTCGCCGACTGCGTCCTGCTGTTCTCGCTCGGATTTCTCGAAGCAGTGCCGCTGGACACCTGGATCCGCACCGCCATCGAGGACCACTACCCCGGCTGTGAGCGCGGGACCTACCGCGAGACCTCCCGGGCGATCCGCGAGCAGTTCGGCGGCGACGTGGCGGGCTACGTCCAGACCTACGTGTTCAACTACCTCCGGACGCGGTGATCAGGCGTATCCGGCGACCTCGTGACCACCGGTCTCGGGTATAGGTGGGAAGCCCTCGGCCCGTTCCATTCCCACCCGATGTCGGCTGGTGCTCCGGCCACCGATCCCCCTGGGGCCGCCCGACCCTCGGATCGGTTCAGCCCTCCGCGACGGTCCAGTGGAGGACGATCCCCCCATCGATCCGTTCGGTGTCGGTCAGGCGCAACTCGGGGAAAGCTTCGGGGTCGACGAACCCCTCGCCGTCGGCCAGCGTGGGGGCCTCCCGGCCGCCGATCACCGTCGGACCGACGAACACCGAGAGGTCGTCGACCAGGCCCTCGGCGAACAGCGAGAAGATGAGTTCCCCGCCGCCCTCGACCATCAGTTGCTCGACGCCCTCTGCTTCCAGCCGGTCCAGTGCGACAGGGAGGTCCACCCGGTCCTCCCCGGCCCGGATCACCTCGACGGTCGGATTCGCTTCCAGGTCGGCCACCCGGTCCCCGGGCGCGGCGTCGGCGACCAGCAGGTAGGTCCGGGCGGCGTCGTCGACGATCCGTGCGTCGGGCGGGGTGCGGGCACGGGAGTCCGCGACCACCCGTGCGGGGTTCGGTGGGTCCCCGCGGTCCTCGCGGTCGGCCCGCAGGTCCCCGTCGTCCAGCGTCAGGTGCGGATCGTCGGCGAGCACCGTTCCGACGCCCACCACGACGGCGTCGCCGTCGGCCCGCAGGCGGTCGACCCGGGCGAAGTCCTCGGCCCCGGAGATGGCCACCTGCTCGCGGTGCCGGGTCGAGAGCTTCCCGTCGGCGCTGACCGCGGCGTTGACCACCACGCGCATACCGGCCCTGGGACCGGCGGGCGAAAACCGCTTGCGCTTCCCCGGCGACACCCCGCCGGACCGGTCCCGTCCCCGGATCGTTTACAGTACTTTTACTGTAAGCCCCTCCCTTCCGGATGTCGCGGATCCCCGACGAACACTTATCTATTGACAGTCCGACGTGTGTGGAGTGAGCGCGCTCGCCGTCGACGGCCTCACGAAGTACTACGGCGACGTCCGGGGGGTGGAGGACCTCTCCTTCTCGGTGCGGGAGGGGGAAGTGTTCGGCTTCCTGGGGCCGAACGGGGCCGGCAAGACCACGACCATCCGCACCCTGATGGGTTTCCTTCGTCCGACTTCCGGGACCGCGACGGTACTGGGCCGGGACGTCCGCGACGAGGCCGAACTGATCGAGGCGAAACGCGACGTGGGGTTCCTCCCGGCGGAACCGGCCTTCGACGAGTCGGTCACAGGCCGGCGGATCCTCGACTACCACGCCCGCCTGAAGGGCGACGACCGCCGGTCGGAGTTGCTCGCGTCATTCGAACCGCCGCTGGACCGGCCGGTCGGGGAGTACTCCCGGGGCAACGAGCAGAAACTCGCCATCGTCGCGGCGTTCATGCACGACCCCGACCTGCTGGTGATGGACGAACCGACGTCCGGGCTGGACCCGCTACTGCAGGACCGCTTCCACGGGTTCGTCCGGGGCGAACGCGAGGCGGGCAAGACCGCCTTCTTCTCCTCGCACGTGCTCAGCGAGGTGCGGAAGGTCTGTGACCGCGTGGGGATCCTCCGGGACGGCCGGCTGGTCACCCTCGAATCCATCGGCGAGATCCTCTCCCGGAGCGGCAAGCGCGTCCGGGTCCAGGTCGCCGAGGACGTGGGGCCGGCGGCCTTCGAGATGCCGGGCGCCCACGGCGTCTCCGGCGGGGAGGTGATCAGTTTCACCTTCACCGGCGAGTACGGCACCCTCCTGGACCGCCTGCGGGAGTACACCGTCCTCGACCTGGACGTCGAGGAGGCACCGCTGGAGGAGGTGTTCGCCCGCTTCTACGGGAACGGAGGGGATCCCACGGGGAGAGACGGGGCGGACGAAGGGAACCCCGATACCCAGGGCCGCGGCGGGACGGACCCGGAGGGTGACCGCCCGTGACCCGCGAGGTGTTGCGCTACGAGGGGCGCCGGCGCCTGAAGGGATCCGTCTACCTGGGGGTCGGCCTCGGCCTCTTCGCACTGCTGTTCGCCCCGTTCTACCCGGCGGTGAAGGAGTCGGGCGAGCAACTCCAGGAGTACGTCGAGAACCTCCCGCCGGCGATACGGGCGGCCTTCGGACTGGACGCGTTCACGACCATCGAGGGCTTTCTCGCCACTGAGTTCTACGCGTTCGCGTGGGTGCTCCTCCTGGGGGTGTACCTGGCCTACCGGGCCGGCGGTGCCGTGGCCGGCGACGTCGAGAGCGGCCGGATCGACATGGTGCTGTCGGCGCCCGTTTCCCGGGCGGGCGTCGTCCTCGGAACCGTCGGGTCGCTCCTGGTGCCGATCGCGGTCTGCAACCTCCTGGTCCCGCCGGCCGTCTACGCCACGGTCCTGCTGGCCGGCGAGACCATCGCCGTCCCCCGACTGCTCGCCGTCCACGCCCTCTCGGTTCCGTACTTCCTGGCCTGTGTGGGGATCGGAACCGTGCTGTCGGTCGCCGTCGGGCGCGCCTCGGTCGCCGAACGGGGAGCGATCGCGGCGGTGTTCGGCCTCTTTCTCGTCGACACGCTCACGACGACCGACCCCGACCTCGAACCGGTCGGCGCGGTCAGTCCCACCCGCCACTACGACCCCACCGCCGTACTGGTCCGCGCCGAGTACGACCTCGTCGGGGCGGGAGTCCTGCTCGCGGGAACGGTCGCGCTGGTCGCCGTGGCCGTCGTCGTGTTCCGCCGCCGGGACCTGACCTGACTCCCGCCCGGCTCGACCTGACCCGACCCGACGTGACCGAACCGCCCCGGTCCGACGCTCCGGCGGGGTCCCCGGTGCGCCACCCGATGCCGGCAAGTTTTATGCCCTCCCCCTCGCCATCACGGACAACGGGGTATCCGAATGGCACGCTTCTATCGCTGTACGCAGTGTGGTACGCTCCAGGGCACCGTCGGGGCCTTCTCCCAGAGGCCCGAGGAGTGCGACGAGTGTTCGAACAGGGAGTTCGAGATAGTCGGCCCGGAGAAGGTTGGCTTCGTCGCGCGAGTACTGGGGAACCTCTCGACGGCCCGGGCGGTCCGGATAATGGTCGGACTCGGGGCGTTCAGCTTCATCGGGACGATCCTCCTGTCGCTGTTCGGGTTGAGCCGCCTCGTGCTGGGGACCGGCGGGATCAACTTCGTTGTCCTGCTCGGACTCGCCTACGCCCTGACGCGCCACTCGATGGCCGCCTGGTGGGCGAGCCTCGTCGTGATGATCGTGGGGGCGATCCTGGCGGTGATGACGGTCGTGGCAGAACTCGGTGTGCCGGTGTTCGGCCCCGAGACCGAGAGCGTCGGGCTCGTGCTCGCCGCTCTCGCCGTCGTCTATGCGCTGGTCTACCTCGCCGTCGTCGCCAACCTGGTCGGCGGTCGCGACGAGTACGTCGCCGAAGTCCGCGGCTGACCCCCCGCGGCGCCGGTCGTCACTGGGATCGGGCCTCGTCGCTGTCGAGTGCCGGTGCGAACGGCAGCCGCCATCGACGCGACGGACACGTCAACCCTTTTGACCCCGCCGGCCGACGGGACGAATATGTCGGGAATCGTCTTTTTCCGGACCGAGGACCCGGGGCCGGTCGTGTCGTTCTACACCGAGTCGGTCGGCGCGGAGGTGTGGCTCGAACAGCCGGGGTGTACGATCCTCGAACACGGCGGGTTCAAGTTCGGGTTCTGCGAGCGCGACGTCACCGAGACCTGCGGGATCCTCACGTTCTACTACGAGGACCGCGCGGCCGTCGACGGGATGTACGAGGAACTGTCCGACCACGCCCGGGGGCCGCCCGAGGAGAACGAACAGTACGACATCTACCAGTTCTTCGCGGAGGACCCCGACGGCCGGACCGCCGAGTTCCAGACGTTCCTGCACCCGATCTGAGCGGGATCGAACGCCCGGGAGCGGGGTCGCCCGGACGACCGCGAACCCCGATCCGGGGTATCACTCGAAGACGTCGCCGGGCCGGAGATAACTCCGTGAGGTCGCCACCCTGAGGATCACTCCGTGACGTCGGTCGACGCTTCCGGAGCGCCGCCGTCGCCCGCGGCGACCGAGGCGTCCTCGGCCTCCTCGACGGCGTCGGCCGGGGGCGCCCGCGGGAGGTGGATCGTCACGACGCTGCCCTGGGGCTCGTTCTCGGCAAAGGTGAGGTGGCCGCCGGACTTGGTGACCGCCCAGTTGACCAGCCACAGGCCCAGACCGGAGGCGTGCGTGAGGGGGGTCTCGTCGCCCTCGACCAGTACCTCGCGTTCCGGGTCCGGGAGGCCCGGCCCGTCGTCGGCCACCTCGACTGCCACGCGGTCCCCCTCGACGCCGACGGTGCATTCGACCGTCGGGTCCTCGGAGTCGTTGTGGAGGACGGCGTTGCGGAGGAGTTCCTCGATGGCGGCGAACACCGACTCGTGGGCGTAGAAGCGGGCCTCCTCCTCGACGGTCACCAGTATCTCCGCGTCCTGGTCCCGTTCGACGTCGTCGACGATGGCGGTCACCGAGTCGGTGGCGTCCCGCGGGCGGGCCTCCCCCAGCCCCGGGTCCAGGGCGTCGGAGAACCGCCGGATGTCCCGGCTCAGGTCGACGAGCTCCCTGCTGGTCGAGAGGATGGCGTCGAGGTGCTCGGCGACGTCGTCGTCGGCCATCCCCTTGGCTACCTCCGCCTGACCGATCACGAGGTTCATCTCGTTGCGGATGTTGTGCCGCAGGACCCTGTCGAGCACCGCGAGCCGTTGCTCGCGCTGGCGGCGGTCGGTGACGTCCCGGACGACGCCCACGGTGCCGGCGATGCCCCCGTCCTCGGGGAGGAGCGCGACGCTGACCTCGCAGTCGCGCCGCGCCCCCGCGGCGGTAGTGAACGTGGCCTCGATGGTCCCGACCGACTGGTCGTCCTCGACGACCGTCTCGCGGATCCGTCGCTCGGCGCGGTCTATCTCCTCCTGGGACATCACGAGCGAGATGTGCGAGCCCACCAGCCGGTCGCGGTCGTAGCCCGTCATCTCGACCATCGCGTCGTTGACCTCGCGGAACTCCCCCCGCGTGTCGAGAACGTAGATCGGGTCGTCGGCCGCGTTGAACGCCGTCTCGTAGCGCCGGAGGCGGTGGTCCCGCTCCCGTTCGTCGGTCACGTCGCGCAACAGGACCGTCACGCCGCCCTCGCCGGGGTGGGTTTCGAACTCGACCCGGCGGTCGCCGTTCACCGGGACCGTCGTCCGCCTGGTCTCGCCCTCGGTGATGGCCCCGTGGAACGCCGCCGGCAGGTCCGTCTCCATCACCCCCGGGAGCGCGTCCCAGATGACCCTGCCCAGCAGTTCCTCGCGGACGACGTTCAGCAGTCGCTCTGCGCCCCCGTTGAGGTAGGTGAACCGCCAGTCGTCGTCGAGGGCGAACACCGGGCGGTCGACCCGGTCTAGCACCGTCTCCGTCGCCGTGCCGTCCTCGGTCATCGGTGGCCGTGTCCCGGCGCCGGTGCCTGGCCGGCGAGCCTGCAGGGATCCGGGAACTACCCGGCAATACCCCGGCAACCGTGCTAAAGTTTGCGCCTCCTGTTCACGAAACGAAACCATCGCCGGGATCACCCGGAGCCCGGTGTTTTTGGCGAACCTAAAAACACAAGTGCGTCGGGGAGCAACCGCGGACGATGACCGCACGCGAGCGCCGGACCGGGACCGGCGAGTACACCTTCGACGACGTCAGCGTCGTGATGGGCACCTACAACGAGGCCGAGGCCATCGGGACGGTCCTCTCCGACATAGAGCGGGTGACCGACGGCCGGGCCGAAGTGGTCTGCGTCGACGGGTCGAGCGACCGGACCCCCGAGATAGCCGAGGACCACGGCGCCCGGGTGATCCGCCAGGAGCCACAGGGCTACGGGGTCGCGGTCCGGGCGGCCCTCCTGGCGGCCGACCGGCCGGTCGTCGTCACGACCGACTGCGACGACACCTACCCGATGGAGGCCCTCCCGGAGTTCCTGGCGGAAATCAACGACGGCGCCGACGTGGTCAGCGGCGACCGCCTCTCGCCCGGCGCCGAGGCGATGCCGCGGTTCAACCGCCTCGGGAACCACCTCTTCGCCCTCGTCGCCAGCGGACTGCTCGCCCGCCGGGTCCGCGACACCACCACCGGGATGCGAGCCTACCGCCGCGAAGTGATCCAGGACGTCGAGTGGACCGAGAACACCGGCCTCTCGGCCGAACTCCTCATGCGGCCGGTCCTCCGGGGCTACGACGTCCGGGAGCGCCCCATCGACTACCGGGAGCGGGCCGGCGAGACGAAACTCGATCCCCTAGGCGGCGGGGCCGCCATCGCGAAGTCCGTTCTGAAGGTGGGGATCGAGGAGCGCCTGCGGTAACCGCTCTCCGCGCTCGCGCCGTCGATCCTCACAGCGTCTCTTCCAGGCGGTTCACAGCGCCTCGTCGACGTGGTCGGCGATCCGAAGCGCCAGCGCCGCGATGGTTAGCGTCGGGTTCATCGCGCCGCCGGTCGGGAAGACGCTGGACCCCGAGATCCAGAGGTTCGCCAGGTCGTGGGTCCGACAGCGGGCGTTCACCACGCTCGTCGCGGGATCCGCGCCCATCCGGGTGGTGCCCATGTGGTGGAAGGCGGGGCCGGTGTCAGCGGGGCCGACCGTCCAGGTGACCTCGGCGTTCATCTCTTCCAGGACGGCCCGCTGGATCCCGTTCGCCCGTTCGACGGTCCGGGCGGCCCGGTCGCCGACGCGCCAGTGGACCTCCGGGACGGGGTTACCGTGGTCGTCGGTGGTGGAGGGGTCCAGTTCGATCCGGTTGTCCTTCCGGGGGAGTTGCCCGACGAGACCGCCGACCGCCAGCGCCGACCCGTAGGCCTCCCGGAGCGATTCGAGGAGGTCGTCGCCCCACTCGTCGGCCCCCAGGGCGAGTTCGACGGGCGAGGGACCGGCGTAGTTGAGGAACTCCAGTTTGATCGACGAGAGTCCGGGATCCTCGTCGGGAACCGGCCGGTCGGCGGGGTCGCCCCCGTCGGCCCCGGTGCCGGTGGCGTCCGCGCTCCCACGCTCCGGGCCGAACGGCGCCCGGGGGTCGTCGTAGAACTGGTGGCTCTCGGTGGTGTTGAACCCGACCTGGTTCTGGCGGGTGGGCCGGTCGAGGCGGCCGCCGACGCCGGCGAACAGGTGTTCGGTGAAGTACCGGCCCACCGCACCGGAGGAGTTCGCCAGGCCGTCGGGGTGCTCCTCCGAGCGCGAGAGCAGGAGGAGCCTGGGTGACTCGACCCCGCCGCAGGCGACGACGAACGCCCGCGCTTCCTGACGGTGCTGGGTTCCGTCGGGGGTCGCGTACACCGCGGCCTCCACCCGGTCGCCGGCCCGGTCGTGTTCCAGGCGCTGGACGGGAGCCCGGTCGATCACCCGCGCGCCCGCCGCCTCGGCCTTCCGGGCGTGGACCGTCGCGTCGTACTTCGCCCCCGAGGGACAGACCGGCTGGCAGGTGCCGTAGCCCTGGCAGGTCGGGCGGTCGTCGTAGGCCTCGGAGTTCCGGGCGTTGGGCACCGAGTGGGTGGCGATCCCCAGGCGCTCGCAGGCCGGCGCGAACAGCGAGTCGCTGTGGGAAGGCTCGAACGCGGGCATGGGGAACGGGCGTTCGCGGGGCGGCGCGAAGGGGTTGTCGTCGGCCCCCGCGACCCCCAGGGCGCGTTCGGCCCGGGCGTAGTACGGTTGCAGGTCACGATAGGAGACCGGCCAGTCGACGCCGACCCCCCACGTCGAGTGCAGGCGGAAGTCCTTCTCGTGGAGGCGCATCACCATCCCCTGCCAGTGTAGCGTCGACCCGCCGACGCCCTTCACCCGGGCGCTGTTGAGCGGGTAGAACCGTTCCCCCGCCGACGTGAACCGGTCGCGCTCCCCGCCCATCCCCCACACCGATCCCCCGTCGTGCGCCGGCCGGATCGCCCGTTCCATGCGCGCACGCCTGTCGGCCGGGTCGAACCGCTCGCCGGCCTCCAGGACGACCACCTCGTGGCCCGCCGCCGCGAGGCGGTGGGCGACCAGCGACCCCGCCGGCCCCGCGCCGACGACGCAGACGTCGACCCGGTCGCTGGGGGTCCGATCGGTCGTCCCCCCGTCCCCGGCGGACCCCCCGCTCGTCACCGCGATCCCTCCCCGGATCTCTCCGGTCGTCCTCCGGGGACGTGGTCCGATCCCGTAACCGACCGCCCGTCGCTCCCCTCGGGTCCCGACCGCCGGGAGGAGTCGATCCCCCCGGGGTGGCCCTGCGGGTTCTCGATGCCGACCAGGCGGCCCCCGGTCGGGGAGGTGTACAGCGCGTACAGCAGGTCGTTGACCAGGTAGTAGCGGATCCGTTCGGGGACGATCCCCTCGGGGTCGGGGTCGGCGGCGTCGACCCCCAGCGATTCGAGGTGGGCGTCCCGGTCCGCGGGCGAGAGGTCCGCGAACGGGGCGTCGAACCGGTCGCGGGCGGTCCCGTCCAGGCGGTCGACGGCCTCGGCGATCCCCGCCACCCGGTCGGGCCGGTCCCGGACCCGCCCGACGACGTAGGCCTCGACGAACCCGTCGATCCCGGACACATCGTCGGGGTAGACGACCTCGGCGAGGGCCACCAGCGTCTCCCGGTCGACGTCCCGGAACTCGCGGGTAGCGGGATCGCCGTCGCTCCAGCGAAGCGCGACGCCCGCGCCGACGCCGGCGCCCGCCGCCGCCAGCGCCGCCAGGGCGTCACGCCGGGTCAACTCCATCGCGTCCGCTTTAGGCAAACCTAAACTTAGGCCTTGCCATCGCAGTCGGGGGGTCGGAGGAGCGTCCGGACGGGGATCGGTGGCGATTACTGTAATCTTACTGTAAGCGACCTACCCACGCCGTCGGGTGGCACGTCGGGAGGACGGGGAACCGTCGTGCCGCCAGCCCGCGCGGAGAACACGATGTTCGCGACCAGCACGGCGAGAGGACGGGGAACCGTCGTGCCGCCAGCCCCCTCAGTAGGTGTGCTGGACCGCCTTGTTCCCCTCGTCGTCGAAGACGAAGACGGTGTCCCCCGAGTTGTTCCAGATGGACGAGGACGCGCCCCAGTAGAGATCCGAGGCGGAGTCGGTGCCGCTCCCGGAGTGGAGGCGGACCGCGTCGCCGTCGCTCCAGGTCCAGCCGTCGGGGAACGTGTAGGTGGTGCCGGCGTCGTCCTCGACGGTCCACCCGGTCATGTCCAGGTCGCCGGCGCTCGTGTTCTCGAAGTCGACGTACTCGTCGTTGAGGTTCGACGAGTCGTACCCCTCGGCGTCGGCGTGGACGTTCGTCACCGCCACCCGGTCGCCGGTGTCCGGGAGTCGCTGGTCGCCCGCGTCGTCGAAGACGTAGACGGTGTCCCCCGAGTTGTTCCACACCGGCGAGGACGCCCCCCAGTAGAGGTCGGTCGCGGTGTCGGTCCCGCTCCCGGTGTGGAGCGTGACCGTCTCGCGGGGATCGAGCGAGAAGCCGTCGGGGAACGCGTACGTGTTGCCGGCCTCGTCCTCGACGGTCCACCCGTCCAGGTCGAGGGCGTCGTCGCCGGCGTTCTCGAAGACGACGTACTCGTCGTTCGGGTCGTCGCGGTCGGATCCGACCGCGTCGAAGTGACGGTCGACGACCTCCAACGTGCCGTTCGGGTAGATGGTGTCCATCGTCGTCGCGAACGACTCGTCGTTGACGTACACCTCGATGGAGACGTCGTAGTTCCGGTCGTACTCCCGGCCCAGGTCCGTCAGGTATCCCGACTCCCGGTAGGTGTCCGTCTCGTCGGGCCGGAGGGTCCTGTCGGGGTAGAGGTACTCGGTGTCGTAGTCGACCTCGACCTCCAGTTTGGTGACGTGCAGTGGGAGGTCGCCGTCGTTGTGGAACTCGAAGGCCCACTCGGTGACGTCGAGGTCGGAGTCGTCGCCCTCGAGCCAGTACCGCGAGTCGGTCAGGCTGATCCCCGTCTCCTCGAAGGTCCGCTCGGCGCGGTAGAACTGCTCGCCGGTGTCCCGGTAGGTGACGTCCAGGGTCCAGGTGCCGGCCTCGGCGACGCCGTCGTACTCGTTCATCTGGAGTTCGACCGTCTCGTCCTCGTCGTCGACCTGCCAGTCGTAGACGACGTCGTCGTCGGCCTCGTCGCCGCCCGGCGAGACCAGCGACACGTCCAGGTCCCGGTCGGTACAGCCCTGCTCGAAGGTGGCCTTCCAGACGGTGTCGCCGTAGTCGTCGGTGTCGACGACGTTGGTGACCGACGGCTGGTCGCCCCCGGTCGACTCGTCGGTCCGGCACCACTCGTCGATGTCCGCGGCGACCGACTCCAGTTCGAGGCTCCCCTTGTGGTTGGAGTAGTGGAGGTTGTTGTCCGCGCCCTCCAGGTAGGGGCTCCAGGGATCACAGAAGTACAGCGGGTCGAAGAAGCCGCGGTAGGTGTGGTACTCGACGTCGCCGGGCGTCTCGTCTGGCTGGTTGAGCTGGTACAGCGGGTGGTCCGAGTCGAAGTAACACTGGACCGCGATGAACTGGCAGACCTCCCCGGCCTCCAGCCAGTTGTTGTAGTCGTCGCCGAGGCTGGCCTCGTAACAGCCCGGACAGGCGCAGACGCCGTGGTTGGCACCGTTGAGGCCGACGAACGTGTCGACCCAGTCGTAGCGGTCGAACTCGTCCATCCAGTAGCGTGCGCCGGTCACCCCGAGGCTGTGCTGGACGAGGCTCACCTCGTCGGCCCCGGACTCCTCGCGCACCTCCCGGACGAACGCGTCGAGTTCGTCGCGCATCTCGACGTGGTTCGAGATCGCCTCCTGGAAGCTGATCGAGTACACCTCGTCGCCGTCCCAGCCGTTGTCAAGCAGGTAGCGAGCGTGGGACTCGAAGTTGCAGGCGTCGCCGCCGTTGCCGTGGACGAACACTACCGGCGGGTTGCTGACGGTACCGCCGTCGACGCCGAAGAACTCGGTGGCCCGCCAGCCGCCGTAGTCGCCCCCGGCGTTCCAGGGCAGGTAGCGGTCGTCCGTCCGGTCGACGTTGCAGGTATTGCCGACCGCCGCCGCCTCCTCGCTCGCGAGCGGGATCCCCGCCGAGAGCACCGCGGCCCCCGTCCCGGCCCGCCGGAGCAGTTGCCGGCGTTCGGGACTGTCGACGCCGCCGCTCCGATCGGGGGCGTTCCCGGCGTCCGTTCCGTCCCCGGCGTCCGCTCCCCCTCGACCGTTTCCACCGATCCGGTTTCGTACCCGTCCGACCGCGCGCTTCAGTCGGCGGCCGACCGCACCGGCCGCCTCCCTGACGGACCGTACCGTCTCCTTCATTACTATCGAACTCTCGGGAGAGTGAATTAAAGATAACGTTCCGCTTCACTAACCGGACGCCGCGCCAGGCCGAGTGGCCGGTGGGCGCCTCGACCCCGGATCACAGCTATCGAGACCGCGATCCGGCGGCGAGTCGGCCCGGGGACGAACCGGGATCGTCGGTCCGTCCCCCGAACGACCCGGCGTCGGTGGCGTTCCCGGCCGACAGCGACGTCTCGACGAGGACCCCCTCGTCGGCCTCGCCGGGGACGTAGGCCGCCTCGCCGCCACACCGGAACGCGATCCGACAGACCTCGGCGTAGGGGGTGAGCGCCCGGACGTCGCCGTCCTCGCGGGCGACGGGTGCGACCACCCGGTAGGTGAACCCGCCGGTACCGCCGTCGTCGACGTCGACGGTGAGGGTGACCCGGTCCCGGTCGGCCACCGCCAGCGACCGGTTGCCGTCGCCGCCCGCAGTGGCCGGCGCCAGCGGTCCGTCGATCCGGAGTTCCCCGTCCGAGAGCGTCAGCGCGAGGTCCAGGCGGTCGGGGGACCCCTCGACGGCGTAGCGGGCGCTCCCGTTGCCGGTCGAGAGGGTCACCGACGCGCGCTCCGCACCGGGCGGGATCCCCAGGGTAACCCCCACCCGGACCGTCCCCCCGCGAACGTGGCGGACCCGCTGGAGGCGCGGGGTCACCGACCGTCCCTCGGTGGGCCTCCAGTCCCCGCGGTAGGTGTAGCGGTAGGTCCTACGGTCCGGGAACGCGTCCACGACGGCGAACTGGCGCTCGGGGAGGGCGTACACTGCCGGGCCGTCGTAGCCGGGCCGGTTGCGGAGTCGCTGGAACGGGTGGTTGAGCCAGTCGCCGTAGGGGGTCGGCAGGAAGACGAGGGCGTCCTCGAACTCCCGGTCCTCGAACGGTTCGTAGGCCCGGTCCAGTTGAGCGGTCGCCCCGCGGTTCCGGTCCATCGGCCGGTCGACGGCCGCGGCGTTCGCCCCCGCCATGAGGGTGGCGGCGACCAGCACCCCCGCCAGCGTCAGCGCGCGGGCCCGGCGCGCGTCGACCGCCGCGACCCGGTCGCGGATCCCCCCGACCGCGGTTCGCCACCAACCGGCCAGTGCGATCGCACCGGAGGCGGCGAAGGCCGCGACCGGCACCAGGAGGTCGAAGTGGTAGTAGGGGCCGAGCGTGACGATCAGACCGTCGTCGGCAACTGCCAGGTCACCGAGGACGTTCAGGTTGCCCCAGAAGTAGACGTTGCCCGCCGGAATCGAGACGAACAGTCCCGCCAGGACGGCCTGGCGCCCGCCCAGGGGTCGGATCCGGGCGGGGATCCGTGTGTCTCGGTCACCGGCCTCCGTTCCCTCCGTGGTCGTCCACTGCCGGCGGATCCACGCGAGGAGACCCACCGCGGCCAGTGCGGTCCCGAGGGGGCCGGCGACCACCCACCGGGCGAACAGGCGCCACAGCACCTCCGCGTTGGCCCGCAGGGCCAGGGCGGGCGTGTAGTCGCGCTCGTAGCCGAGGATCGCACGCCGGCCGAACCCCAGGCCGTCCAGGGGCGCGAACGCCTCGTAGGGGAAGACCAGCGGGGATCCCGTCACGATCCAGTTGTACGCCAGCGTGATTCCGACGCCTGCGATCCCGAGGGCCGCAGTCGTCCCCTGGCGGAGAAGCGTCCGGCGGTCGAGGCTCCGGAGCGTCCACAGCGCGTGGACCAGGAAGGGGGCCGCGAACAGCACGGCGGTGTAGGGCCGGGCGAAGAAGGCCAGGCCGACCGCCGCGCCGGCGAGGGTGGCCCACCGGAGTGCGGGGGATCCGAGGGTGGCCCACCGGAGCGCGGGGGATCCGAGGGCGGCCCACCGGAGCGCGGGGGATCCGAGGGCGGCCCACCGGAGCGCGGGGGATCCGAGGGCGGCCCACCGGAGCGCGGGGGATCCGGGGCCGGTCGAGCGATCCCCGGGATCCGACCGCCCGGCGAGGCGGTCCGCCCGGAGGTAGGCGAACGCGAACAGCAGGTTCAGCATGGTGGTGGGTGCGTAGGGCAGGAAGACCGCCGAGTTGACGAGGTAGAGCGGTGAGGCGACGAGGAAGGTCGCCGCCAGCAGCCCGGTCCGGCGGTCGAAGGCCTCGGCGGTGACGGCGAATGTTAATGCGGCGATGGCGGCGGCGATCCCACCCAGCGCCAGGCGATAGCTCCCCAGGAGTTTCCCGACCGCGAACATGGCGGCGGGAACCGGCGAGTACTTCGGGTAGAGCCGCGATCCGTCCCGGACGAAGAACCAGGGCCGGAACGCCTCGGGCACGGGCGGGTGCAGGAACAGTCGCCCGTCGAGGAGCATCGCCGCCTGCTGGAGGTACACCCCCTCGTCGTGGTTGATCGAGTGGTGGGGGAAGGCCTCGACCGAGACGAGGGAGACCGCGATTCCGCCGGCGAGGGCGACGAGGCCTGCGAGCGCCCGGTACTTCCGGCGGTCGGACTCGAACTCCGGGATCATCGGTCGATACTCCTGGATCGTCGGAGTTGTCGTTCCGGTTGATCCGCCCGGAGGTGGATCCGACTCGAAGGCCCCGAAAGCCCCCGGCCCGCTCGACGGTTCTGACTCGCTGCGCTCCTCGGTCGGTCGTTCGCTCCGCTCACTCCCTCCCTGCGGTGCTTGCGTCGTCGGAACGCGTCGACCGGACCGGCCCCTTTCAGTCCCGCCCCGCAGCCTCGATCCTCCCCAACCGATTGCGCGTCTCGGCTCCTCGCGGTCGCTCGGAGCCTGCGATGCTCATCCCTCGCGCGCGACTCGCGACTCCCTCCGGTCGTCGCTCGTAGCGCACGCGCCCTGGGGGTGGATCGGGGCCGGATCCGGATCTGGACGTCCGGGATCCGGGCCGGAACGACGCCGGAGGGCATCAGTCCGGAGTGTCGCCGCCGTCGGGGACGGCGGGTGCGTTGCCGGTGGTCGCGGCGTCGTCGGGTTCGGCGGGGTACCAGGCCAGCGAGTGATCGGCGGCCAGGTCGACGCGGACCGGTTCGCCGACGACGAACTCCTCGGCGTGGTTGTGCTGGCAGTGGACCACGTCGCCGTTCTCCAGTTCGACCCGGTAGACGAAGTTTGGCCCGTTGTACTGCCGGTAGACGATCTCGCCGTCGGCGTCGTCCCTGCTGGTGGGGGTCGCCCGGAGGTCGTCCGGGCGGACGAGCACGTCCACCAGCGCGCCCCCGTAGGTGTCGTCCAGGCCGGCCAGCCGAGCGGTGGCGACGGGACCGATCCCGGTGACGACGCGGTCGTCGCTGACCTGTCCCGAGAGGAACGAGGCCTGCCCCAGGAACGAGGCGACGAACCGGGACTCGGGGTGCTGGAACACCTCCTCGGGGGATCCGACCTGTTCGACGCGGCCGTCGTTCATCACCGCGACCCGGTCCGAGATGGACAGCGCCTCCTCCTGGTCGTGGGTCACGGAGACGGCGGTGACGCCGGCCTCCCGCAGGATGCGGTGGACCTCCTCGCGCATCTCGACCCGCAGGCGCACGTCGAGGTTCGAGAAGGGTTCGTCCAGGAGGAGGACGTCGGGTTCCGGCGCGAGCGACCGGGCGAGCGCGACCCGCTGGCGCTGGCCGCCCGAGAGGTCCGACGGCGGGCGGTCGGCGTAGTCCGCCAGGTCGACCAGGTCGAGCATCTCGGCGACCCGGGCATCCCGCTCCGCCTCGGGGCGGTCCGCGAGGCCGAACCCGACGTTCTCGGCGACGGTCAGGTGGGGAAAGAGCGCGAACTCCTGGAAGACGAGGCCGATCCCTCGCTCCTCGGGCTTGACGAAGGCGTCGGGCCCGGCGACCCGGCGGTCGTCGACCTCGATGGTGCCACCGGAGGGGCGTTCGAGACCGGCCATCAGCCGGAGGGTGGTGGTCTTCCCACAGCCCGACGGCCCGAGGAGGGTCAGCAACTCGCCCTCCCGGACCGACAGCGAGACGTCCTCCACGGCGGTCTCGCTGGCGTAGCGCTTCGTGACCCCCGACAGGTCCAGCACCGGATCGTCTACGGACCGCTCGTCCGACTCGCGCCCGGTCGTCGTGCGCGCGGCCCCACCTCGTCGGTGCTCGGTCACGGTGTCGTTCTCCCCGTGTCTGCGGTCCTTCTCACTTAACATCCTTTCCCTCCTGGGTCAGCAGGAGGAGCATCGAGACGGCCGAGAGGGCCACCAGCGCCAGCGCCGGCAGGGCCGCCTGGCCGTAGTAGCCGGCCTCCTGGACGCCCCAGATGTAGGTGACCAGCGTCTCGAACCCGGTCGGGTGGAGCAAGAGGGTCGCTGGCAGTTCCTTCATCGTCGTCAGGAACACCAGCGCGGCCCCGGCGACGACCCCGGGTGCGATCAGCGGCAGGGTCACCCGGCGGAACGCGCCCAGCGAGGACTGGCCGAGGGTGCGGGCGGCGTCGGTCAGGCGCGGGTCGACCTGGAGTACCGAGGACCGGGTCGCGCCCACCGCCTGCGGGAGGAACCTGACGACGTAGGCGAACACCAGGAGCGGAAGGGTCTGGTAGACCGACCGGACGTGGGTCGCCCCGAGGTAGACCAGCGCCAGGCCCAGGACGATGCCCGGCATAGCGTAGCCGACGTAGGTGGCCCGCTCGAACAGCGCCGCCAGCCGCGACCGGGAGCGGGCGGCCAGGTA
Organism: Halobacteriales archaeon QS_8_69_26; assembly: GCA_003023195.1. Taxonomy (GTDB): domain Archaea; phylum Halobacteriota; class Halobacteria; order Halobacteriales; family SW-7-71-33; genus PXRX01. Next base: position 36,675 of record PXRX01000018.1, read on the forward strand.
CGCGACCGGGAGCGCCGCCAGCGTCGAGACCAGCGCCGCCGCCGCGGAGACGTACGCGGAGTTGAGCCCGTAGGTCCACTCGAAGGCGAACCCGCCCCCGGCGTAGGCCGGTCCCGAGCGCCCGAGCCACATGAACAGCACCCCGAGCGGCACCCCCAGCGCCAGGACGGCGACGAGTGCCAGGGCCGCCAGGGCAGGGACCGTCCACCAGCCGAGCGACCGGTCCCGGACCCGTCGTGATCCCCGGGAGGCGTAGTCCCCCTGGTCCCGCCCGACCCGCGACTCGACGGCGAGGATGACCGCCGTCACGGCCAGCAACTGCAACGACAGCAACGCCGCCGTGTCCCGGCCGAAGTTGGTGTACTCGACGTAGATGGACCGGGTGAACACGTCGAAGTGCATGATGGCGGGGGTCCCGAAGTCCGAGAGGGCGTACAGCGCGACCAGCAACGCGCCCGCGGTGATCCCCGGGAGGATCCGGGGCAGGACCACCCGGCGAAAGGCCTCGCGGCGGGTGTGCCCGAGGGTGCGTGCGGCCTCGAACAGCGACTCGTCGAACGAGAGCAACGACGCCCGCGTGGTCAGGAACACGTAGGGGTAGACGAACAGCGTCAGGACCAGAACCGTGCCTTCCAGGCCGTAGATGGCGGGCAATCGCTCGACGCCCAGGGGCGCCAGGACGTCGGCCAGGGCACCCCGGGGGCCGAACGCCGAGACGTAGGCGAACGCGCCGATGTAGCTCGGTACCACCAGCGGCAGCGCCAGCGCGACGGTCCAGAACCGCTCGAACGGCAGGTCGGCCCGGACGGTCAGCACGGCCATCGGGACGCCCAGCAGGACCGACCCGGCGGTGACCAGTACCACCAGCAGGAGGCTGTTGACCAGCACCTGGACCGCGGTCGGCCGGACCATCAGGTCCAGCGCCTGGTCGAGGCCGACCTCGCTGGCCCGCAGGAGCAGCCACGCCACGGGCGAGACGACCGCCGCCGCGACCGCACCGGCGACCAGGGTCAGGCCGGGCCGGGACTCGTCGTCGTCACTCTCCCGGGCGGCCTGTTCCGCGACGCGTTCGATCCGGTCTTCCGTTGCCATGTGTGGTGTGTGTCCGCGGTCGGGCCGTCGTGAGGAGGCCAGTATCCGGCGGGAGGTCCGCTCCGCGCGTCGGTCCCGGCCCGTGCCGGGTCAGAGCACCCCGACTTCCTGCAGGAGCTCCAGGGTCGGCTCGACGTCCGAGAGCTTCGCCAGGTCCAGGTCCGGCGTCTCCAGTTCGTCGATGGTCGGCAGGCCGCCGACCGGCGGGTGGTCCTCGACCATCGGGTAGGCGAAGGTGCGGGTCGCAAAGAACTCCTGGGCCTCGACGGTCAGGAGGTGCCGGACCAGTCGCTGGGCGAGTTCGCGCTTCCCGGTGCCCTCGACGACCCCGACGGCCGAGGCGTTGATCAGTGCGCCGGCGTCCCCACGAGTGAACGCCAGGTCGACCGGCGCCGACGGCCGGGCGGCCTTCACCCGGAGCGCGTAGTAGTGGTTGGCGAACCCGGCACCGGTCTCGCCGACTGCGGCCGCGTCGGACACCAGGAACTCGTTGGCGTACTCGGTGACGCCCCCGTCGAGGATCCCTTCCAGCCACTCCTTGGTCGTCTCGCGCCCCTCCAGGACCCGCATGGCGGTGACGAACGCCTGGAAGGCGCCGTAGGTCGGTGCCCAGCCGAGTCCCCCGGAGAACCGGTCGTCGGTCGCCAGCGCCATGACGTCGTCGGGTATCTCGTCGGCGGAGAACTGCTCCGTGTTGTACGGGATGGACCGCGCCCGCCCGGCGACGCCGACCCACTGGCGGTCCGGCCGGAAGTTCTCCGGCACGTTCTCGACGACGTCGGCGGGCAACTGCACCGTCGCCCCGGCGTCGGCCACGGCGCCCAGCGACCCGGCGTCGATGGACCAGAAGAGGTCCGCCTCGCTGCCGCCGCCCTCGACCTCGGTGATGATGGTGTTCGCCAGCTGTGCCGAGGGGGCCTGGCGCGGCACGACGCCGAAGTCGGGGTAGACGTCCTGGAGGATCTCCAGGAGGTCCAGGTAGAGCCCGCCCTCGCCACCGCCGATGTACACGTCCAGGCTCCCCTCGAGGGGCGGCAGGTCGTCGATCCGCACCCCCGACAGCTCCGGCCGGCCGCCGACCTGGGCGCCGGACCCGCGGAAGGTGTCCAGCTCCGGCGACCCGGTGCCGGTACCGCCGTCGCCACCGTCGCCGCCGTCGAACGGCCCCAGACACCCCGCGAGCGCCGCCGCCCCCAGGGCCGCACCCGTCCCGAGGAGGCGCCGACGGCTCGCGGTGCGCTGCCGTCCGTCCGACGGGATGCGCCCGTCGCCACCGATCCGATCGCGCTCGTCGCGTTCCATAGTCGATTTTAGGCCGGCCTAAAACACTTGTACCTTCCGATTCAGTCGTCGGCCGTCGCCCGCGCCTCGGCCGCCGGGGCGTCGAGGGCGGCCAGACAGTCCAGCCACCGGGCCATGTGCTCGCCGACGTACGCGAGGAACTCGCCGTTCTCGAACTCGTCGAACCCGCCGGCGGCGAGTTCCTCGGCCATCGCGCGGTAGACCCCGCGGTAGGAGTCGGCGTCGGCACCGACGTCGTCGACGAGTTTCCAGAGGTGTTCGTTGAGTTCGAGGGCGGGCGCCTCGTTGCGCAGGTCCGAGAACGTCGACCGCGGGGCCTTCTCGTGGACGCACAGCGGCGTCCCCGAGTAGACGCGGGTGCCGAGGACGTCGCAGGCCCGCTTGAGGAAGACGCCGCTCCAGATGTCGTCGAACCGGCCCACGTCCCAGGGGTTGTCGTCCATCGGTAGCTGGTAGAACGCGGGGACGACCTCGCGCCGGAAGGCGAGGTTCATCGAGCACACCGTCAGGTAGTCGCCGGGGGCGGCGACGAAGTCGCGGTCGTAGTCCTCGCGTTCGAGGCGGGTCAGCGCCTGGCCCTGGAGGTCGCCGTCCATCAGGATCCGGACGGCGTCGAGGTCGGGGACGTCGGTCCAGAGACCCTGGGAGACGACGACGTCGTCGACCCGTTCGGTCCGGGTCTCGACCGTCTCGTCCATCGCGCCGTAGGGGTACCCCCGCGGGTAGAGGTCGCCGTCGTGCTGGTAGAGGACGTTCACCCAGTCCTCGTCGGACCCGACCACCTCGACGGCCCCCTCGTGGGCCAGGTTCCGGAGGTGGCCGCCGAAGAAGTCGAACTCGGGGTGGGGCCGGGTGTCGTCGTCGATGAAGGTCCCGTACTCGAACCCCCCCTCGTACATGTACAGCAGGCCGAAGGACGTCTCGGCGTGACTCGCCTCGGGGATCAGGTCGGCGTACTCGCCCAGCCCCCGGCGTGCGAACCAGCGGTCCCGGCGCTCGCCGCCGAAGACCTCGCCGGCGACCCCCTCCTCGTCGAGCATCTCCTCCATCCCCGCGACGTCACAGAAGTCCTCGGTCACCAGGACGAAGTGCAGGCGGTCGGCGTGGCCGAACTCCCGGGCGTTGGCGACGTACTCCCGCACACAGTCGGGGTTGCGCACCGTCGGTACGATCGCGCAGACGTCCTCGGACGTGGTCATCTCGGTGCTCCGCAGTTTTTAGGCCGGCCTAAAATAGCTGTCGGTCCGTCGATCCCGACCTGGAGTGCCCGTACGGCGGCTGATCGCACTAGTTTAGGGTAGCCTAAAGAGTCCGTCGACTCGCGGCCGCGGGGGTCGGGGGCGGACGGGCGATCAACGGACCGGGTGCGGACCGGAAGTCCACGGACCGGGTGCGGATCGGGCGTCGATCAGCAGTCCCGCTCCGCGCGCTCGGCGGTCATCTCGATCCCCCCGTAGTCGACGATGTAGATCCGGTCGATCCGGTAGTAGTCCCCCTGGTACTCGACGACGTCGCCCGATGTGTACCCGCGCATCACGTGCCTCGTGCTCGATTCGCTTCCGCCGGATTCGATGGCCTCCCCGAGGAGGTCCCCGGCCGGACCGGACCGCTCCTCGAGGTCGACGACCGTCCCGTTCTCCGGGGGGTCGACCCGTTCGACGAACACGCGGTGCCCGCCCGCGCGGACCCCCGTTTTGCTCGTGTCGACCGCCTCGTCGAACGCCGCCCGCTGTGTCGGCGATAGGTCACCGTAGTCGACCACCGCCGTCTCCCGGACTGTCGGCGTTCCGGTCGAACCCGCCGTGGGCGTCCGGGCTTCCGCGGTAGGGGTCGACGCCTCCCCGGTGGGCGTCGGGTCCGCGTCGTTCGACGCGAAACCACCCACATACCCCGCGAGCACCACCACCAGCACGAGACACCACGCCCCCATCGGCGAGCGTAGAGTGGCCATAACGCCGGATCATCCGGTCGGGGTACGTGCTTTCTGTGGGTCGGCAACCCGGGCGACGGGGGACCGCGCCGTCAGAAGATGTTCGCCTGCCGGTAGACGCTGAGCCCCTCGTTCGTTATCTCGTAGGGCTTGGTCTCCCGGGAGTGGTTGGCGTCGCGGATCTTCTGGATCTCCACGGCCAGGCGGGTCTTCCGGAAGTCCGAGGGGCGGACGTACTGGAGGATGAACACCGCGTCGGTGAGGTACTCGACGATGCCGTACCGCGAGGTGTACGGCGAGTCGGCGTCGGCCTCGCTGGTCAGCATGGTGGTGACCCCGGAGTTCTTCAGGCTCCGGGTGAAGTCGTATATCTCGTTGCGCCGGGTCGCCCGGGAGTCGTACATCATCTCCAGCAGCGAGACCGAGTCAAGCACCAGCCGTTCGGCGTCGAACTCGCGGATGAGCCGCGGGAGTTCCGAGCGGATCGTCGCGAGGCTGTTGGCCATCTCGATGGGGTCGATGTCGACGATGGCCAGCCGTCCGTTCTCGCTGTACTCGTCGAAGGGGTACCCCTTCTCGACGGCGGAGTCGATGATCCGCTCGCTGGACTCCTCCAGGGTGATGAACACGGCGTTGCCGCCGTCCTCCTTCCTGAGTTCCTCGTTGAGGAACTGGATGCCGAAGGTGGTCTTGCCGGTCCCGGCCGAGCCGATGATGACCATCAGCGACCGCTCGGGGACCCCGAGCTGGATCATGTCGTCGAGCCCCTCGATCCCCAGGTCGATCCGGTCGATGTCCGTCTCGTACTCCTCCTCCTCGAAGTCGCCGCCACCGCCCATGCCGAAGTCGCCACCACCCATGCCGAAGTCGCCACCACCCATGCCGAAGTCACCGCCGCCCCCGCCCACGTCGAACTCGCCGCCGACCTCCAGGTCGTCCTCGCCGCCGCCGAACTCCTCGGCCATGCCGCCGCCAGCGCCGCCGGGCGCCTCCTCCATCGCCGAGGCGAAGTCGTCGCCGAACAGGCCCCCGTCGTCGTCATCGGCGGGCGGGTCGGCGGGCGGGTCCCCCTCCGTCGCCCCCTCCATGGCGGTCCGGAACCCCTCCGCGTCGACCCCGGGTCCGTCGTCGCTGGTCGGGGACGTCCCCACGCCGTCGTCCCCGGACCCGACCGACCCGGTGGCATCCTCCGGATCGCCGGGCGCGACCGGTTCGGTGGCGCCGTCGGGGGCCGCATCCTCGCCGTCCCCGTCGCCCCCCGTCTCCGGGTCCTCCTCGACTCCCGCGTCGGCGTCACCGGTCCCCTCGCTCTTGGCGTCCCCGACTGCGCTCTCGAACCAGTCCTCCTCGGCGTCGTCACCGTCGGTGCGGTCGCTCACGGCGACCACCCCCCTGACGTGGATCCGGCGACGCCGCTGGTCCGCCGCCGGTCGGACGGGACGGCGGAACTGGAGAACGGTCGGCGAACGGCCGGCAGTCGGATCGGTTGCATTGTGGATCTCCGGGCGACCCCGTCCCCGACCGGGTCACCACGGCGTTAGCCGTCCGAATGGGGCGCGTACGTTTTAATATTGTTGCCGAGCGCCGTGGATCGGACTCGCGCAGGCGGTCCCGGGACCGGAGGCGGGGTGCCGGGGTCGTTTTTATCAAAACCCCGGCACAGGAGCGGGATCGGCGGGGAGCGGCAAGGGGTTGCCCTTCCGTAAGGTCCAAACGGCGACCCCACCTAAAAGGGTCGTCAATGAGCGAGCAACTGCCGGACGTGCAGGCATCGCGGCCGGAGGTGTCGGTCGGCCTCAGCCAGGTCGGCGTCACCGGCGTCGACAAGCGCGTCCGGATAGCACCCAACGGGTCCGAGCCGGTCGTGTTGATGGCCGAGTTCGAGGCGTTCGTCGACCTGCCGGGGTGGCGCAAGGGTGCCGACATGAGCCGGAACCTGCAGGTGATAGACGAGATAATCGAGGAGTCCGTCGCCGAGGAGGCCCACAAGCTAGAGGAGATCTGTGGGGACGCCGCCGAGCGACTCCTCTCGAAGCACGACTACACGACGCGCGCGGAGGTCAGCATGGAGGCGGAGTTCGTCATCGAGGACGAGACCCCCGCCACCGGACTGGCGACGCAGGCGACCGCCGACGTCATCGCGTCCGCCACCGCCACCGAGGACGGCACGCGCGAGGAGATCGGTGCCCGGGTCACCGGGATGACGGTCTGTCCCTGCTCGCAGGGGATGTCCGAGGCCCGCGCCCGGGACCGCCTGCGCGAACTCGGCGTCGACCGCGAGACGGTGGACGCCTTCCTGGAGACGGTCCCCCAGCCCGGCCACTCCCAGCGGGGCCACGCCACCCTCACCGTCGAGAGCGACGGCGACCCCGAGGTCGACCTGCTTGACATCATCGAGGTCGCCCGCGACTCGATGAGCGCGCGGATCTACAACCTCGCCAAGCGCCCGGACGAGGACGAGATGACCTACCAGTCCCACGCCAACGCGAAGTTCGTCGAGGACTGCGTGCGCTCGATGGCCGAGGGGGTCCTCGAACGGTTCGACCACCTCCCAGACGACGCCGTCGTCCGGATGGAACAGATCAACGACGAGTCGATCCACCAGCACGACGCCCACGCCGAGCGGATCATCGAGATGGGGACGCTCCGGGACGAACTCGACGACTGACCCGGGAGCTCCAGGATCCGGATCGGCCGGATCCACTCGAACGGTGCCGGTTCTACGACCCGTCAGATCCTGATCAGCTCGACGGTCGCCGATTCTCCGATCAGTCCGATCCCGACCCGGTCGACGGTCGCCGGTTCTCCGATCAGTCCGATCCCGACCCGGTCGACGGTCGCCGATTCTCCGATCAGTCCGATCGGCACCCGCCCGTCCGGCTACGACCCGTCGGATCCGGTGACCCCGTCCGGTCCGGACCCCTCCCCGGACTCCAGCACCGGCCAGTCGACGCCGGACCCCGACGGACCGTCGAACCGGAACTCGAACCGCGCGCCGCCCGCCTCGCTCTCGGCCACGTCGACCGTCCAGCCGTGGGCCTCGGCGATCCGGGCGACGATGGTCAGGCCGAACCCGGTGCCAGTCTCGGCGGTGGTGTAGCCGTGTTCGAGGACGTCCTCGCGCCGGCCCTCGGGGATGCCGGGGCCGTCGTCGGCGACGTAGAACCCCTCGCCGTCGGGCAGGGGCGCGACGGTCACCGTGACGTCCTCGCCGCCGTGCTCGACCGCGTTGCGAAAGAGGTTCTCGAACAACTGGAGGAGCCGGTCCGGGTCGGCCCGGAACTCCATCCCCTCGGTGCCGAGGGTGGCGTCGCCGGTGTCGACGCCGTCCCAGGCCACCCTGGCGACGTCGCTCAACCGCACCCGGTCCGGGTGAGAGACGTCGTCGCCCTGCCGGGCCAGGGCCAGAACGTCCCCGACGATGGCCTCGATGCGGTCGAGGCTGGTCTCAACATCGTCGATGTGCGGCCCGGGGTCCTCGCTCTCCCGTGCGGCCACCAGGTAGCCCCTGGCGACGTTTATCGGATTGCGCAGGTCGTGGCTCACCACCGACGCGAACTCCTCCAGGCGCTCGTTCTGGCGCTCCAGTTCGCGCTGGCGACGGCGCTGGTCCGTGATGTCGGTGTAGAAGGCGTAGACGGTGTCGTCCCCGGCCGCCGCGGTCCGGAGGAGGAACCGGCGCGCTTCGCCGTCGGCCTCCCGGAGCACCTCCTGTCTGATGACGCTCCCGTCGGCGGCCTCGCGGGTGATGTGCTCGGCCTCCACGTCCCGGTCGGGGGGGACGATGTACTCGTCGAGGTTCTCGCCCCGGAGGTCGTCCTCGTCGTACCCGAACGTCTCCTCGAAGGCCCTGTTGACACGCCCGACGATCGGGTTCCCACGGTCGTCTATCCGGGTCTTGACCACCGGGTCGGCCAGCCCCTGGAACAGCGCGTCGAACTCCGCCCGCTCCCGGGCCAGTTCGCGACGGGCGGTCACCCGCTCGCTCACGTCGGTGAGCACCACCAGGTCGCCGATCACCACCCCGTCGTCCTCGAGGTCCAGCGACTGCGCCTCGAAGTGACGGCGCTCGCCGCCGACGGTGACCGAGAACTCCCCCTCGCCCGCGTCCATGCCGAGCGCGTCGAACACGACGCCGGTGCGCGCCCCGACGACGCTCTCGGCCGGGGCCGCCCCGCCCAGGAGCGCGTCGAGGACGCGCTCGGCGGCCGCGTTGCAGTCTACCACCCTGTCGCCGTCGGTGATCAGGTACCCACTGTCCATGCCGGTCCTCCGTTCCCGCCGTCCCGGAGTCTCGCTTGGGGGTACCAGCACCGTCGGGACAATGAACCTGGCGGCATCGTCACACCGACAGCGGTTCGGCCTCGTCCCAGCGCGGGCGGACCTCGGTCTCCACCTCGGCGGCGAACTCGGGGTCCTTGAGGTCGATCATCGCCAGCGCGCCACCCTTCTCCAGCGGGCTGGGCACCTGGATACAGACCTCGGTGTCGTCGATGAGGTTGAACGTCCCCGTGATGCTCTCGGAGACCCGCACCGAACAGTCCGGGTGGGGGCTCAGCAGTTCCTGGTATATCTCGCCGACCCGGCGGGGGAGCGCGTCGACGAGCGCCGGCGTCATCAACAGTTGGACCTCGACGCCGCGTTCCAGCGCCTCCGCGAGGTGTTCGGCCACCTGCACCCCGACGTCGACGACGTCGATCCCGGGGATCTCGTCCGAGGCGACCATCACGACCCGTTCGTCGGCCGCCGCGACCCGTTCCAGCAGGAGGTCGGCGCTCTCCTGTGGGCCGACGGCGGCGGTCCAGAACTGCTCCTCGACGGGTTCGGCGGCGTCGAGTTCCTCCGAGAGGTCCGCGACGATGCCCTCGTACTGCTCGGCCTTCTCCTCCAGTTCGCGCTTCTTGTCCTCCAGGAGGCGGTCCAGCGCGGTGTCGGGCTCGACGGCGACGTACTTCTTCGGGCGACTGGAGGCCTGGCTGCGCACCAGGTTGTACTGCTCCAGGGCGTTGAGCACGTCGTAGATCCGGCCCATCGGGACGTCGCTCGCCCGCGACAGCTCCTTGGCCGTCGTCGGCCCCGTGTCGAGCAACGCCCGGTAGGCCCTGGCCTCGTACTCCGAGAGCCCGAGGTCTCTGAGGCTCGCCATGTCGGGGTGTCCGCACGCGGCTACAAAAACACCCTGGACGTTTCTCGTTTATCCGACCTTTCGCGGAAACCACGGCCGTCCTCGCCGGGCCGGCCACCGGGCTTATTTTCGCGTCTAGCGTTACCACGCAAGCAACGAAGTGGGACTGCTGCGCTCGACTCCCACGCCCGTCCGTCGGGCACGGTGGTCGGCAGGGGGTTGCCACCCCCGAAGTGCGGGTCACTCCGTCGTGGCACCGACTCCCGACGTCCCTGAACGTGCGGTTACCCCTTTTCCCCGTTCGTTCCCACCCAGCGTCCCGGTCGACCAGTGGGACCGTCGACGCCGGGATCGGACGACCCCATGCCGGCCACGCCTCGACCGGATCCACCGGCCCGTGCAACGGTGGCCAGTACCATCGACGAGCTACCGCTCTCTAATTTAATAGATTAACTGAGAAACCATACATAACTTTATTTACGACAAAAACATTAAAGCGAACACGATCGGGGAGGCACCGGCGCTTTCGTGGGGAAGCGCCGGTGCCTCTCCGTCGGCGGACTCCGGCGGCACGGCCGGGGGTAGGGAACCATGACACCGGGTACGACCACGGACGGCGGCGGTCGGCGAGCACAGGCAGTACTCATCGGACTGGTCCTCCTCATCGGCATTGTGGCGGTCGCGAGCATCGGCATCCTGCTGGTGGGCGCGGGCGCCAACGAAGAGTCGAAGAGCGAAGCGCAGGACGAGCGGGTAAAGAAGTCGTTCGTCGAACTCGACAAGGACGTCGACTCGGTCTCCGAAACCGAGTCCAACACCCGGGTGACCGAACTGGACCTTCCCGAGGAGGCTGACGTGGCGATCCGCCGGGAGAATACCGGTCGGATAACCGTCAACCGGACGAACCTCACCACGACAGATCCCGTCGTCGTAAAGAACATCGGTGCGATCGTCTACGAACACGACGACGTCCACTACGCTTACCAGGCGGGGGCTGTCTGGTCGGGAACGGGGAACGACACCCGGATGGTTTCGGCACCGCGACTAGAGTACGACACGGACAGGCGGGGGGGATCCCCGACGTTCACCCTGCCGATAACCGACATGGAGGGGCCCGATACCCTCAACTCCGGTACCATCCGGGTCCGGAAACTGGAGACGGAGGCTCCACTCAACAACGTTACGAGCGTCGACAACCAGCTCGTGACCGTCAAGATCAACAGCACCTATTACGTCGGCTGGGGCAACTACTTCGACGAACGCTACGAGAACGCCGTCGTCACCTACGACCACCCGAACCAGACGACGATCATCAAACTGGGCCGGATAGAGATCGACGGATCGTTCGACACCGGTATCGTCTCGAACGGTGACATCGTCTTCGATGCCTCCGGATCCGACGAGATCGAGTCCGGGATACGGACGGGTGGGAACTTCCAAGACAACGTCGGCGGGCAACCCGACAGCTGTCCGGACGGTCCTCCCTGCGTGGATCAGGGGGTTTCGATCACCTTCGGGACTCTCGATCAGGCCATCGCTACCAAGGCAGAAGACACCGCGGCGGACTGTGGCGGAGACGTGACCTGTGCGTCGTCCCTTCAGTCGCTCTCGGGACCGGGCTACGATCTCGACAAGGGAGTCTACTACATCTCCGGTGACAGCACGCTAGATGGTTCCTCGGACTCGATCCAAGCGGACCTGAGCAACGGGAACGTTTCAATCATCCTCGACGGCGACCTGGCGATGAAGCAAGCGAAAATACTGGCGGACAATCCCGCTCAGAACTCGACCTGTTGCTATCTCCGGATCTACTTCAACGGAACGGACATGGCGATGGGTCAATCCTCAGGGATCCACGCCAGCACCGACAACGCAACGCGGGTCCAGCTATACGGCACGTCGGAGTTCCACTTCGACGGTAAGAACCTTCAGAGTGGAGGAGGCTGGCACGCTGGGCTGTACGCACCCGGGAGTGCGTCGTCCACCACCAACGACGCTCTGTCGCTGATCCCCGCCCTCAGTGACGTCGGATCCGAGGACATCTGTTTCGGGCAGGGGTCCGGTACCGTCGACGGAGCGGTCATCGCAGGATCGGTTTGTTTCGACCAGTCCGTGTCGTTCGAATACGAGGAAGATTTCCGGACGATCGAACCGACGCTCGGCCCCAGCGGTATTATCACTCCGCCGGTCACCTACCTCCACGTCTCCGTCAACAAGGTCTGCGTCGAGGACGACACCCAGACCGGTTCCGGGGCCTGCTGACCCCGGCCGTTACCTCGTCCGCGAACGCGACCCCCCCCGCTCCGGGGCCGCTCTCCCCCGTATAATCCTTACGGCCGATACCGGTCACGTCCTGCGATTAAATCCGGATTGAATGGCCTTGATCCGCGGCAAGCGTCGAAGCTGAATTAGTAGTTCCCCGTTACTGGATCCCCACACATGACAGGCGGGAGCGGGGGCCGGCCGGGGAGTCAGCCCGGCCGGTCTTCGGGGTCGAGAGCCGTGCTGGATCGCGACCGGGCACAGTCGGCGGTCATCGCCGTCGTACTGCTCATCGGCATCGTCGCGGTCGCGAGCATCGGCATCCTCCTGGTCGGCCTCGAAGCCAACCAAGAGAGCGAAGAGCGGGCGGAGAACGAACGGATCAAACAGGTGTTCCTCCAGCTCGACAGCGACGTCGACTCGGTGGCCCGTAGCGAGTCCGACGAGCGGACGGTCGACATGGACCTGCCCTCCGAGACCGACGCGGCCGTCCGAGAGGAGAGCGCCGGCCGGATCTGGATCAACCGGACCAACTACACGACCGGCAACGAGGAGGTCCTCGCCGACCAGGCGATCGGTGCGGTCCGGTACTCCCGCGACGACGGGACCACCTTCGCCTACCAGGCCGGCGGCGTCTGGATGGAGGAGGGCGAGAACACCCGGATGGTTTCGGCACCCGCGTTCTCGTACGACGTCGACAAGAACGGTGACAGCCCGACGCTGACCGTGCCCATCGTCACGACCGACGGGGACACCCGTCTCAACGGCGGCGACGTCCGGGTGAAGAAACAGGACACGATCGCGCCGCTGAACGACGTCACGGTCGTCGAGAACGACCTGGTCACCCTGCGGGTCAAGAGCAGGTGGTACATCGGCTGGGCCGAGTACTTCCGGCAACTCACCAACGACGACGCCGTGACGGTCGACCGCGACAACCAGACGGCGACGATGCAGTTGATGGTGCCGGCGGTCGCGCCGACGGTCGACGCCGGGGTCATCGCCGGCGCGGCCAACTCCGAACTGGACATGCAGCAGTCCGACAACTCCGTCGACAGCTACAACTCCTCGGACAAGCCGTACGCCTCCCACACCGCCTCCGAACGTGACAACGGCAAGGTCGTCGTCGCCGGCGACGTCGACATGCGCCAGGACGCGGAAATCAGGGGCGACCTGGAAGTCGGCGGGGACGTCAACTTCCAGAGCGGGAGTTCTGCGAAGGTCACGGGGAACCTCTCGCACGACACGTCGACGACGTTCTCCAGCAACGATCCCAAGGACGGCCCGCCCCACGTGGACGGGTGGGTCGCGGACAACGCCTCGGTCCAGAGCAGAACCCCGGTCGACGGCTACATCGACCTCAACGTCGGCCGGATCAGGGACAACAACAACAACGCCTCCTACTCGGGGATTCTCGACGACATCGAGTCGGGGTCCGACGACTGTGATCCCTGCGTGTTGCCCACGGGGTCGTACTACCTGACCCAGATCCAACTGGACGACGACGACGTGCTGATCCTCGACACGACCGGCGGTCCCATCGACCTCGCAGTCAACCGGACCATCGACATCCAGGGCGACGACTCCAGGGTGCAGATCGTCGGAAACAGCCGGGTCAACGTGTTCGTCAACGGTCTCTCGGCGGGCTCCGATCCCGAGTTCAGGCTGGCCTCGGGCGCGAAGTGGCGGGTCGACGGCGACCGCGCCCCCCAGAGCTGGGTCTACCTCAACGAGGACGCCGACGCCAAACTCAAACAGGAAGCCTGGTTCACCGGCGTCCTCTACGGCCCCGGCAGGCCCGGCGACGGCGGAGCAGGGATCGACATGAACCAGGACGCCCGCGTGTTCGGCGCAATCCTCGGCGACATCGATCCGCTCCAGCAGAACACCTCGATCCACTACGACCGCGCCCTTCGCCAGGCCGTGCCCGTGACTACGAACGTCGCCATCCCGCGGCTGACGTTCCTGCACGTCGCCGTCCACGAGGTCGAAGTGGAGGACGAGTGACGACCGGCCCCGTGAATTCCCGGCGCTCCCGCGTCCTGTGGGATCACTCTTTGTCTCCGGATCGCCCTGGCTCCCCGGGAGCAGGTCGCCCAGGGCGGCCCCGATGCTCGTCGGGACGACCGCGACGACCACGTCGGCCGTCGCGACCCACGGCTCCGCCCAGTCGACCCGGCCCCAGGCCGTCACGAGCGCGGCCGCGGTCAGCAGGGACACGCCCAGAACCCCGACCAGTCGCCGGGGGATCACCCCGAGGATCGGGTTCGTCACTCCGACGTCCTGGAAGTCACCGACGTAGACGATGCCGATGACGAGCAGTACCGTCGAGACGAGCGTCCCGACCGGATAGGCCGGCCGGCCCGCGATGAACGCGCCGACCGCCTGGGTCCCGCCCTCGACGGCCATCGGGATGCCGAAGCGGACGCTGCCCAGCAACGCCTCCGCGAGGTCTTCGCGGCCGAACCCCCGGACGACCCTGCCGAACGGGCCGGTGTTGCCCGACGCCTCCATCGCCACCCGCATCGCCTCCCGGACCTGCTCGCGTGCCTCGTCGGTCCGGACGATCCCCTCCAGTTCCTCCAGTTCGTCGAAGAGGTCGCCCATGTCCGTCGGATCCGACTCGCTCATGGTGGAACCGTCGACCCCCGCCCCAACGTTTCCCCCGTCCGGAAACACCCGCCACTCCCCGGTCGGTGGACAGGGGGCACCCGTGAGGCTTACAGTAAGTTTACCGTACGAATCGAGCGGCCGCCGTCAGAGCACCTCCGTCCGGTTCGCCCGGGTGTCGCTCCGGTTCACCCGGAGTCCGACCGGTCACTCCCGCCGGATCCCGCTCCGACCCGGCGCTCGACGCTCGCCACGACCGACAGCGCTGCGTCGACCCGCTCCCGTGCCCCCTCGTGTTCGGGGTCGCCCATCCGATCCAGGAGGTCCCGGACGTGGCCGACCCGGCGGGCGACGACCTCGCGGGACACCGCAGGTGGTCGTGGAGGGCGACGAGGTCCGCGTGGAGGTCACCCTCGCGGTCGTTCCAGGGCGGGTCGTGCTTGGGCGGGTCGTCGCTCACGGCCGATCCCCCGTCGGTCGAGGGGCGGGCCGGTCCCCGGCCCGGGGGTCGGCAGAACTGTTGGTGGGGTGGTCGAGGCCACGGATCATCGCGTCGACCCGGTCGACCTCGCCGCTGCCGGCGGGGTGGACGCCCACCGCGACGACGTAGTCGCCCTCGTGGGGAACCACGGTGACGTGGAGGGCGAGGTCGACCTCGACGAGTCCGGCGATGACCGTCGATCCCCGGAAGTGCTCGACGGTCGCCTCCGTGCCCAGGGTCCGGACCGTCCGCTCGCCGACCTTCCGGTCGACCGAGAGGCCCCCGTAGCGTTCCTCGGCCCGGTCGAGGAGTTCCCGTCCGCTCGCCCGGCCGACCGGGTTCAGGGGTCGCCCGAGGGCCCTGGTCTGCGGGGTGGAGACGACGACGAACATCGCGGCCGGCACCTCCCCGACGAGCGGTAGTTCGACGGTCCGGCGGAACTCCTCGACGTGGTTGCGTGCGCGGACTCGCGGGCCCACGCCCAGCACCGTCGCCTCCCGCCGGACTGTCTCGACGTCGGTGCCGGTCGACCGGTAGCCCGCGTTCTCGGCGACGCCGTCCTCGACGCTCGCCGGGGCCGCCTCGACGGTCCGTTCGTCCAGCCCCAGGAGGAAGGCCAGGTCGCCGGTCGCCGCCAGAACGAGAAGGACGAGGAGAAGGAAACCGCCCGCACCCGCGGCGACCTGCCGCCGGTCGAGGTCCGCGACGGCGGGTCGGATCCCGGCCAGGTCCATGGGAATGGGCGGGCGCGGCGACGGTTAACTCCGGCGCTCGCGGACAGTGTGACTCCACCGGAACGGGAACCGGATCCCCCCAGTGCCGGTCACTCGAACCGGAACTCTGGGCCGTCGTCGGTGTCCTGCACCGCGACGCCGAGTTCGCCCAGGCGGTCGCGGATCCGGTCGGCGCGGTCGTAGTTGCCGGCCTCGCGTTCG
Source organism: Halobacteriales archaeon QS_8_69_26 (assembly GCA_003023195.1). Classification (GTDB taxonomy): domain Archaea; phylum Halobacteriota; class Halobacteria; order Halobacteriales; family SW-7-71-33; genus PXRX01. The sequence continues at coordinate 52,409 of PXRX01000018.1, forward strand.
GCCTCCCGGATCGACAGGGCGAGTTCGACGGCCTCCTCGGCCAGGCGGGCGCCGCCGGTCGCCTCGCCCTCGAAGGCGAACCCGAGGACGCCCTCGCCGAGGTCCTCGAACGCCTCGACGGCGCGCCGGAGGCCGACGTAGTCGTAGGCCTCGCGGTCGTCGACGTGGCGGTTGACCGCCCCGGCGAGGTCGGTCAGGGCCGCGATCGCTTCCCGGGTGTTGAGGTCGTCGTTCATCGCGGCGGCGAACTCCTCGCGCGCCCGGTCGACCGCCTCGCGGAGGGCGTCGTCGTCGACCTTCGTGGCGGCCTCGGGCGAGTCGACGGCCTCGACCGCCCGCCTGTGGGCCTCCCGGAGGCGGTCGAACCGCCGTTCGGCCTCGTCGATGGCCTCCCTGCCGTAGGAGAGCGGCGACCCGTAGGCGCCCGAGAGCAGGAACGTCCGGACGACGTTCGGCCCGAACTCCGCCACCGCCGCCTCGACCGTGGTGAAGTTCCCGAGGCTGGAGGACATTTTCTCGTCCTCCTCGTCCCCGGGGATCTGCAGCATACCGACGTGCATCCAGTGTCGGGCGAACGTCTCCCCGGTGGCGGCCTCGCTCTGTGCGATCTCGTTCTCGTGGTGGGGAAAGACGAGGTCGCGGCCGCCGACGTGGACGTCCAGCGTCTCCCCGAGGTGGGTCGTGCTCATCGCCGAGCACTCGATGTGCCAGCCCGGACGGCCCTCCCCCCACGGGGAGTCCCAGGTCTGGCCCTCCGGGTGGTCGTCGAACCCGGGGTGGTCCGGGTTGCGGTGTTCCTCCAGAGCGTCGGGGTCGACCCCGCCGGCCTTCCAGAGCGCGAAGTCCGCCGGGTGGCGCTTCTCGGACCGTTCGTCGGGGTCGCCCTGCTCCTCTATCTCCGAGAGGTCCTGGTTCGAGAGGGCCCCGTAGTTCTCGAAGGCCGTCACGTCGAAGTAGACGGACCCGTTGGACTCGTAGGCGTACCCCTCCTCGACGAGGGTCTCGACGAGGTCGATGATCTCGGGGACGTGCTCCGAGACCCGGGGGTAGACCTCCGCCCGCTCGAGGTTGAGCGAACGCATGTCCCGGAGGATGTCGGCGACGTAGTGGCGGGCTACGTCGGGTTCGGAGTCGCCCACCTCCCCGACGCGGGCGACTATCTTCTCGTTGACGTCGGTGAAGTTCTCGACGTGGCGCACCCCGTAGCCCTCGTGTTCGAGCCACCGGTGGAGCACGTCGACCACCACCCAGCCCCGGGCGTGGCCGAGGTGGGCCGGGTCCGAGGTCGTCAGACCGCAGTAGTACAGCAGGACAGAGTCGGGATCCGCGGGTTCGAACGGCTCCTGCTCGCCCGTGAGCGTGTTCGTCAGGCGCACCGTCATCACCCGGGCATACCCGTGGGTTCCCTTTGAAGGCTCCGGAGCCCTGCGAACGGTTCACGTTCAGAAGGCGGGCGAGCGAGCGATTCGATCCCGCCTGACTTCTCACGGAGTCGACCGGGGCTGGTCGGATCCACGGCGCGCGATACGAGCGGCGCGAGGCGCGAAGTGCCTCGGAAAGGCGAGCGGTGAACGAAGTGAACCGCGAGCCAGGAGCCGCGAGTCGCGCGAGGGGCGAGCATCGCAGGGAGTGAACGAAGTGAACGACCGAGACGCGCAGTCGGTTGGGGAGGATCGAGGCTGCGGGCGGGCGGGACTGAAAGGGGCCGGGGGCTTTCACCTCGACATACCGGGATCGGTCCCGGTCGAACCCTGGATCCGATCCCCTGTCGTCGATTCGGGTCGAAAGTCCGTATTCGCCGATGAGCCCGCTCAGTCGTAGGTGAGCGTCATCCCGCCGTCGAACAGGAGGTCCCCACCGTTGAGGTGCTGGGCGTGCTCCGAGAAGCCGAACACGAAGAGGTTGGCGACGTCGACGGGGTCCATCATCTCCTTGGTGCGGGACTGGCCGAGCATCACGTCCTCGACGACCTCGTCCACCGAGATCCCGCGCTGTTCCGCGGTGTCGGGGATCTGGTTGGTGACGAGCGGGGTCTTCACGTAGCCCGTCGAGAGCGAGAACGCCCGGAGGTCGCCGCCGCCCTCGGCGGCCAGCGACTGGGTGAGTCCCCGGATCCCGAACTTGGCGACGTTGTAGGCGACCTTGTCGTGGGTGACGTAGTGGCCGTGGACCGACGCCATGTTGCCGACCGCGCCGACGCCGTCGTCGGTCGCCCGGACGTGGGGCACGACCAGTTTCGAGAGGTAGATCGGCGCTCGCAACATCACTCGGTGCATCAGGTCGTACGTCTCCATCGGGAACTCGTCGATGGGGTCGATGTGCTGGAGGCCGGCGACGTTCGCCAGGTACCGCACCTCGCCCATCTCGGCGGCCGCTTCCACGATGGCCTCTACCTCCTCGTCCTCCGAGAGGTCGGCCTCGACGGTGTGTACCTCTCCCTCGACCCCGACCTCCTCGGCCCGGTCGACGGTCCCCGCCAGTCCCTCGGCGTCCACGTCGGTCGCCGCGACCGTCAGGCCGTTGCCGGCCATCGCCAGTGCCGTCGCCCGGCCGATCCCCGATCCTCCGCCGGTCACGATACAGACCGACTCGGGGGCAAAGTGGTCGTCGTCGACCCGCAGGATCTCCGCCGCCGAGACCTCGGGTGCGGTCACCCGGTCGTCGTTCGGTTCGTCGGACATGTGTGGAGACGACGGCCCCGGACGCCGAAAAACGGGCGGTTGATATGTAAACGAGCGAACGGGCGGAACTCGGCCGGTGCGTCCAGGTCGGAGTGTTTCCCGCAGGGTGTCGGTGGTGGATCCCGGTCCGCCGACGGTTAGTCGAGGAGACGTGTCGCCACGAACCGACACGGCCCAGTCCTGGGATCCGTCTTCCTAACAGCTGGCGCGGATGATCTCCAGTTCGGCCGAGTCCTGGACTCCCTCCCTCGGCACGATGACGTTCACTTTGACGCAGTCGACGTTTCCGACATCTTCGCTCGACAATGACTCGACCGAGTCGCCTCCCGTGAGTTGTGCGTGGACGGTCCAACCGTCCGACAGCTCCGGGAGATCGCGGAGGACCGCACCGCTGG
>PXRX01000020.1 GCA_003023195.1 Halobacteriales archaeon QS_8_69_26
CAGCGACAGCTCCGCATCACGAGGGGGACCGCCTATCGGCCGGGAGAGCAGTAGACACCGGGACGGCGTAATCATTTTATCGGTAGCGGTGGTTTGTGGGGGTAGCAGCGTTTCCATAGGTGAAAGGGGCCGGGCCGATCCGGGAAGCTGGGCGAAGCAAGCACCGCAACGAGGGAGCCCCGCGACCGAGTGAGGAGCACAGCGAGCCGCGCGACCGGATCGGGCCGGGGGCTTTCGAGCCGGTTCCCGTCGCCCCCGCCGGACCGACAACTCCGAACCGATCCCGACCCCCGAAACAGTCAACCCAGTACCGATGACGCTGGACCAGTACCGAGACCTGGCGGACCGGATGGTGGAACCGTGGGTGCGGGCCTGCGACCGCCTGGGGCTGACGCCCGACGCGGTCAGCGTGATCGCCTTCCTGCTGTCGGTCCTGGCGGCCGCCTGCTTCGCGCTGGCCGGCCGGGAACCGCTGTTGTACGTCGCCGGGTCGGTCGCCGTGGCCGGGAACGGCTGGCTGGACCTGGTCGACGGCGCCCTGGCGCGCGAACAGGGCGTCGACTCGAAGGCGGGAGACCTGCTGGACCACGTCCTCGACCGCTACGCCGACATCGCGATCCTCGTCGGACTGGCGGCAGGGATCGACGAGTACGCCCTCGGCCTCGCAGCGGTCACGGGCGTGCTGATGACCTCCTACCTGGGGACCCAGACCCAGGCGGTCGGCCTCGACCGGAGCTACGGGGGCCTGCTCGGGCGGGCCGACCGCCTGGTGCTGGTGGGCGTCCTCGTCCTCGTCGAGGCGGCGCTCACCGTCTCCGTACTGGGCCTGGGGGTCGTCGGGTGGCTGCTGGTCCTGTTCGCGGTCGTCGGCCACCTCACCGCTGTCCAGCGGTTCTGGGGCGCCTGGAGCGACCTCACCTGAGGGCGTCAGCGGAGGGGTCGGGGAGCCCGGAGATCCGCAGGCGGCGACGAAGAACAGTCGGTGATCCGCTACCGTACGGGACGGGATCGGGATCAGGCTGTCAGGGCGAGGTGCCCGGTCCGCGCTCGACCTCGGCGACGGTCCGGGAGTCGTCCATGCTCTCGTGGACCACCCGGACCCGCTGGGGGTAGTCGTTCCGGAACTCGACGCTGGCCTCGTACTCGACGGTTCCCACGCAGTCGACGCAGACGTCCTTTCGCTTGCCGTCGGTCGCGACCGTGAGCGCGAGGGTGGACTCGTCGTCGGCGTACTCGCCGCCGTCGAGGGTGACCGACGCGAGCGTCAGGTCCGAACACGGGTTCGGCGTCCGGACCGCGCCGGTGACGTGGACGGCCTCCTCCCGGAACTCGACGGCCGCGTCGTCGCGGGACCCGCAGTCGCTCTGGCCGCGGGCGAACGACTGGCCGTTCTGTGCCGGCCCGCCGCAGGCCATCGTCGTCGACTCCGTTATCGAGTCGACCGACCCCTCGGGGCCGACCGCGACGCTCGTGACGGAGTCGTTGCAGTCGAAGGTGCTCCCGCCCAGTTCGAGCGTGTCCCCCCGCTCGCCGTCGACCTCGACCGCGACCTCGTAGGGACCCGGCTCGTTGATCGTCACGCTGACCCAGCCGTCGGCCGGCACCGAGAACCCGCGCTCGTAGGCCACCTCGTCGCCGGCGAGGAACACGAGGGCGATCTCGCGGTCCACGGTCGCGGCGTTCCAGACCCGCACGGTGTGGGGCTTGTTGTTGTCCGGGAAGGGGACCCCCTCGCGACTCCCGAGCGTCGCCGTCTCGTGGGGCGAGGCCGACGACGGGTTCCAGTCGGCGGCGTTCGGGGACTCCCTCGGGGTAGGCGTCGGGTCGTCCGGGGTCGTGGTCGGGTCGTCGGGCGTGGTCGTCGGGTCGTCGCCGGGCGTCGTACCGTTGCCGCCCGTGGTCCCGCCGCCGAGACAGCCGGCGGCGCCAGCGGCGGCGATCCCTGCGACGTTCGTGAGTAGGGTTCGTCGCTTCATACCCACCCATTGACAGGGCCGGGATAAACCCTTTCCCCACGGTGAAAGGGCCCTTTGACACACCGGGGGATCGCCCCCGGCGTCGTCCGGTAGTTTACAGTAAATTTACGGTAAAATGGACTGGCGTACCCCGAAGGCCAGGACGCCAGCGTTAACCCGCAACCGCCCGGAGGGGACCCATGCCGATCCGGATCGCGTGGGGCACCGCGGCGGGGAAGTCGGAACTGGGCGCGTTCGACGCCGCCCTCGCCGAGGCCGGCCTCCACAACTACAACCTGGTCGGGTTCTCGTCGGTCGTTCCCCCCGAAACGTCGATCCAGGAAGTCGGCACCGCCGACCCGGGCTGGCCCGTCGGGGAGCGAGTCGGCGTCGTCCTCGCCCGGAACGTGGGCCGGGGCCGCGTCGTCGCGGGCCTGGGCTGGACCCTCGCCGAGGAGGGCGGGGTCCTCATCGAGGGATACGCCGGGGACCCCGCGGAGTGCCGCCGGGAGGTCGAGACCGGCCTCCGGGAGGCCCGCGACCTGCGTGACTGGGCCTGGACCGACGCAGAGGAGACACGGATCGCGGCCGACGAGTTCGAGGGGATCGGTGCGGCCGTCGTCGTCGCCGTCTACGGGCCGATCGCGTCCGGGTCCTCGCCCTGACACACGGCATCATTGCATTGTTTGTGGTGCAATTTTTTGTACCTCCGGGTCGTACCGTCCCGATACGATGTCCGATCCCGATCCAAGCCCGAGGAGCGACCCCCTGACTGACGGCGGCTCAGACCCGGAGAGCGAAACGGAGACACGATCCGACGGGGAGGAAGGAGGATCCGAGGCCGACGGAGAGGGGGTCCCGATCGATCACGACGTCGAGCGGACGTTCACCTGCGTCCACTGCGGCTACGGGATGGTCCACGAGGTCGGTCCCCTGCAGGCCGAGGCGCAGGGCGTCTGCCACGACTGCGGCGACTGGACCCTCCAGGCGGCCGACGAACGGGTCGTGGTCGAGGCCGCCCGGGACGTCGCGGACGCGCTCGCGGGACCGATCCTCACCGAGCGACAGGCGCTGGCCTACCTGCTCCGGGAGGTCGCGGGCCTGGACCGGGAGCGGGCGGCCGAGGCGATGGACTCCACCCCGTCGAACGTCGACAACCTCCAGCGTCGCGCGACCGAGAAGGTCGAGGACGCTCGGCGGATCCTCGGCGAACTGGAGAGGCTCGGTGGAGAGCCGGACGGGGGCGAGACCGCGACCGCCCGGGACGACGGCGGATCCGCCGGGACGGGCGGGGCACCGGACGGCGGTTCACCGCGGGACGGGGAGTAGGGCCGGCTCCCAGTGATCCGGAAACTCGCCAGTGTTCGAACAGAACGTCGGAGTCGAGGCCTGGGTTCTAGTCGGGCGACCACTCGCAGGCGTCGCCGAACGTGAGTTCGTTCTCGTCGATGTACGCCGACAGGCAGGCGTAGTTGCAGAAGTACTCCGGCGAACCGCAGTCGGCGGTGCAGTCGCGGACGCAGATGGGGTCGTGGTCGAAGACCCGCGACCCGCAGTACGCACACGTCTGGTCGGGGGCGGGCGTCTCGACGGTCGTGCTCATGGGATCCCTTCCGGGTCGGGGGACGAAAGCGTTGCGTCGGGTCGACCGCGGGCCGACGCTCGCGCGACACCGGGAATCCGTGCCGGCGCACTCGACCGTGGCCGAATACCACCGGCGATCCCGGTCCGCTCGACCCGGGACCGATCACCGCGGGGGACCCGGCGCATCATTTATGCCGGGGCGCGGCCAACCACGGAAACATGGTCCAGTGTGAGATGTGCGGCACCGAGACGCCGTCACCCAAGACCGTGAAGGTCGAAGGTGCCGAGCTGGAGGTCTGTGACCAGTGTGCCTCGTTCGGGACGGAGGTCAAGACCCAGGACACCTCCTCGACGTCCACCAAGTACTCCACGTCGGGGTCGTCGTCGAGTTCGTCGTCCTCGTCGTCCGGGACGAGCACGGGGACGTCCGCCTCCTCGGGTGGGGGCGGCGGGTCGGGCCGCCGCTCGGACATGTTCGACGACCTCGACGAACTCGCCCAGGACTACGACGAGCGGATCCGGCGGGCCCGCGAGTCCTGGGGGATGAGCCAGTCCGACCTGGCGAACGAACTCAACGAGAAGGCCTCGCTGATCCGGAAGCTCGAACGCGGGGAGACGCTCCCCAGCGACGACGTGCAGGCCGAACTCGAGGGGTTCCTCGACATCGACCTCAGCGGCGGCTCCGCACCCGAGGACAGCGAGTGGGAGGCAGACTCCTCGACGGGCGAGTACACCCTCGGGGACATGGTCGAGCGCAAGGACTGACGCCCCGGTCGACGGGCACTTTTTCGAGCGCATGGCGATCAACCGCCCGGAAGTCGGGGCCGGCGTCGCGGAGGTCGACCTCTCGGGGGCCACGGTGCTGGTGACCGGCGCGACCGACGGGATCGGTCGCGAAACCGCGCTTGCGCTGGGTCGACTGGGCGCGACGGTGCTCGTCCACGGCCGCGACCGGGCGAAGGGCGAGGCGGTCGTCGAACGCCTGCGCGGGGCCGGGACGGACGCCGCCCTCCACCTCGCGGACTTCGCCGACCAGGGGGATGTCCGTGACCTCGCCAGCGCCGTCCGGGCCGACCGGGACCGCCTGGGCGTCCTCGTGAACAACGCCGGAGCGATCTTCCCCGCGGGTGGATGCACGACCGACGGCGTCGAGCGAACCGTGGCGGTCAACCACCTCGCGCCGTTCCTCCTGACGAACCTCCTGTGGCCCCTCGTCCGGGGGGCCCGCGTCGTGACCGTCGCCTCGAACGTCCACCGCCTCGCCCGGATGGACTTCCGGTCGCTCCGGACGCCCGGCGAGGGCGGCCTGGCCGCCTACGCCCGGTCGAAGCTCGCGAACCTGCTGTTCACCCGGGAACTGGCCCGCCGGTTCGAGGGGCTAGGGACCGGCGGGACCGCCACTGCCCTCCACCCGGGCGTCGTCCCGGGGAGCAGCGTCGGCCGGGAGTACCCGCCCTCGCTCCGGGCACCCATCCAGGTCGCGTCCCGGATCCCCGGGGTCTCGGACGCCTTCTCCTCCGTCGCCGAGGCCGCCGAGACCCCGGTGTACCTCGCCGCCGTCCCCGATCCCCCGGAGAACGGCGGCTACTACGCCGACTGCCGGCCGGTCACCCCGTCACGGCGGGCACGCGACGACCGCACCGCCCGCCGCCTCTGGCGAGTCAGCGCGGAACTGGCCGGTTTCGACGGTTCCGGCGGGCCACGGGTGCCCGACCCGGGGGACTGAACGAGGTACCGATCCCGGGATCCGGACGCCTCCCGGGTGCCGTCGCGGCCTCCCGGGGACCGGACGGCGGACCACTTTACCCGTTGGCACGTCTACACGTCTGCATGGCAGACACCGGAGACCGACCCGCCGACCGGTTACGCGAACGGGCCGACGGGAGCCGGACGATGCTGTGGATCGCGCTGGAGGTCGACCGCTGGGTCGTGACCGGCCTCCTGGTGGCGGCCGTGGTGGGAACGCTGGTCGCTGTGGGATACCTCTATCCCCCCGCCCAGGGTGCGGTCCGCGCCGGGGACTCGGTCGACACGCTGTTCCAGGCGTTGCTCACCGGGACGGTCACCGGCGTCACGCTGGTGCTCACGATAAACCAGCTCGTGCTCTCGCAGGAACTCGGCGCGGTCGGGGACCAGCGCGAGCGCATGGCGGGGTCGATGGACTTCCGGGACGACGTCGCCGACGCCGTCGAGGCACCCGTCAGTCCGGCCCGGCCCGCCGAGTTCCTCCGCGCGCTCGTGGAGGTGTCGGGCCACCGCGCCGGTGACCTCCGGGAGGCGGTCCCCCGCGACGCCGACGCGGACCTCGTGGCCGACGTCGAGGACCTCGCGGAGAGCGTGACCGGGAACGCCGAGGACGTCTCCCGGAGACTCGACGGGGCAGAGTTCGGCACGTACGACGTCGTCTCGGCCGCACTCGACTTCAACTACTCCCGGAAGATCTTCGCCGCCCGGCGCATCCACGAGCGGTACGGCGACGCCCTGGACGAGGACGGGACGGCGGCACTCGAACGGCTGATCGAGGCCCTCGAACTGTTCGCGCCCGCCCGCGAGCACTTCAAGACGCTGTACTTCCAGTGGGAACTCGTCGACCTCTCCCGGCGGATCCTCCTGACCGCGGTCCCCGCACTGGTCGTCTCGGCGGAGATGATCGTCTTCCTGGACGTCGCCGCCTTCGAGGAGGTGGTCCTCGGGGCGGACGCGCTGGTAGCGGTCGTCGCGGTCGCGACGACCGTCGCCGTGGTGCCGTTCCTGCTCCTGCTCGCGTACGTCGTGCGGATCGCGACGGTCACCAAGCGAACGCTGGCGATCGGACCGTTCGTTCTCCGGGAGGCGGAGGACCTGGTCGGGGTCGAGTGGGACGGCGAGAAGCGCCGGTCCTGAGCGGTACCCCTCGGACCGACTGTCCGGTCCCGGAACCTATTTCCCGCTCCCGATCCCCCGGTCGGGCATGTTCGTCCTCGTCAACCTGAAGGCCTACCCCTGCGACCCGGAAGCGGTGGCGTCGGCCGCCGCAGCGGTCGCCGGGGAGTCCGGCGTCCGGGTCGCAGTCGCACCGCAGGCGGCCCACCTCCAGACGGTCGCCGGGACCGGGGTCGAGACCTGGGCACAGCACGTCAGCCCCGTCGACCACGGGAGCCATACAGGGTCGACCCTGGCGGAGGCCGTCGCCGACGCCGGGGGCGAGGGGACCCTGCTGAACCACTCCGAGCGCCGCCTCAAGCTGGCGGACGTCGACGACGGCCTCGCCGCCGCCGACCGCGCGGACCTGGAGACGGTCGTCTGCGCGAACACCCCCGAGCAATCGGCCGCCGCCGCGGCCCTGGGCCCCGACGCCGTCGCGCTGGAACCCCCCGAGTTGATCGGCACCGGGACGCCGGTGAGCCAGGCCGACCCCGACGTGGTGCGCGACGCCGTCGACGCCGTGACCGCCGTCGACCCCGACGTCGACGTGTTCTGTGGGGCCGGCATCTCGACCGGCGAGGACGTCGTCGCCGCCCGCGAACTCGGGACCGACGGCGTGTTGCTCGCCAGCGGCGTCGCCAAGGCCGACGACCCCGCGGCGGCGCTCCGGGACCTGGTGGATCCGCTGTAGACGCCCCGGGGGACCCGCACTCCGACCCCGCTCGACCGGGGTCCGACGACTGGATCCCACAGCGTTTTATCGGCGCTCCCCCCGAGGGTCGGGTATGACCGAGGCCGAGGGGATCGTCGGCGAGTACTTCGCGCTCAAGCGCGAGGCGGGTGCGGATCTCCTGGCGATGCAGGTGGGCGACTTCTACGAGTTCTTCGACGAGGACGCCGAACTGGTCGGCGAGGAGCTGGACCTGAAGATCTCACAGAAGGGGTCGGCCGGCGACTCCTACCCGATGGCGGGGGTGCCGGTCGACGACCTGACGCCGTACGTGAAGGCGCTGGTCGAGCGGGGGTACCGGGTCGCGGTCGCCGACCAGCACGAAACCGCGGACGGCCACGCCCGCGCGGTCACCCGGGTCGCGACCCCGGGGACCCTGCTCGAGACCACGGACACCGAGGCCCGGTACCTCGCGACGGTCGTCCGGGAGGGGGAAGTCGGCGGGAAGTGGGGACTGACCTTCGCCGACGTCACGACGGGTCGCTTCCTGGTGACCGACGCGGCGGGCGCGGACGCCCACGACGAGGTGCTCTCGGAGCTGTACCGGTTCGACCCCGCCGAGGTCCTCCCGGGGCCGGACGTGCGCAACGACGACGACTTCCTGGCGCGGGTCCGCGAGCGCACCGACGCGTCGCTGACCCTCCACGAAACGCGGGCGTTCGAACCCGGCCGGGCACGCCGGCGAACCAGCGAGCAGTTCGGCGACGCCGTCGAGAGCGTCGGCCTGGACCCCGACGGGGCGGCGGTGCGGGCGGCCGGGGCCGCACTCGACTACGTCGAGGAGACGGGAACGGGCGTGCTGGCGTCGATGACCCGGATCACCCCCTACCGGGGCGAGGACCACGTCACCCTCGACGCGACCACCCAGCGCAACCTCGAACTCACCGAGCCGATGACCGAGGGCGGGCGGACCCTGCTGGAGACGGTCGACCACACCGTCACCAGCCCGGGATCCCGGACGCTCGCGGAGTGGCTCACCCGCCCGCGCCGGGACCGTGCAGTCCTGCGGGAGCGACACGACGCCGTCGAGGCCCTCGCGGCCGCGCCGCTGGACCGCGAGCGGATCCGCGAGGTGCTCTCGGAGGTCTACGACCTGGAGCGACTGGCCAGCAGGGCCGCAAGCGGGAGCGCCGGCCCCCGGGACCTGCTGGCCGCCCGGGACACCCTGGCCGTCCTCCCCGACCTCGCGGGGATCGCGGGGCTCGATCCCGTCGAGGGCGGCGGGGCCGCTAGCGACGGCGAGGACCGGACCGCGCCGCCCGACACCGGGTCGGACCTGTCGGACTCGCCCCTGCCGGCTATCCTCAACCGGCCCGACCGCCGGGCGGCCGCCGAGTTGCGGGGGGAACTGGCCGCGGCGCTGGCCGAGGACCCGGCCGCCTCGCCCGGCGAGGGCGGGGTGATCACCCGCGGCTACGACGCCGACCTGGACGAGGTGATCGACCGCCACGAAGAGTTGAAGGAGTGGTTCGACTCGCTGGCCGACCGGGAGAAGGCGAAGACTGGCATCACCCACCTCTCGGTCGGGCGCAACAAGACCGACGGCTACTACCTCCAGGTCGGCAAGTCCGAGACCGACGCGGTCCCGGACCGCTACGAACCGGTGAAGACGCTGAAGAACTCCGAGCGGTTCACGACGACCGAACTGGAGGAGCGCGAACGGGAGGTCCTGCGCCTGGAGGAGCGCCGCGGGGAGATGGAAACGGAGATATTCGACCGGCTCCGGGAGCGGGTGGCCGACCGTGCGGAACTCCTCCAGGACGTGGGGCGGGCGCTGGCGACGGTCGACGTCCTCGGGTCGCTGGCCACCCACGCCGTCGAGAACGACTGGACCCGGCCCGAACTCGGCGGCGGCGGCATCGACGTCCGGGCCGGGCGCCACCCCGTCGTGGAGGGGACCACCGACTTCGTCCCCAACGACGCCCGCCTGGACGACGAGCGCTCCTTCCTGATCGTGACCGGTCCCAACATGTCGGGGAAGTCCACCTATATGCGCCAGACGGCGCTGATCACCCTGCTGGCGCAGGTCGGGAGCTTCGTCCCGGCCGAGTCGGCCGAAATCGACCCGGTCGACGGCGTGTTCACCCGGGTCGGGGCGCTGGACGAACTGGCGGGCGGGCGGTCGACGTTCATGGTCGAGATGGAGGAACTGTCGAACATCCTCCACGCCGCGACGGAGGACTCGCTGGTGATCCTGGACGAGGTGGGACGCGGAACCGCCACGTTCGACGGGATCTCCATCGCCTGGGCGGCGACCGAGTACCTCCACAACGAGGTCCGGGCGAAGACGCTGTTCGCCACCCACTACCACGAACTGACGACGATGGCCGAGCACCTCGACCGGGTGGCGAACGTCCACGTTGCAGCGGACGAACGCGACGGAACCATCACCTTCCTCCGGACGGTCCGGGACGGCCCCACGGACCGCTCGTACGGCATCCACGTCGCCGACCTGGCCGGGGTCCCCGAACCCGTGGTCGACCGGGCCCGGGACGTGCTCGACCGCCTGCGGCGCGAGAAGGCCATCGAGGCCCGCGGGGCGGGCGGGTCGACGACCCAGCAGGTCGTCTTCGACGTCTCCTCCGGGGAGATGCGCCCCGCCTCGGCCGCGGACGGGTCCGGCGGGGCGGGATCCGGCGGCAAGGACCACTCCGACGGCACTGGCACGGGATCCGGCGGTCCCGGGGGATCGTCGAGCGACACGGGCGGTCCGCCGGGATCCGGCCGGGACGGTGACGACGCCGGCATTGACCCCGAGGCGCGGGAGGTCCTGGACGCCCTCGCCGACCTGGACGTCGAGGAGACGCCGCCGGTCGAGTTGCTGGCGACCGTCCAGGAGTGGCAGCGACGGATCGACGACGAGTAGCCCCGCGACGGGCGACCCGGACCTCGACCGCCCTCGCGACGGTGACTTCGCGGGCCGTGGTACCGGGGCACGCGACGGCCCTCGGAGAGCTACGGCGGTACCGTCCGGGTCGAGGACAACGACCCGAATGGGAGCGTCTTCGTCGTGACGATACCGAAGGCCGCGTGACCGCGGATCCGGCGGACCTGACGCGGGTCCGACGGCGGACTGGACCGGATCCGACGGTGGAACGACCGCCGCGAGGGATCGGCCGTCGACCGCCGGCGATCAGGTCCGCTCGGCGACGACGCAGAGCCGACCGGTCTCCAGGGAGTAGTCCTCGCCGTCCATGTTCCCGAACAGGTCGAGGACGCGGAAGCCGGCGTCCTCCAGGAGCCACTTCAGTTCGCGGTAGCCGTACACCCGGACCTCGTAGGTGCCCTCGCTGACCGCCCCGTCGAGGACGGTCACGCGTTCGGTGTGGTTACGGGACGTCGTGGGATCGTACTCCCGGGTTTCGACGAGGTAGCCGTCCTCCAGTTCCGTGACGCTCTCCGGTCTGTAGTCGAAGAGCATCGCCTCCTTGTCGGCCATCTCCATCACCAGGCGGCCGCCGGGCCGGAGGACGCGGGCGAGTTCCGAGAGGACCCGCCGGTTGCCAGCCTCGTCGAAGAACCCGAAGCTCGTGAAGACGTTGTAGGCCGCGTCGAACTCGTCGTCGTCCCACGGCAGGTCGCGCAGGTCCCCCTCGACGTACTCGACGGCCCCGGCCACGCCCCGGTCGCGGGCGTCCGTGCGTGCACGGTCGAGGAACTCCGGACTCCGGTCGAGGCCGGCCACCTCGTACCCCCGCTCCGCGAGCCGATTGGCGTGGCGGCCGTGCCCGCAGGGGGCGTCGAGGACCCGGTCGCCGGCCGAGAGGTCCAGGTGCGTCGCCAGGAACTCGGCGTCGGCCTCGGCCCGTTCCGGCCCCAGCAACTCCCCGACGGTCGGGAGGTAGAACTCGGGGTCGAACAGGGCGTCGTGCTCGAACGTCGGCGACCCACCGTCCCCCGGCGGCCCGTCGCCGTCGCCGGTCGCACCCCGGGGGCTGGCCCGCTTCGGTCGGGGTTCCGAACCGCCGTCGGTCACCGTCTCGGACTCGTGGTCGTCGGTCGATGCCGCGACGTCGTGCGTGTCTCGGGTCATCGCGTCCGGATCCGGGTGCCACCCGGCCTAAACCCGGCCGAAGGTGCAGGTTCCGGTGCGGGTCCCGCAGACCGGCCTGCCGAACCCGTCCCGTCGTCGCGTCAAGGGTCGGTACCCGGGGGCCGGATCGTGACCGGGAAGCCCCCGGAAGGGGATCGGAGTAGGGGGTGTGCTCCCCGTCACCGATCCACATCGTCGACCGAAAGGCTTGACTGACTGGTCAGTCAAGATCGGGTGAGAACCGTCGCGCCCCGTCGCCGCCCCCACCGGCCGCGGGCGCGACACTCGGAGTACACCAATGCCGGAGGAAACCACGAGTTCATCGGACGCGAAGGAAGCCTTCCTGGCGGCGACCTACCGGGCGCTGTGTGCCCACGGGTTCGCCGAGGTGACGATGCAGGACATCGCCGACGAGACGGAGCGGAGCAAGGCGTCGCTGCACTACCACTTCGACGGGAAGGCCGACCTCTTCGAGCAGTTCCTCGAACACCTCTACGGGGAGTTCGAGGAGATGACCGCCGACCCGCCCGGCGACTCGCCGGCCGAACGGCTGATCGGTATGATCAGGATCGTCCTTTCGACCGACCGGTCCGGGGACGCACCCGGATTCACGACGGCGTTCCTGGAGATAAAGGCCCAGTCCCCCTACCGCGAGGCGTTCCGCGAGCGGTTGACGTGGTTCGACGACCGTGCCCGCGACCGGGTGCGTGCGCTCGTGGTCGAGGGCATCGAGGCCGGGGAGTTCCCCGAGGAGACGGACCCGGACGCGGTCGCATCGTTCGTCACGACCTACATGCACGGGACCTGGACCCGGTCGGTCGCCGCCGGGAGCGACGTCGCGGCGATGCGGGAACACCTCGTCGAGTACGTCCTCGGGTTGCTGGCCGAGGGCGCGACCGTCGACCGGTCGGTCGGCCTCCCCTCCGAGGATCCGGAGGGTAGGGAATCGGCGACCGAAGGTGCCGAGGGCACCACTGACGTCGCCGGAGGGGTGAGCGAGTGAGCCTGCGATCCCGGGTGTCCGCGCTGTTCAAGGGCCGCGAGGAGTTCGACCTGACCAGCGGCGGGATCGGCTGGCCGCTGTTCTACCTCGCCCTGCCGATCGTCGTGACGAACCTCCTCCAGACGGCCTACAACCTTGCGGACACGTTCTGGCTGGGCCAGTACAGCACGGAGGCGCTGGCGGCCATCTCCTTCGCGTTCCCGATGGTCTTCCTGCTCATCTCGTTCGGGCTGGGGGTCTCGGTCGCCGGCTCCGTCCTCGTCGCCCAGCACACCGGGGCGGAGGAGGAGCGACAGGCCCAGTACGCGGCCGCCCAGACGGTGACCTTCGCCGCCATCGTGGCCGCCGTCCTCGGCGCGGTCGGCTACTTCGGCGTCGAGCCGATCGCCGGACTGCTCGGGGCCGAACCGAACGTCCAGCGCCTCGTCGGGGAGTACATGCGGGTCATCGCCGTCGGCCTGCCGCTGATGTTCGGCTTCTTCGTGTTCATCTCGCTGATGCGGGGGTACGGGGACACCATCACGCCGATGCTGGTGATGTTCGGCACCGTCGTGGTCAACATCCTCATCGACCCCCTGCTCATCTTCGGGGTCGGGCCGTTCCCCGAACTGGGCGTCGCCGGCGCGGCCTACGCCACCATCTTCTCGCGGGGGGTGGCCTTCCTCGTCGGCATGTGGATCATGGTCGACGGGCGCCGTGGCGTGCGGATCCGGGTCGGTGACCTCTCTCCGGACCTGGAGTACGCCCGGAAACTGGTCCGGATCGGCCTCCCCTCGTCGGTCGAGGGGGTCGGCCGGTCGGTGTCGGTGAACCTGATGCTGGTCATCGTCGGCCTGTTCGCCACCCCCGTCGTCGCCGGGTTCGGGATCGGGATCCGGGTGTTCTCGGTCATCTTCCTGCCCGCCATCGCGGTCGGGCGCGCCGTCGAGACGATGACCGGCCAGAACCTCGGGGCCGACAAGCCCGACCGGGCGGCCGAGGCCGCCAGACTCGCCGCCGTCGTGATGTTCGGCGTCCTCGCCGGGGCCGGCGTCCTCACCTGGGTCGGGGCCACCCCGATCGCCGCGCTGTTCAGCAACGACCCCGAGGTGATCCGGGTCGCCCGGGACTTCCTCCGGTGGGTCGCCCCCACCTTCGGGTTCCTCGGCGCGATGCGGGCCTACAACGGGAGCTTCCGGGGCGCGGGCAAGACGTTCACCGCCGCGGTCATCTCCATCTCCGCGCTCGGGCTGATCCGGCTGCCGTTCGCGTACTTCGCCGTCCGCCCGCCCGATTTCCTGGGGATCGACCCCGCCGGCACGAACGGCATCTGGCTTGCCTTCGCCGTCTCGAACGTCCTCGGCGCGGCGATGGCCTACGCCTGGTACCAGCGGGGCACCTGGCGCGACGCCGACGCGACCCGCGGTCCCGGGGGCGACGTCGTGGACGACGCCGACGGTTCCGTCAACCCGGCCGACGGGGCACCGACCGACGACTGAACGGTCCCTCCATGGGATCACGTCGCCGAGTCAGCGATCCGGCGGCCGCGAGGACCCCGAGGGCCACCCCCGGCCCGAGGGGTCGGAGCCCGGGGGAGGGCAGGGATCCGATCCAGGGGGTGACTTATGGTCCTCAAGTCCCGAGCCGAGGGCGTGCGACGCAGAGCCCTCCTGCGGGCGGCCGGTGCGCTCGCGCTTCCGGGGATCGCTGCCCCGGCCGTCGCGGACGGGATGGCCAGTCCCGCCTCTACCGACGAGTTCAGCGAGGTGGCCCGGTGGTCGATCCCCGGGTACGACGACCGGTGGGGGGCGATATGGCGGTACGCCCGCACCCTCCACGACGTGACCGTCGTCGACGAGTACGCCTACTGCGCGTTCTGGGAGGCCGGGACCTGGATCCTCGACGTCTCCGATCCCACCAGCCCGGAGTTCGTCGGCCGGGCGGGGCACTACTCGCTGGAGGAACTGGAGGAACTGACCGCCGACGTCTCCCGCCAGCGGGCGCGCCTGGAGGCCCCCGGCAACGCCCACTACGCCCACGCCGAGGGGGGCCGCCTGGCGGTCGGCGCCGAGGGGTGGGACGACCCCTACACCGACGCCCGCGGACCGGGCGGGATCCGGCTGTACGACGTCTCCGATCCGTCGGACCCGGAGGAGGTGTCGGCCATCCCCCCGCCGCGGGCCGAAAACGAGGCCCGCCCGGGCACGTGGGTGACCGCCCACAACTTCGAACTCCGGGATGATCGGCTCTACTCCTCGTGGTACCAGGGCGGGGTGAAGGTCCACGACGTCTCCGACCCGTCGAACCCGGAACTGCTGGCGTGGTGGCGCGACCCGTCGGTCGCCCGGTTCTGGACCGCGCAGGTGGCCGCCGGCGGGACGTTCGTCGCCTCCAGCTACGACCGCGGGGAGACCGAGGGACGACTGTACGTCTTCCCCGACCGTCCGGGCCGACAGCCGGATCCCCCGTCGCTGGTGGACCGGCCGCCGACCAGGACGCCGACCTCGACCCCCGAGAACGGGACCACTCCGGGACCCACGACGACCCCGAACCCGACGCCGCCAGCCGAGGAGCCGTTCGAACCGCTGGGATCCGTCGCCGTCGAGGGTGCGGCCGAGGCCGTCGTCGGCCCCGACGGGGAGACGGTCTACGTCGCGGCCACGGACGGGTTCGTCGTCGTGGACGTGAGCGACCCCACGAACCCGACCGTACTCGCGGAGCGGCGGGGACTGCTCGCCGACCACCCCGACGGCCCACTGGAGGCGGTCCTGGACGTGGCCGTCGACGGCGACCGTCTGCTGGTCCCGGCGCCCGCCAGGCGGGGATCCCCGAAGGGACTCCTGCTCTACGACGTCTCCGACCCCGCCGACCCCCGGCGGGTCGACGGGTTCCACGAGTTCCCGAGCCGGATCCACAACGCCGACCTCGCGGACGGGTACGCCTTCCTCACGGCGAACGAACTGCCGGACCAGCCGATGGCTGTCGTCGAGGTACCGTCGGATGGGGAGGCCACGCCGACCGCCACCTCAGGTGGAACGACCACGACGGGGCGCACCGGGACTCCGCCCGCCGGAGACGGGACGAACTCGGGGGACGGACGATCGGTACCGGGGTTCGGAGCGCTGGCGGCGCTGGCGGGACTGGGCGTCGGCGCGTACCGGTACCTGCGTGACGGGACCGGATGACCGGCGCCGGACCGGCGGTGGTCGACCGGGCGGATCCGAGTCCTCGACCGTCGGTTTGGGCGGATCCGAGTTTCCGACCGTCGGTTCAGGCGGATCCGAGTCCTTGACCGTCGGTTCGGGCGGATCCGGGTCGTCGACCGTCGACGAGGGTAGATCCGGGTTCCCGACGGTCGGACGGGGAGTCGAGGGGCTGCGTGGAGGAGAGACCGGTCGAGCGGGCGGCGGTCAGTGCTTGCCGAGCTTCCGGCGGCTGATCCCCACGCCGGTGGGGGTAACGATCAGTTGGTCCTCGCCCTTCTGGACGATGTCGCCGTCGACTTCCTTGGCGACCTGGCGGAGTTCGTCGATGACGTGTTCGACGGTCCGGTCCTCGGTCCGCAGGCGGGTGATGTCCGCGATGACGAGGTCGCCGTCGTAGACCGCGTCCTTGATCTCGATGGTGTCTCGCTGGTCGTGGATCTCTGCGACGTGGACGTTCATCGCCGCGTCGCCGTTCCCGGTGTCGAAGGCGTCGAGGTCGAGGTCGACGTAGTCGGCGGTCGACCGGGAGTCGTCGACGCCGATGACTTTGCTCATCAGGCCCATGCCCGTACGGACCGTCCCGTCGCTAAAAGCTCTTACGTCAGACATGTTTATTCGACCAAACATGTCCGGGACGGTCCGGGGGCGGCCGGGTGCCGGCCGCCTCGGGTCGATCAGGGGCCGGAGGGGATCGTCGGACGATTCCGGACCAGGGGATCGGGCCGGACGCGGGGTCGCCGGCCCGATCGGGATCCCCGGCCACGTCAATATTCGGTATTTTGTTTTTTCATAATAACCTCGGAGTTGTCTTTGTCGAATTGATCGAAATTTACACGGCTAGAATTGAAAAGTTATTTAATCCAGGATCGTGTGATATGGAACCACGTTCCAGCATGACAGACGACAGCGTATCACGGCGATCGGTTCTCAAGGGCGTCGGCGCGGGCGTCGGAACCGCGGCGGCGGCGGGCGTCGCGTCCGGCAGCGGGAAGGAGGAGTTCAACGTCGGCTTCGCGAACGGCAAGGGTCGGGCGGCGGCCGAACGGGCGGCCGACGATGTCAAGCGGGAGTTCCAGTTCGGGGCAGTGACGATCCGGGCCTCCAAGGAGGCGGCCAAGGGCCTCCAGAACAACCCCAACGTGCGCTACGTCGAGGAGAACGGCCAGATGCACGCCCTGGCCCAGACCCTCCCGTGGGGCATCGACCGGGTGGACGCGGACGTCCTCCACGACAACGGCGAGACGGGGTCGGGCGCCGATATCGCCATCCTCGACACGGGCATCGACTCGGACCACCCGGACCTCCAGGCCAACATCGCCGGCGGGAAGTGTTTCGCCGACGAGTGCTGTGGCGAGGCGACCGGCGGCATCTTCGGCTGTGACGACAACAACAACGACTGCAACTACGCCTGGGACGACGACAACGACCACGGCACCCACTGCGCCGGCATCGCCGACGCCGTCGACAACACCGAGGGCGTCGTCGGCGTCTCGACGGAGGCGACGCTGCACGCCGGCAAGGTACTCAACGGCTGTGGCTCCGGGTCCTACGACAACATCGCCGCCGGCATCGAGTGGGCGGCCGACCAGGGCTTCGACGTGGCCTCGATGAGCCTCGGCGGGGACGACTCCTCCGTCGTGAAGGACGCCTGCCAGTACGCCTACGACAAGGGCGTCCTCCTGGTGGCGGCGGCCGGCAACGACGGCCCCTGTACGGACTGCGTGGGCTACCCGGCGGCCTACCAGGAGTGCATCGCGGTCAGCGCGACCACGGAGAACGACGAACTGGCTGACTTCTCCTCGACCGGTCCCGAGGTGGAACTCGCCGCGCCCGGCAAGGACGTCTACTCGACGGTCCCCAGCGGCTACGACACGTTCTCGGGCACCTCGATGGCCACGCCCCACGTCTCCGGCGCTGGCGGCCAGCTGATGGCCAACGGCTACACCAACACCGAGGCCCGCAACCAGCTCCAGAGCACCGCCGAGGACATCGGCCTCGCGGACAACGAGCAGGGGTACGGCCTGCTCGACGCCGAGAACGCGGTGCTGGGCGGTGACGGCGGCGGTGGCGACAGTGCCCCGAGCGTCTCGTGGGTCAACCCCGGCGACGGCGACACCGTCAGCGGGACGATCACCGTCCAGATCGACGCCTCGGACAGCGAGGACGGCGACGACACCCTCGACGTCACCTACAACGTCGACGGCGGATCCTCGCGCACGACGAGCTACAACTCTACGTCGGGCTACTACGAGGACTCCCTGGACACCACCCAGTTCTCCGACGGCGACCACACCTTCGAGGCCAACGCCACCGACTCGGCGGGCAACACCACCACCTCGTCGATCACGGTCACCACCGACAACAGCAGCAGTAGCGAGAGTGCGCCGACGGTCGACTCCCACTCGATCAGCACGCGCACGACCGGGCCGTGGACCCGCGTCACGACCGACTGGGCCGTCTCCGACGACGACGGCAACCTGGACACCGTCGAGGTCGAACTCGTCGACAGCAGCGGCGGCGTCCTGGCGTCGACGACGAACAACGTGAGCGGTTCCTCGGCGTCCGGTAGCGACGAACTCCGGACGCGGAGCACCCCGAGCGAGAGCGTCGTGACGGTCACCGACTCCAACGGCAACACCGACTCCTCCTCGCGGTCGATCTGAACCGCCCCCGACCGCGGGTCGAGTCTCCCGTCGCTGACTTCCCTCTTCCACCGTTCTCCAACTCTCCGTCCGCTCACCCGTCGATCCCACTTTACCGTCCCGTCGTACCGTACTGACTCCCCGCCGAGTACCGTTCGGAGTCGCTCCCGCCCGTCGCGTTCGTGTACCGGTTCGCACGGCCCCGCCGGTGTTCCGGATCGGGCTCCACCACGGTCAGCGAGACAGAGAGCACCAACGCCGCACCGACCGCCAGCATCGACGCCCTGAACAACAAGAGTAACCCGCGCTGGGATCGCTTCGAGGTCGACTGGAGTGCCGCCGACGAGGACGGCAACCTCGACACCGTCGTCGTCGAGATGCTCGACTCCTCGGGCACCGTCCTCGACTCGGCGACCAACGCCGTCTCCGGATCCAGCGCCTCCGGCGTCGACGAACTCCGCTCGAAGAGCAACGGGACCGACATCGTCGTCACCGCCACCGACACCGACGGCGCCTCCGGGTCCGACTCGCAGTCGATCTAGACCGGACCTCGACGCTCCGACACCTCGTTCCTCCTGGCTCGTCCCACGACGGGCCGTATCGCCGACGGGCGAGCGGACCGATCCCCGACGACTCGCCGGCGAGCGAGCGGACCGATCCCCGACGACTCGCCGACGGGCGAGCGGACCGATCCCCGGCGAGTCGCCGTCACACACCAGTTGGCGACCCCCGGATCGAGGCTGGGTTCAGTGTCAATCGCTCACGGAGATGTTGTTAATTTTCCAAACATGATTCAATGTTTATCCAGTTTAGTAGTCGGATTTAGCGAGAAAAAATGAAAAATTATATCCCAGGGGCGTTCGACCTCCCGTCCAGTTCGTTCCGACAATGTTAGGCAATGTCACGCGGCGGCGCGTTCTCCGCAACGTTGCAGCAGGCGCAATGGCGGCCGGGATGGTCGGCCAGGCGAGCGCGGACCAGCCCGAGGTCGACCGGAAGCTCGTGGGGCTGACGGCCGACGCCGGATTCGGGGTGGCAACCGAGCGGGCCGAGGAGGTCCACCGGGAACTGGACTTCGAGGGCATCGGCAAGGTGGTGGCCGGCAGGTTCCCGGACCAGGCCCTAAAGGCGCTAGAGGGGAGCCCCAAGGTCCGTTACATCGAGGACGATCGGATCGCTCACGCCTTCGCCCAGACGCTCCCGTGGGGGATCGACCGGGTGGACGCGGACGTGGTCCACGGTAACGGCGAAACCGGCAACGGCGCGGACGTCGCAATCATCGACACGGGCATCGACGAGGACCACCCCGACCTGCAGGCCAACCTCGGGGTCGGCAAGGCCTACGTCGCCTGCGACGGCAGCAACGGCTCCACCTGCAACAACGACTGGGACGACGACAACGGACACGGCACCCACTGTGCTGGGATCGCCGACGCCATCGACAACACCGAGGGCGTCGTCGGCGTCTCGACGGAGGCGACCCTCCACGCGGTGAAGGTGCTGGACAGCGGCGGTAGCGGGACGTACTCCGACATCGCGGCCGGCATCGAGTGGGTCGCAGACCAGGGGTACGACGTCGGCTCGCTCTCGCTCGGTGGCAGTTCCGGGAACTCGACGCTGAAGGACGCCTGTCAGTACGCCCAGAACAACGGCGTCCTGCTGGTGGCGGCGGCCGGGAACGACTACGGTGGGTCCGTGAGCTACCCCGCGGCCTACGAGGAGTGCCTGGCCGTCTCCTCGACCAACCAGAACGACGAGCTCTCGAGCTTCTCGAACGTCGGGCCGGAGATCGAACTGGCGGCCCCGGGGAGCGACATCTACTCGACGTACGCCGGCGGCGGGTACGACACGCTCTCGGGCACCTCGATGGCGTGTCCCCACGTCTCCGGTGCCGCGGGCCAGCTGATGGCCAACGGCAAGAGCAACTCCGAGGCCCGCCAGACGATGAAGAGCACCGCCGAGGACATCGGCCTGACCGCCGAGGAACAGGGCTCCGGCCTCCTGGACGTCGAGGCGGCCCTCAACGGGAGCAGCGAACCGATCCTCTCGGTGAGCACCGACTCCGCGTCCAGCGTGGGCACCTCCTCGGCCACCCTGAACGGGACGCTGAACGACCTGGGCGGCGCCTCCTCGGCGGACTGTTACTTCGAGTGGCGCCAGAGCGGGGCCTCCTCGTGGAACGTCACGAGCGGCCAGACGCTGTCCTCGACGGGGAGCTTCAGCGAGGACATCAGCGGCCTGTCCGAGAGCACCGACTACGAGTACCGCGCGGTCGCGGACGCCAGCGACGGCGACAGCGACACGGGATCCACGAGTACCTTCACCACCGACAGCAGTGGCGGGTGCTTCATCACGACGGCCACCGCCGGCGAGGGGCCGACCCTGGACTCGCTGCGCCGGTTCCGCGACGACTCGATGGCCGCGACCCCGCTGGGGCGTGCGCTCGTCGGGCTCTACTACCGGATCAGTCCGCCGATCGCCGAGACGCTGGACCGCCACCCGGAGAGCCGTACCTCGGAGGCGGTCCGGTCGCTGGTCGACCTCTGTGCGGACCTCTCGGACGCCCAGGCGGAGACCGACTCCCGGGCCAAGAGCGTCGGCCTCGGGGTCGCACTGACGAACCTCTACATGGTCGGCATCGCCGTGGCGGCCGCCGGCCACGCCGGCCTCCGCGCCGGCGAACTCGTCGACCGCGACTGACGCCCTCCACGCACGCCGACTCTCCGCTTTTTCCACCTGTCCGCCCGCGTCGAGCACCACGTCTACCGGCCGGCACCGGCCCGCACCGGGATCCCCCGCTCGTTCACGGCGGTGGACCGCCGGAGCGTACCGGTTCCGTACCACGAGCACCTCGCTTGGTAGCCACCGATCTCTCAGTTCCGGGTCGGGTACCTGACTTTATTTACAGGACCCCGATCTAGTTTCATGCGGATCAATTTTTCATCAGTAAATAGTAACCGATTTAACCCGTATCCTTGGTAAGGTGAATCAGGTCACACGATGGTGGACGACAACGTTTCACGGCGATCAGTACTGGCGGGCGTCGGTGCGGGCGTCACTGCGGCCGTCCTACACCGTCGACACGACGGTCAACGACGCCGCCGGGAACAGCGGATCCGATTCCACCTCGGTCACCGAGGGCGAACCCAACGGCACCCCGGCCGTCGACAGTCTCTCGGCCTCGGAAGTCGAGACCAGCGACTCCGACGCCGAGTTCGACGCCGACCGGAGCGTCAGCGACGACGACGGTGACCTCGACTCCGTCGACCTGACCCTGACCGACGACACCGACGGCGAGACCGAGGACACGGCAACGGTGAGCGTCTCCGGGAGTTCCGCCTCCGGGACGACCCGCCTGGTCGCCGCTGGCGACGACGGCTCCGGCAACTCCTACACCGTCGAGGCGACGGTCAGCGACGCCGACGGTGCCTCCTCCTCGGACACCACCACGGCCAGCGAGACCGAACCGACCAGCGACCCGGCGATAGACTTCTACACCGTCACGGAGGCCGGGTCGCCGAACCCCCACGCCGAATTCACGGCCGACTGGGCAGTCAGCGATGCCGACGGCGACCTCTCGCAGGTCGACGTCGTGGTCTACGACTCGTCCGGCGCCCAGGTCGACTCCTCGACGACCAGCGTCTCCGGATCCAGCGCCTCGGGCACCGACCAGTTCAAGATCGAGGAGGCCCAGAACGAGACCTTCGACGTGGTCCTGACCGTCACGGACGCGAACGGCAACACCACGTCCGACACCCGGACGGTCACCGAGTGACCGCCCGGTAGCCCCGCGACCTCTTCAGTCACTACCCGCTTTCGGCCGGGATCTCCAGGCCGCCTGGACGGCGTACTTTCCGCTCCGGGGACCGTCGGCGGCTGAACCGGATTATTTCGTTTGATCGCTTCCGAGACAACTATTTTAATTCGATTTCGAGATAATTGATGACTCGACTACTCATATCCGATCATTAAGAAATGATTAAACAATGGTCGGGAGTTTTGGAAAATTATTTAAGCCGGGTTGCGACAGTTGGGAACGGGTATCATATGTCAGACGGTGACATTCCACGGCGATCGGTACTTAAGGGCGTCGGTGCGGGCGTCGGGACGGCCGCGGCGGCGGGCGTGGTTTCCGGCAAGAACAAGAAGCGAGTCAATGTCGGGTTCGCCAACCCTGCAGGCGAGAAGGCGGCACGACGGGCGGCCGCCAACGTGAAGCGTCGGTTCAAGTTCGACGCGATGACGATCGATGTACCGGTGAACGCGATCCAGGGGCTCGAAAAGAACCCGAACATCCGGTACGTCGAGGAGAACGGCCAGATGCACGCGATGGCCCAGACACTACCCTGGGGCATCGACCGGGTGGACGCGGACATTCTCCACGACGAGGGCGAAACCGGGAGCGGGGCGGACATCGCCATCCTGGACACGGGCATCGACGCGGACCACCCCGACCTGCAGAACAACCTCGGCGCCGGCAAGGCGTGGGTGGCTTGCGACGGCAGCAACGGGGCGACGTGCAACTACGACTGGGACGACGACAACGACCACGGCACCCACTGCGCGGGCATCGCGGACGCGGTGGACAACACCGAGGGCGTCGTCGGCGTCGCCACGGAGGCGACCCTGCACGCCCTGAAGGTCCTGGACAGCAGCGGTTCGGGATCCTTCTCGGACATCGCGGCCGCCATCGAGTACACGGCCGACCAGGGCTGGGACGTGGCCTCCATGTCCCTGGGGGCCTCCAGCGGGTCGAGCACGGTCAAGGACGCCTGCACGTACGCCTACGAGAACGGCGTCCTGCTGGTCGGCTCTGCCGGTAACTCCGGGCCATGCTCGGACTGCGTCGGCTACCCCGCGGCGTACTCGGAGGTCATCGCCGTCTCCTCGACGGACGAGGACGACTCGCTGTCCTCGTTCTCCTCGACCGGGCCCGAGGTCGAACTCGCCGCCCCCGGCGGGAGCATCGAGTCGACGGTGATCAACGGCTACGACACCTTCAGCGGGACCTCGATGTCCTGCCCGCACGTCTCTGGCGCCGGCGGCCACCTGATGGCAAAGGGCTACACCAACAAGGAGGCCCGCCAGCGACTGAAGGACACCGCCGAGGACATCGGCCTCGGCTCGAACGAGCAGGGGGCCGGCCTGCTCGACGCCGAGAACGCCGTCAAGGACGGCTCGACCGGGAGCCTCTCGGTGGCGACGGATTCGGCCACGAACGTCGGCGACACCTCCGCGACCCTGAACGGGACGCTGAGCGACCTGGGCGGCGCCTCGTCGGCGGACGTCTACTTCGAGTACGGTCCCAGCGGCGGGAGCCTCTCGAACACCACCAGCGCCCAGACCCTGTCCTCGACCGGAAGCTTCAGCGCGGACGTCTCGGGACTGAACTCGGGCACCGAGTACGAGTACCGCGCGGTCGCGGACGCCAGCGACGGCACCTCCGACACCGGGAGCCTGGTGACGTTCACCACCGGTAGCAGTTCCTCCTGTGCCGACGCCAGCCAGTGGCCCGACGGCAGCGGCGTCAGCGGCTACGAGCACATCACCAACGTCGACATGGACGGCCAGGTCGTGGAGTCCTCCTCGGACAACGCCTACTACGACTTCACCTGCCCCGACGTGGTGACGGTCAAGCAGGGTGACTCGTTCCAGGTCGCGCTGGACTACGAGGACGACGGCTACGACAGCCACTACGCCAACGTCTACGTCGACTGGGACGGCGACGGGTCCTGGTCGTCCTCGGACGAGACGGTCATCATGGAGAACGTCA